>NZ_JACOPB010000009.1:0-253844 GCF_014288005.1 Hungatella hominis
TAATTATTAGCAATAACCTCTGATGGAGGGAGAGCCTCTCCTTCAGTTATTCATTAGAACAGATACCGTAACTATTAACTTGTAGTCTTGATTGACTACACCATTATTATACTAGGAGGAGTTGAAATGGTATATGACCGCGCCGGAGCTGCAAAAAGAATCAGACAAAGGCGGAAGGAACTGGGAATGACGAGTGCGGAGGTGGCCGGTAAAATAGGCAGGGCTGTTCATTATTACGGCGATATTGAACGGGGAACCTGCGGCATGTCCATAGAGACACTTTTGGATTTATCGCATTATCTCGACCTCTCGGTGGATTATATTTTGTTCGGTCAGGCGGGAGAAGAACGGATCGATAATCCGGACCTGGCCTACCGAATCCTGAAAAAATACGATGAAAAGACGCAGAAAGAGGCCATTGAAATGATGAAATTTTACCTTTGCCTCAGGGAGTCGGGGAAAAAATAAAATCATATCCTATTTCGAATGGCCGAAAGCTTCTTTCCCCTTCAGATTTTGTGCCCGGGAAATGGAGTGACCTGGACATGACGCAGTCTGTCCATTCTCAGTATCCAAATATTGGTGACGGCAGTTGATACAGACCTCCGTACCTTCGGGAACGATTGCGCCGCAGCATACACAACGGTCTACCATGTTTTTTACTCCTTTCATTCTTTCCATTCCATATCTAATACCAGTGTACTCCAGCCCTTCCTTATTTATGCATAAAAGGCCGGGACATTCATATATAGAAAAAAAGGCGGTAATGAGGAGAAATAAAACACTATGGTAAGGTTGCATAAAACGGAATATGCAAAAATGGAATCTGTTGTGAAATATTTGTGGAAAAAATTTCTTTTTTCGTTGAAATATACAAAAAAATGGTGTATACTATAAACATATTTGAAAAAGGAGGGTTTTTTACATGAAAAAAATACTGAGTTTAGTTCTGGCGTCTGCGATGGTTGCATCTGCTCTTGCAGGCTGTGGAAGCACCAAGACGGCAGAGACACAGGCACCCACCACACAGGCTTCGGCAGAGACCAAAGCTCCGGAAGGATCAGAGGCTGCTCCGGCAGAGACAGCCGCAGCAGCGGGAACAATTGAGGATGGCGCCAAACTGGTTTACTGGCCGATGTGGGCAGAGACTGAGCCGCAGGGCCAGGCGATCTCCGAGGCTGTTGACGCTTTCGTCAAATCTACCGGTGTAGAAGTAGAGATTAACTGGGCAGGCTCCCGTGACACACGTAAGACTCTGGAGCCAGCACTGTCCGCAGGAGAGACCGTTGATGTCTTTGACGAAGATATCGAACGTGTAAACGGTACCTGGGGAAAATATCTTCTGGATATTCAGAGTATGTATGATGCGTCTCCGTTAAACGGCGCACAGAATGCCACTCTGATCGAATTAGCCAAGCAGCAGGGCGGCGGCACCTTAAAGAGTGTTCCTTATCAGCCATCCACATTTATTATGTTCTATAATAAGGATGCCTTCACAAAAGCCGGTATTACAGCGGTTCCGACTACCTGGGATGAATTCCTTGCCGACTGTGAAGCGCTTAAGGGGGCAGGTGTGATTCCGATGACCGTTGACGACGCTTATATGGCATGCCTGTTCGGTTTCCTTATGGACCGTGTCGCTGGTTCTGATACAACCGAGGCTGTTGCCGCAGGTGACTTCAGCAACGAAGCAGTCTTAAAGACAGCACAGGTTTTGGAAGAACTGGTAACAAAGGGCTACATAGATCCACGTGCAGCAGGCAACGTATATCCGCAGGGCCAGAGCAATATCGCTGACGGCAGCGTTGCCATGTACTTAAACGGAAGCTGGCTTCCAAACGAAGTAAAGAACCAGACACCGGAAGACTTCAAGTGGGGCGCATTCTCACTTCCGCAGATCGCTGAAGGCGGTGACGGAGCAGAATCCAACCAGTACGGTGCACAGTGTTTCGCAATCAACAAAGATACGAAGTATCCGAACGCTGCATTTGCCCTGATTCAGTGGCTGACAAGCGGCGAATGGGATCAGAAGCTTGCTGACGCCAGTATGGGTGTTCCCATGGACAACGATGCTACATGGCCGGCAGCACTTGCAGATGCAAAGGCAGTTCTGGATTCTACGACACACAGACTGAACTGGGCAGTAGGAATGGAAAATGATACCAATGTCAACGCGGCTATTAAGACTAACATGGCTATGATGATCAGCGGCAGTGTCAACGCACAGCAGTTTGCGGATGCATTTGCTAAGATTCAGAAGGGTTCATGATCGCTTTAACAGACTGATAGACAAAGGGGCGGTGGCGCCACTGCCGCCGCCCCCTTTTTATTCAATAGAAAAATGTGTTCTATGGAAAATGGAGGGCGACTCTTATGGCAAAGCAAAAAACGGCAAAAAAAGGCGGCAGCCCGTTGCGCCGGAACACCACTCCCATGCTGGTAATGTTCCTGACACCTGCTGTGCTGCTGTACTTAATTGTATTTCTGTATCCGACGATCCGCACCTTTATCATGAGCTTCTGCAAGGTAGAAGGTGTGACAGATCCGGTTTCCACATGGCAGTTCAGCGGTTTTACCAACTATGTGAAATCTTTTAACAACAATATGTTCCAGACGGCTATGATGAACTTGGGAAGACTGTGGCTGGTCGGCGGTATCGCCGTTATGGCTCTGGCTCTGGTGTTTGCGGTAGCCCTCACAAACGGTATGAAAGGAAAAAAGTTTTTCCGGAGCGTGATTTATCTGCCAAACCTGGTTTCCGCGGTTGCTATGGGTACCATGTGGCTGTATTATGCGCTCAGTAAGGAGAGCTACGGCCTGCTTAACACCATCATCGGATGGTTTGGCGGCAGCAATGTCATGTGGACGGATCCCCACCACAAATTCTGGAGCATGCTGATTGCCTACTGCTTCGGTATGGTAGGATACCATATGCTGATTTTTATGAGCGGTATTGAACGGATCAGCGCAGATTATTACGAGGCCGCTTCCATAGAAGGCGCCAATGTATTCAAAAAATTCTGGTATATTACGCTTCCTCTGCTCCGCGGCTCCATTCGGACCAACCTCGTTATGTGGACGGTATCGAGTGTCGGCTTCTTTATCTGGGGCCAGGTATTCGATCCGGTCAACTTGTCCGAACAGACGGTAATGCCGCTGAACTATATGTATGAGCTTGTTTTCGGCGCGTCCAATGCGGTCCAGGCAGTACGTGATTCCGGCGTGGGTGCCGCAATCGGTGTTATGATGGCAGTCATTGTAGTTGCGGTATTCAGCTTAACCACACTCATCATTAAAAATGATGACGCGGATCTGTAGGGAGGTAGATAGCATGGCAAAACAAAAAGAAATAAAGCAGAGAGTGAGTATCAAGAGAGAAGTTCCCAAGCTGCCCGGATATATCATGTGCGTGGTCTGGCTTATATTTACGATCCTGTTGATCGGCTGGGTTATACTGGCTTCCTTTTCCACCAGCCGTGAGATTTTAAGCGGAGAATTATTTAAATTCGCCAGCGGATTTCATTTTGAAAACTATACCAATGCATGGAAATCACAGAAGATAAGCGTGTTCTTTGTAAACTCCCTGATCTATACGGCGATTTCCTGTACCATGATTATTCTGGTAGCGGCGCCCGCCGCGTACGCTCTGTCGCGTTTTAAATTCAGAGGCAACATGATTCTGCAGAATCTGTTTGCGACAGCGTTAGGCATTCCGGTTATCATGATTGTAATGCCTCTTTTTTCCATTATTACATCATTAAAGCTTACGAACACACGGGGACTCATTATGTTCCTCTATATCGCCATGAATGTGCCATTCAGCATTTTCTTCCTGCTGGCGTTTTTCTCAAATCTGTCCTACACCTTTGAGGAAGCTGCGGCCATCGACGGCTGTTCCCCCATCCAGACTTTCTGGAAGATCATGTTTCCGCTGGCGCAGCCCGGTATTATTACCGTGACGATTTTCAATTTTATCGCCATCTGGAATGAATTTTTCATGTCCATGCTGTTTGCAAGCAAGCAGAACGTACGCCCGATTGCCGTAGGTCTTTATAATATGGTAAAAGGTATGCAGTATACAAATGATTACGGCGGAATGTTTGCGGCCGTTGTCATCGTATTTGCGCCGACCTTCCTGCTTTACTTGTTCCTGTCAGACAAGATCATCGCAGGTGTAACCGGCGGAGCGATCAAGGGGTAGCCTATGAATCCGACATTGACATTTGAAACTGCATATATGAAAACTGCGCCCAAAGGGCCGGAGGCCTCGGTGCCCAACTTGACAGGCATGAAAAATATGCAGAACAAGACAGCGTTTTACTTAGACGAGGACGATGAGATATACGAAGCCTACGGGAAGCTTATGAATAGTTATCCGTACCGGGATTATACCTGCTATACGCGGGAATGCGGCATTCATCCGGTGAAGACTGCGGTCCTTGAGAATGAATTTTTAAGGGCCGTGTTTCTGCCTGAATTCGGCGGACGCCTGTGGCGGCTTACCGATTTAAAGGCGGGGCGCGAGCTGCTTTATACCAATGATGTGATACGCCCCAGTAATCTGGCAGTGCGTGACGCCTGGTTCTCAGGCGGCGTGGAATGGAACATCGGCCTCATCGGCCATACGCCTTTGACCATGGAACCGCTCTTTACCGCAAGGCTGGAGAATGACAGCGGTATGCCGGTGCTGCGCATGTATGAATACGAGCGGGTGCGCAGAATGGTCTATCAGATGGATTTCTGGCTGGATGAGGGCGGCGCCTTCCTAAACTGCCGCATACGCGTGGTGAATCATAATCCGGATGTAACGCCCATGTATTGGTGGAGTAATATGGCGGTTCCGGAATACGAAGGCGGCCGTGTGATTGTGCCGGCGGAGAGCGCCTACAGCAGCGGCGGAGGAAGCGTCTATAAAGTGCCGGTTCCGGTGGTTGACGGCATCGATATTTCATATTACCAAAATATTCCCGGACAGGTGGATTATTTCTTCAATATCCCGGAGGAGGCCCCGCGCTATATTGCAAATGTGGCTCCGGACGGCTATGGGCTTCTTCAGTATTCCACCCGCCGCCTGCGGGGGCGTAAGCTCTTTACCTGGGGCAATAACAGCGCTTCCGCGCGCTGGCAGGAATATCTCACGGAGGAAGCCGGCCGTTATGTGGAGATTCAGGCCGGGCTTGGAAAGACGCAGTATGGCTGTATTCCAATGGCGCCCCACACCGCGTGGGAGTGGCTGGAACGGTATGGCGCCGTGACTTTAAGCGGGCGCAGCGACTCTTTTGAGGAAGAACGGGAACGCCTGACGGCCATGGTGCGTGACGAAGCAGGGGAGACGCTGGAAAAAACGCTGAGGGACAGCCATGGATGGGCCATAAAGCCAGGCGAGGTGGTTTACCGCGGCAGCGGTTACGCAGACTTGGAAAATGCCTGTCGTGTACGCAGAGGGGAAGAACCGCTTTCTCCTCATCTGGATTTCTCCAGTGAGGATGAGCGTCAGACTCCATGGCGGATTTTTCTGGAAACCGGCCATTTCCCGTCAGCGGATCCGGCTGATATGACTGCCGACTGCATGGCGGATGACTTCTGGTACGAGATGCTGAAAGAGCAGGCAAATCAAACCCAAAGTACGGTTTCACCGGATTGGCACCTGTTATACCACCTTGCATTAAATCACATGGCCCGCGGGAAAAACAGGGAGGCGGAGTTGTGTTTTTGTGAAAGCATCCGCCAGAAGGAAAACGCCTGGAGCCGTTATGGTCTGGCATCACTGCTCTGTTTGGAAGGCCGGGAGTACGAAAGAGCCGTATCCGGGATGGAAATAGGACTGATGGAGCGGGCGGGAGATCTTTCCTATGTTAAGGAAGGTTTCCAGGTTCTGGCCAGATGCGGCGGGTATGATGCGCTGATCCGGGTCTATGAACAGCTTCCGGAGAACGTGGCCTCCGAGTCACGTGTCGTGCTGGAATATATTACGGCGCTCTATCAGACCGGCAGATATAAAGAGGCGTATGCGCTTCTGACAGCGGAGGGCGGCCTGGTGGTGGCCGATCTGCGGGAGGGTGAGAACTCTATCGTATGCCTCTGGCGGGAGCTGCGAAGGGCTTTACATATGCCGGAGGAAGAAGTGCCTCACGTGTTTGATTTTAACGCTGAGAGCCGGTACAGCTGAGCGGATATTTGCAGGGAAGAGAGCGCCGACAGTTACAGTCTGGTCGAAAAATGCGGAAGGAGTCGAAAGCAGCGGCTCCTTTTGCCGTTTTCGTAACAGTTCAGTCTTCGCTTCCGGCTGTCGCTGTCCGGCCCTGCTGTTTTTCCTGCTTGCAATTTTTTTCTCTTCATGGTATACTTAAAAAACTTTATAAATCAATAGTTTTTCGCAAAAAAAGATTGACGAATCCTGACCCATATGATATAGTAATTGGGCGAATGGAAGAGCTTAGGTCTTTTTTTTATGCTCAAAATTACGTTTTGCGGCAGCGCAGGGCGTGAGAACCTGATAATAGAAGAATGGCCGAATAACAACAACGAAAATTTAAGTGGAGGTGGAAGTCGTGCGCACAAAGATCACACTGGCATGTACAGAATGCAAGCAGCGTAACTATAACATGACCAAGGATAAGAAGACTCATCCTGACAGAATGGAAACCAAAAAGTATTGTAGATTCTGTAAGACACATACTTTGCACAAGGAAACTAAGTAATCGGTTTGACGTAAAGGACGTGAAATTATGGGAGATACAGTGAACAACGAGGGAGCTCAGAAGAAGAATTTCTTCCAGGGTTTGAAGACTGAGTTCAAGAAAATCGTCTGGCCTGACCAAGAAACCGTAACGAAGCAGACAATTGCAGTACTGGCTGTATCGATTGCTTTAGGACTGATTATCGCCATTCTTGATTTAATCATCAAGTTCGGTCTCAGTTTTATCTTATAATGATTAAGGGTTAAGGTGAGTGTATGTCAGAAGCACATTGGTATGTAGTCCATACCTATTCAGGCTATGAGAACAAAGTAAAAGTCGACATTGAGAAAACCATTGAAAACAGAAACTTACAGGATCAGATCCTGGAAGTGTCAGTTCCGCTGGAATCCGTTATCGAACTGAAGAATGGTGTGGAGAAAAAGGCCGATAAGAAGATGTTCCCCGGCTACGTACTGATCCATATGATCATGAATGATGATACATGGTATGTGGTGCGTAACACCCGTGGTGTTACAGGCTTTGTTGGTCCTGGATCGAAACCGGTTCCTCTGACAGAAGATGAGATGGCGAGCTTAGGATTCAGAAATGAGGAAGTCATTGTTGATTTTGAGGTTGGAGATACCGTTGTGGTAATTTCCGGTGCATGGAAGGATACCGTTGGTGCTATCAAGTCCATCAACGAAGGTAAGAAATCCATCACGATTAATGTTGAGATGTTTGGCCGAGAGACCCCGGTTGAACTGAATTTCAACGAAATTAAAAAGATGTAACAAGTAAAAGCGGCCTTTTGGTTTCAGAGGGCTCGTGGGAGGGAAATCCCCGACAATACCACATTTATTAGGAGGTGCCTAATTATGGCAAAGAAAGTAACAGGATATATCAAACTGCAGATTCCAGCGGGAAAGGCTACACCAGCTCCTCCTGTCGGACCGGCACTCGGACAGCATGGTGTTAACATTGTACAGTTTACAAAGGAGTTCAACGCAAGAACAGCTGACCAGGGCGACTTAATCATCCCGGTTGTTATCACTGTTTATGCTGACAGAAGCTTCAGCTTCATCACAAAGACTCCGCCTGCAGCTGTATTATTAAAGAAAGCATGCAAGCTTAAATCCGGATCTGCAGCTCCGAACAAGACAAAAGTAGCAACTATCTCCAAAGAAGATTTACAGAAGATTGCCGAGACAAAGATGCCTGACTTAAACGCAGCATCTCTGGAAGCAGCCATGAGCATGATTGCTGGTACGGCAAGAAGCATGGGAATTCAGGTAGCTGAATAGGCCGGAAGCGCTCAGCGTGCCCCGCTTTATCGGGTATAACGAGGTCTTTTTGAGTTTAGTGCGAGGCCGTTCGCGAAACTCAGCGTGCCCCGCTTTATCGGGTATAGCGAGGTCCTTTCGAGCTTAGCCCAGTGAACACACCCGTGAATCAGCAGGAATTAAAAACGTGGGAGGGACATCCCCGACAATACCACTAGGAGGTTATTTATAATGAAAAGAGGAAAAAGATACGCAGAGGCAGCGAAGACAATCGATCGTTCTGTTCTCTACGATGCACCGGAAGCAATCTCATTAGTAAAGAAAGCTGCAAGTGCTAAATTTGATGAAACAATTGAAGCTCATATCAGAACCGGTTGTGACGGACGTCACGCAGATCAGCAGATCCGTGGTGCAGTTGTACTGCCTCATGGTACAGGTAAGACTGTAAGAATCTTAGTATTCGCTAAGGGACCTAAGGCTGACGAGGCTTTAGCTGCAGGCGCTGATTTCGTTGGAGCAGAGGAATTAATTCCGAAGATCCAGAACGAAGGCTGGTTAGACTTTGATGTAGTTGTTGCTACCCCAGATATGATGGGTGTTGTTGGACGTCTGGGACGTGTACTCGGACCGAAGGGCTTAATGCCAAACCCAAAAGCTGGTACAGTTACCATGGACGTAACGAAGGCTATCAACGATATCAAAGCCGGTAAAGTTGAGTATAGACTTGATAAAACAAACATTATCCACGTGCCAGTTGGAAAAGCTTCTTTCGAAGAAGATAAATTAGCGGACAACTTCCAGACGCTTATCGATGCAATCATGAAAGCAAAACCAAGTGCTGTTAAGGGTGCTTACTTAAAGAGCGTTACTCTGACTTCTACCATGGGGCCTGGCGTAAAGCTGAACGTAGCAAAATTAATGAACTAATTTTGTTTTGTGGTTGACATTAATCATAAATCATGTTACAATACGCAAAGTATTGACTGCCGAAGACAGCAGGTGCCGCAAGGCATAAGGTGTAAACGCCTGCCGAGGAACGTACAAGTATCGTTTTAACGAATGATCTGTAGACCTCTCTGTCCTTGTGGCAGAGAGGTTTTTGTTTTCCGGGGACGAAAGTCCAGTGAGATAAAAGCGCTCCGTCAGGACAGAGATATTCTTTTTGCGGTTTATACGGGCGGACCGGCCGGATAATCGGCCAGGTTTAGACTAAACAGGAGGTAAACCATAATGGCAAAAGTTGAATTAAAACAGCCAGTTGTAGACGAGATCAAGGAATTATTTGACGGCGCCGAGACTGCAGTAGTCGTTGACTACCGTGGCTTAACTGTAGCTCAGGATACTGAACTGCGTAAGAAGTTAAGAGAAGCAGGCGTTGTATACAAAGTATACAAGAATACCATGATCCGTTTTGCAGGAAAAGGCACAGCATTCGAGGCTTTGGAGCCGAATCTGGAAGGACCTACAGCATTAGCGGTATCCAAGACAGACGCGACAGCTCCGGCAAGAATCCTTGCTGAGTTTGCCAAGACAGCTCCGGCATTAGAGATTAAGGGCGGTGTTGTTGAAGGCGTATATTACGATGAAAAGGGCATGGCTCAGATTTCCAGCATTCCTTCCAGAGAAGTTCTTCTTGGAAAGTTACTTGGAAGCATCCAGTCTCCGATCACCAACTTTGCTCGCGTGCTCAAGCAGATCGCAGAAGCACAGGGCGGCGAAAGCGCAGAGGCTTAATTTTCTTAATGAAGACAAGCGCAGCGCAGCCTGAATTTAGAAAATTAGCGGTTCAGCAACCAAAGGGAGCTGAACTTCCTTACAAAAAATCAAACATATATTAAATGGAGGTATATTATCATGGCAAAGTTAACAACAGCTGAGTTTATTGAAGCTATCAAAGAATTATCCGTATTAGAATTAAATGATTTAGTAAAAGCTTGTGAAGAAGAATTCGGTGTATCCGCAGCAGCAGGTGTTGTTGTAGCAGCAGCAGGCGCTGGCGCAGCAGCTGAAGAAGAGAAGACAGAGTTCGACGTTGAATTAACTGAAGTTGGTCCTAACAAGGTTAAAGTTATCAAGGTTGTTCGTGAAGCTACAGGCTTAGGCTTAAAAGAAGCTAAAGACGTAGTTGACAGCGCTCCGAAGGTAGTTAAGGCTGGCGCTTCCAAGGAAGAAGCTGAGCAGATCAAGGCTTCCTTAGAGGCTGAGGGTGCAAAAGTTACATTAAAGTAATTTAGACTCTTCTTTCCCCCGAATCTGTTTTGCAGATTCGGGGGTTTTTTTAGGGAAAATGCTGTAATAGTCTTGACAATTTATGAAAAAAGGTGTAAACTACACCCGTATTATCGAATGAGGTTATGATTTCACATATTTTTGTAAGTCATTATTTTCGGATGATGCTTTACAAAAATATGTGATTTTTGTTTCATGAGATAAATCAAATAATTTTTTTATTTTTATAGGAGGTACGCGTTATGAACAACGGTACAGTAAAATGGTTTAATGGAGCAAAGGGTTATGGTTTTATCACAAACGACGAGACTGGCGAAGAAGTATTCGTACACTTTTCCGGAATCATGGCTGATGGCTACAAGACTCTTGAAGAGGGCCAGAAGGTAACTTATGATACAACCGAAGGAAACCGTGGTCTGCAGGCAGTTAACGTTTGCTTAGCATAATCACCGTTTTTGCTGAATAAAACCAGAATAAAAAGGCTGCTGTCTCTTGCGGGACAGTGGTCTTTTTTTGACCCTTTATTCCCGGATCCCATCTTTATAGAATCTTTATATGCCTGCATTGATTCCCACTATCATTTTTATGATGCCTTCCGCTACAATAAAACTGTAAGAATACGCTGTTTTATGCTTTAGATAGAAAAAGGAGGTGCCAGTATGTTTTTTCATAAAACGAAAACAATCATTATCGCAGGGGCGAGCAGATTTGGCGCGGGATTGGCAGGAAAACTTTCGGGGCGTAATACTAGAATTGTGGTTATTGATTTAAATGAAGATGCATTCCGGAAATTACCGGATGATTTTGGAGGGTATCAGATTGTAGGCGACGGAACCGACGTGGATTTATTAAAACAGGCTGGAATTGAGAGCGCGGAGGTATTTATTGCGGCTACGGATGATGATAATATTAATATTCTGGCGTCCCAGATCGCATGCCGGATCTTTAAGGTGCCGGAGGTATTTTCACGGCTCAATGATAAGAATAAAGAAAAGCTGCTGAGCGGTTTTAATGTGAAGCCAATCTGCCCGTTTGTGCTGTCGGTCAATGAGTTTGACCGTCTGACAGAAGGCGAGTATCAGGAGGCGGTGGTCTCATGAAAATCGTAGTGGCAGGAGGCAGGGACGAAGCTGATTTCCTGATCGGACTTTTGTTAATGGGAAAACATAAACTGATTACGGTCAATGAGGATATGAATTACTGTGAGCATCTCGCAGCGGTTCACGATGATATATCCGTGATCTACGGCGATCCCTGCAAGGAATATGTGATGGAAGACGCCGGGATCCGCGGATGCGATATAGTGATCGCGCTGCGGGAGAAGGACGCGGATAACCTGGAGATATGCCAGATGGCAAAGCGCCTGTTTGCCGTGAAAAAGACCGTCTGTACCGTAAGAAATCCGAAAAATGTGGAAATTTTTGAGCTGCTGGGCGTGGACCGGGCCATCAGTGCTACCTATATGCTGGCCCATTATATTGAACAGGCTTCTGTGGTGGAAGATCTGGTCAAGGTTATGCCGCTGGAGAACCAGAGGGTTCTGGTGAATGAGATCAGAGTGATGTCCGACTGTCCGGCGGTAGGACAGAAGATCGCCGATATGCGGCTGCCTTTTAACACCATTATCAGCTGCATCATCAGGGATTCCGAGGTGGCGGTGCCCAACGGGCAGAGCAAGATCATGGCGGGGGACCGTCTGGTCGTCATGACCACGCCTGAGAGTCAGAAAGAGGCGGTAAAAGCGATCATAGGCAGTGAAGAAAATGAAAAGTGACAAGAAGATATGGGAAACATTTGGCGCAAAATACCAGGACGACCGGCGCACGCTGAAAGGCGGCCGCCTCATTGCCGGTTATATGGGAATCGTGATGATTCTGGCGGGGATCATCACGATGCTGCCTTTGCTTACCCTATTCTTTTATCCGGAGGAAATCGGGCAGGCGCAGTACTTTGTGGCGCCCGGAGTCTCCGCCATTCTGGCCGGATACTTAATGAGCCTTGTCCTGCGGGGAAGAAAAACCGGAAGGCTGGAAAAGAATCAGGAGATGATTGTGGTGCTGGGGACCTGGATCATCGTTATATTTGTGACGGCCATGCCTTTCGTTCTTACGGGAAATTACACGGTGACGCAGGCCGTGTTTGAGACCACCAGCGGACTCAGCACCACGGGTCTGACTGTGGTCAATACGGGTACGGCGCCGCATATTTTTCTGATTCACCGGACCGTGCTGCTGTTCTTCGGAGGGATCGGGCTGGTGTTGGTCATGACGTCGGTTCTGTCCGATGTGTATGGGATGCGTCTGTATCACGCGGAAGGCCATTCAGACCGTCTGCTCCCCAATTTAATCGAATCCGCCAGGCTGGTCATAGGGATTTACAGCGGCTATATTCTGGCTGGAACACTACTTTATGTGCTGTTTGGAATGAGCCTCTTCGACGCGGTTAATCACGCCGTGGCAGCGCTTTCCACCGGCGGTTTTTCCACGAGGCCGGAGAGCATCGGATATTATCACAGCCCCGCGATCGAGATGGTCACAATCGTGCTTATGCTGCTGGGAGGCACGAATTTTTTCGTTCATTTGCTTCTTCTGAAGGGAAAATGGAGGGCGTTCTTTTCGCACTGCGAGACAAGGCTCATGCTGTTTTTGCTGGCTCTCTTTGTGCCTCTTCTGACGGTTCTTTTAACGAACAGCGTGTACGGCAGTGTGCCGGAAAGCATTCGGACGGCTTTATTTCAGGCGGTTTCCGCGCTGACGACGACCGGGTTTCAGACGGTGGACTCCTTCGCCTCCTGGACGCCGGCCATGATGTTTCTTATGATCCTTCTGATGCTTATTGGAGGCGGAGCCGGCTCCACGGCAGGCGGCTTGAAGATTTACCGTGTTTATGTTATGCTGAAGGAAATCTGGTGGAAGCTGGTGCGTGATACGTATCCGGACCGGGTGGTATTTACAGAGCAGATTAACCGGGGCGGGCGGAAGGATACGATCCCGGACCGGGAGAGAAAACAGATCAACGCGTTTGTATTTTTCTACCTCCTGCTGTTTGGCGCGGGGACATTTATATTCTGCTGTTACGGTTACTCCCTGCAGGATTCCATGTTTGAGTTTGCGTCATCGCTGGGAACGGTGGGGCTGTCCGTGGGAATTACGGCGTATGGAGCCAGTCCGGTGATTCACTGGACCGCCATAACCGGTATGTTCATGGGGCGGCTGGAGATCTACGTGGTTCTTATCGCTGTAGTCAGAATGGCATCAGACGGAAAAAAGTTCCTGCGTGAAAAACGTTTTCAGGCAGGTACAAGCGGAAAAAGAAACGGGAAAAGGATTGAATCATGAGAAATGAAACCGCAGATGCGGGATATGTCTTAAAAATAGTAAAAAATGCTGCAAAAGTAGCTGTCATATGGGTGCTGTCCACCATGTTTGCCATCGTGCTCAACCATATGGGGGTCCGGATTGAAAACCTGCTTCTGCTCTATGTGGTTGGCGTCGTGATCTGCAGTGTGGAGACCAGCAGCATGTGCTGGGGAATCGGTTCGGCGGTGGTATTTGTGTTCACCTTTAACTTCCTGTTTACCGCCCCGAAATTCACCTTTCAGGTGGATGATCCCAACTACGTGATCTCGCTGCTGATCTTTATCATTGTTGCTTTTATCGTGGCGTCGCTGACGGTTAAACTGCAGAAACAGATGGACATCGCTAACACCAGGACGGAGATCACCACCAGGCTGAATGCCATCGGAAGCGGATTCTTAAATCTGTCCGGTCTTCCCGCCGTGGCCAGATACAGCTGTGAAAGTCTGAAGAAGCTGACGGCCAGACACGTGGATATCCTGATTCGAAACCGGGATAACGAGGAGTTTGCCGATACCATAGCGGAGTGGTGTTACCGCAATTCCATGGTCTGCGGGCACGGGGAGTCCCAGTTCGGTGAAAATCCCTGTCTATACGTGCCGATCCGCAGCAACAATAAAACCTACGGCGTCGTAATCTTCGACTGCAGCGAGAGTGAGCTGGAGGCGGAAGAGCGGATTTATGTGGACACCGTCATTTCCCAGATTACCCTGGTGATGGAGCGGGAGAGGCTGAATGAGGAGAAGGAGGATACCAAGATCCAGATTGAGAAGGAAAGGCTGAAGAGCACTCTGCTGCGCAGTATTTCCCATGATTTAAGGACTCCGCTGACCGGAATCGCCGGGATCTCCAATTTCCTGTATGACAATTATAACGGGCTCGACGAGGAGACGGCAAAGAGCATGCTAAACGATATCTGCACCGATGCGGAGTGGCTGAATTCCATGGTGGAGAACCTGCTCAATATGACGAGAATTCAGGAAGGGCGCCTGGAGATACAGAAGAAAAAAGAGGTGGTCGATGACCTGATATCGGGTGCGGTCACGCTGGTATCCAAGCGTCTGGGAGATCACCATTTAAAGACGTCCACCCCCCACGACATCGTGCTGCTGCCGGTAGACGCCAGGCTCTTCACCCAGGTCCTGGTGAATTTGATCGACAATGCGATCCGTCACTCCGGAAAGGATACCACCATTACCGTATCCGCCAAAGTGAACGGAAGTTTTCTGGTTTTTAAAGTATCCGACAATGGGATCGGGGTGCCGGAGGAACGGCTGGATCAGATTTTTGATAATTTTTTTACAACTGCGTATGAGAACGGAGATAAGCAGCGGGGAGTCGGTTTGGGGCTCACCATCTGCAAGGCCATCGTGGAAGCTCACGGAGGCCGTATCACGGCGTTTAACAACGACAAGGGGGGAGCCACGTTCCAGATTGACATGCCGATGGAGGTAAGACAGAATGAATGATGCAGATATCCTGGTAATAGAAGACGACAAGACAATTCAGAACTTTATAAGAATAACACTGAAGACGAAGGGATACCGGTGTGATCTGGCCGACGACGGCCTGACTGGTATTTCCTGCTTTTACGCCAACAATCCGGACTTGATCCTTCTGGATTTAGGGCTTCCGGACCTGGATGGGATGGAGGTGCTGGACCAGATTCGTCAGGAATCCGATGTGCCGGTCATCGTAGTCTCCGCGAGGGGCATGGAGCAGGAGAAGGTAGGCGCGCTGGACGCCGGAGCCGACGATTATATCACCAAGCCGTTTAATGCCGGTGAACTTCTTGCCAGAATCCGGGTCGCACTGCGCCACCGCAGCAGCGCCCCCAGGCAGGAGCCGGTCTTCGAGCTGGATACCTTCAAGATGGATTTCGAGAAGAGAAAAGTCTTTGTCAGAGGCGGCGAGGTGCATTTGACCCCGATCGAATATAAGATGCTGACGCTTCTGGTAAACAATTCCGGGAAAGTGCTGACTCACCATTTCATACAGCAGGAGGTGTGGGGCTACGACACGACGGATGATTACCAGTCCCTCCGCGTATTTATGGCGAATATCCGGCGGAAGATAGAGGAAGATTCCACGAAGCCTCGGTTTATCCTGACGGAAGTCGGAGTGGGATACCGATTTGTGGAGTCGTAAAATGAAATGGCTGACGCAGTGAAAAAAGGCCTATATGAATTTATGTAAACTATGAGGCTGACCGACGGGTCAGCCTTTTCCATATCTTTTCTAACCATTTGAGCGCAGCTTCGCAGACGTATTCCACGGCAATGACAACGGTATTATCAAATACCAGAGCAGCCAGAAGGGAAAGGATCAGCGTCACGGCCATGGCGAGCGCGGTGCCGCCGATAACCCCAAGGGAGGAGGCGAAGAGGCCGAGCCGTTCCTCGGTGACGTAATGCAGAATGTACCAGTGAATCAGTAGAATGGAAAATCCATACTTTCCGATTACTCTGACGGCCATCCCCGGCATTTTCAAACGGTTCTCCCTCTCAGAAAACCATGCAAAAATGCCGCCTGCCATGAAGAGCATCGAAGGAGCCTTGTTAAACAGCATTTCAGCCCCGTCAGGAGCGATGCAGGAGGCGGCAGCGGTGAAGACAAAGGACACTGTCCCGAGGGCCATAAAAAGCTTAAAAAAGCGTTTAGAGACTGGTCTCGTCCAGAAATATCCGAATACAAACACGGATTCCCAACCGCATAGGACGGTTACGAAACTGAACTGGATACCGGCCAACGGAAGCCAGGCAAGCGCGCCGTTCATGACAAAGGTCAGGAAGACAAATGACGTCAGAAGGCGGTCGGACATGTTCTGCACCATGACTCTGAAAAACGGCGCGGTGAGATAGAAGGAGATGATAACATACATCAGCCAGAAATGTGGGTTCCAGTCCGAGGGGCCGGAAAGAAAACGCCTTCCCGCGTCAAGCCAGTTTGCCGGATTAAACAGCCCGGAATGATAGAGTCCCATATAGAGGTAGAACATATAGTAGACCGCCATGGGAATGACGACCCGAAAGACCCGTTTCCTATAAAAGGACGCGACCGGTTCTTCCCCGCGGTTCAGCAGCAGCGCTCCGCTGAGCATGACAAACAGAACGTTGCAGGTCAGAAATGCGGTCTCCGCGATGCGCAGGCCGATCCATCCGGGACTGCCTGAAGAAAGCTGTGTATCGGACTGAACGACATGGGTCCCGATGACGGCCATAACGGCCAGAACACGAATGTAATCGTATCCCTTGATACGTCTCCCGCTTCCGTTTTCAATCCCCAGAATACTCTTTATATAGGGGCCGGATCCGCCGGCCTTTCTGCCGCGGTCACCATGAGCCAGAATAACAATCAAAAGCCCCAGAATCAAAATCAGATATTTCGTCTGCAACAGTCAAGACCTCCACTGTAAAAAGTTATTACTCTAATCATATCCCAGGAAAGCGGAACAAGTCAATCGTTTATAGAATGTTTATGAAAGCCGCAATCTCAACCGTAGAATCTTTAAATCGCCCTGCATTATAATGAAAGCAGAAGAGGAGGGGATTGCGATGATGGAAGTCCTTTTAATAAATGGGAACCTTGTGAAGAAAATGGTGGATAAACTGGAAAAGAAGCATCCGCTGCTCTGCCTGCTGATTTTTCAGACGGCGGTTGCGTTGTTTCTCATTGCAGCGGTCGGCGGAATTGCCTTGATTGGCGGGGGCGTGATATGGCTGTTTTACCATTTGGTTGGTATGGTATAGAGGCAGTATGGATGCCGGAAAGTCAGGAAGAACAAAATTCAGGAGCGATATGCCGTTTCTCCCTCAAGAAAGCATATCGCTCCTGTAGTTTATTATAAGGTTATTATGGCTGCTTATAAAGGTATTCAATCAGTCCCAGCGTTCGTTCCATACCGAGCTTGCTGACGTTGATCAGCAGCTGGTGGGAATCGGTGCTGCCCCAGTTCTGATCGGTATACGTCTCATAGTAATTCTTTCTTCTCCGGTCTGTCCGCTTGATCGCGGTGGCCGCCTCCTTTGCCGTCAGGTTGTAGCGGTCCATAATCCGTTTGACGCGGTCCTCCATGGAAGCGCTGATGAAGATATTCAGACAGCCGGAATTCTGCCGGAGAACGTAGTCCGCGCACCGGCCGACGATGATACAGGGCCCGCGCTTTGCCAGGCTTTCGATGATGGATGACTGCGTTAAATAGGTGCTGTCATTTAAGGGAAGGCCATAGCCGGTGAAAGAATTGACATGGTCCGGATAGCGGTAGGCTGACAAAAATGTGTTTAAAACAGATTCATCCACTTCTTCGACACTGATTTCTGAAAGCCCCATTTTATCGGCTGCCATCTCCACTAAATTCCGGTCATACAGCGGAATGCCAAGAGATTTGGACAGCCTGTCGCCGATTTCGTGTCCGCCGCTGCCGAACTGACGGCCGATGGTAATAATTTTATGCCCCATAACATCCTCTCCTTTCAAAAGAATTTCATGTGCCTATGAAATTATGCAACAATAACAGGTTTATATCCCTATTATATCGTATTTTATGGAAAAAAGATAGAAAAATTACGAAAACAAACCGGTTTTATTTTCTTTCGTCTGTGCATAGATTGTTTAATAATAGTGAGAAAGCCAGAGATCGAAATGAAACTGAGATGGAAAATTTTATGCCTGTTTGCTGTCCTTGCACTGGATATCGCGCTGGGAAGAAGCATGTATGGCTTTTATCAGGAAACGAAGGGGACTCTCTTTCTTCCGGCTGACGCCGGGGATTCGGCGCGGAGTGAGGTGCGGCGCCAGTTTTCCGGGGAGAAACAGATCGCGCTTACCTTCGATGACGGCCCTCATTCCGTCTATACCAGTCAGCTGCTGGATGGACTCAGAGAGCGGGGCGTACATGCCACGTTTTTTCTTCTGGGAGAAAATATTGACGGAAAAGAAGGGGTGATCCGCCAGATGAAGGAGGACGGCCATCTGATCGGAAACCATGGGTTTACCCATGTACAGATGAGCAAGGAAACACTGGAAAATGCCTGCGGGCAGATCGGGGAAACCAACCGGAAAATCGAAGAGATCACAGGCCAGAGGCCGGAATATCTGCGGCCTCCGTACGGATCGTGGAATGAGGAGCTGGAGTGTGCAACCGATATGACGGTGGTGCTGTGGTCGGTGGATCCTCTTGACTGGAAGCTGCAGAATACAAACAAAGTTGTGAGGAAAATCGTGAAGAATGTAGAACCCGGAGATATCATACTTATGCACGATGTATTCCCGACTTCGGTGCAGGCGGCGCTGGAGGTTGTCGATACTTTGGAGAAGCAGGGGTATACCTTTGTCACAGTAGAGGAGCTTCTGGTGGATTGATCAGTTGCGTTTCCCCCTGATTTCATGGTATAATGAGAAGCTGAATAAATACATATATTTCATATACAAACAGGGAGTATATGGCTGGGGGGAGATTGATGGGGGTACGAGGTGTAATTGCAGATGACGAAGTTCTGATTCGTATGTATATTCGGGAAATCCTGGAGAATAACGGTTACGAAGTGGCAGGAGAGGCCGAGGATGGCATGGATGCCGTTACTCTGTGCAGGGAGATGAAACCGGATTTTATAATTATGGACATCAATATGCCTGTTATGACCGGTTTGGAAGCGGCCAGGGTGATCAACGAGGAGAAGCTGGCCGGATTTATCATTGTGCTGACCGCTTACCGGGACAGGGAGATTGCCGAAAAAGCAGTGAATATGGATATCATGGGCTATATTGTGAAGCCGGTGGATGAAGATACTCTGATTCCGGCTATTAAGATTGCCCAGAATAAATATAAGCAGATTCAGGAAATGGAGAGGGAGTTCAGCAGAACGAAGGAAACGCTCAATGACAGAAAGTATGTGGACCGTGCCAAGGGAATTATTATGGAGCGCAGAAATATGACAGAGAAGGAAGCATTTTCCTATATTCGCAGGCTGGCCATGGACAAGGGAAAGCCCATGGCGGAGATAGCAAAAATGCTTTTAAAAGCGTATGGAGAGTAGAGAGACTGAAAAACAGGTGTGAAAACAGACTGAAAAAACAGACTGCAATAACAGGGGAGGGGAGGGGAAAATGCCTGATTGTCTGACAAAAGAAGAACGGGACAGGAAGCTGGTCCAGATTGCCCATTCTTATACCGATTTGACAGAAGCGGATATCCAGATTCTTCTGGATGTATCCCATGCGCTGCCTTCTATCGGTAATCTGGAAAGCGGGGATACCTATATCAATATACTGACACGAAACGGGGAATCCATGGTTGCGGCCCAGTACCGCCATCCGGACTGTGACCTCTATAAGCGGGACGTGATCGGGGAGGTTGAAAAGAAGGAAGATGAACCGGCGGTATATCGGGCGCTGGAACACGGAATTCCAGGCAGAGGGCTGATCGGTATTATTGACAACAGAAAGATTGTGGTCCGCCATACTGTCAGTCCCATTTTTAATGACCAGCAGAAGGTCATCGGATCTTTGACTTATGAATATCTGAATTCCGGGGCAGATACGGAGCCTATACGTATCGTAAATAAAGAGGGAAAAGCGGCTTTCTTTGACAGTAAGATCAATCAGCTGATCAGCAATCTGCAGGAGGGATTCCTGATCTGCGATGAGGCGGGAATCTGTACCTTTGCGAACGCACGGGCGGAGGAGCTGTATCAGAAGGCCGGGCATCCGGAGAGCCTCATCGGCCGCAGATATGAAGAACTGGATCTGACGGGAAAGTACAGCCAGGAAGAGATTATGGCTGGCGGTACCTGGAAGCAGGAAGTTCGAACTGACCGATACGTATTGGAGGAGAATATCAGTGCGATTCGGGAAAATGGAGTGTATCAGGGAATTCTCGTTATCCTGCGGGATAAGACGAAGATCCGGCAGATGGAGGACGAAATCGCTTACCGGGCTGCCTTAATCCATGAGGTTCATCACCGCGTGAAAAATAACCTTCAGACGATCATCAGCCTCGTCGGGCTGGAGGCGGCACAGAAAAAAGACGCAGAGGTGAAGGCGTTTGCCAAAACCATTACCGGATATATCCGCAGCATGAGCATGACCTATGACCTTCTCGCTCATACCGGGGCGGAAGCGGTTGATTTAAAGACCATGCTGGCTCGGATTATCGATTGTGTGCTGGAGAGCTGGAGCGTCCGCGGATGCAGGATTCATGTGGAGGTGACAGGAGATGATCTGGAGCTTCCGGAGCACGTGGCATCCACCGTTGCGCTGATTGTAAATGAGCTGGTGACAAACAGCATCAAATATGCCTTTTGTGACCGTGAGGAAGGCAGCATTTTCCTGACGATAGAAAAGGGAGAGGAATACTCCTGGGTTACGGTCAGGGATGACGGCTGCGGAATTGATGAAAAAAACGGTGACCGATCCGGCATGGGACTTGGATTAAAGCTTGTGGACAGCCTTGTGAAATCGAGCCTTAAGGGTACGCTAACGATGGAAAGCGGGGAGGGGACCGCCGTCAGATTTTCTGTCTTCCATTAACCGGTATTTTCTTGACAAATTAATCACAAAGTGCTATGATCTAATTCAGTTAAAGGGATATCACTTTAGCGTAAATTTAATATAAGATGATATGCAACGGCGTATATCAGTAGAGCGGCATTGTGGTCCAAAAACTTTGTAAGGGGTTTTTGGACCTTTTTATTTCTGTGGGCTTAACGCCTCATGTTCTGCGGCGGTGGGACTGCTGAAAAGTTTAATTACGTAAAGGAGTTTTAGGAATGGAAGATAATCAAAATAAAAATGGCGGTCTGAACAAAAGTTTGAAATTGATTTTTGTTTATACGGTAGCGACAGGCTCTATTTTTACCTTTGTAAACTACTGGGATTCTGTTTTCTACGGTTATTGCGGCACCGGTACATTTCTTGCTTTTGCCCTGATGACGGTTGCAATCCTTCCGATTGCACTGGTATACAGCGAACTTGCTTCTCTGTTTCATACTTCCGGCGGGGAGCTGATTTATAACACGGTCGGGATTAACAAACACGTGGGATTTTTGGCCTCCTGGCTGATTATGGCGGCGTGGATATCCGTTCCGCCGGCTGTTGTTATGGCGATCATGACATGGGTGAATAAGACGATGCATTTGAATCTTGGCACCTGGCCCATGGTAGGCTGTGCGGCGATTCTCTTAATTCTGTACTTCCTGATGAGTATTCAGAATGTCCAGTTTCTCGTTAAAGCCCAGGCCGGCATGCTGTTCTGTAATATTGCGGTTACCATACTGACCGGATTTATCCTGCTGTTTTCCGGTCACTGGCATCTCGCGAACTTTGGAAATATTTTTACCTCCACATTGGATTCTGTCCACGGAATTCCAGGCTGGATTATCGGTATGGCGCTTTTGATTACTCCGTATTTTGGTTTTGAGACAGTTCCCCAGATGGTGGAAGAGGGAGATTTCCCCATCAAAAGCTCTAAAAAAGCAATCTGCGGTTCGATTCTGACATGCGGCTGTATCTACGTATTCTACTATTTCTGTGTTGCGGGTCTGGACGGTTTAAAGGACGTATATGCGGGATTTGCGCAGGATGGTTTCCTGACGATTGCTACGATGCAGAAAGAACTCGGCTGGGTTTTCTGGCCTATAGTTGTGGGGCTCATCTCCTGCCTCCTGGGCATGGGCGCTTCCCTGCTGGGCTTCTGGATGTCCACGGTCCGTATGCTGTACTCCATGGCGAACAAAAACTTTTTGCCTAAAATATTTGCAAAAGTGAACAAAAATAAGCAGCCTCTGCTGCCAAATATTTTTCTGCTGATCCTTTCTTTAATTTTTATAGTTTTACAGAACTCCTCTGATTTTATGAGTGCATTCTTCAATCTGATGAGTTTTGGCTGTGCCTGTGCGTATGCGCTGACAATGATTTCGGCGGTCTGCATTCACCACAAGCATCCGGATTGGAAGAGCTCCAATACGGTGAAGGGCGGCGATGCATTCCGGATCTTCGCCATGGTGATAGCGATAACGATTGCATTTTTCTGTACGTTGGGACAGGGAGTGGATTCCTGGATCTGCTTCTTCGTCTATCTTGGAATCGGCGGTATCATCTGGCTGTGGATGAACCTGGTAAACTGGAAGAAGCATCCGGTGGAAATTGAGACGCCGGACGGTATACGGAAGTTTTAAATGATTAGAGCAAACCATGCGGTCATTCCGCCTGGAATATAAAAAACAACAAAGGAGATATGTAAAATGGCTAAGTTAGATGGAAAAGTTGCATTGATTACCGGCGCTGCTGCAGGTCTTGGAGAGGGAATCTCCACTGCTTACGCAAAATACGGCGCAAAATTAATTATGGTAGATTTATCCCCTTCGGTAGAGGAGACTGCTGAGAAGCTGCGCAGGGAATACAATGCGGAAATTATTACGGTTATTGCCAATGTAGCCGACCGTGAGCAGATGGACGCTGCGGCTAAGAAGGGCGCTGACACCTTCGGAGAGATCAATGTTGCATGCTGTAACGCGGGCGTATGCCGTTTAGCACCTTTTGAGGAAATGGATGACAAGACTCGTGACTTCCACATTGATGTAAATATCAAGGGTGTATGGAACACCTGTAAAGCTGTAGTTCCATATATGTTAAAGCAGGGCGGCGGAAACATTGTGATCGCGTCTTCCGTAACCGGTGACATTGTTGCCGATGCGGGCGAGGCGGCCTATGCCATGACAAAGGCCGCGCTCGTCGGCCTGACCAAGTGTCTTGCCGTAGAGTACGCAGCCCGCAATATCCGCGTAAACTGCTCCCAGTTAGGCTATGCCCGCACACCGATGGTTGAAAAGATGGCTCTGGAATCCAATCCGGAGAATCCGGAGGCAGCAATCGCAGACATCGCAGTGGGTGTTCCGATGAAGCGTCTGGCTAAACCGATTGAAGTCGGCGAACTGTTTGCATTTTTGGGAAGTGATGAGTCCAGCTACTTAACCGGATCTCAGATCGTGATTGACGGCGGAAGCACTCTGCCGGAGACGATGTCTATCGGAGTTAATTAATGTAAGAACGGATCTTATGCAGATCAAGTCTGCCTGCCGGAGTGCTCCGGCAGGCTTTTTCTATATTTTAAAGTTCGTAATGATATTGGTTGCCGGCCATGGTATAATGAACCTGTGGAGAAAAATGAGTAAACGTGAAGACCGCATTTGCGAATTCGGAGAAGTTTTAGAATAAAAGTGAATTTCCGGAGACACAGGAAGTCTTTGAAAAGGTATTCGTGGAATAGAGCGTTGTGAAACATCAGATGGGAGGGCGGTATGGAGAGAAAGAGGTTCTGCTACTATTTATCAAACTTTATGATTCTGTTTTCCGACGCGGCCAGGCTTTTGAAAGTTACAGTTCACTCCCCACCAGTGGCACCGCAGTCCGGTTCGGCCGGGCAGGCTTCCTCAGCCTTTCCTGTGACTTTGCAGGGTATTAGAAGTTCTTAACGCGCAAAATTTTTCGTTCAGGTAAAATTCCCACTTGTCTGAGCGCAGCGAGTTTGGGAATTTCACCTGGTTTTTAGAAAAATTCTGCACGTTTAGAACTTCTTATACCCGAAACCGGAACTGGAAAGGCTGAGGAAGCCTGCCCGGCCGAACCGGACTGCGGTGCCACTGGTGGGGAGTGAACTGTAACTTTTGAAATACCGCATCCAAATGTATGTTCCCGGAAATCATTGACACTTTTGGAAACCAGGGCTATACTTTTGGTACGACTGATGTTTTTCCGGAATCCAGCTCACGTGGGTCTGCCGGGAAGTGATATTGTATACAATGCAGGAGAAGGAAAATGGATTTATTTGATTTTATGAGAGAAAATACCATGGATAAGGAATCTCCCCTGGCGTCCCGGCTCCGGCCGGTGACTCTTGACGAGGTGGTTGGGCAGCAGCACATTATCGGAAAAGACAAGCTGCTGTACCGGGCAATCAAGGCGGATAAGCTGGGATCCGTGATCTTTTACGGACCTCCGGGGACTGGAAAGACGACGCTGGCAAAGGTGATCGCCAATACCACCAGCGCTGATTTTAAACAAATCAATGCCACGGTCGCCGGTAAAAAGGACATGGAGGAGATCGTGAAGGAAGCCAAGGATTCCCTGGGGATGTTTGGGAAAAAGACGATTCTGTTCGTAGACGAGATCCATCGTTTCAATAAGGGGCAGCAGGACTATTTACTTCCGTTTGTGGAGGATGGGACGCTGACTCTGATCGGCGCCACCACAGAGAATCCGTACTTCGAGGTGAACGGAGCGCTTCTTTCCCGTTCCAGGGTGTTCGAACTGAAGCCGCTGGAGCGGGAGGACATCAGAGAACTGATCCGCAGGGCCGTCTACGACAAGGATAAGGGCATGGGGGTCTACAATGCGGTGATCGACGAGGAGGCCATGAACTTCCTGGCTGATGTGGCGAATGGAGACGCCAGAGCCGCATTGAACGCCGTGGAACTGGGCGTCATGACGACAGAGCGGGATACGGCTGACGGAAAGATCCATATCGACATTGACGTGGCTCAGGAGTGTATTCAGAAGCGGGTGGTGCGTTACGACAAGGACGGGGACAACCATTACGACACGATATCCGCATTTATTAAGAGCATGCGGGGATCCGACCCGGACGCGGCCGTCTACTATCTGGCCCGGATGCTGTACGCAGGTGAAGATATGAAATTCATAGCCAGGCGAATCATGATCTGCGCGGCGGAGGATGTGGGAAATGCGGACCCGCAGGCGCTGGTCGTAGCCGTGGCGGCGGCCCAGGCGGCGGAACGGATCGGCCTGCCGGAGGCTCAGATTATTCTTTCCCAGGCCGTCACCTATGTGGCCACGGCTCCCAAGAGCAACGCGGCCTGCAATGCGGTCTTTGACGCATTAGAGGCAGTGAAGTCGAGAAAGACCATGCCGGTTCCGGTACATTTACAGGATGCCCATTACAAGGGCGCGGCGAAGCTGGGACACGGCCAGGGATATTTATATGCCCATGATTTCCCGAATCACTATGTGAAACAGCAGTATCTGCCCGACGGCTTGGAGGGGAGCGTGTTCTACCAGCCGACGGAGAACGGATACGAGAGAAAAATAAAGGAGCACATGGAGTTTATCCGAAACGAGGCAGAGGAGTAGGGAGAAAGGCGGAATTGGTGAAATGAGCAGACAAGACAGAAAAAAACGCCGTATGATGATTCTGTCCCTGGACGCCGTGGGCGGAAGGGACTTAGCCTATATGGAGACGCTGCCTAATTTCGGCCCATTCTTTAAGCGGGCGGCCGGATGCGGTGAAGTGGTAAGCGTATATCCCAGCCTGACTTATCCGGCTCATGTGAGCATTGTGACCGGACGTTATCCGAAGAACCATGGAATCGTCAACAATTTACAGGTACAGCCGGAGCGGGAACCATCGGACTGGTTCTGGCAGCGGAAATACGTGCAGGGGACGACCCTGTATGATGAAGCGGTAAAGAACGGATACCGGGTGGCTTCCCTTCTGTGGCCGGTGATGGGGAAGGCCAGAGTGCATTACAACCTGCCGGAGGTGCTTCCGAACCGTCCGTGGCAGAATCAGCTGGGCGTGTGCATGATGAACGGGACGCCTCTTTATGAACTGGAGCTTCAGATGAAGTTCGGATCTATGCGGGAAGGCATCAGGCAGCCGCAGCTGGATCATTTCGTCCATGCGTCCATGCTTCACACCCTGGAGAAATACCGGCCTGATCTGATGCTGGTTCATTTGACTGATGTCGACACGAACCGCCATTTGTATGGACTGGACAGCCCGGAGGCCATGGCGGCCATCAGGCGCCATGACGAAAGGCTCGGGGAGCTTCTAGGACTGCTCCGTAAAATGGGGCTGGAGGACGAGACGGATGTGGTGATACTGGGAGACCACTGCCAGTTGGATGTGAAGGAAGCAATTTACCCGAATTACTATTTTGTAAAGGCTGGGCTGGCAGAGGTGAAAAACGGCAGAATCCGTGATTGGAAGGCGATCGCCAGAGACTGTGACGGATGCTGTTATATCTATGTGAAGGATAGAAGCTGTTTCGGGCGAACGGAAAAACTCTTAAACCGCATGATAGAGCGGGAAAACAGCGGAATTGCCCGCATCTTTACCCGCGACGAAGCCGTCGCACTGGGGGCGGACCCGGAATGTGCGTTTGTGCTGGAGGCCGCGGATGGGTATTACTTCCAGAATGGCTGGGAAGAATACAGGAGAAAGGCCGGAGCCTCCGACCAGCATACGGATTTCCATATCCAGGCGGCAACCCACGGGTATCTTCCTGACCGGGATGGATACCGGACATTTTTTATGGCTGCAGGCCCGCATTTTACAGCGGGGGCCAGGGTGGAGAAAATGTCACTGGTCGATGAAGGGCCGACACTGGCCGAAATTCTGGGACTGGATCTGGGCCGGGTGGACGGGCGGACAATGAAGGAACTGATTCGCTGACCGCTTTGCGCCCTTCCGGCCGCAGGCCCTGCGGACAGGCCGGGACAGACCGGGAAGCAGAGGCCGACAGGGCTGTGAATTGTAACACGGCAAAGGGCTGTGCAATTTATGGAGATAAAAAAATCTTCCCTTTTTGACAATCAGGGTATATAATGAAATTATCGTACGACCTGACGTCAGATTTTATTTACATCTGTTTACGATATTCTATCGTAGATAATTCCCATGAATATGAAAGAACTGTCATATGGAGTAGTTAAAATAAGGAGAAAGTTATGCGTGAAAAATTAGAGACATTATCATTGGCTAAATTAAAGGAGTTTGCCAAAGAACAGGAGATCAAGGGCTACGGTTCCATGAGAAAGGCGGAGTTGATTGATATTCTCTGTGAGAAGGCAGGCGAAAAGGAAGGAAAAAGTGCTCCGGCAGATGTTTCAACCGGGAATGAAGAACCTTCTGTGAGTGCCGGAGAAGCGGTGAAACAGGCCGAGGAACCAGCGAGGAGAGCCGCAGAGCCGGCTAAGGAGGAGAAGGCTCCTGCTCAGACACAGGCGACCTCCGTAAACAGAACGAATCCGAATGATAAAAAAAGAACGGTGGTCCGTTCCTACAGGCAGGAAGGACCGCAGAGAACCAGTAATTACAGGCAGTCCCAGGGAGATTCCATGGAACGAAGCGACCGCCAGGACAGGCCGGAGCAGCGTCAGGACAGGAATGAACGCCAGGATAGGAACGACCGCCAGGACAGACAGGACCAGCGCCAGGAGATGAACCGGATCGAATCCGTAAGGGAAACGGCCGAGGAGGCGCGCCCGGAATTTCAGCCGAGTCCGGAGCTTCAGGAACTGGACAGCGGCGTCGACGCGTACGGCATCTTAGAAGTGATGCCGGATGGATTCGGCTTTATCCGCTGTGAGAACTACTTACCGGGTGAGAATGACGTCTATGTGGCTCCGTCCCAGATACGCCGGTTCAATATGAAGACGGGTGATATCATACAGGGCAGCCGCAGGGTGAAGACCGCCGCGGAGAAGTTTGCAGCCCTTCTGTTTGTAAAATACATCAACGGTTATCCGGCAAGCGCGGCTGAGCACAGACCGAACTTTGAAAATATGACGCCGGTTTTCCCGGATAAGAGACTCCACATGGAGACTACGGGACGCAATACCACGGCAATGAGAGTTCTCGATCTGTTGTCGCCGATCGGTAAGGGACAGAGAGGTATGATCGTATCCCCGCCGAAGGCAGGTAAGACGACTCTGTTAAAGCAGGTGGCCAAGGCAGTAACCGTCAATCATCCGGATATGCATGTCATCATCCTGCTGATCGATGAACGTCCCGAGGAGGTTACGGACATTAAGGAGTCCATAACCGGCAACAATGTGGAAGTTCTGTATTCCACCTTCGATGAGCTTCCGGAGCGCCATAAGAGAGTCTCCGAGATGGTAATCGAGCGGGCAAAGCGTCTCGTGGAGCACGGACGCGACGTGATCATTTTACTGGACAGCATTACGCGGCTGGCAAGGGCGTATAACCTAACGGTAGCCCCCAGCGGCCGTACATTATCCGGCGGACTCGATCCGGCGGCCTTACACATGCCGAAACGATTCTTTGGTGCCGCCAGAAACATGAGAGAGGGCGGAAGCCTGACGATTCTTGCGACTGCCCTGGTAGACACGGGAAGCCGTATGGACGACGTTATCTATGAGGAATTTAAGGGAACCGGCAACATGGAGCTGGTGCTTGATCGGAAGCTGTCTGAGAAGCGGATTTTCCCGGCCATTGATATCCTGAAATCCGGTACACGAAGAGACGATCTGCTCCTTACGAGGGAAGAGTCCGAGGCCGTGGATCTCATTCGCAAGGCGACCAACACCTTAAAGCCTGAGGATGCGGTGGAGAAGATTCTGGATCTGTTCACCAGAACCCGAACAAATCGGGAGTTTGTGGAGATGTCGAAGAAGATTTTCCGATATTAATGTTTTGTCGGTCTTTGTAAAAATTATGCTTGCATTAAAAAATATTCTGTGATATACTGTATAAGCTGTTTATTAGAGAAAATGGATTATATTAAAGTCAATACCATCCGAATATTCGGATGCAACAGCATAGCTGCTATGTCATTTCGGATTTTAAATCCAGAGTGCGGATTGAAATTGAGTTATAGAGACTCAGCGTGCTTATTGAAATAAAATAGAAATCAGGTGAGGTGAAAATCATGAAAGAAGGAATCCATCCAAATTACTACCAGGCCAAAGTTGTTTGCAACTGCGGTAATGAATTTGTAACCGGTTCTACAAAGGAAGATATCCACGTAGAAGTTTGTTCTAAGTGCCATTCATTCTATACCGGCCAGCAGAAAGCTGCTGCAGCACGTGGACGTATTGATAAATTCAATCGTAAATATGGCGTTAAGGCCGCTGAATAAGTTAGAGCAAAGAAAAGGTTGAGTTTGGTGGAAACACTTTAGCTCAACCTTTTTTGGGATTTATAGAGAGGTGGAACATATGAAGTATTCAGGCATCGGCGGACAGGCCGTGATTGAAGGCGTTATGATGAAAAACGGGGATGAGTATGCCACCGCAGTCCGTAAGCCGGACGGAGAGATTGAAGTTAAAAAGGATACGTATATCAGCATGGGGGAGAAAGTAAAGTTTTTTTCCCTGCCGTTTGTGCGCGGAATATTCAGCTTTGTCGATTCCATGGTGCTGGGGATGAGGTCCCTCACGTTTTCTGCCAGTTTTTTTGAGGATGATGAGGATGCGGGAGAACCCGGAAAGTTTGAACAGTTTTTAGACCGCGTATTCGGTGAGAAGCTGGAGAAGGCCTTGATGGCAGTGGTCATGGTGTTTTCTGTTATCATGGCGATTGCTATTTTCATGGTTCTGCCACTGTTTCTGGCGAACATATTTCATCGTTTTATCGCATCGCAGACCGTGATGGCGGTGATCGAGGGAATCATCAGAATCGTAATTTTTATCGCTTATATCAAGATTATTTCCAATATGGAGGATATACGCAGGACATTTATGTACCACGGAGCGGAACATAAGTGCATTAACTGTCTGGAGCACGGTCTGGATCTGACTGTGGAGAATGTCAGAAAAAGCTCAAAGGAGCATAAGCGCTGCGGAACCAGTTTTCTGCTCATCGTTATGGTGATCAGTATCCTGTTTTTCATGGTAGTGCGTGTAGATACGATCTGGCTGCGTGTAGTCAGCAGAATCGTTCTGATTCCGGTTATCGCGGGGGTATCCTATGAATTTCTGCGACTGGCCGGCAGAAGCAATTCGAAGATCATGGACATTTTAAGCCGTCCTGGCATGTGGATGCAGGGACTTACCACGACAGAGCCGGATGACAGTATGATTGAGGTCGGCATCGCGTCCGTGGAGGCGGTTTTTGACTGGCGGGAGTTTTTAAATAAGAATTTTCCGGAGAAGCAGGGATGAAACTGACATTACAGGCATTATGGAACGAAGGAACGGAGAGACTGAAGCTGTCCGGAATCGGAGAGGCGGAGCTTGATGCAAAGTATCTGCTTTTCGAGGCATTTCATACAGATATGGTGCATTTCCTCATGCACAGAAACGATGAGGTGAAAGATGAGGATTCGGTTAAAAGAGCCGTAGCGGATTACCGCGCGATGATAGAAAAACGGTCGGAGCGGATTCCGCTTCAGCATATTACGGGCAGCCGTGAATTTATGGGCCTGGAATTTTCAGTCAACGAACATGTGCTGATTCCGCGCCAGGATACAGAGACTCTGGTGGAGCAGGTCTTAAAGGATTATAAGGGAAAGAACCCTGTCGTCCTGGATCTTTGCACCGGGAGCGGATGTATCGGGGGAAGCCTGTCCATCCTCGGTGGATTTTCTGATGTGACGCTGGCTGATATCTCTTTGGAGGCGCTTAAGGTGGCGGAAGAGAACGCCCGGGAATTGATGCAGGCGAAATGGAATTCCGTCAGAGTTACAGCGGAGTGCCGACAGGAAAATCCCTGGAGGCTGGAAGTTTCCGCCGGATTGGCGGAGGGAGCAGATGAGAAGGGCAGCGTGCAGAAGATTACGCTTGCAGAGAGCGATTTGTTCTCAGCTTTTTCCGGCAGGAGGTTTGATGTGATTGTGTCAAATCCGCCTTATATTCCTTCGCGCGTGATCGAGGAGCTGGAACCGGAGGTCAGGGATCACGAGCCGCGGCTGGCACTTGACGGAATGGCAGATGGACTGTATTTCTACAGGCGGCTTGCTGCGGAATGCGGCAGTTACTTGAATCCGGGAGGAACCGTTTATTTTGAAATCGGATATGACCAGGGGCAGGCGGTGAGCGGACTTCTTCGGGAGGCCGGTTTCCGGGGTGTTTTTGTGTATCAGGATGCGCCGGGGCTTGACCGCGTGGTCAGGGGTACTATGGTTTTAAAAAGTATCAATGCAAAGTTACCTGAAATGTAAGATTTTGGAGGTTAATTTCCCATGTTTGATAAATTAGACGATATATTGATTCACTATGAAGAGCTGATGCTGGAATTAGGAAATCCTTCCGTGACGGAGGATCAGAACCGTTTCCGCAGGCTGATGAAGGAGCAGGCAGATTTAGCGCCGCTGGTAGAGACTTATACGGAATATAAGAAGGCGAAGATGGCTGTGGAAGACAGCCTTACCATTCTGGACGAAGAAAATGACGAAGAGATGCGTGAGATGGCAAAGGAAGAATTATCTGATGCAAAGAAGCAGATCGAAGCGCTGGAGCAGGAACTTAAGATTCTTCTTCTTCCCAAGGATCCCAATGATGACAAGAACATCATTCTGGAAATCCGTGCCGGCGCGGGCGGAGATGAGGCCGCTTTGTTTGCGGCTGAGCTGTACCGTATGTACGTGAACTATTCTGAGGGCCAGCACTGGAAAGTGGAGCTGATCAGTGTCAATGAAAACGGAATCGGCGGTTTCAAGGAAGTCGTGGCTATGGTCACAGGAAAAGGAGCCTATTCCAAGTTGAAATACGAGAGCGGTGTTCACCGTGTTCAGCGTGTTCCGGAGACGGAGAGCGGCGGACGTATCCACACTTCCACAGCGACTGTGGCGGTTATGCCAGAGGCGGAGGATGTGGACGTGGTAATCGAGGATAAGGACTGCAGGATTGATGTCATGCGTGCTTCCGGTAACGGAGGCCAGTGTGTCAATACGACGGACTCCGCGGTTCGTCTGACCCATATTCCGACAGGTATTGTTATCTACAGCCAGACCGAGAAATCACAGCTTCAGAACAAGGAAAAGGCATTCCGCCTGCTCCGTTCCAAGCTGTATGACATGGAGCTGGAGAAAAGACAGAATTCTGAGGCGGAAGAGCGCCGGAGCCAGATTGGTACGGGAGATCGTTCCGAGAAAATCCGTACGTACAATTTCCCCCAGGGACGTGTGACCGATCATCGAATTAAGCTAACACTTTATAAGATTGATTCAATTATGAACGGAGATATCACGGAGCTGCTGGACAGTCTGATTGCGGCCGACCAGGCGGCGAAGCTGGCGAAGGTGAATGAGAACGTGTAAACGGATGGTTTGATATTTTGTTTTTTATGGTTTCAGGTTGAGATAGGAAATAAATAGAGAATGGCGCCCTGTTTTTGAAAAACAGGGCGTTTTTAGTGGAATAAATACGTGCATCTGTTATAAAAAGGATTCTCCGATGCGGTAAAAGATCAGACAGTAACCGATTAATTTCCTTTTCCATAGAAACATTCGTGTTCCTAATCATATAATGATAGAAAAGACATATCCATCCTTAAGAGGTTTATATGGCCAATGACTCCTTAGGTTCCATAATTACACAGGGAAATTTTCTTAGAATCGACAATGCTTTTGTCGATGAGGTTTCTTCTTCCGGCAGAAATACCGGATTTATTATAATCTCCTACTCGGTTCCGTGGCAAAGCGGAGTAACCACTGTTCAGCAGCTGCGGTTGAACGTCAATAATAACACCGCAATCATGAATTCTTTCAGAATGCCAATCCGTCTCAGTGATATCCGCCGGGGAATGCGGGTGGATGTAACATTTTCACCGAATATGACTCGAAGCATACCGCCTCAGTCTACTGCATTTACGATAGTCACGAGACAGCCTCCCAGACCTTCAGCCAATACTACAACGCAGAGAGTGATCTGGATTGACTGCAATAACAGTCAGATTCTTGCCGGCATGCCAAACAATATCAGCAGGATAACGAGATATATTGTCACTAGCTCGACGGTTATCCTGAACAGAAATGGATTTCCGATCAGATTGTGTGATCTGCGCCCAGGCCAGCTGGTACAGATAACCCATGCAAATTTTCAGACGGCGAGTATACCGCCTCAGACGACGGCATTCCGTATTCAGGTGAGATAGAATGGTGATGAAACAGGGGATTTTTAAGAAGGATGCATAAGAAAAATATATTATAGGAATTTATAAAAAGAATTCATAAAAGGCTTGTAATCGTGTCCCGCGCCGCTTTTACAAGCCTTTTTATGCGTTACAGTTCACTCCCCACCAGGAGCACCGCAGTCCGGTTCGGCCAGGCAGGCTTCCTCAGCCTTTCCTGTTCCAGTTTCGGGCATAAGAAGTTCTAAACGTGCAGAATTTTTCTAAAAACCAGGTGGAATTCCCAAACTCGCTGCGCTCAGACAAGTGGGAATTTCACCTGAACGAAAAATTTTGCGCGTTAAGAACTTCTAATACCCTGCAAAGTCACAGGAAAGGCTGAGGAAGCCTGCCTGGCCGAACCGGACTGCGGTGCCCCTGGTGGGGAGTGAACTGTAACTTTTATGCTGCATGGTAAATTCGAATATTCAAAATATAGTTCTCTACGGTCTGCAACATGTGGTATAATGCCATAAGAAGCAAATCAAAATAAAAACATACAGGGCGGAAAACGAAAGAGCATGGAATCGGTTTATGATTAAAAATAGCGGTTGCGGTTTAATCCGGATTGTGCTGTCAGCCTTCCTGTGATCGGTATAGGATCGGAATTATTTACAAAAATGATTTCATATAAAATACGGTTCAGGCAGCGAGCAACATGACAGTCTGACCATGAACGAAGCGAAAGGAATGTAAAACCAAAATGAAACTAACAGCCTTAAAGTGTCCGTCCTGCGGCGGCCCCATCGAGTTGGATGAAAAGGACGAGAATGTGGGATACTGTCAGTACTGCCACACAAAATATTATCTGGAATCGGAACAGCCGAAGGTGTTTATCGAGTATAAGCAGGAGACCTCCCACAACAGCATGGCGAAGAAGGAGGAGTCGGGGAGCAAAGCGGCAATTGCTGTCGGAGCCGTTATCGGTGTGATTGGCATCATGGCACTTATTCTGATCCCTCTTTCCGGAACATCAAAAAATGCGAATAAGTATCCCGGCAGGGGAGTGACAGTGGCCGCGTCTGTTTCGGAAGAGCAGTCATCGGATAAAAGCAAGGCGTCTGCCACGTATTCCGCGTCCTTCGAGGTACTGATTAAGGAGGCTTTGGGAACGAGCGTTTCCTCGGTCACGGAAGAAGAACTGGGGCGTTTTAAATATTTGTCCATGAGGAAAGGCGAAGCCGGATGGATGATTACATACAGCTTTGAAAATCCGATCGTGGCCGCCGAACAGGGGCAGGATGCGGATATCAATGTGGTGGTCTGTCAGGAGGCCCTGGATCTTCAGGACATTGCCGCGCTGCCACAGCTGGAGTATCTGAATCTGGATCACACGGAATTGCCGGAGGGCAGTCTGGAGACATTGAGCTCCTTAAAAATGATAACCTGCGACTACATACAACTGGATATGCTGCGTCTTGCGCTGGGAGATGCGGCCAAAGGCCTGGAACGTTTGAACGCTTCCCATTTAAAGAGTCTGGAAGAACTGTCGTATTTTCCGGGACTGAAGTCACTGGAGATGGAAGACTGCCGGGAAATTTCGGACATATCTGCATTGGCCCAGGTGAAGGATCTGGAAAATTTAAAATTATACGATATGGATGAGGTGAATGATTTTACGGTCCTGAATGTGCTTAAGAAGCTGAGGAGCCTGTCGATTGACGCGGAAAACCTGAAAGATATCAGCTTTATTAATCATATGCCGGAACTTGCGAGCCTTGGAATCACGGATTCTAAGATTCTTCTGCTCGATCCGCTCATGGGGAAAGAGAGTCTGAAGGCGCTTGTGCTGGTAGACAACGGTGAGGTTCGTGACTATAATCCCGTGGGAACGCTTACAGGTCTGGAAACTTTGGTAATAAATAAATATACGAGTCAGGATGATCCGGATCTTACGGCACTTACCGGTTTAAAGCATGGGGAATTTCATGGAATGATGGGGATTCGTTTTCTTGGAAGTCTGACGGGCCTGGAAGAACTGAAGGTTCAGGGCTGCAACGTGGATCAGCCATCGGTGATTGCTTCCCTGCCTGCTTTAAAGAAGCTGACTTACCGAAAAAACTGGGGAAACAGCGATGATTTAAGCTTTCTTGCCGGCTGCCAGGGACTTACCAGCCTGGACATGAATCATTCGGAATTCTATGGGGATGTGTCCTATGCGTTTAATCTTCCGGCCCTGGAAACCCTGATTTTAGACAGCAGCAGTTTTGAGGTGAAGTTTGACCGTCTTCAGGATAATCCTGCATTAAAGGCCCTCTCCTTAAACCATGTGAAATTGTACAAAAATATTGAAATGTGGTCTGACGGCATGGTCCGTTCTATTAATTACGATGATGTGCTTCTCGATGAATATACCTCATTTTTAGGCCATTATCCCTCGCTGGAATATTTGAGCCTTCGGGGAAATCAGCTTACGGATATTCAGTTTGCAGCCGGACTTAAAAATCTGAGGGAACTGGATGTCACCGATAATTACGTGACTGATACACATGTACTGGATCAGTTGGAGTATTTGGGGAAGGACAGCACGGTAAAACGGCCGATGGCCGATGTGGACTGGATTGATACGGTGGAGGATTCTCATTGATTGTTTGGGCGTGAAGACGTTGATGGCTGAAGGGGATTGGTGGGAATGTTGCAGGTATGAGAAGGCTATTGAAATGCGATTAGCAGTAACTGGAGTATTGGCTGTGAGAATAAAATGCCGCCTTGGCGGATTGAGCAGATCGGAAACTAGTATAATCCACCGGAACTTATGCAACGCTGTACTAGAATGATGAACTGCTTGATTTGGCCGAAGGCGGCTTTTTTCTGTTGGTAAAAATATCTTTGTGAAATTGGAAAAACCCCTTGATTATTTGGTAATTATCGGTTATACTGTTTTTACAATTGAGAGTTGTAAAACATGCATAAAATCTCGCGGCATAAGCCGTATCGTTTTTTTGTTTTTTCAATATATTTTACTTATCTTGTAATATCCTTTTATTCCCGAATTAGTTTCGTATAGGTGTTTCATGCTGTGCTGTTTGAGCACGGATGAGTGCTTGTTTAGTTATTCAGTTTTTTCTTTTCTATTTTTCTCTATCCGGAATAAAATTCTGCCGGGTTTATCTCCGATTTAATTGAAGGTTGTTTACGCTTTTTTTGAGTAAGTTAGCTTTATAAACGGTATTTAGGGAAGCAGATGCAAGCGATTAACAGGTGTCTGTATAAGTACTTGTTTTATGGACGAATCACATAGCTAAATTCTATTTTGTCCCCAATAAAAGGGAAGATGAAAAAATATAGGTACTGAGTGGGTATAGGTTCCCCCTTTGAGTAACCTAAATACACTATGCAAGGAGTGAAGAAAATGAATAGAAAATGGCCAGGTGGTATGCTGGCTGCGCTGATAGTTTTGATGTCTATTCCTTCTGAAATGGCTTATGCCCGGCCGAAACCGGAGATAACGGTGATCTCTGAGATCATGTTTGGATCATCAGAAGAATACGCGCCGGAACTCATTTATGAAGAGGGAGAAAAGCTGTATCGGCTAAAGACCTGGGAACTGGAGCCAGTCAAAGTGAGTCCCAGGGAGAAGCGTTTGGAACAGGAAGTTTTGTACGAAGGTATAGAAAATATGGAGTCAGTTCCTGAGACGAGAAGTATCACATCGAAAGAAGATTTCTCAGGACTTCAGGTAAGTGCAAAGTATCCGGTAATCAAAAGGAAGAAGGTGAACGAAGAATGGCGCGATGACTTTACGTTTCCGGTCGTGTTTCATTCATATGGAGCAGAGACATATCAACTGGGAGGAGAGAATGTGCCAATTGATGGAGAACCGCTGCGGCTGGAACTGTATGAGGACGCCCTTCTGTCAGAAATTGGAGTGACTAAAGAACATTACAGGGTTACCAGTACTGTATGGAATGGAGCGCCATACTTAGATGAAGATGATATTTTATGCAGGGACGCGACTGCTTTTGGAAAACGGAAAGTAATAGATTACCTGATTACTTATGGAGGAACGGTCACGTATCCTGAGATTGAGGGCTATCGATGCAGAGCAGTATACAGCTTGAAGGAGTATGAGCAAACACCGGCAGAAGAGAAGATAATTGTCTCTAACAGAGTGGTGGAAGCAGTGGAGTATGATCCGGACTCAGCCTGGATCATCAGGAGAGAGGCCATTGTACTTACTGTGTCATTAATATTGGTCCTGTTATTCATGCTGTTGGCAGCATGGCTGATTAAGCGGGCAGTGGAAAAGAGAGAGGAGAAGAGGGACGGATGTGGACTTTAAGAAAAAGGTGGCAGGCGATAGCCGGAGATACGTGTAATAGGCCGAGAGGCAGACTGGAAGGATACAGAAGAAAGAAACAATGGTTTATACTGTGGCTGGGATTCGTTCTGACCGTTACATATGCGGCTCCTTCCTGCGCAGAGAATGTGGAGGAAAATAGTAAAAACGCCGGCCGGTGGGTCTATCAAACGGTTCATGGGCCTGTGTCAAATACTGGGGATGAAGCGGAACAGGACGGGGCTTGGTACCGGTTGAATGCGTCTGGTATGGCGGATACTGGCTGGATCTATGTGGACGGATACTGGTATTTTCTTAATACAGGAGAAGGCACTGGAAAGGGCCAAATGATGACAGGCTGGCAGTGGATTGACGGAAAATGCTATTACCTTGCAGAGATCAGATCCGATTTGTATCCGATGGGAGCCTTGTATTTGGAGGGTAAAACTCCAGACGGATACTTCGTAGGAACAAGTGGAGCCTGGCTGAATGAACATGGGGAGGAATGGTATATAGCCGACAAAGGCCTGATGTCATCGGAGACAATGGATGGGGATAAAAAGGCAGGAGCGGCTGCCGGAGGAAAAGGGAAGCGTGGAAGCGGAGGTAAGGGAGGAAACAGTAAGGGAGGGAGCGGTAAGGGGGAAGGCGGCGCCTCAACAGGCGGGGATAAAGAAGATAGCAATGGAGACGAACGGCCGGAAACAGAAGATGGAAATAGTAATAAGTTCGAAGATCAGGGGGGCGGGGAAAACTCGAATGAGAATGATGATAAGTCTGGAGAAGACGAGTCAGGTGCAGAAAATAAATTTGAGGACCTTGCAACCCCGTCTGAAGCAAAAATGGTTTTCTGGGAAGTGCGTTTTGTTGAGGAGACAGATCCAAACAGAAAAATAATGCGTACGCAGGCCGGTAAGAGTGAAGACGGAATGGAGCTGACTGTAGATTTTCCGGAACTTATGAAAGGAAGTGATGGCTGGCTATATCAGGCCCTGGAAGAAAGTCCAAAACGGATAACGGTATCAGGTGCAGGTCTTCAAAAATATACAGTATTGTTCCGTAGAACCGATCAAATGGCTGAAGAACCCGAGCAGGAGGAGGGGGAGCAGCGACTGGAGAAATGGATTCAGACTGCCAAAGAGGCCGATCTCAATATCACAGGAAGCAGAACGGAAGATTGGCCGGTAATTACAGAGAATCAGGAAGAAAGCCGGGAACGGCTCAGGAATCTGATTTCCATGGTCCATGACCGGGAACGCCATGAGATTTATCTGGTTGCACGAAACCATAGTCCTTCCACTGTGGTAATTGGTCAGGAATTTGCTGACATAACAAATGTCTCTGGGCTCCTTATGGATGAATTTAAGAGCGCTGAAAACCGCTACTGTATTGTACGGATCGGTTTTCAAAGAGTCTGGAGACAGGAATCCTGCATTCATGAGATGAGTATGCAGGAGCATGTTTTGGCAGACTGTGTATCCGGTGGGCATGAGAGATTACTGTGCAGGCTGTGCGGCTATGAGGAGACAGTGCTCTTTCCGGCGTCGGGGCATATCGATAAAGATGAAGATGGATTCTGTGATGTCTGTTATCAGGAAATCAATGATGAGACTGCACCCAAAGAGGCAGTTTACCGGGAAGGCGATATACAGATAAGACGTATTGGTGGTAAGCAATATCGATTTCGATGTATTGATGAAGATTACAGCGATATGATGGATAACCGTGGAAATGCAGCTCTTTTTCTATGTGAAACGGTGATACGGTCCGACATTGAAAGTGACGGGACGTCCATACAGAAATGGGAATATGGCCTGGATAACAACTATAAAACCTCCAATATCCGTAAATGGCTTCAAAAAAATATGGAAAGTCCAGCAAAAGACATATCTTTCATTTATATCGGTGTGAATACAGCTTATCAGGGAAAGACCGGTTCGGGAGAATACGAGCAGTTTGCATTTGACGACTTGGAAAAACTTGAAAAACCATTTCAGATAATGGAAGACCAGATGTTTATCTTATCGATGGAAGAAGCGGTGAAATACAGAGATGTTCTATGGAAATTTAATGGAAGCAGTCAGAATAATCCACAGTCTCAATATTCTGTATATTCCAAAGGATATTACTTGAGAACTCCGCAATATGAAGGGGAAGACGTTTTTCAGTATGGAAAAGGTATCTACGTGGTGGATCTGGGAAATGGCAGCCTGCATCCGGTTGATGTCTCTGACACGAGTATAGGAATTCGACCAGCCTTTGTCATCGCACAGCATAAGGAGTAAGCTTCACGAGGAGGAGAGTATCCATTTGTCCGTTTCAGCAGATTACATGGGGCAGATCAGTGAATGAAGAAAATACACGAGTACTCTCGGAAACTCAGCCACAAAGATGAGTGCAAGGGAGTTTCCGAGAGTGCTCAACACAGAATAGGGAGGAAAAAGACAATGAGAAAGAGTAACAACAACATAGGGCAGGGAGACTGTAAGCGGTGGAAAAAGCTTTTGGCCTATAGCCTGTGCGGCATAATAGCATTCTCTGCGTTTCATTCGCATCCGATATTGGCAAAAGATCTGGAAGGCAGCAGAAATGCATCTACGAGTTCGAATGCTCTGGAACCGACCTGGGCTGAATTGGAAGATAGCGAGAAACAGACTGCTACGGAATCCAACGCATCACGAGGGGACGAAAAGACAAAGGCCTCACTGTCTAATGCCTTGAAAGTAGCAAATTCACTGGGAAATATCTGGGATTCATGGAGCGGAAAAACAAGTTTCGAATTCCTGAATGGAACGCAGGGGGATGGTTCTGAGAAAAAGCCATTTTTGATTAAGAATCGGGAACAGCTCATGGGACTTTCAGAATTGACTGCAATGGGAATGGCGGTTCCTGATGCAGAGGGTGCGGACTACGTGGGTGATTATGCAGGCAGTTACTTTGCCCTTGGCGGTAATATCGACATGCAGGGTATGGACTGGATTCCCATTGGTTTTTACAGAGATTCTTCAGAAATGCCGGGAGAGGTGGAATACGCTTTTCATGGGGATTTCGATGGAAAGGGATATACGATCAGAAATCTGAGGTTAAATAAGTACGGAAATTATGATCATATTGGTCTGTTCGGAGCAATACGTGATTCAAAAGTTCACGATGTAAAAATCATTCCAGATAAAGAAGTAAAAGGAAATGACAGAATTGGAACGGTAGTGGGCTATGCTGTTGACTCAGAAATTCGAAATGTGACCGTTAAAAACGCAGCACTGAACACTTCAGGGATCGCAGGCGGGATTGCAGGTGAGGTAAGCGGAACCGTTATTGAGAATACCGTATGTGATAACGTTATAATAGATGCGCAGGCCGGAAATGAAGTGATTTACATCGGTGGAGTCGCAGGCATCGCTTCGGATTCTATTATCGCAGACTGTGATGTTGCCACTGGTACGGGGAACACGGCGCGGATCCAGGGAACTGGTTATACCGGGGGAATAGTCGGATTTCAGAATTCCACAGATATTTATAACGTCCATGTAAATGGAACCATTGGAGGCTACCATTCCACTGCAATTGGCGGAATAACCGGAAACTATGTATCCGGAAAATTAAAGGTGGCACGATTTGAAGGCAGTATCGGGAATTCACAGCTGGGGTCAATGGCAAGAGAAGGCACTTTTATCGGAACGAGACAGGGGGCGGCCACAAACTTTAATTACATTGACGATGTGGCGTACCTGTTTGCCGATTCCGAGAGCAAGATCAGTGCCAATGTATGTGGATCCGAAATAGCAGATGATAATGATTATACTTATGCGGCTCATATCGGATACTGGCATAGCAGTGATCTGCATTATACGCTGGTGCAGGGCGGAACCAGTAAAAATATGACTGACCAATATTTCTATGAAGAGTTGGAAGACGGTATCTTAACGGTTATGGACGAAAACGAAGACAGCCGTTATACGATTGATCATTTCGCGCCTAATTCTGTAGGCCGTCCGGTTCGGGGATACTTAATTATCGTAAATCAGATCGACACGGCAGCGAATGGCCGGAATTTTTATGATGTTGCACTGCTGGAAGCAAAGGGAGCATCACAGTATTCCAAGGTGCTTGATAAGAATAACCGGGGAGCTGTAGCGGCTGGCTCCATTGTCTATGTAAATACATCTCCCAATGATACGGAAACAGAAAAATTTCAAATGTCCGGAACTCCATATTATATAAACGCAGACGGAATAAGTAAGAATACAGTGTATTCTGCGGACAGCCACTGTTATACCTTCAAGATGCCGGAAGAAGATATCGTGATTGATGGAACTTATAAGAAAGTAGCGGTAGCTGTTCATGTAGATCCGGATATCTATAATTTTACTGTGACACAGACCAGAACTGGCAATCGTAAGAATCCGGTAAAGACCACAGAAATCAGAAATAAGGCAGGAAAGTTGATAGCCCGGTATATCAACGGTAATCTGGAGCCGGGAACAGAGGTGCAGCCGGTTACCATACAGGCAGTTATTGATACAAATAATGATGTGAGTGATAACCGGGTTAGATGGAGCATTGATGATGCGGATTTAATCGGACTGGCAAAAAATGAGGATGAAAACTCAGATGGATATACAGCAAAATCAGCCAGTATAACGTTGAATTCAAATGCAAAATTTTTCAGGGAAATTATCAGCGAGTTGGAGCTAAAACAACAGGAGGAAAATTACCGATATAAAATACCAAATACAATCTTTGGCGCCGGCCATCAAAACGGTGGTGTTGCAATTCTGACTGCAGAAACAAGGCCGTCGGCATCCTTCGAAGGGAAACCATGTACCGCTAACTGCCGGATCAATGTAACATTCCAGATTCTTGATCATACACTGGTTGCCACAGAAGAGGCGGTACTGGATAAACAGACCCTGGAGTATACGGTCACCAGGCTGCTTACAGGGAATCGGCTGGAACCGGAAGAGAGTATTCTGGTTACACCACCGCAATCGCTAACAGCAGAATTTAAACCGGATTATTTTTCAAGGGACGAGGTATCGTGGATGACCAGTGACCCGGCCGTAATCAGGGTAGACGAAGAAGAAACATCCTATAAAGAAGCTTCCATATCCGCCTATAAAGACGCAAAATGGATCCGGGATATTATTGCGACAGATGATGGGAAGAGGGAGAATGACAGATATGCGCTGCTTTCTGGAAATGGTGAGCGGAGTGTGTGGGTTACTGTCGAAGGAAAGGATAAGCTTGGCAACCGTGCAGCAGCAGATTGTATGATTACCGTTCGTTTTGTGACAGAAGACAGGACCAGGGTCAATCCTGAAGCAATTAAATTAAGTCAGCCAGCCATGGAATACCATTTAACCTATGACAAAGCCGGAAACATTTATTCAGAAACTACGGGAAAGAGTGGGTTTGATAAACGCACTTTGAATGCCATTGTTTATCCTGATATTGAGGATAGTGAGAGTCACAGGCCATACGACCGCGGCGTAACCTGGAGTTCTTCAGATCCGGCGGCTCTGACGGTGGATACAAATGGAAACCTCACAGTAAATGACGGAGCACCATGGATTCTGGAAGCACTGTCGAGGCCTCCGTACCAGGCAGAGAAAACAGTGGATATAACAGCAATGACCCGTAATGGTATGCAGGCAGACAGGTGCAGGGTAACAATTAAGTTCCAGGCAAACTGCATTGAGGCGGAACCGGAAAAAGAAGTATTTTCGATAACCCTTACTTTGACCGGGCGGCGTTCGGCGCCGGTATTAACCTATAGCGGGCAGGAGCCCAAACCGTTGAAGGCAACTATTTATTCCAATAATACGGATTTAAATCGCATCGTTTGGTCCTCGGAGGATCCGGCATTGGTGACTGTATTACAGGATGGAACTGTGGCTCCAGTATTATTGGATGAAAATAATGAATTGAAGGCGCCCTGGATCAGGGAACTGTTAAAATCTGGTGCCTCCAGTGGTACAAAACGTGTCCGGGTAAATGCGGCAGCGGTCAATGGAAAAATGAAGGATTCTGTATGGATTGAATTAAATTTCAATGTGATCGACCATACCTACTCGTCCGGAGGTTCCGGAGGCAGCAGTGCCGGGAGCACGGGAACAACTACCGGTGTAACTCCTTCCGGTAAGACTACTGGACAGACTACAGCAAATGGTGCAGTAACCGGAACATGGACGCAGACAGCAAATGGTAAATGGATATTTGCGTCAGACAGGACCTATGCAAATGAATGGGCCTACATCAGCAATCCCTATGCAACCGGGAATCAGCCAGGGGTGTCCTGGTTCCGCTTTAATGAGGAAGGATTTATGACCACAGGCTGGTTTACGGATCAGTATGGCAGCAGTTATTACCTGAATCCGGTAACGGACGGGACACAGGGGCAAATGCTTACTGGCTGGCAGCAGATTGATGGGATCTGGTATTATTTTAATCCATCTTCGACTGAGGGAGTGGGTAAGCTTTTAACCAATACCATAATTGACGGAATCTACAGTGTTAATGAGAAGGGACAGTGGGTTTCATGAATCAACAGCAGAATCTGCGATGTGGTACTTTGAAATTGGATGCTGCAAAACTGATAGAGTAGTAAACAATGAGGGGAACTTAAGTTCCCCTCATGAAAATATAAGTTATTTGTTTGAGAGAATGGTACTCTGACGAATGATAATGGAATCCCTAAAGGAGGCGCTATGAGAAAAGGAATGTGGAAGGAAACCGCAAAAAGGCTGTCATCTATTTTGCTGGCCGGTATGATTTTGACAACGACAGTGGCGCCGCCGGTTTTTGCGGTTCATACTTATTACTGGCCCGATGCCATTTCTGCGGATGCAATGGAAATAAAAAATTGGACCTGGAAGGCGGAAGGAGAGGCGGCAGCATTGGCCCCGGCGGTCGGGCTCATTCCCACCGGATTATCACAGCAGGAAACCGCATTGATGGGAGGCTATACAAGTAAGTTTTGGTTTCAGGACGAAAAGGCCAAAACAATAACAATTCCCGGTACATCAGCAGAACTCGATTTTTCAAAATTTCATCACCGTTACTTTGCCTGCGCAGACAGTCATAACACAGGTTTCTTTGCACCTGTAGGCGCACAAATCGCCTTCCAAAAGATGTATTATCCCACCAATAACCTGGGTGACTATCCGGATTTCTTGAAAAATGCCCCTATGGATATGAAAACAAAAAAGTTTGCCCTCCTTCTTGTCTCGTTGATAAGCGCTGCTTATGAGACTCCATCTATAGAGGATTTGAGGGATTCTGATCGGATGTCCATGTATTATTATCTCCTGTGGGCTTCTATTTGGAGTAACGATAAGTATGTGGATCAGGGCATGTTTACAGGAGAGTCGCCGGAGGGTGACTGGGATTTTGTCCAGTATTTTGTAAGGTCAATGTTGAACTCCAGGCTAAATCCAGATCCATATGGAAGTACGGCAATTTACGATGCGTTCCGGGATGAAGGTCCGGCGCAGAAGTATTTTTTTAACTGCTGGAAAGCAGCAAAGTTTCTGTCGTCGTTTGATTATTCTGTCGATATGGGGAGCGTACTGCCGGTTTCAGAGCCTGCACTGGGCGAGGATGGCATGTATCATATGACGTTCCAATATGGGGATCTCAGTGATTATGAGAAAGAAGTATACCGACGAATGACAGCAGAAAATCTGGCGTCGGGCTGGGCGTATTCCAATGATGGAAGTACCATTGATTTTAAGTCAGCAGATGGTGTGTCAGATGAAAATGCAATTGCCACTCTGAAACTTCAGGAAAATTCGGAAGAAGATCGTTTTTATAATTGTGGTTTCGGCGTTGGCGGCCTGGCCGGATTCCGCGGTTGTGCGAAAAGAGGTAAAGACGGCGATTTTGGCTGGGGTAATACGCAGGTTTATTTTTCCGCAGTATCTGAACCATTAGAGATTCTTGTGGGCGGTCGGGTTCCTTTAAAACCGAGCGGGGATTGGGAAATAGATGTTCACCGATATGAGCATACGGAGATCTGGGAAGCGCATTATAATATTCAACTTCGAAAATATGATTCTGAGACAGGGCAACCGCTTGCCGGTTCTAAGTGGGATATTCTTGAAGCATTCGATGATACCCAGCTTGACGATACGTCACTGGAAACCTCTGATAACTGGGCAAACAGGGGCGGGAGTCAGTTCCTGAAGTGGGATGGTTGGGATTACGGAGAAGGGAATCCGGACGGAGACGCTGCAAATGATCCGTGTTCCTGGGATATCAATGTAACAAATGAGGACGGCATTCTCATGCTGGGGGATAATGAGGAAAATGCTTCTGAAAAGAGGGCGCATACGGATACCAAGGTTTATACCTATACGAAGGGGTACTGCGGCGGTCATCCGGAACCGGAAATAGAAGAAAGTGGCGATCCGGATGTTGACGCTGAGAATGAAGCTGCTGCGAAGGAGGCATGGCAGGAAGAAGTGGACTACTGCGAGACTTTCGCAGAGCAGGGCGGCTTTTTTCATTCCCTTAATGCAGAAGAAGCAAAAGAACTGCTGGAAGCTGACCGGGATAAATTCTATAATCAGTTTATTTCCCTGAAATACGAATACTCAGCAGTAGAATTGACTCCGCGGCCGGGATATACAAATCATGGAAGCCATACAGACGATATTCCAATTGAGATCAAAACGGTTACGTCCTCAGAGTATAAGGACAGTGTGTATAATAGGGGATTAAGTTTACATAAGACAAAAGACGAACCGCAAGGGACTGAGTCATCAGATGCATTTGCGCCAGAGAAAAATAACAATTTTGTGGAAAAGGGAGCATTGGACAAAATAGCTACACCCTCTGACGCCACATCATCTGACGCCACCCCATCTAATGCTACAGCTTCCAATGCTAAGAAAAAGACCGGCCTTTTGACTAAACTAAAGGTACTATTCGAAGTGCCAAGAACTCTGATTGAGCGAAGTATAAATAATAGATCTTTACTCATTGACGATGAGGAAGTCATGGAACGCGTAAATTTTGAACCCTCCGAGGTGGAGCCGCATGTACCGGGCGATAAAGGGATTACAGACCATACATTTATTGTCTACGATCACCGGACTGAAGGTGAGATACATATCAACAAACGTGATCTTTATTTGCAGGCTGGGGAAAACAAAGATTATTATGCATATGGCGATTCAATGGGAGATGGTACCCTGGAGGGCGCGGTATACGGCCTGTTTGCCCTTAAAGATATTAATCACCCTGATGGCTGCACCGGTACCGTATACCAAAAAGATGATTTAGTTGCAGTGGCGTCGACAGATCGAAATGGTGATGCCTCCTTTATGGCTTTCACAGAAGCACCGGGGATGATTTGGAATTATAAATCTGGAAAGATTGAAAAAAGGCCGGAAGCATTCCAGGGGCCTCAGAACCTCTATCGGAACAGAGCAGATGCGGATAAGGTCAAAGATATTGAAAATTATGTTGGTTTTGATTCAAAAGGCAATTCCATACATCTGATAGATTCCATGGCAGGTGATGGATCGGAATACTGGAAATTCTCTTCCAATCAGTCCGGTATTGAAGGCTTGAAAGGAAGCCATGTTGCATACCCGGTATCCGATAATGATAAGAATAATGGAAACTGCTGGATAGGGCGGCCTTTAATTGTGGAAGAGAATGGAACCACATACTATGTAAAGGAACTGGCCAGATCAGAAGGATATGAACTCTCCGTCAATGGAAAAACAAATATTATTACAAATGGCAGAGATAATTATGAAGGGGAGTATCACGAGGCTGACGTTGCTATTGGAAAAATCACTCTCGATATGGTGGGAAATGGAAACTATTTTGATGTGACTGCTTATCAGGCGGATCATGATATTACGCTGCACGGGATTAAATTTCCGGAAGGAGCGGTGTTCGAACTATCCACCAGTGAGAAAGTGCCGGAAAAAATTACGGTGCCTGTTTACAGTACTGTATTAAAACCGGTTATGGCGGCGGCAGGTACCTTTGTCTACCGGTCGGGCCAGAAAGTGGCTGCCGATCGGGGAGATGTTGTAACCTTTCCAGAAGGGCAGAGTTACCTCGTTAATGCCGTGTCAGATCGGGAAGAGAAGACAATTGGTGTTAAACCGATGAATTATCATACTATGGGGACACCTGCGGTGACAGAACTTTTTTCAGGAGGATATCCGAAAGACTTTCAAGCGCTCTATAATATGGAACTCGACAACCTTGGATATAAAGAACCGGAAGCAGATGCTCCATGGGTGCGCGTAAAATTAAGCGGAACTACGGATACAGAATGGATCCTCTCTATTACGGAAGCTATGAAAGCGCATGGCCTGCAGTATTTTAACAGTCTGCGGATCTCTGATATGGAGCAGACTGGTGGAGAGCTCTATGCTATTATGCGTTATGAATGGAAGCTTTACGATGACAGCCGGGATGATGCTGTTTATAATCCGGAGAAAGACTGTCTTTATGTAAAAAAAGACAGTGGAAATGGATATTTTGTCTATATTCCATACGATGATCCGGCCTCCAATCCGGCAGTACTGTCCTATCGTATGAAGAATGGTTTTTTGGAGCGGGCGACAATAAAAGAGCAAAATATTAATGGACTGAATGTGTCTTACCCGTCAAAACTCCCTGAATCATTTATCGTGGTGACAGCCCGGACACCATCATACTGGATATACGCGCCAGGTGAGCAGCAGATCGATGACGCTGGAAATTTTAAATACTCCGAAGAGACTATCGTAGATTATGTGGAGCAGGAGGGATTTAAGACGGTCGAAAAGAAGACCAGGCTTACTTCTACATATGATACAGCAAAAGAAATCTATGTAGTTACTCTTCCGTTCGATGCTTTTAAAGAGACGGATACTGTCAGGCTTAAAGTATCCGATGACGGGAGTGGGAGGTATTCGATCAAGCAGGCGTACATCGACCAGAGCTTCTTTGCCTGCCAGCCCTTGCAGCGGGAGGCGGATTCCTATATTCAATATGTAACACTTACACCACCAGCCTTTGATCAGCCATGGCAGGATGGAAATACAAGAACAGAACCTGCCGATGTGATGGAACGTCCCATTATGCAGAAGATAAAGATCGTGAAAGATATCCTTGTTGAAGAAGGAGCCAGGTATGAGGACAATACATTTGCTGATTCCGGCCATGAGGATTATTTTACACAGAACGGCGGTGGGACGAAGGACAACGTATCGTTCAGACCTAATTTCCGTTTCAAGATCTACTTAAGATCCAATCTGGAGCAATTGTATCGAACGGAAGATGGAGAGATTGAATGGCTTGATCGAAATGGAAATACTGTTGATGTTGCTGCGTATCGGGAGGCATATCCGGAGAGGGTACAAAAAATCTATACGAAGGTGCTGCATCGTACGGATTTACACTCCAGAAGATCCAATAGAGACGCAATCGCCAATCAGGAGCTTTATGGTTTTACGGATGGTTTGATCAATGAAAATCAGGAGACGGGATATACTGCAATACTGGAAACAATCCTGTCTCATGAAACGGACGCCTATGGAAACGAGAAGGAGATCAGAAGACTTAATTATGAGAAGTTTTTTGATGCGGTAAGGGTTGCAAATCAGGATAAGTGGGACAAAGCAAAACAGGAGCGTACTTCTTTTAAGCCCTTCGCATTCATCAGACGCCTTCTGTTTGGAACTGCCGGTTCAGAGTGTATTTATCCGGCAGAACATAACAATACGGAAATCCCAAATAAAGCCAATACTTCTGAAATTGCAAAAGAAAACAGTGACAGATCTGATTCAGTTAGGCAGTTTGCTATTCAATGGTATCTGGACAGAGAAGTAGAAAAACTGGTGAGAGAAAACTACACAGGTGAAACGGAAAGTGCAGCCGGCCATGAAGGCTATCAGGATGAGATATATGATACTGCTCTGAAAGCGGCTGTAATTAAGGCCGAAAATTATTTAAAACCATTCTTTCATTATGACTTGGATGAGATTTATGCTATTAAGTGGGACAGTGAATCAGATGGAGGCAGGGATATAGATAAAACAACCCTGAGTGCGGATAAGGAGGATGCCGCTTTCGGATACTGTTATGGCATATCGGAATACCTTCCTTACGGAACCTATGTAACAGTGGAACAGCAGCCCATGGATAAGGAACTGGGAGATTTCCTCAACAAACATTATGCAATTGATGCGCCAAAGGAAATTGAGTTACCGGCTGTCTATGAAGAAGAAAAAACAGGGGCTGGCATAACTCCCGAAAGACTGAGTCGTTACTATAATTACAACGCGAATCTGTCTGCGGCAGACCTGACAGCGAAATATTTTATCCGTTTTAATGAGGAGTGGCCGGGAGAAATTGATGAAAACGTAAAGGATTATGTAATCAAGGCCCATGGATATCTGGGGGATTATGAGATTTATAAGTATGGACTCGCTCTCAGTAAAATAGCAGGAACTGCATTGGGAGATCCTTACAAAATACCGCACTTTGAGATTACTCAGAGTGAATATGATCCGATGAAAGATTACTATCATACAATTGTTTTTCCGGAAGAAAACGGAGGAAATCCGAACAGCCACTACCTGGCTGATGATGTTAATCATGGGGTAACTGCACCTAATGGAACGGAATATGAACGTGATGGCATAGAACGGATTTACCGTTATGGTTCTGTTTCAGAAAATAAATTGCCTGCATCTGCTATGGAAGGTATGCAGACGGCCTATGATGGTAAATATGCCTCCATGCTGGTGCCATGGAGCATAACAGAACCTGTAAGTGAAGAGCATGATTCCATACAGAACCCGGATGGTTCAGCCTCCGGTTTGGGATATGGATACCGGAAATTTCGAAATACCTTTTACAGAAGCCGCCTGCGCATAGAAAAACTGGATTCGGAGACCGGGGAAAATATTCTCCATGACGGGGCAGTTTTTACAGTGTATGCGGCAGAACGTGAAGATGGAGAGAATAAAGATGGTCGGGTAAAGTTTTATAAGACGGATACCCTGATAAAGGGGTCCAGAGAATTCTTAGAGGCGATGGGGGCGAAAGAGATTACAAAGGCGGCCAGAGCGCTTCCGGGAATCGGCGGCCTGTGGACTGGAATTGTGGAGGCGGGAACCCCTGTATGCAGAGAGTCGGAGCAGATTACCATGGCGAATGCAAAAGGGCGCAGAACAGGGGGATTTGAAGCGTATACGACGACACGGGAGGGGCTTCAGGCAGAAGAAGAAAACCCGTCAGAAAAATCCTGGCAGGATCAGAATACAGGCTATCTGATCACTCCGCAGCCGTTGGGCGCGGGGACCTACGTTTTGTGTGAAATGAGGCCGCCGTCCGGCTATGTCAGAACGAAGCCGGTCGCCATAGAAATTTATTCCGATAAGATTTCCTACTATCTTAATGGAAACCAGGACGGCCGGGTTGCCGCGGCAGTCTATGAGGATGGTACCGTACAGAGGCCGGAGGGGGCAAAAGATACTGCGCGGGTTTATGTGGGAAATACACCGATACGGCTTGAGATATCCAAGTTAAAGGACCGGGACAGGACTGTTACTTACCGTACCCGAACACGAGTTGAGGGAAGTGAAACGGAGCTGAAGGCCAAGTATGGCCAGGAGAATCTGGAGTTTGCTTATAAAGAGGGGAGCTATTTGAACTATGCCTGGTATAAGGGAACCGCAGAATACTTAGAGAGCCGTAAACTGGCAGGAGACGCGGTAGAACCAGTCTGTATAGACGGCATATTTGCTGGTTACGGCCTGATAACACGCCCATTGGACACTGCAGATGATACAAACCGTTACGTTTCGGGGGCGAAGATGGCCTTGTATGATGCGGTCGAGGTCAAATCAAATGGAGACAACGGTGATTACGGCTACGACGGCGTAGAGGTGTTGCGGGACCGCAATAACAATGTGCAGAGTATAAAGCTTTTGGAAGGATATGCAGGAAACACCGTGGAGTTTGTCAATTTAGATGATATTGAAGGTAGCCTCAGTGGAAGTACCGGCCACGGTACCTGGACTTACCGAATGGTTGAGCGGAAGGATACGGATATTCTCTACTATTCATTGGGCGGTCTAAGGGTTACAGAACAGGGAAGAGACGGAAAGGTGTATGGCTATGACCGTGATGGAAACCGTATTCAGGTGCGTAATCAGAAATCTGTTTATGCTATAAAAAATGGCCATCCTGTCTTTGAACTCACCGGTGGTGATTTGGAACAAGCGGTCTATTCGGCCCTGGATAAATGTTTTAAACTGCAGGAAGGGACTGAACTTTACCATGTGGATTCAGATGGAAACAGAGATGCAAAGATCGACCCTGCAACAGGAATGGCCTACACTACGGAGGTGGGGACGGACCGGAGGGGAAAGAAGTATGAACGGATTCTGGTCTGGCCTGTTAACGTATCCAAGACGGTGAATGGCGCTGTTATCGCACAGGAAAAAATAAAGACATACCGGATTGCATCGATTCACGCAGATACAGAGGCGGAGTATACGATTGGAACTTACGATGGAACCATGCTTAAAAAGTCTGTAAATCCGGTAGTTGGAAGCCATGGCCTTCCGGAATATTATCAGAGATCAGACCAGGTATATAAAAAAGGAGAGCCTGTATATGATATTGACCACGATTATGTGAGGTATCGGTACTATGATCTTTTGCCTGCGTTTAACCGGAATGCTTACCGGATTAATAACCAATGGGATTTACGAAATGTAGGCCAAAAGGAAGATCCGGCAGATGATAAGAAATTGTTTCATCGTCAGGGGGAAGCGTGGATTATGGAAAACGCGTGGATATCAGGAGATGAATATCCCAACGATCCGTTTAATATCAATCCTACAACAGGGCGGGCAGACATGCTGAAACGCGTGATTCCGGGAACTTATATTATGGAGGAGGTGGAGCCCCCGGCTGGGTATGTAAAGGGATTTCCTGTTGGTATCACAGTAAAAGAAACAAAACAGGTGCAGAATGCGGAGCTGGAAGATGAAAAAATAAAGATTGAGATCGTGAAAACGGATGCTGCGGATCAGTACCGCATAGATGTAATCAGCGATTATCAGGGGATATTGAAAACAACGGAACCAAAGGGCGCTTACAGCTATGGTCAGATTTCAGGGGCCCATCTGGCTCTTTATAAGGCCCGGAGGAAGTATACGACAGATACTGTCACTTATCCCTCTGGCTATTACCTGGAGAAAACAGAAAATACACCTGCAAAGTGGACTGTAGAAAACTCGGAAGATAATTCACCAGTCATAGTGACAGCAGACTGGATTACAGATGGAAAGCCAAAATATTTTGAAGGGATTCCGGCAGGTGACTATATTCTGGAAGAAATAGAAGCTGCCAGCGGTTATATCCGTCATTCCATGGAGTTGGAGGTCAAGAAAACAGGAGAAGTTCAGACATTCCATATGAAAGACGACCATACCAAGCTTGAAGTTTTTAAATACTGCATGGATGGGAATGGAAATATGATACCGCTGCCAATGGAATATTCCGCAGGTCTGGCACTCTACAGAGCCGAGACGGATGAAGATGGAAATATTAAGATGAATGGAGGAGAGCCGCAATATGTAAAAGACCAGCTAATAGATGAATGGATGACGGACGATCTCAAAGCTTATACAGAAGACTATGAGATAAGTCCTAAATGGATGGACCGCATGAAGGCCTTTTTCGGAATTGCAGTGAATCAATCCAGTTTTATACTGGATTTTGAAAATACATACCGGAAGTTGGGAGATAATTTTGTATGGCTGACATGGCATACAAAATCAGGTGAAAAATCCGCAGAGAGAATTTCTTCCATAAAGATGGACGTCACAGACAGCGCGGTACAGTTGTGGAGAACGGATGACGGTAAGATGATCAGAATCACCATATATCGAAACGTCCATAACGGCTCTCTGGATGAGGACGGACAGCTTCCCCTGAATTTCGAATATCAGTTCAACTACCGGGAGCTGGCGGCAGGGCTGAAGAGCTACGATACACTGGAAGGGGTTCACAGAATCGATTATCTGCCGTTTACGGATATAAAAGACGGCCGAAAAGTGGGTAATTACGTTCTGGTTGAGGCTGAGGTCCCAGAAGGCTTTGAACGTACAAAGCCCAAGGCTGTTGTACTGGAGGAGAATGGGAGTGTACAGCGCTTCAGCCTGGAGAATGTGGAGAAGTATGTATCCATATTGAAAGTGATTTCTGACGGAACCAATGAATATTCCGTGGAAGGGGTAAAGATGGCCCTCTATCGGCCGGGAACAGAGGGAAGCTTTATTCATGATGAGAGAAATCTGATAGAGCGTTGGATTTCGGGTTTCGATGGAAGATTTACAGAAGATGAGTGGTTTCTGGGAAATATTCCGGAAGGCTTTCGTGTCGGAGATATAAGACCCCATCGAATCAGTAAGATACCAGATGGTACTTACTATATTGTTGAGGAGGAGGTTCCGCCATATATGGCAAAACGGGAACCGGTAAAAATTGAGATTGGCGGTGACACGGCTACGATAATCCGTGTGGTGAATCAACCGGCTCAGGGACGCCTGGAACTGCTTAAGAAGGCGGCTGATACGGGAGAACTTCTGGAAAATGCCAGATTCCTGATCACGAACAGAGACACAAAGGAGGAATGGTATATTACGACCGGTCATAATGGACGTGCAGAGCTTAAAAATCTGGCAGTAGGCGAAGTTCGGGCAGATGGAACAATAAATCCTTATACTTATACAATCGAGGAGGTCTCGCCGCCTGATTATTATCAGATCTCGGGGGGAAAGAAGTTTTTTACCTTTGATGGAACGGCTGACAGTCAGGTTGTTACGTATACCCATGCGGTGGAAAACTATCCCACACAAATACACTTCAAAAAGACCAATTTTGATACCGGCATGGCGCTGGAAGGTGCCAAAATTGCTGTTTATCATGCAGTAGCTATAGACGGAGAATACGTAAAAAATGGAGAAGCCATAGAAATTAACAGATCCGGGCCGGAGGGATTTACAATTAAAAAGAAGTTATCAGCCGGTCATGTCTATATTATGGAAGAACTGGAAGCACCGGCCGGCAGCCATTTGTCGCCTCCGGTTATCTTTACCGTGAATCAGGCTGGAACCGGCATCAGTAATATAAGAAATAATTTCAGTGTACTGGAATGTTCCTCTGCCGGCGGAACCATTGAGTCACTCACTGTTTTTTGCAGGACCGCAGATAAGACCTTTACAGTTTTGAAGGACCGGGATACCGGGGAGGTACTGCCTGATATCATCAGCAGTACTGATATTTTACTTACGGCTGATGATGGAATAGAGGAAGGCCATTTGTACGAAATAACCGAATATACCCGCTATTCAGATGGTAATACGGAGATGAGTAAAAAAGAGACGAGGAGAATCTGGTTTGATGAGAATGGGACATTTCTTTTGCCATCCAGGACATATCTTGGAACCAGGCTTCAATTGGCAAACCAGGCTCAGGACGAGCTTGATACATGGACAGTGGAGAATGGAAGTTTTGAGCATGTAATAGAAAATCCTGTTACAAAGGAACGTGTCATCGCAGAGGTCACGGGAACTGTGGGTAACGGCCAGATGCCGGTCATAAACGGCGATGTAATAAAGTACGTTATCACATACGAAAACTCTGGTCTTGAAAAAGCGGATCTGATTGTCAGTGCTAAACTGGAAAAAGGCCTTGAGTTTATGAGATCCTCCGGGAACCCTGTAAAAACTGAAGGTATACTGACATGGCAGATTCATGATGCGGAACCGCACACTGTTGGGCACCTGGAGTTGGCTGCACTGGTAAGCGGTCAGATGGGAGCGTCAGCAAGAGCAGTATTTACTGTCAGTTCTCCAATGAATCTCATGGAAACCATATTGGAAAATCCTATCGCGCCGAAAGGAAGTCTAACGATCAGAAATCACATCTCCGGGACGGGAGGGAATCCACAGGATACCTTTACGTATCAGATGCGTTTCCTTGATTTGTCAGGTAAGCTGCTGTCCGGTTATCAGAATTATACCGGAACAAAAGAAGGCAGGATAAAGGGAGTGGGACAAATTACCCTGAAGGGGGACGATTATGTTATTTTTCCCGGCCTTCCCTATGGGACTGAATATGAAATTATTCAGGAAGTGAACAGAGATTATGAAACAGTAACCAAAGAGTTCGTCGGAGCGATATCAAAGGAGGCACAAGGGGCGGTCTTTGAAAATAACAGAAACGATGAGACGGTCAGGGAAGTGCTGACTGCAGGAGGCAATTATTGTTTGACTGAAACAACGGGATACACGGACGGTATGGAGCAGACTACAGGGATATACCGGTTCACACTAAACGAATCCGGAAGAATTGATAATGTGGATATGGAAGACCGGCCTGTAAAATTATACTTTTCCAAAATTGATATTGCTTCCGGCGATGAAATTCCCGGAGGTATCTATACAGTGATGGATGCAGAAACAAAAAATGAGATTTACAGATTTATGAAAGTGGAGCCTGTACCGGTTCTTATTCCGGCAGATATACTGATACCAGGAAAAGAGTATATTCTTCGCGAGGATACGCCGCCTGACGGTTATTCACGGGAGGAAGATATACGATTTACGGTCAATGAGGCGGGGGTTCCGGAAACAATAACCATGCAGGATAGAAAGACCAGGCTATATTTGGAGAAGCTGGATGCCGACACTGGGGAATCCGTTACAGGCGGCTATTACTGCGTCAGAGATATAGAGAGCGGCGAAACAGTCTTCTGTTATACTGCCTCCGGTAAGCCGGTTCTGGCAGAGGGAATTCTGGCAGCCGGCAGGACGTATGAGCTGGCAGAAGAAAAGCCGCCGGCGGGTTATGGATACTGCGAAAGCATTGTTTTCACCGTTCCATTGGAACCTGAGACGATTACCGTACGTATGAAAGATAAAAAAACAGAAATTATCGTGAAGAAGCTCACTCTGCCGTCCCCGGCAAATGCAAGCCCGTCGGATGCGGAACGCCAAAAGACAGGATTTATACTACAGATCCTGAATAAAGACAAAAGTCCTGCTAAAGCGGTGAGAGACTTCTCCGGATTTAAAGCAGGTGAAGAGCTGGTCTTTACTACAGAGCAGGAATTTAAGACCATCAGCGGTCAGCTGGCAGCAGGCGGTGAATACTGGCTGCATGAAGTAAAACCACGCGATGGTTATGCACTTGCGGAAGACGTGCCGTTTACGGTAGGCAGAGATGGAAGTCATGATATTGTGATTATGGTTGATAAGCCTACCCATGTGGTACTGTCGAAAAAAGAACTTACCGGGAGCCGGGAACTGCCGGGTAACCATATGGCTGTTCTTGATGAAGACGGCAAGGTTTTGGAACGTTGGATTTCCGGTGAAAGACCTCATGAAATTACAGCAAAATTAATAGCCGGGAAAACGTATTATCTGTGCGAGGAAACTCCGGAAGCTGGCTATTCTTATGCGGAGAAAGTTCCTTTTACCGTGAGTGAGGACGGAAGCACCGATCTGGTAGAAATGAAAAATGATGTGACCAGAGTACGGATCAATAAGAAGGATGGGTCAGGAAATACCGTAAAAGGAGCTGTACTGCAGGTTCTTACGTTCGAAAAAGATAAGATCATATTCGAATTCGAAACTACCGGAGAACCCGTGGAGGTTACCGGAAAACTGACGGCTGGAGAGACATATTATCTTCACGAAAAGAAGACGCCCCCTGGTTATCATCCGGCAGCCGATATTTCATTTACAGTTCCACGAAAGAATCAGCAGATAGAGGTTACGATGATAGACTTGAAGCGGCATAATTCTGAAACCAATACCATGTATCTGATGAAGACGGATGCAGAGACAGGAAAAGGGCTCGAAGGCTTTGAATTTACAGTTACGGGACCTGGTGGAAACATCTTTACCGTTGTTACCAACAAGGAGGGGAAAGCTGAATTCTCTATGCCGCCGGATGGGATCTATACATTCCGGGAGACAAAAAGGCAGGCCGGATATCTTATATCCGAGGAAAACTATACCTTTACAATCTTGAATGGAAGAGTTACCGGAGATAGTATGATTCTGGTGGCGGATCAGCCTCTTCCGCCGGAAGAACCTGATGATACCAGACGGGTTGGAAGAATAACAGCCAGTTATAAATCGGGATTCAGAGGCATGATCTGTGCGGTGGAGGTAACCAGCCCTCCGATTGGTGAACGGACTGGAGATGAGTATCCGCTTGGTGCTGTACTGGCAGCCATGCTCTTATGTCTGGCGGGAGTTGTATACAGATTAAGACGGCCAGACTCTCGGAAGCATGACAGAGAAGGCAGCAGATGAACAGAGTAAAACGTTTTGTAACAACAATTCTGCTCCTGACAGGTTTTGGGCTGTCTGCCTTCTGCTTGACTATCAGGCTTTCAATCTATGAGACTGGACGGGAGGAATACAGGCAGCTGCAGGAGCAGTTTGAATTGGCAGCAGGCAGTACAACCGATGATGCGGCAGCGCCGAAAGTGAATATGAAGAAGGAGGAGAAATGGACGCGCATGATGACTTCCCGGAATCCGGATTATGTATTTTGGATTTGGATTCCGGGGACGAACATCAACTATCCGACAGTAAAAAATACAATCCCGGGTTATTACTTAAACCACACATTCAGTGGAGAAGAAAATCCCTGTGGCACCATATTTTGTCTGGAGCAAGGCGAGAACCAGATTATCTATGGCCATAACATGAAGGATGGAAGTATGTTTGCAGATTTGAAACAGTATCGGAGCGAAGCTTACTTTCAGAACCATAGGAGCATATGGATATACCGACAGGAGGAATGGCTGCAGTATATGATATTTTCCTGCTATACTGCCCGGGAAGAGGAGACGGGGATATACCAGAGTCATTTTATCAGTGAGGAGGAGAAAAAGACATATTTAAAAAGTGTGAAAGGTAAATCCCTCTATACAACGGGCAGCCAGCCTGAAATAACAGATTCTCTTATTACACTGTCCACATGCCTGGGAAAAGGGAAACGAATGATTGTACACGCAGTTCTGTTGTGTTATACTGAATGACAAAATCACAATTGTAAAACAGGAGGAGAAGGGATGGAAGCGCTTAAGATAGGAATACTGGGAACCGGAGTGATTGCTGCAACTCTGGCAGATACGATGAACCAGATGCCTGGAGTGGAACTTTACGGTGCGGCGTCGAGAAGTTCGGAGAAAGCGAAGGATTTTGGAGAGCGGTTCGGCGTTAAACACACATACGGTTCTTACGAGGAACTTGCTGCAGATCCGGAAATAGAATTGGTGTATATAGCAACCCCTCATTCAGAGCATTATAAGAATGCGATTCTTTGTCTGGAACATGGAAAACATGTTCTGTGTGAAAAGGCTTTTGCGGTGAACGCAGCACAGGCAAAGGAAATGATTGCTCTGGCGGAAGAAAAGAAACTGCTTATTACTGAGGCGATGTGGGTCCGTTACATGCCAATGGCAAAGACCTTAAGAGATGTGCTTGATTCAGGCGTGATAGGAGAGCCAATGACACTGACGGCCAGTCTGTGTTACTTGATTGATAAGATTCAGAGACTGGTAGATCCAAATCTGGCGGGGGGAGCGCTTCTTGACGTTGGTGTTTATACCATCGCATTTGCATCCTTAGTATTTGGTGATGAGATTACTTCCATCAATTCCTCTGTCATCAAGACTGAGTCCGGGGTAGATTCCCAGAACAGTATGACTTTCTGCTATTCAGGCGGGAAGATGGCGGTATTAAACAGCTCGATCCATGTCCTTTCAGACAGAAGAGGGATTATCTATGGTACAAAAGGATACATAGAAGTTGAAAATATAAATAATTTCGAATCCATTAAGGTATTCGATGAAAAGCGCAGGTTGAAGGAAAATTATATTAGGCCGGAGCAGATATCGGGATATGAGTATCAGATAGAAGCCAGCCGAAAGGCAATCCGGGAGCAGCGTCTGGAATGTCCTGAGATGCCCCACCATGTCACCATTCGTATGATGGAGACCATGGATGCTTTGAGAGAACAGTGGGGAATCCGGTATCCGTTTGAGTAATGGGTAAGTTAGCCAAGAGTGTATTTTTGTGGTATACTATGGCATGGGAACATCTAAAACAAGTAGCATAAAACCACTTATCTTTAGGGCAGTTCACAGAGGCAGAAGGTATGTTTACAAGAAAAGATTTAATGAAATTACTGGCTCCGCTGATCGTGGAGCAGATATTGGCCGTACTGGTCGGAATGGTCGATGTCATGATGGTGGCTGCGGTCGGTGAGGCAGCGGTATCGGGGGTATCCCTGGTAGATTCCATCAGTGTTCTGATTATTCAGATTCTGGCGGCGCTTGCCACTGGGGGAGCTGTGGTATCGGCTCAGTATCTGGGAAAAAAACAATCGGAAAATGCCTGCCGGGCGGCGGGACAGTTGGTTGGAGTTACAACAATACTGTCTCTGATCGTGACAATGGCGGCTTTAATTGGAAATCGCCATCTCCTGGGGATTGTGTTTGGAAAAGTGGAAACAGCGGTTATGAATGACGCGGTGATTTACTTTGGAATTACGGCTCTTTCTTATCCCTTTATTGCCGTCTATAATTCCTGCGCAGCGTTGTTCCGTTCGATGGGGAATTCCAGGATATCTATGGTAATATCCATTGTCATGAATACAATCAATGTGGCAGGAAATGCGGTCTGTATCTTCGGACTTCATATGGGTGTCGCAGGTGTGGCATATCCAACGCTGGCAGGCAGAATGGTGGCGGCTGTGCTGATGGTGTATCTCATTCAGAAGCCGGATAATATAATCAGGATTAACCGGCTGAGTGAACTGCGGCCAAATTTTCATATGATCAGGAATATATTATCGATCGGTATTCCAAACGGTCTTGAGAGCGGAATGTTTCAGTTCGGAAAGATCGCTCTTCAGAGTCTCGTTTCGTCACTGGGGACTGCTGCCATTGCCAGCTACGCGGTAGCGTCAAATCTGGTTACCCTCTTATATTTGCCTGGAAATGCAATTGGTCTGGGGCTGATCACGATTGTGGGCCAGTGCGTAGGTGCCGGTGAGACGGGGCAGGCTAAGCAGTATACACGTCAGCTGACTGGTATCAATTATGCCATACTCATTGTTTTGTGTACTGTGATGATTGTGTTTGGCGGTCCGCTGGTGGGAATTTACCGGCTGTCGACTGAGGCATCTGCGATATCGAGGCAGATGATTACAGCTCACAGTATCGCCATGGTCGCCTGGCCCCTTGCGTTTACCATACCGTATACACTCAGGGCCTCTCTCGATGCAAAATTTACGATGGCCGTTTCAGTATTTTCCATGTGGGTGTTCCGTATTGCGTTTGCGTATCTCTTCGTGCGGATATTCCATTTGGGTGTAATGGGGGTGTGGTATGGAATGTTTATTGACTGGATATTCCGGGCCGCAGTCTTTTCACTCCGGTTCCACGGACTCGAAAAGCGGGCGGTATCTGTCTCCTGAGATAGAAATCGTATGATCAAAATATGTGAAAAATAGATGATGTAAAGTAAGTAGCCAATAAATAAGTAACCAATAAAACAGGATTGGAATCAAAACACAGGACATTTAAGAAATACATGTCATGCGTTCTGATTCCAATCCTATTTTTTATAAAAATAATTCAAACCATCCAGCAGTCTACGGCTCATTCATTTTTCCATCGGAGTCCACGTAATAACTGTCGATTACCTGATTGACGGCCATGAGTCCCAAGGTTCCGTCGGATTCTGGATTAAAGTAGTACCACTCCCCGCCGATCTTATTCCAGCCGGTGACCAGGATACCGGAGGGGTTAGTGTAAAACCAGCCTTTATAGTCAGGATCATAGATCCAGCCTGTCATCATGGCCCCCTCATGATTCCCTTTCTCTGGATTGAAGCGATACCAGTGGTTATTTATATAATTCCAACCGGTAACCAGATAGCCATCGACACCAAAATAGTAGGAGTATCCTTGATATTCGGCCCAGGTGGAAGTAAAATAGTCAGGGTTCCCTTTATTGGCAAACCACCATCCATGATCGTCTTTTTCCCAGGTCCCGTTTAAAAAACGAGATTCGTCGGGGGTATGAGCAAAGCTTGTGATTGCTCCGGGCCCCACGCTAAAGAACAGAGAGCAGACCGCAAGCACGGCAATACTTTTGATCTTTATACTTTTGGTCCTTATACTTTTGATTTTTATATTTTTAATCTTTATATAATGAGAATATAATTTCATTCTTTTCCTCTCCTTTTCTGTAAGACAACAGGTTTTTCATTAACTGTTAAGTAAATTATAAAGGATAGGAATTCAAAAGACAACAAGGCGGAAAAAAACGTAAGATTAATGTAAGAGCAGATATAAGAGTAAATATAAGAGTAAATATAAGAGCAGATAAATGCAATCATATAAAAAAAATCTTGACATCACATAAAACATTTGTTATAGTACATATAGAACAATTAAAACAAATGCTTTGTATCTCCGGATAGGATGAGAAGGAGGATAAAATGAACATTAATAAATTTACACAGAAGTCACTTGAGGCGGTGCAGAAATGCGAAAAGCTGGCCTATGAATACGGGAACCAGCAGATTGAGCAGGAACATTTGCTGTACAGCCTTTTAACCGTGGAAGACAGCCTGATTTTAAAGCTCATCACAAAGATGAACGTTCAGAAGGAACAATTTTTAAATGAGGCTGCCCAGGCTATAGAAAAGCTGCCGAAGGTGAGCGGAGGCCAGCTCTATATCAGCAATGATTTAAATAAGGTATTGATCAGCGCAGAGGATGAGGCGAAAGCCATGGGAGACGAGTATGTTTCCGTGGAACATCTGTTTCTCGCCATGCTGAAGCAGCCTTCCAGAATGGTAAAGGAGCTGTTCCGGTCCTATGGAATTACGCGAGAGAATTTCCTTCAGGCATTGTCAACAGTCCGCGGTAATCAGCGGGTTGTGAGTGACAACCCGGAGGCGACGTACGATACACTGGAGAAGTATGGTTATGATATGGTGGAGCGTGCGAGAGACCAGAAACTGGACCCGGTTATCGGCCGCGACAGCGAGATTCGTAACGTAGTAAGAATTCTTTCCAGAAAGACGAAGAATAATCCGGTTTTAATCGGGGAACCCGGTGTTGGTAAAACCGCAGTTGTCGAAGGTCTGGCACAGCGTATTGTGCGCGGTGATGTGCCGGAGGGCTTAAAAGATAAAAAGCTGTTTGCCCTGGATATGGGCGCTCTCCTGGCGGGGGCCAAGTACCGCGGAGAATTTGAGGAAAGGCTGAAAGCCGTTCTGGACGAGGTGAAGAAGAGCGACGGACAGATCATTCTGTTTATTGATGAGCTTCACACGATTGTAGGCGCAGGCAAGACAGAAGGATCCATGGATGCCGGCAATATGTTAAAACCGATGCTGGCCAGGGGCGAGCTTCATTGTATTGGCGCTACGACGCTGGATGAATACCGCCAGTACATCGAAAAGGATCAGGCGCTGGAGCGCCGTTTCCAGCCGGTTATGGTGGCGGAACCGACAGTGGAGGACACCATTTCAATCCTTCGTGGATTGAAGGAGCGGTACGAGGTTTACCACGGCGTAAAGATTACAGACTCGGCTCTGGTATCGGCGGCTACCCTTTCGGACCGCTATATCAGCGACAGGTTCCTTCCGGATAAGGCAATCGATCTGGTCGATGAGGCCTGTGCGATGATTAAGACAGAACTTGATTCCATGCCTGCAGAACTGGATGAACTGTCCAGAAAGATTATGCAGATGGAGATTGAGGAAGCGGCTCTTAAGAAAGAGACCGATCATCTGAGTAAGGACCGGCTGTCAGAGCTTCAGAAAGAACTGGCGGAGCTGCACGATGAATTTGCTGTTTCCAAGGCCCAGTGGGAGAATGAGAAATCTTCAGTAGAACACTTATCGACCCTGCGCGAGGAGATAGAGAATTTAAACCGGGAGATTCAGGATGCCAAACAGAAATACGATTTAAACCGTGCGGCTGAACTGCAGTACGGAAGGCTGCCTCAGCTTCAGAAGGAGCTGGAGGAAGAGGAGACCCGTGTCATGAGCCAGGATTTAAGCCTGGTGCATGAAAATGTGACGGAGGACGAGATTGCAAAGATCGTCTCCAAATGGACCGGCATACCGGTTGCAAAGCTGACGGAGAGCGAGAGGAATAAGACGCTTCATCTCGATGAAGAGCTTCATAGGAGAGTGATTGGTCAGAACGAAGCGGTTGAGAAAGTAACCGAGGCCATTATCCGTTCCAAGGCGGGAATCAAGGATCCTACAAAGCCTATTGGTTCCTTCCTGTTTTTAGGACCTACCGGTGTGGGTAAGACGGAGCTTGCGAAAGCGTTGGCGGAGAGATTGTTTGATGATGAGAATAACATCGTCAGGATCGACATGAGTGAATACATGGAGAAACACTCCGTATCCCGTCTGATTGGGGCGCCGCCAGGATATGTAGGGTATGACGAAGGCGGCCAGCTGACAGAGGCCGTCCGCAGAAAACCGTATTCTGTTGTACTGTTTGATGAGGTGGAAAAGGCGCACCCGGATGTATTCAACGTCCTCTTGCAAGTGTTGGATGATGGACGTATTACCGATTCAACTGGTAAAACCGTAGACTTTAAAAATACAATTATTATCATGACCTCCAACATCGGTTCCCAGTACCTTTTAGACGGCATCGATGAGAGGGGCAGTATTACGCCGGAGGCCGAGGCCATGGTTATGAATGATTTAAGAGGCCATTTCCGTCCGGAATTTTTAAACAGGCTGGATGAGATTATTCTGTTTAAGCCTCTTACCAAGGACAATATTGCCGGGATCATCGATCTCATGATCCAGGATTTAAACAGACGGATCGGGGATAAGGAATTGAAGATTGAACTGACCGATGCTGCGAAGAAGTTTGTGGTGGATCGGGGCTACGATCCGATTTACGGAGCACGTCCGCTGAAACGGTATCTCCAGAAGCATGTGGAGACGCTGGCCGCCAAGATCATCCTCGGAGACGAGGTGAGAGCCGGCAATACAATTGTGATCGATGTAGCAGAAAACGGAAACCAGCTGATTGCATATCCCGAATAAATTATTGCAGCCCAATACCCCGCAGATTACTGTGGGGTATTGGATTTTCAGTGTGCACGCCATAAAATATCTTTATTCACTGTGCGATAGAACATATCACGAATCTCATGTGCGTCCTGCGTCTGCCCCAGAATCCACATCAGCTTTGTTACCGTGGCCTCCAGCGTCATGTCGTATGCCTCCAGGAGACCGAATTCTTTTTTGATGGAGTGCCCTATCTCGTAGACCGACATGTTGCTGCCCTCATTGGTTACCTGAGTGGTCATGACGACGGTCTTGCCGAGAGAAATCCATTTCTTGATGGCTTTGTAGAAATCCCCGCTGTCATAGGAGGGAAGTCCGCCTACGCCAAAGGACTCGATGATGACGGCATCATAATGGCCCGCCATGTAATCCAGCACATCGGCTCCCATGGAAGGAATCAGTTTCAGCAGGGCGACATTGGGGTTCAGCGTGCGATAAAACTGAACATGGTCCGTTAAATGCTCTTTTTCATCCAGATAAAAGATGACATGGCCATCCTGGATTGTGGCAATATATGGAAAATTAATGCTGGAAAATGCATTATAGCTCTTAGTTCGTTCCTTTTTTCCGCGGGTACCCGCAATTGCTTTTCCATCGAAGACAATGATGATGCCGCAGGAACGGTCGTCGCTGGCAAAACGAAGGCTGTCACACAAGTTGATTCTGGCATCCGTATTTTCCATATCGATCGGCTTCTGAGCGCCTGTAATGACGATGGGCTTGGAGGAATTCTGAATCAGATAGGAGAGTGCGGCGGCCGTGTAGGCCATGGTATCCGTTCCGTGACAGATGACAAAGCCGTCGTATTCTTCATAGTGCGCCTCGATGGCTCCCGCCATGGTGAGCCAGTGTTTTGGCTGCATATTGGTGCTGTCTATATTGAGTATCTGAAGGCTGTCCGCCTGGCAGAACTGCTTCGCATCCGGGACGTATGAGAGAAGCTCTTCCGAAGAGATCAGAGGCTTTAAGCCGGATTCACCGCGTTTGCAGGCGATGGTGCCGCCAGTGCCGAGCATTAATATTTTTTTCATGAAATTTCCTCCTGTTATGATGCTGAAAACGATTGTATCACGACTTTTTTCGTTCGTATAGGCCTTTTTAAAATTCTCTTCGTAAATTGATGTCTGCAGCACCGTAATCGATTTCTGCACGTTGAAAATACCGGAAATATATGCTAGAATGAATTGCATTGATATAGAACAGGAGAATCGGAAATGGCAAATGTACCTAAAGACCCGGTCATGCTGCTCAGTTTCTTAAATACACAGCTTCGCGACTATTACCCCTCTCTGGAGGACTGCTGTCTGTCGCTGGGCCTTGATAAGGAAGAGATAACCAGTGGACTGGCCTCGATTGACTACTATTATAATGAAGAAAAAAACCAGTTTATTTAGATGGGTGAAAAGCAAACGAAAACGTATGCAAAATGATGATGCGGGCTTTACCTTAATTGAGACGCTTGCGGTGCTCTCCATCATTGCGATTCTTGCAGCGAATCTCGTTCCCGGGCTGAATGCATTTATCGATGATGCAAAGAAAAAGTCATATGTGGCGGAGACGTTTATGGTAAAGGCAGCCATGCAGTCGTATGTCATTGACCGGCTTGCTGCCGACGGAATGATCGATGACTTCGTAATGTATAACGAGATATTTTACCCGGAGGTAGGGAGCAAAGAGAACGCTTTATACGATATGCTGAAAGGCAGTGTTACGAAAGGCGGACAGATCCGGGGCATCTTTTATGACCCGTCGACAGGCAAGATAAACGGTATGATCTACGATGTGAAGGATTATCAAATAGAGATAAAGAATGATTCCGAAGTGGAAGTACGTGACAGAAAATGAAAAAGGGATACCAAAGATGAACAGATGGAAACATATAAGAGAAGACAGAAATGGATTTACGTTGGTAGAAGTGCTTGCAGTTCTGGTCATTATTGCAATCCTGGCAGCGGTTGCTATTCCGACCATGAGTGGGTTTATCAGTGATGCCAGAAAGAAGTCATATACTTCGCAGGCCCGGAATGTCTATGTTGCAGCACAGGCTGCGGCTCTGGAACAGGAAGGCACGAATAACGGAATAGCTGTGGCCTCGGTTGTCGAGTATACCAGAGGTGACGGTTCCAAATACATAGCCAGAGTGGAGGCGCTTCTGGGCAATGACGTGGAGAGCGGAAGCAGCTTTAAGATAACGCTGGATGGAAACAAAGTTGAGGAAATAGAGTATACCCCGGAAGATGGGAAGAAGATTACGATCACCGGCGGAAAGGGCGTTACCTATGAAGACTGAAGAGGAGCATATGGGCAGAAGTATTCCTAGGAGGGTCGTCGCAGCTGCGGTGGCCCTTTTTCTGGCGGGTATAACCTGGTATCACTGTGGTGGATTTGACCTCCGTGCAGTCATGATATGGCTGGTGTGTCTGATTTTAGCGGCGATCGCATATACGGATTTTAAAACCATGCGCATTCCGAACCGGATGACAGCCGCGCTTCTCATTCCTGCGTTCCTGTCTCTTGTGACGGAGCCTGGAATCACTCTTTTAAGCAGAGTGATGGGAGGGCTTGCTGTCAGCCTGCCCATGTATCTTATGACGCTTGCCGTTCCGGAAAGCTTTGGAGGCGGTGATATCAAACTGATGGCTGTCTGCGGCCTTATACTTGGAGGACCGCGGATCATTGCTGCCGCCTTTCTCTCTGTGGTGTCAGGAGGTGGTTATGCAATCTGGCTGCTGGCGTCACATAAGGCCGGGCGCGGATCGCATTTTGCTTTTGGTCCATTTCTGGCGGCGGGTGTCGTGCTTTCCCTTCTGTATGGAGACAAGCTGCTGGCCTGGTATCTGGGATTTTTAAGAGGATGAGCGGCCGAGAGATTAATAGAAAAGATTCTTGAACGTGGTAAAATTTTAGAAACTGCTGGAACTGCCGAATGAGAGAAAGGGTGATTTTGTGGCGGATTACGAATATACAGCGAAAAGTATAAACGGCAGGCGCACGAGAGGGAAGATTCAGGCTCAGGACTTTGATCAGGCGTGGACAAAGATCCGGGCCATGGGTCTGTATCCGGTGAAGGTTAAAGAAGAGCGCGGAAAAGTCAGAAGGCGTCCATTGGGCTATGGACTTCTGTCACGATTTATGGGCGAATTGACAGTCATGCTGAATTCCGGAATACCTTTGGCGCAGGCGCTGAACTTAATCAGTGTCAAGGAATCGAGAAAAGATTTAAGGGAGATCTATGGAAATCTCTACCATATGATCGTGCATGGCGTGGATTTTTCTCAGGCGATGGAGATGCAGGATGGCGTATTTCCACCCATTCTCATCGGCATGGTGCGCGCCGGGGAAGCGGGAGGCGGCCTCGCAGAGGCGTCAGAGAAAATGGCAGAGTACTTCGAACGGGAAGATGAGACGAGAAAGAAGATCGGGACCGCCATGGTCTATCCTGCCTTTCTCTTTCTGACCGTTACTGCGGTGGTACTCCTGTTGTTTACCGCCGTCCTTCCCAGCTTTTTCGAGCTGTTCGAATCCATGGAGCAAATACCGGTTTCCACGCAGATTCTGATGGCAGTAAGCCGCGGGCTTCGAGATCATTTTACAGATATCGCTGCGGTCATTATTTCGGCTGCAGTGATTCTGGCCGGAGTATTTACCAGGCCTGGCGCAGTGGTATGGAAGGATAAAATGTTGCTTCATATTCCGGGGATCGGGACACTTCTTAAGACGATCATGGCTGGCAGATTTGCAAGGACCTTCAGTTTCCTGTATGGCGGAGGCGTTCCATTTATTCATGCACTGGAACTGACTGCGGATGCGCTGGGCAGCCGCTATATGAGGAAACGGCTCTGTCAGGTAATGGAGGATATGAAAAACGGAATGCTTCTTTCCGACTCACTGTCTCAGATCAGAGAGTTCTGTCCCGAACTAATTCACAGCATTTACATAGGAGAGGAATCCGGGAATTTGGGTTCCATGTTGAAACGCACCGCGGAATCCTTTGAAGTAAGGTCAGAGACAGCGATAAAGCGGCTATTGTCGCTTCTGGAGCCGACCATGATTATTATCATGGCAGTCATCATTGGTTATTTGATGCTGTCTGTGATGGTTCCCATTTACCAGTATTATCAGAGTATCGGATAAGGCCTTAAACAGGAGGGCACATATGAGATTATCAGTCTATTTAGGGGAAAATGAGATAAGAACTGTGCTTGGAAGGTCAGGGAAAAAGATAGAGATTATGGACTGCCTTAGCATCCGCTTAAAGGAAGGCGCCTTAATTAACGACGTTGTGACAGAAGAGGAAGCCGTAAAGGAGGTACTGAACGGAATCAGGAAGCGGTATGGTAAATACCGCAGACATGTGTATTTGACTATGGGCGGAAACCAGATTATCACGAAGGTGCTGCGAGCTCCGCGGATGCCTCACAGCCAGATGCTGGAACTGGTGAGACGGGAGATTTCCGATCTGATTCTGCCCTCAGAGAAGGGCAGCTACGTCTATGATTACAGTATCATCAGGAGGAAAAACAGGGATAACAAAGGGTGTACTATCCTCTGTGTGGCGATGAAACGCAGTGTAATTCTTGAGTACCAGAGCCTGTTCTCCGAATGTGGTATGAAGCTGAAATCGATTGACGTCGCAGTAGATGGTTTGAATAATCTGGTTGATTTCCTGCCGTCTTTCCGAAATAAGACATTTATTATGGCAATCGCGGATGGACGGAATATGATGACATCGCTTTACATCGATGGTGTCTATACGTATACGAACCGCATGCGTCTGGTCGATGAGAGAGGAACTGAGGAGAGTACGGCAGAGATGGCGAAGGTGATCCGGTCCGTTATTCATTTCTGCAAGATGCAGAGAGATGAATTTGAACTGGATTTTGTCTGTCTCTGCGGGCTGGGGAAAGAAGAACTGGACCGCCTCATTCCCAGCATTGTGAAAAATGAGGATATCACGGTGACGGTGCCTGGAGAGGAAGCGCTGATTACATCAAAAGGCGGCATCAGCTATTCCATGGGCCAGTATATGTATGTCACCGGCAGTCTGCTGGGAGGCCGTAAGTCTCTGGATCTCATTGGAGCGGCGAAACAGAAGGAAAGGCGCAGGGGAGAGGAACGGTCCCGTTTTCTTGGAGCATGTCTTTTACCTGCGGCAATTCTCAGTATCTTCCTGGGGATTGCGGCGGGTAACGAGATTGCTGTAAGAAACATGAGGGAAGAGATACATGTTCTTGAAGAACGCCTGTCTGAAAAAGGGAGAAAAGAGGCGCTGGCAGAAGAAAAACAGTTGAAAGAGAAACTGATGTCCCTGAGAACCCTGACGGCCGGGCAGGCTGCAGTAAAGAAAGAGGCGGTAAAGACTGCGAAGATGAACAGCGCTGTGCGGAAGTATATCTTTGACGCGGCGGGCGGAAGCCTGGAACTCTCCGAACCGGAATACATGGATGGCTCGCTGATTTTTAACGGAAATTCACAGAACTATGGGGAAATATCAGCTTATGCGCGCAGACTGGAAGAGAGCGGACTGTTCTCAAAGATAGAGTATTCCGGATTTACCAATGTCAATCCGGTGACAAAGGAAAAGGATGGCTGGTATTATTTTCAACTGGAGTGTGTATTAAAAATGCCGGAATAAGGAGGGAACCATGAGAAAACTGACGCAGAGAGAAAAGGTACTGGTTTATATTGCGGTAGTTCTTCTGCTTTTAACGGGAGTCTACTATCTGGTGAAAATTCCATCCGATATGAAACGGGTAAGGACAGAGGCGGAACTGAAAATTATACAGCTTCAGGAACGCGAGTCCGAGAACGATCTGACTGGGAAATCTGTCCTGGAGCAGGAGATTGGCAGAGAACAGGGCGTGATTGGTGAAAATACGGAGGATTATCTGCCGTACCGTACCAATTCCATGCTGATTCCGGAACTTGCAGAATATCTGACCTCCTTTGAAATTGTACCCGAGACCATTAAGGTTTTAGATGTTTCTGTTCTGGAGACAAAGGAGGCGGCGGAAACCGGATATAACATCCATAAGGCGACTGTCCATGTAGAAGCATCAGGAACAATGGAAGATTTATACCGGCTGCTGGACTGGGCATACGACAGAGATTGGATCTCTGTGACTTCATATTCCAGAAACAGCATAGAGGATAAGGCCGATGGAGCGGAAGCGATGACGGACGGCAACGTCAATGGTGAAACGCTGTCTATGACGGTGACTTGCTTGATGCTGGAGTTGAAAAGCAGTGAGGAGTTGAAAAGCAGTGAGGAGTTGAAAAGCAGTGAGGAATTGAAAGGCAGTGAGGAATTGAAAAACAGTGGTGAATACAGCAATATGAAAATAATCAGCGAGCCCTGAAAGTCAGTAAACTGAAATGAGGTGGTTAAATGGCAGGGCGCAAAAACGGGGAAGAAGGGTACGTACTCGGCTGGGTCGTAGTTATGGTTATGATACTGATGATTCTGGTGACCGCGATTCTGTTTGCCACTTCAGCGTATTATCGGCAGAGTCTTAGGGAGTACAATGACAGGCAGGCGTATTTAACGGCACGCTCCATCGTACAGACTGCGGCTGCAGACTTTACAGGTAACGGTTCCGGAGAACTGCGGGATGCCATTTTAGATGAAATTTCGGAATTTATGGGTAGCGGATCAGATGCGGAGCTGGGAGACGAACCGGATGAGGAGTTAGGCGCGGAACTGGGAGACGAACCGGATGAGGAGTTAGGCGCGGAGCTGGGAGACGAACCGGATGAGGAGTCAGGCGCGGAACTGGAAGATGAACCAGATGGAGAATTCAGAGCAGAGCCTGGAAACGAATCAAATGGAGAATTTGGCACAGAACCAAAAGCAGAACTAAACGCGCAATCCAACACGGATTCGGCCAATATGTCAGATTCCAGAATCAACAATATGATTCCCATCTCCGCCATCAAGTTCCAATTAGATGCCACCATGGGAAGCTGTACGATGACCGGATACTACATGCCGGAAGAGAACTGTCTTATGTTGACCGCTACTGCGAAGAAAGGCAGCAGCACCGAGATCATGACAGTTTATCTCCAGAACGATCCGGAATCGGAGGAAGAGCCATGGATCGTCCTCGGGTATGAACGGGGAGAACCACAGCTTATAAATTGTAACAGTTCAGACGGCTCATCTTCTTGACTGAAAAAGCCGGTCAAGAAGCATCGGATATCCATCCGATGTGAAAATTGGTGTAAAGACGGCCTTATGAGCCAGCTCAACGTCCGTTATTGCACCAATTTTCCCGCCGTCTGAACTGTTACTATAAATTAACGGGATGGCATAAGTGGAATAACCGAGCACTCTAACCGCGAATGGGAGGCAAATCGTGAAATGTGGTAAAATGGCAAGATGCAGTAATATGGAAAAGCACAGTAACATGGCAAGACACAATAATACAGAAAACCCCTGCAAATCAAACGATGGCTTTACTCTGATCGAGTCTCTGGCAGCATGGACCATTCTATTGATTGCGGTCACGATATTCTTGAAATGCCTGGGAATGGCACATTCTTCCCTGGGCAGGGGAACCGTGATGAGAAAACAGTATATGGCTGCGCTGGAATGCGTGGAGCTGGAAAAGGAACCGCTCAGAACGAAAGAGACAAAACTCAGATTCAAAATAAACAATCATACAATTTCCATGGATGCAGTGATTATGGAATATGGGATGTCATGGACCGGTGAAGGACATGCCTCACCTGTCACACTGAAGGTGATAGGGCCGGTGCCGAAATCCAGGGAGTGAGGTGCAGTGTGAGTGGAAAATGGAATGGCCGTCTGAGCGGCGACCGGGGAATGACGCTGACGGAATTGATCGCGTCCCTGGCAATCGCATTCATTCTCATGAGCTTCCTGATCCGGATGTATACCTACACGGGAAACATGTTTGAAACGAGCGCCTCCGCCGACGACTTAAGGAGAACGACTCAGGTGATTGTCGATTATCTGGAGGACCGGATTTCCTGTGCGGAGAGCCTGGTGATCAGCAGAGAAGAATTGACCGGTGATGAATACGGCCATGAAATCCTGTTTTCAAGGGATGGCAGGATCTACTGCGACGGAGAAGCGATATGTGAAGAGGAATTTTACCGGAAGAGAAAGGCCTTCTGCGAGATTCTGCCTGTATCGTCAGAGGGTAATGCACCGGTTTTAAAGTACCGGATTACGTGGAAGAATCAAACGAATACGGCTTTATATTCCGCAGACTCTGTGGTAAAATTAGTTAATTTAGAACTGAACGGCATAGACATAATCCGCCGTGATCTGGAAGCCAGCGCCGGCACGGCTGGAAATACCCTCTATATTTACTACACAGATCCGGGATATTCCAGCAGGCAATGAGTCGGCGTCATGGGAATGGATTGAAAATACAGTTTGAGGTTGGAGAAATGAAGGGAATACACATTGGAGAAGTGCTGGTAGAACAGGGCGCCATCACGAAGGAACAACTGAATGAAGGTCTGAAGCAATTGAAAGCGGAGGCAAATGACCGGCGTCTGGCCGAAGTTCTGACGGATCTTGGGTATGTAACGGACCGGGAGCTTATGGAAGTGCTGGGACGCAGTATGGGACTCGAAGTCATTGATCTGGAGTTCTTTCATATCGATGAGCGTGCAGTGGAGAAAATACCGAAACAGCTGGCCATAAAATATAATATTATAGCAGTTTCCATGGAAGGAAGCTGTTTAACCGTGGCGACGGCGGATCCACTGGATTTATATGCGCTTGAGGATATCCGTCTGGTGACCAATATGAGAATCCTGCTGATTCTGGCGGAACGGACGCAGATCCGCCACGCGATCGAGCTGAATTACTCAGGGATTGACGCCAGAGCGGCGGCGAGACTGGCCAGCGAACACGCCGTATTTTCCAGAACCTTTGCGGAGAACCTGATGGTAAGCTCCGATGAAGATCAGGCGCCAATCGTCCGTCTGTTAAACAGCCTGCTTTTGAAGGGCTACAATACAAACGCCAGTGATATTCATATTGAACCCTACGAAAATGAGACGGTTGTCCGCATGAGGCGCGACGGAATGCTGATTCCATACATGACGCTTTCTCCTGCCATTCATCAGGGTATTGTGGCGCGCACCAAGATTCTGGCGAAGATGGATATTGCCGAGAAAAGGAAATCGCAGGACGGTCACTTTAAAATCACACTGGATGGCAGGGAGATGAACGTGAGAGTATCCTTCGTACCTACCATTTACGGCGAAAAGGGTGTGCTTCGGTTCCTGACGACGAATACGCCGATTGACCGCAGCGCCGCATTTGGCATGTCCGGTGATAACTACCGGAAGATGAAACAGCTTCTGCGTATCCCGCACGGGATCATTTACTTTACCGGACCGACCGGAAGTGGGAAGACAACGACATTATATTCGGTTCTTCAGTATTTAAGCAGCCGCCTTGTGAATATTGTTACAATAGAGGATCCGGTGGAACGCAATCTGCCGAAGATTAATCAGATACAGGTAGGTGACAGAGCGGGGCTGAACTTCCAGACAGGACTGCGCTCCATTCTTCGTCAGGATCCCGATATCATCATGATCGGAGAGACAAGAGACCCGGAGACTGCTGAGATTTCAGCACGCGCCGCTATCACAGGTCATCTGGTATTTTCCACACTTCATACCAATGATGCCGCATCATCGGTTACGAGGCTGATGGATATGGGAATTCCCGCGTATCTGGCTGCGGCCTCCATAGCCGGAATCGTATCTCAGAGACTTATGAGAAAGGTTTGTCCCTACTGTCAGGAAGAGTATGAGGCGCGTCCCGAAGAACTGAAGATTCTGTACGGAAAGCCTGCGGCTCCTGGTGAACACGTGCGTCTGCGCCGGGGAAAGGGCTGTTATCTCTGCAATGAGACAGGATACAAGGGCCGCATTGCCATCCATGAGATTTTAAGCGTGGATGCGGAGATGAAGCGCATGATCTCAGAGGGCAGAAAAGAAGACGAGTTGAAAGCGTACGCAATTCGCAGCCATGGGATGACGACTCTGAAAGAAGAGGCGGTGAAAATGGTTCTGGCTGGAATTACGACATTTGAGGAGATGGAACGTCTGGTCTATACGATTGATATGGATTATTTCGGGGAAGACTGAGGAAGGGAGCACTCTCGGAAACTCCTTTGCACTCATCTTTGTGGCTGATTTTCCGCCATATGCACACAAATTTATTCAACGTACACGCCGTGTACGCCTCGTAAATTTGTGAACATCTGACGAAAAATCATCTCACAAATCTGAGCACAAGGAGTTTCCGAGAGTACTCGAAGGGGAAAAAGGAGGACTTCATATGGAGACAGCATGGATGGCGGTCACAGCCGTCTGGTCGTGGATCATGGAGCATTTAATTTACATCAATCTGATTTTTTCAATCATAATCGTATTTTTCCAAAGGCGTGATCCGAAATCTGTCTGGACCTGGCTGATGGTCCTGTATTTCATACCGATTTTTGGCTTCGTGTTTTACCTCCTTCTGGGGCAGGACATGGGGAAAAGCAAGATGTTCCGCGTTAAGGAAGTGGAGGACCGCGTCTATTTTACCGTGCGCGGCCAGGAAGAGTTTTTAAAGTCGCACGATACCAGCCTGGAGTCTCATCTGTCCCGTGACTATGAGGATCTGGTGCTGTACAATTTAGAGACCTCAGGAGCAGTTTTGACTATCGACAATACTGTCCGCATTTTTACGGATGGCGAGGCAAAATATACGGATCTGCGCAATGAACTGAGAAAAGCCGACCGTTTTATCCACCTTCAGTACTATATTATCAAGGACGACGAGCTGTTCGATTCCATCAGCCCGATCCTGGCCGAACGGGCCAGAGCCGGAGTGGAGGTCCGTATTCTCTGTGACGGTATGGGCGGCCGTTTCATGCCGAAGAAGAAATGGGAGGAACTGAAGCAGTGCGGTGTGAAGGTAGGGATTTTCTTTCCGCCCATCCTGGGACGGCTCCAGCTTCGAATGAATTACCGCAACCACCGGAAAATCGTGGTTATTGACAACAAGGTCGGCTACGTGGGCGGATTTAACATCGGGCGCGAGTACATTTCCAGAGACCCCAAGTTCGGCTATTGGAGGGATACGCACTTAAAGCTGACGGGCGGTTCTGTGCTGAGTCTTCAGATTCGTTTCGCGCTGGACTGGAATTACGCGGCAGGAGAAAACCTGTTTAAGGATATGAGGTATTTTGAGACCGGCGTCGATTTATTCCGGCTGGATCAGGTGGATCCAGATATTCATCCGCTGGGGATTCAGATCATTGCCAGCGGTCCGGACGCTGTCAGCAGGCAGATCCGGGACAATTATATCCGGCTGTTCGCAAAGGCGCGCGACCATATCTATATCCAGACGCCGTATTTTGTTCCGGATGATGCCGTCTTATCTGCGCTTTCTATGGCCGCCAGATCCGGAGTGGATGTCCGCCTGATGATCCCGTGCAAGCCGGATCATCCGTTTGTATACTGGGCGACCTACTCCTATGTGGGTGATCTTCTGTCAGCGGGAGCCAGGTGCTATACGTATGAGAACGGCTTCCTCCATGCCAAGGGCGTGATGACAGACGGACGCGTCTGCTCCTATGGCACGGCAAACATGGACATCAGAAGCTTTGAGCTGAATTTTGAGGTCAATGCCGTCATTTACGATGAGGAGACCACGAAAGAACTGGAGAATATCTTTATTGAGGATTTAAAGCTTTGCAAAGAGATAACCAGAGAGGACTATGCGTCGAGAGACTTGTGGATCCGGGTGAAGGAGCAGTGCAGCAGACTGTTGTCGCCGCTTCTGTAGAACAAAAACAACCGAGATATGGAACAGGAGATGATAAACTATAATTTTATCATTACTTCCGGCAGTTCATTCACTAATTCTTTTGACAGATCTTTCTTTATCTCATAATCAATCCGGTCATAGAATTTTTGGCCGGATTCTTTACTGAGTATGAATAAGATTTTACTGTGTTCACTTGATACCATTTTGAGTGATTTTTCCTGACAGGTTTTTGGAATTAAAAATCTTCCGACGGTATTTTTGGGAAAATCATATCCAATAATACCGATGTTATTTCCAAGCGCCATTGTAAGCTGAAATTGTTCCGGTCCAAGGGTTGTATATCCAAGTCTTACAGATTTTGCCTTTTTAACAAAATCAAAAACCTGATCAAAGGTATGCTCTTTCTTGTAAAAAGTGGATAATCCATATAAGAGGTTAATATCTTTTGAAACATTCTGATGATTTTTACAATTTTCATACGTTAAAAGGGCATCTTCTGATGCTGATTCACAACCCAGCAGATGCCAGTAATTATAATAGTTGAAAGTTATTTCACAAAAATCAGGATTATTCTTTTTCCCGGTTGAAAAAACAATCAAATAATCTTTGCCGCATTTTTCATCAAATGTTTGGATATGCCTTTGTAATATAGCTAATATTTCTTTTGATATCATTATTATCTTCCGTAAAAAAGCAAAGAGTCATGGAATGCTCCATAACTCTTTGTCAGTAATAATTCTGGTTTGTTATGTTGCTTTACCAACATATAGGCATTCCACCTATCCGGCATTTAGGACAGCTAAGCTTCCTTCATTTACTGATGTCAGTGTAAAGTTTTTGTCGATGCCAGAAACACCGCTGTACGCTCCTTATACAGGTGCCCACACAAAAAAGTATGGAAAGAATTCGCATTCTTTGGCAATTACATCGTATCATATTTTGAGTTGTTATGCAAGAATATTTTATTTAACAAAGCATCCAACTTTTTTAAAATATACCTTGTTTTATATAGTATGCGTTTTTTAAAGTTCCGTTCATAAAATTACCGCTTTGGGTACATACTGGTACTTATGAAGACGACAACACTAAACACAACAACATTCAAAAAATTTACAATCAGCAGCACGGCGCTGCAGCTAAAACAGCTCCCGGTCAATTTTTGCAAATGCGGAATCACAGGCTGGTGCCTGGAGGTCCTTTTTACGTCAGCGGAATCAATCATGAGGCACGACTGGAGGCTGATGGGGAGGACGTCCCTTTTGATGTTCCCAATCTACGGATGCGGAGCGCTTCTGGGACCGATCGGCAAATGGATCGACGACTGGCTCAATCCGGGGAAATCACTGAGCGTAAAAAAGTCGGATCTGGCGGTCCGCCACGGTATGCTTTACATGGTCCTGATTTTTGTGGCGGAATACGTCTCAGGAGCGTGGCTTCGGTCACGGGGAATGTGTCCCTGGGACTACACGGGACGGAGTACGAATATCGACGGCCTCATACGGCTCGATTTTGCTCCGCTGTGGTTCGCCACAGGGCTTTTATTTGAGCAAATTACGAAAAAGAAAGGCGGGTAAGTATTGTAATTACACTCTTCATTTTATATAATAGTAAAAATGGAGGGGAAGACCAATGATACGTTTTATATTTGTAGCAGCAACTGTCATTCTGTTTTTAATTTTAAGTATTCCGCTGATGCTGGTGGAATTTCTGATTGGTAAGAAAAACCGCTGCCTGCGCGATGTACAGAGCCTGGCCGTGATCCAGTGTGTATTCCGGCTGATCCTCTGGATGGCGGGAGTGAAGATCACGGTAAAGGGAAGAGAGAATGTCCCGGCTGACCAGGCGGTACTTTACGTGGGGAACCACCGCAGCTATTTCGATATCCTGGTGGGATATGTGACGGTTCCGTCCCTGACCGGTTTTGTGGCCAAGAAGGAGATGGAGAAGATTCCGCTTCTTTCATCCTGGATGAAGCTGGTCAACTGCCTCTTTCTCGACCGCGTGAATTTAAAGGAAGGTTTAAAGACCATCCTTGCAGGAATTGAACAGGTGAAACGCGGCGTCTCCGTATGGATTTTCCCGGAGGGAACGAGAAATAAGAACGACGACCCGCTGGATATGCTGACGTTCAAAGAGGGAAGCTTAAAGATTGCGGAAAAGAGCGGCTGCTATGTGGTGCCAGTGGCCCTGACAGGGACCGCAGAAGTCTTTGAACAGCATTTTCCGAAGATCAAACCGTCCCATGTGACCATCACCTTTGGAGAGCCATTCCACACAAAGGAACTTCCTCCGGAAGTGAAGAAGTTCCCGGGGGCTTACACGGAAGAACAGATAAAGGCCATGCTTAGGCTTCAGCTGGCAGAAGGACAGAATTTATGAGTACATTCGATTTACAGGAAATCAGAAAACAACTGGATCAGGTCGACAGGGAGATTGTGACCCTGTTCGAGGAACGCATGCGCCTATGCGGCGACGTGGCGGAATATAAGATTGAAAACGGCAAACCGGTCTACGACGGAGAGCGGGAGAGACAGAAGCTGGACTCCGTGAAGGCCATGACAGACGACAGCTTCCAGAAGCAGGCCGTGGAGGAACTGTTCAGCCAGATGATGACGATCAGCCGCCGGTATCAGTATAAGCTGATGGCGGAACACGGACTGACAGCCAGGATGGATTTCAAGGCCGTGAAGGAGCTTCCTCTGAAGGGAATCCGTGTGGTGTACCAGGGAGTGGAAGGTGCATACAGCCATGAAGCTACACTGCAGTATTTTGGCAGTGATGTGGACGCTTATCACGTGCAGTTCTGGGAAGACGCCATGAAGGAGGTCGAGGCCGGCCGGGCCGATTACGCGGTCCTGCCCATCGAGAATTCCTCAGCGGGCGCAGTCAGCGATAATTACGACCTGCTGATCAAATACCATAATTACATTGTGGCGGAGATTTTTCTCCCGGTCAACCATGCGCTTTTGGGACTTCCGGAGGCGGAGCTTTCGGATATTACCACCGTATTTTCCCATCCCCAGGCGCTGATGCAGTCCTCCCGATACTTAAACTCCCATCGGGACTGGGCGCAGTACAGTGTGGAGAACACCGCGGCGTCTGCAAAAAAGGTCTTGAATGACGGGAAGAAGAATCAGGCGGCGGTGGCCAGTGAGACAGCCGGAAGGCTGTACGGTTTAAAGGTGCTGGAACCGTCCATCAATCATAACAAAAATAATACGACCCGGTTCATCATCCTGTCCAGGGATCCCATATACCGGGAGGATGCGTCGAAGGTGAGCATCAGCTTCGAGCTTCCCCACACGAGCGGTTCCCTGTACAATATGCTGAGCAATTTTATCTATAATCATGTGAACATGCGCATGATTGAATCCAGGCCCATTGCCGGAAGAAACTGGGAATACCGGTTCTTCGTCGATATCGAGGGAAACCTGGGCGATGCGCAGATTCAGAATGCGTTAAAGGGAATTGAAGAAGAAGCGTCTAACATGAGAATTTTAGGCAATTATTAGGGAACGAAGAACGGTCAGGCGGCTGTAGGCTGCCTGGCCATTTCGAAAAAATAGGGAGGAACTTATGAAATCGCAGGAACTCATTATCTACCGAAATCTGCAGCACCGGGAACTTTTTGATCATGTTTCCACACTTCTGGCCGTTGGGCCGGACGACAAGCCGGGAACAATGCCGGATTCCTATGCCTGTGCCAGCCAATTGATCGACATGGCGGTGACTTACGGCTTTGAGGGGAATCTCTGGCATTGTTTTTTAGCATTCTGCCTTGCAAACAACGAAAATGTATACAGTACTTCATGTGAAATTGTGGGCCATATCGAAGGCTCTCTGAATGAACTGGCCGCCCATGATTTCAACGTAACCAAGGAGCTGTTTGATTACGATATCCGCACATTGGACGGCGGGACTGATCCGACGGGCGGCGGTGTCTGGTCCGCACTCTCAGACTACCAGGCGGTGAGTGGCAACAGCCGCGTGTTCAACAAGAGAATCCGGGACCAGATCGTGGCGCTGGCGGTGGAACTGGAGCGGTCTGAGGATGTAGCTGCCTTCGGAAAAGCCGTGACGGAGTTTTACCGCCGGTTCGGCGTCGGCAAGTTCGGGCTTAACAAGGCGTTTCGAATCGAGGAGATCGATCACGAGGTCCATATTAATCCCATCACCAATGTGGAGCACATTTATCTGGACGATATCATCGGCTACGAGCTTCAGAAGAAGAAGCTGATCGAGAATACGGAGGCATTTATCCAGGGAAGAGCGGCCAACAATGTACTTCTGTTCGGCGACAGCGGAACGGGGAAATCCTCCAGCATCAAGGCTATTTTAAATGAGTACTACGAGCAGGGGCTGCGCATCATCGAGGTATACAAGCACCAGTTCAAGAGCCTGTCCGAGGTACAGGAGCAGGTGAAGGACAGGAACTACAAGTTCATCATCTACATGGATGATTTGTCCTTTGAGGATTCCGAGCTGGAATACAAGTATTTAAAGGCCATCATCGAAGGCGGTCTCGGAAAGAAGCCGGGGAATGTGCTGATTTATGCGACCTCCAACCGGCGCCATCTGATCCGTGAGAAGTTCAGTGATAAGAGGGAGCTGGATGATGAATTACATAATAACGACACCGTACAGGAGAAGCTGTCACTGGTAGCCAGATTCGGCGTGACCATATACTTTGGCTCTCCGGATAAGAAGCAGTTCCAGAACATTGTAAGGGAGCTGGCGGAGCGGTATCATGTAAATATGCCTTTGGAGGAGCTCTACGCGGAGGCCAACAAGTGGGAGTTAAGCCACGGAGGACTGTCAGGAAGGACGGCCAGCCAGTTCATCACACACCTGATGGGCACCCGGGAAGATTTTACGTAAATTTGACACATGTCCTGACAAAAGGAGAGTATAATGGAAAGGATGTTGCCCGTACCGGGCGGTAAGGAGGACAAGTATGGCAATTAAACTATTCGCAGCCATCGACGTGGGTTCATTTGAACTGGAACTCGGTATCTATGAGGTTTCGCCCAAATACGGAATCCGTCGGGTAGACCATGTGCGCCACGTCATCGCCCTTGGAAAAGATACCTATAATAATGGAAAGATCAGCTATGAACTGGTGGAGGAGATGTGCGGCGTCTTACAGCAGTTTGCGGAGATTATGGAGGCCTACAAGATTTCAGAGTACCGTGCCTATGCTACCAGCGCCATGCGTGAGGCCCGCAACAACCAGATCGTACTGGATCAGATCCGGGTTCGGACAGGGATTGAAGTACAGATCATCAGCAACTCGGAACAGCGGTTTATCAGCTATAAGGCCATTGCCTCCAAGGACGCGGAATTTAACAAGACAATTCAGAAAGGCACAGCCATTGTGGACGTGGGCTTCGGCAGCATGCAGATATCCCTGTTCGATAAGGACGCGCTGATCTCCACCCAGAACCTTCTCCTGGGCGTCTTAAGGATACGGGAGATGATGTCCAATATCCAGGCCGACATCCGGATGGAGAATACTCTCATCGAGGAACTGGTGGATAATGAGCTTGTGACTTTTAAAAAGATGTATTTAAAGGACCGAGAGATCAAGAATTTAATCGGCATCGGGGAATGTATCCTCTATTTATCCAGAGGAAGCGGAACGGGGAAACCTGTGGACCGGGTGACCGCAGAAGATTTCAAGGCATTCTATGAGAAGCTGGTGGATATGCCTCTCTACCAGATCGAAGAGCGTTTCGGTGTGAACAGCGAGTACGCGGCCCTCTTAATGCCGGCGGCCATCATTTACCGGAGAGTCTTAGAGCTGACCGGGGCCGAGATGTTCTGGATACCCGGAATCCGTCTCTGCGACGGTATTGCCGCGGAATATGCGGAGGAGACCAGGGCGGTAAAATTCACCCACGATTTCACCGAGGATATCCTTGCGGCGTCCCGCAACATGGCGAAGCGCTACAAATGTCACGCTTCCCACACGGCGGATATGGAGAAACACGTTCTCGATATATTTGACAGCATGAAGCGGTACCACGGCATGGGAAAGAGAGAGCGTCTCCTGCTGCAGATCTCCGCCATCATCCACTCCTGCGGCAAATTCATAGGTATGAAGTACACGGGAGAGTCGGGGTATAATATCATCATGTCGACGGAGATCATCGGTTTATCCCATATGGAGCGTGAGATCATCGCCAATGTGGTGCGCTATAACAGCATTGATTTCGATTACAATGAGGTCACATTTAATGAAGACCTGTTTCGTGATACAAAGGGTGAGCTGACCCATAACGACGTGACCATACTGATCGCCAAGCTGACGGCGATTCTGCGGCTGGCCAATGCCATGGACCGGAGCCATAAGCAGAAGCTTCACGATTGCCGTCTGAGTGTTAAGGAAGGCCAGCTGCTGGTGACCACGACCTATGGAGGGGATATTACCCTGGAGGCGGTGGCATTTGCCCAGAAAGCGGATTTCTTCGAGGAAATTTTCGGAATCCGGCCTGTATTAAAACAGAAGAGGAGGTTGTCCTGATGGCAGATATTGATGAAAGATTCTACAATCCTGATAATTATGTAAACCGTGAACTGAGCTGGCTGGAATTCAACTACCGCGTGCTGAGTGAGGCCAGGGATAAGAACCTGCCTCTGTTTGAACGGCTGAAATTCTTAAGCATTACCTCGTCAAACCTGGACGAATTTTTCATGGTCCGTGTCGCCTCCTTAAAGGACATGGTCCACGCAAAATATACGAAGCCGGATATCGCCGGTTTAAAGCCCTCCGAGCAGCTGGAAAAAATCGGCGTAAAGACGCACGAGATGGTAGCCATGCAGTATTCCACCTACAACCGCTCAATACTCCCTGCGTTAAAGCAGAATGGGCTGTGTGTGGTCACGACCCATGCGGACTTAAACGCGGAACAGGGCGCCTACGTAGATGAGTATTTCCGGGAAAATGTATATCCCGTTCTGACCCCGATGGCTGTGGACTCGTCCCGACCGTTTCCGTTAATCCGGAACAAGACGTTAAACATCGCGGCGCTTCTTCAGAAGAAGAGCGGAGAAGAGGACTTAGAGTTCGCCATGGTTCAGGTACCCAGCGTACTGCCGAGAATCGTGGAGATCCCAGCCGACAGGAAATCCGGCCGTTCCGTGATCCTTCTGGAGGAGATCATCGAACGCAACATCGGTTCCATGTTCTTAAACTATAATGTGGTCGCCTACAGTCCCTTCCGTATCATGAGGAACGCGGATTTGACTATCGACGAGGAAGAGGCGGTTGATTTACTGGAGGAGATCCAGAAGCAGTTAAAGAAGCGCCAGTGGGGCGAGGCCATCCGTCTGGAAATCGACGAGAAGATGGACAAGAGCCTGCTGAAGATATTAAAGAGAGAGCTTTCCATCAGCTCGGGCGACATCTATGAGATCGGAGGGCCGCTCGATCTGACGTTCCTGATGAAGATGTACGGACTTGAGGGCTTCGAGCATTTAAAGGCTCCGAAGTACGTTCCGCAGCGGGTTCCGGCTCTGATGAACGAGGATGACATATTTACGAATATCCGAAAGGGCGACATTCTGCTGCACCATCCATACGAGACCTTCGGTCCGGTGGTAAACTTCGTAAAGAGCGCGGCTAAGGATCCGGATGTGCTCGCCATCAAGCAGACCCTCTACCGCGTCAGCGGCAATTCCCCGATTATCGCGGCCCTCGCTGAAGCGGCCGACAACGGGAAACAGGTCTCCGTTCTGGTGGAGCTAAAGGCCCGTTTCGATGAGGAGAATAATATTAACTGGGCAAAGAAGCTGGAGAAAGCGGGCTGTCACGTTATATACGGTTTGGTAGGATTAAAGACCCACAGCAAGATCACCCTGGTGGTGCGCCGGGAGGAAGACGGGATCCGCCGCTATGTGCATCTGGGAACCGGCAACTACAACGATTCCACCGCAAAGCTTTATACGGATCTTGGTCTCATGACGTGCAACCCGCAGATCGGCGAGGACGCCACGGCAGTCTTTAACATGCTGTCCGGTTACTCCGAACCGCTGCACTGGAATAAACTGGTGGTAGCGCCTATCTGGCTGAGAAACCGGTTCTTAAAGATGATTCGCCGGGAAACGCAGAACGCCTTAAAGAAGAAACCGGCGCATATCATGGCAAAGATGAACTCTCTCTGCGACAAGGAGATTGCGGCCGCGCTATACGAGGCCTCCTGTGCCGGCGTAAAAATCGAGATGGTGATCCGCGGAATCTGCTGCTTAAAGGCCGGCATTCCTAATTTGAGCGAGAACATCGAGGTACACTCCATTGTCGGTAATTTCCTGGAACACGCCCGTGTCTTCTATTTTGAAAATGACGGAAGTCCGGAGATCTATATGGGCAGCGCCGACTGGATGCCGAGAAACCTGGATAAGCGTGTGGAGATCATGTTCCCGGTGGAGGAGGAATCCTTAAAGGAACAGGTCATGCATGTCTTAAAGGTTCAGCTGGAGGACAATGTGAAGGCTCATATACTGAAACCGGATGGAACGTATGAGAAGCCGGATAAACGCGGCAAGGTGCTGGTGTGCAGCCAGGATCAGTTCTGCGAGGAAGCGGTAAAAAACGTGGAAGCAGAGCTGGGGAAGATGGATCCGGTGAGTAACCGGGTGTTTGTGCCGGTAATTAGTCAGAATTAGGGCTGGACGGGGGGGACGCGGACTTTGCGCAGGCAGTTGGGGAAAAGAGAGGGCGGCCGGCAGTTTGGAATTGGCTCACGGTTCGCTGAGGGGCTGGGCGTAAGGCCGGAGAAGCGGCGGAGCGGGGCACCGGGCAATTCGACCGAAATCCTGAAGGAGTTTCGCTCTCAGTGCCCTCAAATCATTCCGCCGAACGTACGTGAGGGGGACTTACCGCTGCGCCTGGTAAACGCGATTTTGACCCCGCTCCGCCGCTCCTCCAGCCTAACTCCCAGCGACCTCGCGAACAGTTCGCCAATTCCAAACTGCCGGCCGCCCTATCTTTTTCGGCTAGTACAGCGCTGCATAAGTTCCAGTAAATTCTGTACTCGCTATTCACGCCAGGGTCACGCCCACGAAGCTAGACGTAGGGTCCACTACGCCGTCGCTTCGCGGACGCGCCCCTGACGCAAATATCAAGCACATGATTCACCGAAACTTACGCAATGCTGTACTAGGCTGTGAAAAGTCCGCTGGCACCGGCTGCGCTGGGAAAAATGCGGAGGCGGTGGGAAGTAAAGGATAGGGACAGCGGGATATAGAAGTTTTGATAGAGTATTTTATATAAAGCAGCACATGGAAAATGGGAGGCTGGGGCATGAGTAAGGAGGAACAGGTTTTTGACGGGTTCTGGGATTTGTTTAATAAGAGGATTTTTCTGGATGAGTAGATGAAAAGACTGCTGAAGGGGTATAAGCCTTCGGAAGTGCACTGCATCGAATATATTGGAAAAAATACAGACTCTAATGTGACAAAGCTTGCTGAGGCTTTCTATATGACCAGAAGTGCAATCAGTAAAATTACAAAGAAACTTATGGAAAAGGGAGTCGTTGAGAGCTACCAGAAACCGGAGAACCGGAAGGAAATCTACTTTAGACTTACAAAACAGGGCGAACAGGTCTTTGAGATCCATGAGGAACTGCATCAGGAGTTCGAGGATCGGGATAAAGTGGTATTCGATCAGGTGACTGAGGAACAACTCGATGGGATGCTCCGGTTCGTGGAAGCATATAAGCGCCACCTGGATCATGAGACTAAAAAGCTTGGGGTGGATGCCGACAGCGTCGGGTATGACCAGTTATAGAGGGCGTTAATAAAAACTAAGAAAAACTGTATCCAGGGTGACAGCGGATATCATATGTTCTGGCGTTTGAATGTACATAATAATGGTATATTCCTTGGATTCCTTTGCCGATCCTGGGAGCAAACGGTTCTGATTTCATAACTACAAATATAACTATTTTCAAAATGTTTTTATCGCCAGGGATAAATCTGCCCTGAGACAATCTTGCAGGATAGGAGTACGCCCCGAATTTATATAATTCAGGGCGTATGGCTTAAAAACAGTCAAACTCAACAGGTCTATAATTACTTCTCAGGACATGGAACAGCAGTAAATTTCCTTATTTTTGGAAAAACTATTACAAGAAATTTTTATAATGGGGTTTCCATTAGATTTTATGATATGCCGGAAACGCAATAATTTTGTATATGCCATCTCGGTTTATTGATTTGTACGCTATTTTTATGGTTAAATCTTCTTCCTATAATCCCTCCCCATACTAAAGTAAAATAAGCTTATTATTTTGTAACGCTATACTATTTATCCGACGAATAAAGCAAATGTACGAAAAACGATTAGTCAGATATACATACCATATAACTAAAACTGAGAAGAGCCTTCAATGAGAAGGGCCTTCTTTTTTTACATGGGGCGGTGATCGAGAAATTTCCCTTTGCAAATATTGTTAACAAGGAAATAAAATGGAAATAGAATAAATATGTCCGTGGAAACAATAAAAGATAAAGGAGTTGTAATAGATGAAGAGTGACAGAGGTTTTTCTAAAGATTTTCTGCTCGTGGTTATCGGCCAGATTATATCGTTGTTTGGCAATCAGATTTTGAGGTATGCGCTTCCGCTTTATCTGCTGAATCAGACCGGGTCTTCGGCTTTGTTTGGGACGATTTCGGCGTGCGCATTTATTCCTATGATCGTACTGTTCCCTGTGGGAGGAATTATTGCGGACCGGGTGAATAAGAGGAATATTATGGTGATACTGGACTTTGCCACGGCGGCGGCCATCTGCGCATGAATGTAGAGAAATATTAGGAAAAAAGTAAAGATATTGCGAGGGTAAAATGATAGAATGAGTTTATAACGAAGAAATCAACAGAGGAAAGGCGGTGGGAGGTCTATGACAGGGATTTATGCTCTTGTACATATGGCGGTGGACTTATCCTGCGCCTTTCTGGTTTACACATATGTGTTGGGAGGAGAGCAGTGGTACTTATGGCTGCTTCTTTATAATTTCTGCGCGTTTGCCCTGCAGATGCCGATCGGGGCGGCGGCCGACCGGTTGGACCGCAACAGCTGTGTGGCTGTGGGAGGCTGTGCCGGTGTTCTGGCCGGGCTGCTGCTCGGAATCGCGGGATTTCCGGCCGGAGCTGCCGTTGTGGCCGGAATTGGCAACGCCTGCTTTCATGTGGGCGGCGGGATCGATGTCCTGAACCGCAGCGAGAGGAAAGCGGCTCCGCTGGGAATCTTTGTGGCTCCCGGCGCGCTGGGGATATTTCTGGGAACCATGCTCGGCCGGGCCGGAACGGAGGCGGCTGTGTGGATCGGCGGTCTTTTGATTCTTTCGGCGGTGGTGATCCGCGCGGCTGCGGGAAGAGAGAAGCTGTGGCTTACATCCGGCAATGCGCCGTTTTCCTTCTCTGTGCCGTCAAGCTCTGTGCCGTCAAGCTCGATGCCGTCCAGCTCTGTGCCGTCAGGCAGGACACTGATGGCGGCTGCCTGTTTCCTGGCGGCAGTGATTCTGCGGTCCTACTCCGGTATGATACAGAATTTCCCATGGAAAGATACACTGGCGGGAAGCGGTTTCATTCTGGCTGGTGCTGTTGTGCTTGGAAAGATGGCGGGAGGCGTTTTAGCCGATAAGTTGAGCATTCAGAGAACTGCCTTCCGTTCCATGTGCGCGGCTGCGGTGGGATTTCTCTGCCTGGTTTATCCGGCTGCGGGGATTCTGGCAGTATTTTTCTGGAATATGTCCATGCCGCTGACCCTGTGGGCTGTTTCAAAGGTATTTCTGGGGGCGAAGGGCTTTGGCTTCGGTCTGCTGACATTCGGCCTTTTTGTGGGATTTTGCCCGGCCCGGCTCGGCGGAAGCAGCGTCGGAGGCCCGGTACAGTCCGGCATCCGGTTTATGGCGGGAAATGCCTCCTCTCCGGTCGGTATGGCTCTCATGGCGGTGGTGTCCCTGCTGCTTCTGGGCTGGGGACTTAAGCAGGTGGCGGAGTGATGGGGCTGTGGATTGTTCCCGTTCTGCTGGTGTCGCTGGGGCTTACGGCTGCTTTGGAGGAAGGCTTCGGCTGGCTGGCCGGTGTGCGGGACCGATGGGATATGCTGCTGGTTTTACTGGTTAATCTGCTGACGAATCCGGCTGTGGTATTTCTCTACTATGTGAACTGTCTGTATCTGGGCTGGAACCGTACCGTAATTACTGTAGGACTGGAGGCGGCGGCAATTGCAGTGGAAGCGGTGTGCTATAAGGCCGCGGCAGGGAACATACGGCATCCCTGGCTCTTTTCGATTGGCGCGAACCTGTTTTCCTTTACGTTGGGAGCGATGATTACACGATACATTTAAGCGTCGGACAGAGATGAATCAGATTAAGTGAAGCAGAAAGCGAGGCGGAGATTATGAAAATAGAGATTGGAACATTAAGACCTATCCGGGAGGCAGCCGTATTCCTTCTGGCTCTGGCGGCGTTACTGCTGCTGACGCCGGGAAAGAGAGCGGCAGCCGATGTGATCTGGACGCCGGACGATTCTTTTTACGACCAGCATTACGAAGACTGCGATTACGAGGGACGCCGTTATTACGCCAATGGCGCCGACGGATATGTGACGGTCATGGAGAGTCCCGAGAAGAGAAATGTCCTTGATATCCTTGCCAATGGCCCTGTTCTGTACGTGTCCATGACGTATGACAAGGGCATGTCCGGGAAATGGGGACTGGTCCAGTACGTTTTAAATGACGAAGGACAGCCGGCGGAAGACTACAGCTGGGATGAGGGCGCCACCGTGGGCTGGATTAAGATGGAAGAACTCTTAAGTGTATACGACGGTTACAGCTTTGCCGAAGAGCACAGGGCAGAGATTCAGGAGACGGATGAGGGTGCGGCGCCAAAGGTGGTCATGCCGGATACGGGGACCATCTATCTCTGGGAATATCCAGGCTCGGAGATTTCATACGGAACGCTGGAATCCATGGAGAGTGAGATATCCATCGATCAGACGTACCAGGATCCGGGCGGAGATATTTGGGGCCATTCGGGCTATTATTTCGGCTATAGGAATTTCTGGATTAACTTAAGCGATCCGGGTGAGGCAAATCCGGAGTTGAAACCGCAGGAAAAACCGAAACTTATCCCTCCAGCAGATCGTAAAACGCTGGAAAGCCTTCCAAAGACAGGCAGATCCGGCCTGGGACTGCCCCTCACCGTGGCGGGGCTGATCGTCCTGACCATTGTCCTGACCGCGCTCGTAATCCGATTTATGGCGGTTAAAAAGAGGGCTGAGGAAAAAACGGCGGACGGCGGGCGGAAAGAATCTTAAAAAGGCCGCAGGAGTAGGAAATTCCATGGTAATTTTGTAAGAAAATAGTAAAGCAAAGATACCTTTCTTGTGGTAGAATGGAAACAGACTAAAGCTGAAATAACACAAGGGAGGTATTTTTCATGTCAGAAACTACGAACATTCTGGTGGTAGATGATGAAAAAGAGATTGCTGAGCTGGTAGAGATCTATCTGGTCAGTGACGGATATAAAGTATTTAAGGCTAATAACGCCATGGACGGATTGGATATTCTGGATAAAAATGAGATCCATCTGGTTCTGCTCGATATTATGATGCCGGGCATGGACGGGATGGAGATGTGCAGAAAGATCAGAGAGACAAACAACATACCGATCATCATGCTGAGCGCCAAGTCCACCGATTTAGACAAGATCATGGGACTGGGAACGGGAGCCGATGACTACGTGACGAAACCGTTTAACCCGCTGGAGCTGACGGCCCGTGTGAAGTCCCAGCTGCGCCGCTACACCCAGTTAAACCCCAACAGTGCGGTGAATGAGAAGGCGGGCAACGAGATTACCATCCGCGGACTGATTATCAACAAAGACAACCACAAAGTGACCGTTTACGGGGAAGAGATCAAGCTGACCCCGATTGAATTCGATATCCTCTATCTTCTGGCGTCCAATCCGGGCCGTGTGTTCAGCACGGATGAGATATTCGAGAAGGTGTGGAATGAAAAGGTATATGAGGCCAATAACACGGTCATGGTACATATCAGACGTCTGCGCGGCAAGATGAAGGAAGACACAAGGCAGAATAAGATTATCACCACAGTGTGGGGGGTAGGATACAAAATTGAAAAATGATATGAACCGGCGCTTCCGCACCCGTGTGATAACAAATATTTTTTACAGCGCGGTCGTTACCGTCCTGATCGAGGTCTTTCTCGTTACCAACGTATCTCTGATCGCCACCTATATGGACAATGCGGGAATCGATAATTTCTTTATATCGATTCTCGTCTCCTTTGACGTGGTGGTTATTCTGATGTATGTGCTCTTTGGTATCCTTGTCTTTACTGTCACTTTCATGATTCTTCAGGAAAAGTCGCTCCGCTATATCACGAAGATTTCCGATGCCATGCAGAACATTTCCGAAGGGGATTTGAACGTTACGGTGGAGGTGGAAGGAGACGACGAGTTCTCTTCCATGGCTGCCAACTTAAATAAGATGGTAGAAGACTTAAAGGAGCTGATGGATAAGGAGAGAGAGTCCGAGCGGACGAAGAATGAGCTGATTACCAACGTGGCCCATGACCTGCGGACTCCGCTTACCTCCATTATCGGTTACTTAGAGCTGCTTTCCGGCGACGTGAAGCTGGAACCGGAGATACAGAAAAAGTACATAAATATCGCATATGTGAAGACGAAGCGTCTGGAGAAGCTGATTGAAGACTTATTTGGGTTTACAAAGATGAATTACGGAAAGCTTTCCATGCATGTTGGCCAGGTGGATGTGGTGAAACTGCTGAGCCAGCTGCTGGAAGAGTTCTATCCCAGTTTTGTAGACAAGAATTTATCGTATGAACTTCAGAGCAACGTCCCCGTCAAGGTGATTACTGCAGATGGGAATCTGCTGGCCCGGCTTTTCGATAATCTGATTAACAACGCCATCAAATACGGCGCGGATGGAAAACGGATCATGGTGAAGCTGCACGCGGATGATGAGATTGTCACGGTTTCTGTTATCAACTATGGCTATGTGATCCCGGCGGATGAACTGCCGCTTATCTTTAACAAGTTTTACCGTGTGGAGCAGTCCCGTTCCACCAACACGGGGGGAACCGGACTTGGCCTTGCCATCTCGAAGAATATCGTGGATATGCACGGCGGTTCGATCACCGTGACCAGCGATTTATCCGGTACGGTATTTACGGTGAAACTGAAAGTGAATTTTGACGTTAACAAGGAAAACTTTGGAAAGATAGGATGACAAAAGTATGAGATTCAGAAAAAATACCCTCGTATGGGCGGTGATACTGAGCATGGCAGGCAGTGTTTTACTGCCTGCCTCCTGTGTAAATGCCTATGCTGCGCAGAATATGACAGAGCCGGCGAACAACTTAAATACCGAGTCCGATATTTATCTGGCGTCGTCACCGGTCGTGATGGACGTGACTTACGGATATGACGGGGCGGCCAAGAGCGGCCGCTATGTGCCGGTTCAGATATCCCTGGCCAATCAGGAGCAGAAGGCGTTTGAAGGGACTCTTCGAATCCAGGCAATGGAGTCCGATTATGAGATTTATGATTACGATTACCCGCTGACCCTGTCCGCAGGGGAGAACCTGGAGAAGACCCTGGACATTCCGGCAGGCAGAGGTGAGATTCTGTATGTAAAGCTGTTCGATGGAAATGGCACGGAGCTTGTACGCAAACGTCTGAGAATCAATGTGAGCCGCGAAGTCGCAGAGCTGTATGTGGGCATCCTTTCCGATTCTCCGGACAGCTTGAACTATTTAAACGGTGTGGGCGTCAATTACAGCTCGGTCAGGACGAAGACATTTAATCTGACGGCGGATACCATGCCGGATAAGGCTGTCGGGATGGATCTGCTGGATGTACTGCTGATCACGGATTACGATACGAGAAAGCTTTCAGACAGCCAGACTGACGCTGTCTGGGAGTGGGTCAGAGGGGGCGGAACGCTGTTAATCGGAACCGGCGGCCGCGCCAATGATACGCTGGCGGCGTTCCGTGAGGAGATTGTCGAGACGGCATTTCCCACGCCGGATGTGCGTTCCGTGGATATGGGCGTGGAATATGCCACCGACGGCCCGGGAGATTCCTTTATCAATCTGACCTGCGCCGACATCTCGTTAAAGGGCGGCACTGAAGTGCTGGCCAATGACGAGTTTCCGGTTCTCACATCGACTCCGAAAGGAAAGGGACTGGTGGGAGTCGCCGCCTATGACTTCGTGGATATCTCGGACTTCTGTGAGACACAGCGTTCCTACGTGGATAAGCTTCTGACTGCGCTTTTGGGAGAAGATAAGCTGAACAACTTATCCTCCTATCTCTATTACGGCAATTCCAGCAAATACTGGTCGGTTCAGGGCATTTTGAATACAGGCAATGTAGATAAGCTTCCGAATATGCCGCTGTATGTGATTGTGATTCTCGGTTATATCATTCTGGTAGGACCGGGGCTTTACCTGCTGTTAAAGAAGCAGGAGCGGAGAAGATTTTACCGGACGGGGGCGGTCGTTCTGTCCCTTACCTTTGCGGCGGTCATCTACCTTATGGGAGTCGGAACCCGGTTTAAGAATACGTTCTTCACCTACGCCACGATTCTGGATACGTCGGAGAAATCCATCGATGAATATACCTACATCAACATACGGACTCCGTATAACAAACCGTACGCGGTTTCACTGGATCCGGGCTATGACCTGCTTCCCATAACCAGAAGCTATTATTATGATATGACGCCGGTGCCCAAGTTTACAGGCACGGAGGAGAGCAGGGTGCGGGTCGAGTACGGGTTGAATGAGACAAAGATATCTGCTCAGAACGTGGTTGCCTTCACTCCCAAATATTTCTCGCTTGTGAAGAAGAGTCCCAACACCGAGCACCAGGGACTTACGGGGAATGTCACTCTGTTTGACGGCCAGATAAGCGGTACCGTGACGAACCGGTACTCGTTCCCGGTGGAAAAGGTAGGAGTGATGATGTTCGGCCAGATGATCGTGATCGATGAACTGGGGCCGGGAGAAACGATGTCGCTGGACGGTCTGAAGGTCATCAATTATCCGCTGAACAGCTCCTATTTAATTGCGGAGCGTGTGACGGGGGGCTATCAGTATGAGAAGCCGGATATCGAGGATGAGAACTACATGCTGGCACTTTCCCGGGCAAACATCCTGGGCTTCTACCTCGACACGTATGCCTCTGTCTACAGTCCGGAGGCGCGGATCGTGGCGTTCAGCAGAGAGCAGTCTGACAGCAACTTCCTGGCAAAGGGTGACTTCGATACCTACGGCATGACCATGTTCACCTCTGCCCTGGATATCAGCACGAAGAAGAACGGCTATACCTGCCGTTCGGCTCTGATGAAGGCGCCTCACGTCGTGAGCGGCCAGTATTACGCGGCCAGCAACTCTGTCTACGGCATGGACCCGACGATTTTAGAGTACTCCCTGGGGAATGACATCGAGGTGGAGAGCCTGACATTTGAAAAGATTTCGGATGAATTCCTGGAAGGTGAGAAGAACAATGGATTGTCTATGTTCAGCGGAAGCCTCTATTTCTACAATCACGATACGGGAATTTACGATCTGATGGATACCGGAAAGAGCGTCTACGCTGCAGATGAACTGGAGCCTTATCTGTCTCCTGGAAATACGATGACAATCAAATATATCTTTGACAACAACACGGATTACAGCTGGGTGACACTGCCGATGCTGACCGTCATGGGAAAGGATAAATGATGCTGGAGATCAGAAACTTAAAAAAGACATTTGGAAAATTTTATGCGCTGAACGGCCTGGACATGGACATCGGCGATGGAGCGCTATACGGATTCGTGGGGCCCAACGGAGCCGGAAAGACGACAACCATCAAGATTATGACCGGACTTTTAGAGGCGGACGAGGGGCAGGTGCTGATCGACGGTGTGAATGTAACCGGCGGCCTGTCCCAGCTGAAGCTTAAAATCGGATATGTGCCGGATTTCTTCGGCGTATACGACAATTTAAAGGTCAGTGAATACATGGAGTTTTTCGCCTCCTGCTATGGAATAGGCGGATTAAAGGCGAGAACGCGTTATATGACGCTTCTGGAACAGGTTGGACTGGAAGACAAGGTGAATTTCTATGTGGACGGCTTATCCCGCGGTATGAAGCAGAGGCTGTGCCTCGCCAGGGCGCTGATCCACGATCCGTCCCTTCTCGTCATGGATGAGCCGACCTCCGGACTGGATCCGAGAACCCGGTTTGAATTCAAGGAGATCCTAAAAGAACTGCGGGAGCAGGGAAAGACGATCCTGATCAGCTCCCATGTCCTCTCCGAGCTTTCCGAACTCTGTACGGACATCGGGATCATCGATCAGGGAAAGATGGTCTTAAGCGGCAGCATGGAAGCGATCCTGCGCCGGGTTAATACCTCAAATCCGCTGATCATTTCCATTCTGGGGAGCAAGGAGAAGGCGCTGACGATTTTAAAGAGCCAGCCCTGCGTACAGACCATTTCCGTAAAGGAAGGCAATATCATGGTCCAGTTCGTCGGGGACGAGGAGGATGAGGCGGTTCTGCTTCAGCAGCTGGTGGATGCGGAAGTGATGGTGCACGGGTTTATCCGTGAACCGGGAAGCCTGGAATCCTTATTTATGCAGATAACTGACCACGATGTAGAAAAGGCGGTGTTAGTACATGAAAATGAATCCGGTATATAAAAGAGAGACCACGGTCAGCTCCAGAAGCTTCAGGCTGGCACTGATCATCATGGTGTTTAACGGAATTCTGGCCCTGGTGGCCCTGCTTAACATGTATTCCGTGGTTGCGAGAGTAAAGATAACGGCGGAGATCCAGTACTCCTCCTTCCTGAATCTGTATGTATTTGTAAGCGTGGTAGAGTTCGTCATGCTGATGTTCATCATGCCGGCTCTGACTGCCGGAAGCGTCAGCGGAGAGCGGGAGCGTCAGACGCTGGATTTGATGCTGACAACGACGATGAAGCCGTCGGAGATTATATTGGGAAAGCTGAGCGCATCCTTTTCGACCATGTTTATTCTGATCGTATCCAGCTTTCCGCTGCTGGCCGTGTCCTTTGTATACGGCGGCATCACGTTTTATGACGTCTGCCTGCTTCTCCTGTGTTATGTGGCGGTAGCACTGCTCACTGGGAGCATGGGAATCTGTTTCTCGGCCATTTTCAAGCGTTCCACCATTGCGACGGTGGTAACCTACGGTATTCTGATACTGATTGCGGCGGGAACGTATGCGGTTAACGTGTTTGCACTTTCCATCGCCCGCATGAACATGAACAACACCTACATAAGCTCGGTTGGTTCCATGACGGAGCAGGCGAATTCCGGCGGATTCTTATATCTGCTGCTCCTGAATCCAGTCGCCACATTTTACGTGATGATTAACGGTCAGGCAGGAGATAACCAGGTCACCGGAAGCTTAAGCCGATGGTTTGGCCCGCATCCGGAGAATTTCATCATGAATTACTGGGTGGTCATAAGCATCATCATCCAGCTGGCTCTGTCTGCGATCTTCCTGCTGGTCGCTATTCGCGCCATCAATCCGGTCAAGAGAAAACCGGTAAAACAGCAGAAGGTAAAGAGTAAGGTGGGGGTGAGTGTTCCGGCGGCTGGCGGCCAGTCTTAAGGCGAAGCGCCGTGTCACGGTTTGGCTCATTCCCTGCAAATAAAGACTTTGAACGTGGCTGTTGGACACAAAATACGTGTGTCCGCTGGCCGCGTTCATTTTTATAGCTTGTATCCAGATTGCAGAATGCGGGAATATCAGGGATTGGCCGGACACGCTCTCTGCAAAATTTAAAAAATAAGAGGAGAAAACATATGCTGACAATTGGATGTCATTTATCATCTTCGAAAGGTTATCTTGCCATGGGAAAAGAGGCTGTGAAGATTGATGCAAATACGTTTCAGTTTTTTACCAGGAATCCGCGGGGAACGAAGGCGAAGGCCATCGATGAAAATGACGTGGAACGGTTCCTGGCATTTGCCAAGGAGAACGGGATCGAGCGGATCCTGGCCCACGCTCCTTATACGCTGAACGCCTGCTCTGCGGATGAGCATCTGCGAGAGCTTGCGAGAGATACGATGGCGGATGACTTGAGGCGTATGGAGTATACGCCCGGCAACTGCTATAATTTCCATCCGGGAAGCCATGTGGGACAGGGGGCAGAGGCGGGGATCGCGTTCATTGCGGATATGCTGAACCAGATTTTGAAACCGGAGCAGCGTACTACGGTTCTCCTTGAAACCATGTCCGGGAAAGGAAGCGAGGTGGGCCGTGAATTCGAAGAACTGCGGGAGATATTAGACCGTGTGGAGTGTAAGGAACGCATGGGCGTCTGCCTCGATACATGCCATGTGTGGGACGGAGGTTATGATATTGTAAATGATTTGGAGGGCGTCATTGGGAAGTTTGACAAGATCATCGGTCTGGAAAAGCTGAAGGCCATTCATTTAAATGACAGTCTGAATCCGCTGGGTGCCCATAAGGACCGCCATGCGAAGATCGGGGAAGGCTGTATTGGGGAGGAAGCGCTGAAGCGCGTGGTAACGCATCCGGCTTTAAAAGATCTGCCGTTTTATTTAGAGACACCGAATGAGCTTCCCGGGTATGCCAGGGAGATTGCAGTCATGAGAGAGGCAAGCAGATAAAAAATAACTTATAGTTAAAAAACAAAACCATGAATTAAAAGACACTCAATTGTATACCAGTTCGAAGCCTGCTATAATAAGACCATGAAGGGCCCTTCTTCATAGAAAACAGGAGGGATTATGTATGGCAATGAATGCGGTAATACGTGAAAAACGAAAAGAACTGGGACTGACCCAGGAGAAGGTTGCGGAGTATTTAGGAGTATCTGCGCCAGCCGTGAATAAATGGGAAAAAGGGATCACCTGCCCTGATGTTTCGTTATTGCCTGCGCTGGCCCGTCTGCTGAAAACGGATTTGAATACGCTGCTCTGCTTCAAGGAGGAATTGACGGAACAGGAGATCGCCGGATTCTGTGTAGAGGTGGCGGAGGCGGTCCGCGCGGATGGAATGAGCGCGGGTATCAGGCTGGTGCGGGAAAAGGTACAGGAATATCCTGCATGCGGTCCGCTGATTCACAGGGCTGCGATGGTGTTAGACGGAGCGTGGTTTATAAACGGTTCGTGTTCTGAGGAGCGGGAGGAGTATGCGGAGGAGATTCTCTCTCTGTATGAGCGAGCGGCGGAGTGCGGTGATGAGAAAGTCGCCACCGGCGCCCGGTTTATGCTGGCATCGAAATATATGGTTCGTATGGAATATGAAAAGTCACAGAAGATGCTGGATTTGCTTCCGGAAAGAAACCATATGGATAAACGTCAGATCCAGGCGAATCTCTATATCAGGCAGGAAAAGCTTGATGAGGCGGCCCGCCTGATGGAGCAGACACTCATCACGCGGCTGAATGAGCTGGAGGGCGTGCTCTTAAGCCTCGCTGAAATTGCAGTGAAAGAGGGACGGCCGGAGGACGCCACAGACATAGGGGAACGCTGGAAGGCCGTTGCGGAGCAAATGGGACTGTGGAACTATAACGGGCTGGTAATCGCGCTGCAGGCGGCACTCGACCGGGAAGATGAGGCACAGAGCGTCAGAATGATCAAAGAACTTTTGAAGGCGGCGGTAACGCCGTGGGAGATGAATAACTCGCCTTTATTCCGGCATATTCCGGTTAAGGGTGTCCCGGAAACTTATACGAAGCAAATCATTCCGCCTATTTTATACGAATTCGAGAATAGCTCAAAATACGACTTCCTTCAGAGCAATGAGGAATTCAGGCAGCTGATCGAGCAGTACCGAAAGTAAAAAATCGTAATAGAAAATTTTGTAGATGGATGGAATCCCGGTATGGTATACTATACTCATATCGGGATATTTATTGTATAATAGGAAAGTATTCCTATTACACAATAAGCCCTCCGGGCAGGAGGCGCATTCTTTATTCTAATAAACGTGACAGGAGGCACCAACATGGGAATTATAAAAGCAGTTACGACCGCGATCAGCGGTTCACTGGCAGACCAGTGGCTGGAGGTCATTGAGTCAGGTAATATGGGAGATCAGACAGTCTTCACCAGCGGCGTGAAAATCCGCAGAGGGTCCAACACGAAGGGAACGGATAATACGATTTCCGACGGTTCCGTCATCCACGTGTACCCCAATCAGTTCATGATTCTGGTAGATGGAGGCAAGATTATCGATTACACCGCGGAAGAGGGATATTATACCGTCAAGAATTCCTCCCTGCCATCCCTGTTTAACGGACAGTTCGGGGAGGCGCTTAAAGAGTCCTTTGACCGTGTGCGTTTCGGCGGCGAAACTCCTACGTCTCAGAAGGTCTATTTTATCAACCTGCAGGAGATCAAGGGAATCAAGTTCGGAACCCCGAATCCGATTAACTATTTTGACCAGTTTTATAATGCAGAACTGTTTCTTCGTGCCCACGGTACGTACTCGATCAAGGTAACGGATCCGCTGTTATTCTACGCCGAGGCTATTCCGAAAAACAAGGCAAGAGTCGAGGTAACGGATATCAATGAGCAGTATTTGTCCGAATTTTTAGAGGCGCTGCAGTCCTCCATTAATCAGATGTCGGCTGACGGGATCCGCATATCCTATGTGGCTTCCAAGGGCAGAGAGCTGGGCAATTACATGGCGGATACTCTGGACAGTCAGTGGAAGGCCATACGAGGCATGGAGATTCAGTCTGTAGGTATTGCCAGCATCTCGTATGATGAAGAGTCCAAGAATCTGATTAATATGAGAAACCAGGGAGCTATGCTGAGCGATCCCGGCGTGCGGGAAGGCTATGTTCAGGGATCGGTAGCCAGAGGCATGGAGGCAGCCGGAAGCAATGCGCACGGCTCCATGGCTGGCTTTATGGGCATGGGTGTCGGTATGAACGCGGGAGGCGGCTTCATGGGCGCAGCTTCCAATGCGAATTTACAGCAGATGCAGATGAACCAGATGGCAGGAGCGCAGCCGACGCAGGGCGCCGGCCAGGCAGGCGGCAATGGCCCGATACTGGGAACCGGAACCCCGTCCTTTGTACAGCAGGCGTCTGAGGCCAGACAGGCAGCAAGCCAGTCAGGTGACTCATGGACCTGTAAATGTGGAAATGTCAACACAGGAAAATTCTGCCCGGAATGCGGAGCTCCCCGGCCAACCGGTCCATGGACCTGTGAATGCGGAACTGCCAACAATGGAAAATTCTGTTCGGAGTGTGGAAAACCAAGACCATGAGTGCGACCATAACATATAAGTGTCCGAACTGCGGCGGTGGCCTGCAGTTTGATCCTGACAAACAGAAATATGCATGTGAATACTGTCTGTCTGAGTTTACTCAGGAAGAGCTGGAACGGCTGAGCCCGGAAGCATCGGCCGATCAGACCGGTTTTCCGTCCGCCGGTACGGCCGGAGAGGAGACGCAGGAGGACCGGAAAATGGAAGGGACCCCTGTCCTTTACACCTGTCCCAGCTGCGGCGCGGAGATCGTAACCGATGAGACTACTGCGGCCACCATGTGTTATTACTGTCACAATCCGGTAATTCTTTCCGGAAAGCTGTCAGGAGAGTATAATCCGGACTATGTCATCCCCTTTCAGCTGGACAGAGAAAAAGCGACCGCCATATTTTCCCAGTGGATGAAGAAAAAAAGATATGTGCCAAAAGCCTTTTATTCAGAGGACCAGATCCAGAAGATGTCCGGTGTGTATTTCCCGTATCTGATGTACAGCTGCCGGGTGGAAGGAGAGCTGGAGGCCCGGGCCGACAGGCTGCGAATCTGGGTGAGCGGACGGTATCAGTATACAGAGACCCAGACATACGATATTTTCCGGGAAGGCGACATGGAAGTGAGCCATGTCACCCGTAATGCTTTAAAAAAGGCAAACAGAGAGCTGGTGGAGGGGGTTCTGCCCTATGATATGGAGAAGTTGGAACATTTTACCCCCGGTTATCTGTCAGGCTTTGTTGCAGAGCGGCGCGATATGGAGGAACAGGACTTTTCCGCTGACGTATACGGCGAGGTTCGCCAGTTTGCTCTTAATTCCCTAAAAGAAAGTGTTGGAACGTATGACCGGGTCAGCGTTCGCCGATCGGACGCGCAGCTGAGAGATGAGAAATGGGAATACGCCCTTCTTCCGGTCTGGACACTCACCTATCATGACCAGGCTAAAAACGAGATGTACTATTTTACCGTCAATGGACAAACGGGAAAAGTTTGTGGAAAACTTCCGATTGATAAGACGAAATTGTTGATACTGTTTGCAGAAATTTTCTTCCCGGTCTTTTTATTCATGCTTTTGATGGGGTATCTGATATGATGAGACGACAAAGAAATGGTGAATCCGTATACATAAAAAACGGGAGTCAGCTGCTTCGGCTGCTGCTCTTTGCCACGGCGATTCTCTTTCTGGCTGGATTCTGCATGGTGTCCACAGCCTGGGCCTCCGGGAACTCTGACCTGGCAGAAGGTAAAACCAGAGTCTTCGATCAAGCAGGACTGTTCAGCGAGGCGGAGAAAAGTTCCATGGAAGAAGAGATTACCTCCATGCGGAAAGACATGAACATGGACGTGGTGATCGTCACCACGGATGATGCAGGTGGAAAGTCGGCCGAGAGGTACAGTGAAGATTTTTACACTAACGGAAATTTCGGAACGGGAAAAGACTACAGCGGTGTGATATTCCTGATTGATATGGATAACCGGGAGCTGTATATCGCTCCTGTAGGAACGATGAACCGTTTTTTGACGGATAAGCGGTGGAATACGATTTTAGATAACGCCTATGAGGGTGCATCGAATGGGGACTATGCGGCCAGTGCCGAAGCATTTTTAGCGGGTGTCCGCAAATATTACACGGCCGGAATACCGGGCGGTCAGTACAACTACGACCGCGACACCGGTAAAATCAGCGTCTACCGCAGCATAACCTGGCCAGAGGCCGCGTTAGCCCTGGCGGTGGCCCTGCTGGCGGCCATAAGCCCCTGCATTGGTGTCAGGAACCGCTATGCGATGAAGAAAGAACGGAGGCAGGCTGAAAATTACTTAAAAGCCTACCGGGCAGACTGCCGCTTCCGTTTTTCTGCCAATACGGATAATCTGGTCAATAAGACCGTCACCCATATTGTGATTCCAAAGAATACTTCCAGCGGTCATTCCGGGGGCGGTGGGTCCTCGTCCGGCCGCAGTACGACTCATTCCTCCGGAGGACGCAGTTTTGGCGGCGGAGGAAGAAAGTTTTAGTATGTGGATAAAAATACCGGTATAGCCCGGTCGATTTCTAAAGTATCCGCGGTCACGATACAGTCATAAGCAAGAATATGGACGCCGGCCTCATGGGCCAGGCACAGCGCATCCCCGAACTGGGGATGCGTTTTTTGATTGGGAGTAAACTCCCGGATTCCCTTCATCTGGATTACAAACAGGACATAGGCCTCATATCCTGCCTTTACCGCTTCTGCCAGTTCCAGAATGTGCTTGATGCCCCGCTCGGTCGGCGCGTCGGGGAACATGGCGACGCCGTTCTCCTCCAAAGTTACACCTTTAACTTCCATAAAGGCAGGTTTCGTACAGCTCTGAAAAGCAGAGGCGGAAGAGGAGGCAAAAACCATATCAAAAGCCAGATCGAACCGGGATTGTCCATAGGTGACCTCCCTGCGAATATTGGCCAGTCTGAGCGCCGGCTGAAACTTTTCACTGTCATAGCCGTTCACCGGCAGTGTTGGCGCCTGCTCCATGGCATGAAGCCATTCCGCTGCCACCTGATTCGGAGCCTGGGAATCCATGTTGATAAGCAGGAGTTCTCCGTTTCGTTCCTTCAAGACCCCGATCAGCGAGTATTCCGTCTTTCTGCCCAGTGCCGCGGCCTCCGGATGAAACTGAAGTATTACCGCAGCGCCCGGCAGAAGCAGCTCTCTGCACCGTCCCGTGTTTTTTACATGGCAGACTACGGTTTCCTCCTCACCGCCCGTCTCTCGCCGGATAGCCACATGGGCGATAAAGCGGTTAGGCCGGCTTATAAAAGTACCCTGTATCATATGTTCATATCTCATGGTTAAAATATATCCTTTCTATACGCCTCGCAGACTATTCCTAGCATACCACATCACGTGACAAAAATAAATTGAAATGTAATGTCCTCAAACTAAAAACATATGTCCGTACTATGAAAACTTTTTTGCGGTTTCTGGTTGCACCTTCAAACAAAGTATGCTACAATTCTGGCAAGGTTTCAGACCAAAAGCATGAAAATACGGCTGAATTACAATATGTAAGAGTAAGAAAGGAAAGAGACATCATGGAATTATCCTATCAAAGCACCCGCGGCGGCGAGACCGGTGTGACGGCCTCCCAGGCAATCTTAAAGGGGCTGGCAGACGACGGCGGCTTATTTATGCCGACCTTTATCCCAAAGCTTGATAAAACGATGGAAGAGCTGGCAGGCATGACGTATCAGGAGACCGCCTATGAGGTGATGAAGCTGTTCCTCACCGACTATACGGAAGAAGAACTGAAGAACTGCATCGCCAGAGCGTATGACAGCAAATTTGACACCGGGGAGATCGCTCCTCTGGCAAAGGCGGATGGCGCTTATTTCCTGGAGTTATACCACGGGAGCACAATCGCATTTAAGGATATGGCTCTTTCCATTCTGCCGCATTTAATGATCACTGCCGCTAAGAAAAATCAGGTAAAAAACAAGATTGTAGTTTTGACAGCAACCTCCGGCGACACCGGTAAGGCCGCCATGGCTGGCTTTGCCGATGTGGAAGGAACAGCCATCATTGTCTTCTATCCAAAAGACGGCGTAAGCCGCATTCAGGAGCTTCAGATGGTGACGCAGAAGGGGGATAACACTCACGTAGTGGCAATCCACGGTAATTTCGATGATGCCCAGACCGGCGTGAAGAAAATATTCGGAGACAAGGCGTTTGCGGCTGCGCTCGCCGAAAAAGGCTGCCAGCTTTCCTCTGCGAATTCCATCAATATCGGCCGTCTCGTTCCTCAGGTTGTATATTATGTGTATGCCTATGCAAAGCTTCTGGAGGCCGGCGAGATCGAAGCAGGGGAGCAGATCAACGTGACGGTGCCTACCGGCAACTTCGGCAATATTCTTGCGGCTTATTTGGCAAAGGAGATGGGCGTCCCGGTGAAGACCCTGATCTGTGCTTCCAATGAGAATAAGGTTCTGTATGACTTTTTCCGCACGGGTACATACGACAGGAACCGCGATTTCATCCTGACGACCTCCCCATCCATGGATATTCTCATTTCCAGCAACTTAGAGCGCCTCATCTATTTAAGTGCCGGCAGCGATGCTAAGGCCAATGCAGCCCTGATGAAGGAATTGAGCGACAAGGGAAGCTACACGGTGACAGAAGAGATGCGCGGGTTCATGAAAGATTTTCTTGGAGGCTTTGCGTCGGAAGAAGAGAACCGTGCCACGATTAAAAAGATCTTCGAAGACACCGGGTACTTAATTGATACCCACACAGGTGTCGCAGCGTCTGTATACAATCATTATAAAGAAGATACAAAGGATCCTGCCAAAACCGTTATCGCGTCCACAGCCAGCCCGTATAAGTTCTCAGGAAGCGTTCTGGAGGCCATCGACGGCGTTCGGCCGGAGGAAGATGAATTTGCCATTGTGGACCGTCTGGCAGAGCTGTCAGGCGTTGCCATCCCGCAGGCTGTAGAGGAGATCCGTACAGCGCCTGTGCGCCATACCGCGGAGTGCGGAATTGATCAGATGCAGGCCACGGTAGCCGGGATTCTTTCGGTATAATCGAAAAGATGATGGTCGGAAAAGGCGATATGTAAGAAAATATGTAAGATTGTTATAAAAATCACAATTCAAAAAATATTTATCTTTGCAAATGACGCGAAATGGTATATAATGATGTAGAAATGAAATAAATATAAATCGAATTGGAGGTTTGTGATATGTTAGTTTCAGCAAAAGAAATGCTTGAAAAAGCAAGAGACGGAAAGTATGCTGTTGGCCAGTTCAACATCAACAACCTTGAGTGGACCAAAGCGGTCTTACTGACAGCAGAAGAACTGAAATCCCCGGTCATCCTTGGTGTATCCGAGGGTGCTGGTAAATACATGACAGGTTACAAGACAGTATCAGCGATGGTAAAGGCGATGATCGGTGAACTGAACATCACAGTTCCGGTAGCTTTACATCTGGATCACGGCAGCTACGAAGGCTGCTATAAATGTATCGAGGCAGGATTCTCCTCCATCATGTTCGATGGCTCTCACTATCCGATCGAAGAGAACGTTGAGAAGACGAAAGAACTCGTAGCAGTATGTGCAGAGAAAGGCATCTCCTTAGAGGCAGAAGTCGGCTCCATCGGCGGCGAGGAAGACGGCGTAGTTGGAATGGGTGAGTGTGCAGATCCGAACGAGTGCAAGCAGATTGCAGATTTGGGTGTAACCATGCTGGCTGCCGGTATCGGCAACATCCATGGCAAGTATCCGGAGAACTGGGCTGGATTAAGCTTTGAGACTCTGGCTGCCGTAAAAGACAAAGTAGGCGATATGCCGTTAGTACTTCACGGTGGTACAGGCATTCCTGAGGATCAGATCAAGAAAGCGATCAGCCTCGGCGTAGCCAAGATCAACGTAAACACAGAGTGCCAGCTGTCCTTCGCTGACGCTACCCGTAAATACATCGAAGCAGGCAAGGATTTAGCAGGCAAGGGCTTTGACCCGCGTAAACTTCTCGCACCTGGAACGGAAGCAATCAAGGCAACCGTCAAAGAGAAGATGGAATTATTTGGTTCCGTGGGAAAAGCTTAAGTTTGAATAATCCTGAATTCTTAAAAGCAATTATTAAAAAAAATACTTGCATTTTTGAGAGAAATGGTTTATTTTAATTAAGGAACGATGGCGTTCTCCTGACAGCAGGAGGGCGCCATTTCTGGTATCATAGGAATGTTCGCCCTATAAAACCAGAACCCTCCGGGGGAGGCGCACTCTGCGCCGGAGCGAGAGTCCGGAGTGACGGACTTAATCTGTCACAGATGATTGCGCGCATAACCAGGAAAAAAGAGGAGACTCGAGAAGTCTAAATCACAGACCAAATGAGAGGATGGAAAATTTATGAGCGAAGTAGTAAATGTTGCCGAAATCTTCGGTAAAAACGTATTTAACGAAACCGTCATGAGAGAGCGCTTGCCGAAATCCGTTTTCAAGAAATTAAAGAAGACGATCGAAGACGGAGCGGAACTGGACCCGTCCATCGCTGATGTTGTTGCACATGCGATGAAGGACTGGGCAATTGAGAGAGGCGCGACCCATTATACCCATTGGTTCCAGCCGCTGACCGGTATTACAGCCGAAAAGCATGACTCCTTCATTTCAGCACCGACCTCCGAGGGAAAAGTCATCATGGAATTCTCCGGAAAAGAGCTGATCAAGGGCGAACCGGACGCTTCCTCCTTCCCATCAGGCGGTTTGAGAGCCACCTTTGAGGCGAGAGGCTATACTGCATGGGATTGTACTTCACCGGCATTTTTAAGAGAAGACGCCATCGGCGTAACCCTTTGCATTCCCACCGCGTTCTGCTCTTATACAGGAGAAGCCCTGGATAAGAAGACACCTCTTTTAAAATCCATGGAGGCTGTTGACGAGCAGGCATTGAGAATTTTACGATTATTCGGCAACACCACATCCAAACGTGTGGTCCCGTCCGTAGGGGCGGAGCAGGAGTATTTCCTGGTTGACCGTGAAAAATATTTACAGAGAAAAGACTTAATTTACGCAGGCCGCACCTTATTCGGCGCCATGCCTCCCAAGGGGCAGGAGCTGGAAGATCATTATTTCGGAGCCATCCGGGAGCGTGTCGCGGCATATATGAAGGAAGTCAACGAAGAGCTCTGGCGCTTAGGCGTTCCGGCCAAGACCCAGCATAACGAGGTTGCGCCGGCTCAGCATGAACTGGCGCCGATCTACGAGCAGGTCAATGTAGCCGTAGATCATAACCAGATGGTAATGGAAACCTTAAAGAAGGTGGCCGGCCGCCACGGCTTAAACTGCCTGCTTCACGAAAAACCATTTGCCGGAGTCAACGGTTCCGGAAAACATAACAACTGGTCCCTGACCACAGAAGACGGAATCAACCTGTTAAATCCAGGTGAGACCCCTCATGAGAACATTCAGTTCCTTCTGGTGCTGTCCTGTATCTTAAAGGCCGTTGACCGTCACGCCGATCTGCTTCGTGAATCGGCGGCAGACGTTGGAAATGATCACAGACTCGGCGCCAACGAGGCACCGCCCGCTATTATTTCCGTGTTCATCGGTGAACAGCTGGAGGACGTGGTCGATCAGCTTTGCAGCACCGGCGAAGCCACCCATTCCAAGGTGGGAGGCACATTAAAGACGGGAGTCAAGACACTGCCTGATTTATTCAAGGATGCGACCGACAGAAACAGAACATCCCCGTTCGCCTTTACGGGCAACAAATTCGAATTCCGTATGGTAGGTTCCTCTGATTCCATTTCTTCCCCGAACGTGGTATTAAACACCATTGCGGCGGAGGCGTTCAAGGAAGCGGCCGACATACTGGAAAAGGCGGAGGATTTCGATACAGCGGTACATGATATGATCAAAGAGCAGCTGGCAGCCCATAGAAGAATCATCTTCAATGGAAACGGCTATGCGGACGCATGGGTGGAAGAGGCCGAGAAGAGAGGCCTTCCGAACATCAAATCCATGGTGGAAGCGATTCCGGCCCTTACCACAGAAGCATCAGTCCGGATGTTTGAAGCGTTCAACGTATTTACGAAAGCCGAACTGGAATCCCGTGTTGAGATCGAATATGAGGCATACAGCAAGGCAATCAACATCGAGGCCAGAACCATGATCGATATGGCCGGCAAGCAGATTATCCCGGCGGCCGTCAAATATGCGACCATGCTGGCCGATTCCTTAAGCAAAGTACAGACCGCCTGCCCGGAGGCCGATGTGAGCGTCCAGGCCGAACTTCTGACAGAGACCTCCGCCTATCTTTCTGATATGAAGGTAGCGCTGGCAAATCTGATCGATGTAACAGAGAAATGCGGCATCATCGAAGACAATAAGGAGCAGGCCAATGCCTACCACGATATCGTAGTCCCGGCCATGGAAGCGCTCCGCGCTCCGGCGGATAAGCTTGAGATGATGGTCGATAAGGAATTATGGCCGATGCCAAGCTATGGAGATCTGATTTTCGAAGTATAAGGGAAAATAAAAAAAGAACCGCCCCCTGTCTGATGAACAGGGAGGCGGTTCCTTTTTTGCAGCCGAAGCTGCTTTTCAATGTCTTACTTATTTAATTCCAGGCCCGATCTCTTTCGTTGGAGACGTTGTCTGACTGCTGTCAGCCGGGGATTCCTGTGTTGCATTGCCGGCACTCTGTCCATTCTGTGGTGCATTGCCAGCGTTCTGTCCGTCCTGTGGTGCACTGCCGGCGTTCTGTCCATCCTGTGCAGCACCTTCCACCGGTTCCTCTACCTTAGTGCAGACGCCGTTTGCGTCGACGGTATAATCGACACCGTCAAAATCGAGGGTAGTGGAAGCCGCCATCTTGCCGTCAGCAGGATTTAAGTAGTAGAGCTGCCCGTTGATCTCCGTGAGACCCGTGACCATGGCGCCGCTGCCGTTGAAATAGTACCATGCGCCGTCAACCTCGCGCCAACCAACGGTCATCTTTCCGGAAGAGGTGCTCAAGTAGTACTTTGCGCCGCCGTCCTCCAGCCAGCCAGTCTGCATTCTGCCATCCTGGTTTAAGTAGTACCAGTTTCCGTCCGGATTGATCCATCCGCGGGCCGTATCGCCGCCCTGATTGAAATAGTACCATGTGCCGTCCAACTGCCGCCATCCGGTAGCCGCCGCGCCGCTGTCGGTCAGGAAGTATTTTTTATCACCTTCCGTATGCCATCCGGTTACCATGGAGCCGTCGCTGTTTAAGAAATACTTTGTGCCATTCTGATCCAGCCATCCGGTAGACATAATACCTGTATCCTGAAGGAAATACCATTTTCCGTCCAGCTGCTTCCAGCCGGTAGCCATCTTTCCAGAAGCCTCATCAAGATAATAATACTGATTCATCTGCTGAAGCCATCCCGTCTTCATGGTACCGTCGTTGTTTAAGAAATAACGTGAGCCGTTATCATCCAGCCATCCGGTACTCATCGCACCACTGGCATTGAAGAAATACCATTTGTCGGAAAGCTGTTTCCAACCAGTCACCATGCGTCCGGTCGTGTCGTCGAGATAATAGTTAAGTCCCAGCTTCTCCAGCCACCCGGTAGAAGCAAGGCCTTCGCCGTTCATATAGAACCAGCCGGTCCCGTCATTGATCCAGGCGTCCTTCTGCATCTGATAGTTCTGGTAATAATACGTCTTGTCCCCGATGGTCCTCCAGAGATTCCCCGGGAGATAGGGAGTTAAGTCCTTGTAAAGGAAATTGATATCAACATTACCGCTGATGCCCTCGATGGATCCGGTGCTGGTAGCCTGCCACATGATCGGATCGGAGAAGTTATGTTTTACCTCGTAGCGGGCCACCCACACGTCATAGTGCATGTTTGTCATATCGATCTTATTGGCCAGCCAGTAGTCGTTGGCATAGACCATGGGATAATACCCGGCCGCCTCCACCCGTTCGCAGAAGGTGTTGATGATCTCCGTGACCTGTGCTGGCGGAAGAGAACCCAGTGTGGAGCTGTCCTCCGCGTCAAACGCGATTGGAAATGAAATCGGATAATCCTTTACCAGATCGAGGACGAAATCCGCCTCCTCCACAGCCATCTGCGGTGTGGTTGCCAGTGAATAAATGTAGGCGCCGACCCGTACTCCGGCATCGGAAGCCTCCTTCACATTTTTGTGGAAATAGGGGTCTACCGCCCCTTTTGACCGGGTACCCAGCATGACGAATTCCACATCGTCAGCGGCTACTGTATTCCAGTCAATATTGCCCTGCCACCGGGATACGTCGATTCCTCTTGCCACGACGCCGTCGATCACGGTTCCATCCAGCATCTGATAATACCCGTTTACCCGTTCATAGCCCGCAGCGTAGGCGGGCGGGGCGGAGTACAGGAATGCTCCTGAACAGCCCATGACGGCGCTGAGCGCTGCCGCCGTAATTCTTCCAGTAATTCTTCTGTGTTTCAAAGTGTCAGCCTCCTCATCCTTGCAGTCAGTTGTTCCGATAAAACTACGATTAAAACTACGATGGGTATCCGCGCCGAAGTGCAGATACCCACACAAAACCTTTATTTCCGCGGTCAACGAGCCAGGTGCCATGCCTGCATGAGCATTAGCCGGCTGCCACGGTGTATTTAACTGAATTACTCTGCCTTTTACGGCAGTATGTCTGAATCATCTATCAGCCTGGTCCGTTTGTGAGTCCCGGTGCCAGCTGGTAAACACCGTTGTTGGAGGAAGAGCCTCCTGGGGCGTTGCTGCCTCCCGGCGAGCTGCTGCCGCCTGGTGTATTGTTATTGCTGCCCGGGGCGCTGCTTAAATTGCCATTCCCCGTGGAAGATCCTCCGGGGCCTCCGGAAGTATTGGTGTTAGTATTGGTGTTAGTATTGGTGTTGGTACTGGAACCAGGCGCGTTCGTATTATTCGTTCCGCTGCCAGGCGCCGATACATTGCCTCCTGTGCTGGGCGCGTTGGAATTGCTGTTTTGGTAAGCGCCATTGGAAGCAAATGTATAGCTGACTCCATCAATTGTCAAAGTCGTATTAGCTGCCATCTTGCCGGTAGAAGGATCGAGGTAATAATAGACACCGGAAAGCTGAATCCAGCCTGTCATCATATGGCCTGCATCATTAAAATAGTACCAGGAGCCTTCAAGTTCCTTCCAGCCGTGAGCCATCTTACCGCTCGAAGTATCCATATAGTACTTATTCGTACCATCGCTGAGCCAGCCCGTCATCATCTTGCCGAGAACGTTCTTGCTGTCTGAGTTCAGATAGTAATACTCTCCGCCGATCTGCTGCCAGCCGGTCAGCATCTTGCCGTCACTTCCAAAATAGAACCAGTCGTTACCGATCTGTCCCCATCCCAGCGTGCACTTGCCGTTTTCCTTAAAATAGAACCAGCCGCCATCCATCTCGCGCCATCCGGTAGACATGGTGCCGTCGCCCTTCATATAGTAATAATCATCACCGATTCTCAGCCAGCCCTTCACGAGAACACCGGTGTCATCCATCAGGTAATAATACTTCCCGCCGTCTTCCACCCATTTCGTTGCCATGGCTCCGTTGGAACGGAAATAATACCAGTTATTATTAATCTGTTTCCAGCCTGTCACCATGTAACCGGTCGAAAGATCCATATAATAATAAGTACCATCAGTACTTTTTGCCCATCCTTTATGTACAGACCCGTCCGCGTCCATATATTTCCACTGTGAGCCTTCCTGCTGCCATCCTGCCGCGGCCCACGCGGTGCCAGCCGGTATTAAAGTCGCGCTTCCCACGAGTCCGGCCAGGAGTAACGCAGTCATTGTTTTCCCACATCTCATCCTAATCTCCTCCTATTCTTACAAGATACGACATCACATATAAATTCATTATATCACAGGAGGCCTTATAATGCATAAAAAAATTATTACGATTTGCGGACAAATTTCCAAAACTCATCCAATATCCCTGCATTTTTTATAAAAATGCTTTGCATACCGGTACATTATAATCGTATATTCACCGAATTCTTCCCCCAAAGATGCCTTATACACAGCCCAGAGACTCCACAAAAATCCGCCAAGCGCCATATGTGCGTAGACAGAGTATCGCTCATCCAGTGACGGTTCCCGCTCCAGATATACCCGGATCAGGCGTTCTGTCTCCTCATCCGTATAATAGGAATAGATCGCGCACATGGCCACATCCACCAGCGGGTCGCACATACCGGCGTATTCCCAGTCGATCAGACGGACCCCACCGTCCTCCAGCATCAGGAAATTATCGCCGTTGTCATCGAGATGAGAGAGAACCTTCCGGCGTCCCATGGAATCCAGGCGGTCCATTAATTCTGTCATCCAGCCATGTACCTTCCCATAATCCTCAAATGGGATGTCCCTATGCCTTCTGCAAAGGTCTTCATAAAAATCAATCCTCTCTCTCATATCAAAAGAGTGTTCAACCGTAAGACCGGAATTATGAAGGCGGCGTACAATTGCCATACATTTTTCCATCTGCTCCCAATTGCGGGGATCCGCATTATTTGCGCCATCGTAATACTCCGCGATCTTATATCCGGTATTCCCGTCAAAATAAATGATCTTCTCCGTAATACCGAGTCCGGCTACCACATCATATACTGCCTTTTCCTGTCTCCGGTTAATAAGAAGCTCGGTTCCCGGCCCAGGAATTCTGCAGATATAGTGGCGGTCCTTTACTTTAAATAGAAACGATTTATTTGTCATACCCGATTTTAAGCATCTGATTTCCGTTATTTCCGACTCAGGCACTTTAAAAACCCGGGCGACCAGCTCCATGGCTTCATTGTCAGAGTGACGCTGATATTTGATATCAAATCTCCGAAGCTCCTCCAGATTTTCAAATTCGTACACCTCATCCTCTGGTCTCCGGTTTATGTACATATCAATGTCGCCGTGAGCCTCCTTAAGATTTGGAAGACGCTTTGCCGCCTCGCCCGAGAGCATATCCATATAGACATTTTCCCAGTAAAACTGTTCTGTCCCTGGAAGTTCATAGTAGGCCTCAAGAACCGGAAGGAACTTCTCAGAAAATTCCTTTGAGAAATAAGAAGGTCCATACATAACCCATTGATCGATGCCGCCAACCGATACGCTCCCGATTCTGCCTTTTTTATTGTAATCGAGGCACCACTCCGAAGTTTCCCCTTCCATAAAAGCAGAAGAGTACCAGGCGCCGCCCTCATAGGCGTGGTACATGTTATGCCGCATCCAGTTGTCAGAAGAGAGCACATACATATTTCTTCCCCGCAGGACCTCCCTGGCGCGGTAAATGGTAGTCAGTGTATTTTTAGAAGAATATTCAGGATTATATAGAAGCTTCACATCATATTTATCAATCAGGTATTCAAATTTCTCTTTCAAATATCCCACGACAATTGTAATATTCTGTACGCCGACCTCATGGAGCTGGCGAATCTGCCGCTCGATCATTCGCTCTCCAAAGACTTCCAGCAGGCCTTTCGGCATTTCGAAGGTCAGAGGGACAAAGCGGGATCCAAAACCGGCGGCGATAATCAGGGCCCCGTCAACCTTATACTGTTTCAGAAGCTCCAGTCCGGCCGGGAGCAGCTCATACGCACCGCCCGCACCGGCCAGGGCAATGAGCTGTTCCGAAATACATTCCTTCACAAGATTATTGGCCGTTCCGAGAGAGACATCCAGTGCCTGAGCTAATTCCCTCTGTGTGATTGCCGGGTTCTCAAGAATAGAACGGCAGATGATTACATTACGATTCATGATAGATACCTCCGTGGTTAATGATCATATTTTAGGAAAATGCATATTGTAAAAAGAAGATGTTTGATGTTCAAAAATATAGATATATTAGTATATGTGAACATTATAGCATAATTGTGTGGAAATGCAAGGTTGGAGTTGGTGGGGAAGTGGGGAGGGAAGGGAAGAGGAGACGGAAGAGAGGATTTCGAAGTGGCGCACGACTTAGAAAGGTGTGCCGTTAAATGGAGTGGGATTTTGAAAAGTATTATATATAGGTAAGTTTAGTATTATTATCAAGCAGATGCGTAGGCAGGAAGCTTGTAGTTGGTGGAGATTTAAAGTTAGGTGAATCTATTTGTTAAGTAGTATGGCATTTATAATCTGATGAAATAATTTGTGAGGGATAGATATAAAATAGGAGAGTGGGGGGAAGATGAAAGTAAATATGGGGAAGAAAGAGCGGTTTACGAAAAAAAACAATGATGTAGAAAAAGCAGTAAAGGTGGTAAAAGCAGTAAAAGCATAAAAGCATAAAAGCATAAAAGCCTAAAAAGCAAAAGCCTAAAAGTATATCTAATCAGATATTCGCAGCCTCTATTATTAAGCCCCTATCACTAATAGCATTATTGCATTATTAATAATTGAAGCATACCATGAAAGTCCGTTATCATAATAATGCAGATATGTATATTGGCAATATAATAAGAGATCATGCTATTAAGATTTCAACAGTATGTCCTATTATGTGAAGCAGTTAAATACATGAAGTAATTTAAGAGAACTAGGTGGATATATTTAAATATGGCTGGATTGTACTAATGGGAGTACAATATGCCGCAGAGGCCCGTTTTTCGTAAAGATTACGTAAGAAAATGCACAGAGAAAAGTTATAGCATTTTTGAAAAAATTATATTATACTGTCAGTGTGATGGAGGAAATGATATTTTCCTGGTGGAATTGTGAATATTTATTACTTTTTGAAAAATATGCAAAAAAAGTGAAAAAAAGTATTGATAATTTCCCTTATAGGAAGTATAATTACCTCGTAATGCAATTAGGAATTTCAAAAAGTATTTCAAAAAGAAAAAGGAGAGTGCATTAATTATGAGAAAGCAGACAAAATTAGTTGCAGTATTATCTGCAGCAGCTCTGTTAGCTGTCGGCGCTTCCATGACCTCTTTTGCAGCAACTGGCTGGCAGGAAGAGAATGGCGAGTGGGTTTATTATAACAAAGACGGCGATCAGGTAACAGATACTTGGGCAAAATCAGGAGACGCTTGGTTCTATTTAAACGGTGATGGAGTTATGGCAACCGACGAGCTGATCGATGATGGTACAAACTACTACTATGTAAATTCCAACGGTGCTATGGTAGCTAATGGCTGGGTAGCAGTTGAGAACGAGAATGCAGGCGACACAGACGAGCCAGATGCATACTGGTATTATTTCCAGGCAAACGGCAAGGCTTATAAGTCAACTGGTTCCGCTTCCTTTAAGACAATTAACGGCAAGCAGTATGCATTTGACAGCGAAGGCAAAATGCTTTATGGCTGGGTAAATAAAGAAGATGCTACCAGAATCACAGGTGATGACGCTTGGCAGTCAGGCGATTACTACTGTGGCGACGAGAACGATGGTGCTCGTGCTTCAGGCTGGATGAAGCTTTCTGTTATTAAAGATGATGAAGATAAGAACTACTGGTTCTACTTCAACCCATCAAATGGCAAGAAGTATGCAGCTGATGATGCTACAAAGTATGCAATCAAGACAATCAACAGCAAGAAATATGCATTTAACGAGAATGGTGTAATGCAGGATGGCTGGACTGATAGCGTTTCTACACCTGATACAGCTACTATTTCCGGATATCAGTATTTCAACGGCGGAGACGAAGGCTGGAGATTACAGAAGGGCTGGGTTAAAGTAGTTCCGGAAGAGAACGTTAACAAGAGCGCTTATGATGATGATTCCACAAAGTGGTATTATGCTGATGGTAGCGGCAATGTATACTATTCAGTTTTAAAAACAATTAACAACAAGAAATATGCTTTCAACGAAAAAGGTGAAATGATGAGCGGCCTTTGGGCATTAAATATTCAGTCAGACGGAAAGATTCTTCCTGGTATGATTGAGATTGATGATGCTGGTAAGTTTGATACAGCATATGCAGCATATAAGAAAGATAAGAATATTGCAGTATATTACTTCGGCAGTGGTGATGATGGTTCCGCTAAGACGGGAAATCAGACTATTGATGTTGATGGTGATAACTATTCTTATACCTTTGGAACAACTGGTGTTAACAAGTACAAAGGAACAACAGAAACAAAGAAGACTCTTTTAGTATTAGGCCGTAAGATCAAAGCTGATAAGGATTACAGATATCAGTCCTTTGGCGAGGATGGCAAATTAGTTGATGGTAAAGTAGACGGTTACTTAGTTAACACTTCTGGTTCTATCATGAAAAAGAAAACTAATTTAAAAGATGCTGATGGTATGTACTATTGTACAGATGCTGATGGTAAAGTAACATACTTCGGCGGGGAAGCAAAAAAGTAAATTCGTAAATTTCGATAAGAAATTCTAATTGCTATTGGAGGATATTCGACAAATCTTAAATGGTTTGTTGAATATCCTCTTTATTATACAATCGTTATGCTTTACCTTTTATACTAATCTGGTACCAAAAAGAGTGTCAAAGTGTACAATAGTACACTTCAACACTCCAGGTTAAATCTATGGCAATTAGAATTTCTTGTTGCAAATTAGAATTAGCTTTCTACAAAAACAGCCTCGATCTCTTTACCACTACCAATCTTGAAGCAGCGATCATCACCGTCTTTTGCTTTATTCTTATTCTTCTGAACACTACCAGAAGTATTTACAAGTCTGTACTGTGTAGTTGCAGTATCTGCTGCGGACTCCTTCACATTGTAGTACTCATCGTAATCATCATCTTTTCCTGTCGGAATTGAAGAAGTTGCATCAACATCATCAAGGAACTCTTCTGTGCTTAAGCATTCCAGTGCAGTAATTGTGCCACTCGCATCCTTCGTGATTTTAATAACGGAATACTTATCATCCTTAGATGCCTTTAATAACATACCGCCTAAATAATACTTATCATCATCGATGCCCAGTTTACCAGCACCCTTGGAGCTGCCAGACTTGTTGAATAAGAAGGAATAATCCTCACCATCAATGGTTACGGTCTGCTTTCCAGTCTTCATAGCGCCGTCATCGCCGGAACCAAAGTAGTACAACTTATAATCTGCGCCGTATAAAGCTGAAACGTTATCTTTGAAGTTGTCTTCTGTGTCGAAATGCATGTTAGCAACACCATCATCGCCCTTGATTTCGTCAATCTCAGTTGTGCTGTTTCCAACAAACTTAATTGCCTTCAGGCCGCTCTTCATTACGCCATAGGAGTCAAATGCATATTTCTTTCCATTGATTGTCTTAATTTCGGAAGCAACTAATTTTCCATCTTTGTCAGAGTAATACCAGTTGTTCTCATCATCCTCATAGTCATCTGGGCTCAAGTAAGAATCCGGAACTACCTGGAACCAGCCTTTGGTAACTCTTGCACCATCTTCAGGATCTCCATAATATCTGTATCCGGTTGTATAGGAGGCAGAGCCTGCACTGGCTGTAGATGGCGTAGCATCCCAGTTAACCCATTCTGCATTCATACGGCCATATTCATCAAAGCTGTACTTTCTGCCGTTAATGGTCTTGCCCTTTTCGTCGGTCATTTTCTTACCATTAGTTTTGAAGTAGAAATAACGAGTCTGGTCTTCATCATCAAACAGGTTATTGCTGGAAAGTCCTGTATCTATGTCATCCCAGTTATTATCGGTAATTTCAAGATAAGCCCACTCGCCAACTTTCTGAGCACCATCATTTTCATCACCACAGTAATATGTGCCTTCACGCCAGTCATCGTCTCCAGTTATTCTCTGACCGTCTGTATCGATCCAGCCATAGAGCATTTGAGCCTCGTCATTAAAGATGTATTTCTTGCCATTGATAGTCTTAAATGAAGCACTGTTGCTGTTTGAGGAGCTCTTGAAAGCTTTTCCGTTGGCACCGAAATAATACCAGTAGTTTAACGGCTCATCTCCGTCATCCCCATCATAATCTTCATTTTCAATGGATACCCACTGATTGGTAACCATGGCGCCGTTAGCATCTACATAATAGTAATTACCGTCGTCATCTACCAGATAGTCTGTAGCCATTTCTCCGTCTTCATTAAGCCAAAACCAGTTATTGCCTGATTTTGCCCACTGTTCTGTTACTGCATCGCCATTCTTGTCATAATAAACCCATGTACCATTTTCTTCCTGCCAGCCAGTTGCTGCAAGAGATGTCATGGAAGCACCGATGGCAAGCAGTGCTGCTGCAGATAATACTGCAACTAATTTTGTCTGCTTTCTCATAAAAATGCACTCTCCTTTTTCTTTTTGAAATACTTTTTGAAATTCCTAATTGCATTACGAGGTAATTATACTTCCTATAAGGGAAATTAGGTGGAAGGAGCGTGTAATAAACAACTGATTTTATTTGATATATAAAAGTTTTGTATTTAAAGTACAGATTATATTTATTTACACAAAATCTATTATATGATTAATATTACTTTTATCGAATGTATATTAATTTCTTATCATGTATATTTATTAGCTTATAATAACACATTAATTCTAGTATTTTTGCAATATTTAGATATTACAAGCAAGCCTATTATGCTAATATTATAATAAGGCTTGCTCTTAAATACTTTAATCCATACTTTATTAGATTCATTACAGGCCTGTCGACACAGAACAAGTGCCTGCAGCTTATTCCAAATTATAAAGTTCTTCAAGGCTAAAGAGTTTCATATACGTCTGCGGTTGAGAAGCTAAATTTAATACACTATTGCTAAATCCCTTTTTCGAATATAAAATATACCCCTTATTTGAATATTTGGGAAAAAGTTCAGAGCGCTGGATCAATAATTCCGCCGTATCCAGATCAATAACCTCATTTCGATATTTACATTCGCCAAATACCGCCGTTTTATCAATATCATTTATGCCCAATATATCAATTTCTTCCTGCCGTTTCAACAACGGATTATTTCCCCACCATCTGCCCAACTTTAATATTTCATAAGGTAGTTTTTCCTGTGCATTAAGCTTAGCCAGATGTTGGAGGCACATTTTTTCAAATACTTTTCCCATATAATTTTGTAAATCGGGAACAATGATCTTTTCATAAGCCCTTTCTGGTCGCCCGGTATTAATTAGCAGCATACATTGTGGTACATAACGATACCAGAAACGAAACATTTGGTCCGCCAAAATATAGCCGGTTTTCTTCTTATTATCTTCTTCTGTAACAGCACTTTCTTTTTCAACCAATGCCAAAGAGATTAATGACTTAAGGCATGTGGAAACATTTGAATTTTCCATCTGTACTTTATTGGATATTTCATTTAATTTTGTTGCCCCTTTCGCAATTGCTTCTACAATTGCATTATAATTGGCAGGTTCTTTCAATTCCTGTTTCATTAAGTTTGCCGGTTCCTCGTAAAGATAGGCATTAGGATTCAAGTACATTTCCAAAATGTTTTCTTTAATTGAAATAGAGTCATCGACCATTTCCAGATATTGAGGAACTCCGCCTGTAATGCCATAGACCAAAGCCTTTTCTTCTGCTGAGTAACGGGGAACAAATAAAGAAGATTCATAGTAGTCTAAAGGATCCAGACGAAATTGAGCGGTTCTTCTTCCATATAGGGGACTTTGATATCCCAGGACCTGATTCTCCATAAAGCTCATAGACGATCCACATAAAATAAGCATAATATTACTATTTTTCCACTCCTGGTCAATCATAGCCTGAAGAATCGAAGAAATACTTTTATCTGCCTGAGCCAGATAGGGATATTCATCAATAATAAGTAATATTTTTGATTCTTTTGCTTTCTTTGTAATATACTGCAACGCCACTCTGAAATCCTTAAATGATGGCATCATTGCCGCCTCTTCTTCACCTAAAAAGGCCAGGTAGATAGAGGTGCTAAGAAGTTCTAAATTAATGGCTATACCGGCCTCTACCGCAGTCATATAGACGGCTGATTTATCTTTCATAAACTCCTGTATCAATCGGGTTTTACCTATTCTTCGACGTCCGTAGATAACTGCCATTTGAAACGTGGATTTATTATATAACTTATTTAATTCATCCAATTCGATTCTTCTTCCAATAAACATATAATTCTCTCCCTTTACTATTAGACAGTATACTATGAGCACATATAGTATATCATCTTATAGTAAAACTTTCAATACATAATTATTCCACCATTTCTTTTAAATACATGATGTTTGTTTTTTATAAAGCAAATTATTAATACAACCATTTTTATATTTATTCACGAAAAATAATTATATAATAATTTAATTTAAAAATATGTGTAAGACAAATTTTAATTAGTATTTAATTAAAATAAATAAAAAAGCTATAATATTGCTGTTTTGTCAAGACTTATTTCCTCCTAATTTCCCTTATAGGAAGTATAATTACCTCGTAATGCAATTAGGAATTTCAAAAAGTATTTCAAAAAGAAAAAGGAGAGTGCATTTTTATGAGAAAGCAGACAAAATTAGTTGCAGTATTATCTGCAGCAGCTCTGTTAGCTATCGGTGCCTCCATGACCTCCTTCGCAGCTCAGGGCTGGCAGGAAGAAAGTGGTACATGGGTATATTACGATAGCGATGGCTACAAAGTAAGCAACGAATGGAAGAAGTCAGGAAATAACTGGTTCTACCTTAATGACGACGGAGAGATGGCAACAGAAACTCTGGTTGAAGACGGCGATTATACCTATTATGTTGATGAAAATGGTGTTATGGCTGCTAACAGATGGGTACAGGTAGCTAATGATGACGATAACAGTGACGATGCACCAGCAAACTACTGGTATTATTTCCAGGCATCTGGAAAAGCATATAAAGCTGGCGACTCAACCTCCTTCAAGACTATCAACGGCAAGAAATATGCTTTTGATGATGAAGGAAAAATGTTATATGGCTGGGTTGATGGCACATCTAACAGAATAACTGATGATGAAGGCTGGAAAGAGTCCACTACGCTTTATTATTGTGGTACAGAAGATGATGGTGCACAGAGAGTTGGCTGGTCACAGATTCATGTAATTAATAAAGATGAAGATGATGAAGATCAGGACTACTGGTTCTACTTCAAAGCAAATGGTAAGAAGCTCTTTGCTGAAGATGGAGATTCCATTACCAACAAAACAATCAACGGAAGAAAATACGGCTTTAATAGCTGGGGCAAGATGGTATCTGGCTGGACAGAGGCTACTGCTGGAGAAATCCCAACTGCTTCTAATTACCAGAACTACAGCACTTCTGAAGATGGTTCCAGAAGAAAAGGCTGGTTTAAGGCAGTTCCAACAGATAAGATTAACAAAGAAGCAAATCAGGATGATGAAGAGAAGTGGTTCTATGCCAACAATGATGGCTATTTAGTAGTAAATCAGTTAAAGACCATCAATGGTAAGAAGTATGCATTCTACGACAAAGGTGAAATGTTAAGCGGATTATATGCTTTAGGCGTAGACGATGATAACTTGATTTGGGGTGCAGAAAAGATTGACAGTGAGTCTAAGGTTAAATCCTACTGGGCTCCGAAGGAAGAAGATGCTAAGGCTGGTATTCCGTTAAGCGACGAGAGAGCCACTTACGTAGATGAGAATAACATCAAATTAAATGTTGATGTATATTATTTCGGATCTTCTGACGATGGTTCTATGAAGACTGGAGTTCAGAATGTCGACGTAGATGGTGATACTTATGCTTACTTCTTTGGTAAGAGTGGCAATAACAAGGGTAAAGGATTTGGTTCTACAACTGTAGGTAATTATTCCGATACGGTACTTGGTGATGGTACAGTTGTGAAAACCTTTATCTACGATAAGAGCGCAATGTATGTTCAGGGTAGAAAGATCAAGGCTGATAGTGATCTTAAATACGAAGCATTTGACGCGGTTGGTGTTAAAGTATCAGCAAGAAGCGAAGGATACAAAGAAGAACCTTTATTCTTACTTAACTCTTCAGGTTCTCTGATGAAGAATAAGAAGAATGTTAAAGACGGTAATGACATGTATTACTGCACAGACGGCGCCGGAAGAGTTACCTACTATGGTTCTGAAAAATGTGACAGCAAAGATGGCGTTAAGCATGACAAGAACAACATTCACTAATATTTGATTAGAAATTCTAATTGCCAAAGCGGACGAAGATTATTCTTCGTCCGCTTTAAAAGGTTAAAGGAGATTATATGAAAAAAGTTTATTACAAATTAACTGCAATTTTTTTTGTTTTTTTGATTACAGCAGTTTTTAATATATTTCCAGCAAAAGCCGAGGCCTTAATAGGTTCAATCAAATATCCCGATGTACCAATAATGGCCAGTGACAGCAATGCATCACTGCAAAAAGATATTGATAAGTCTGAAAACACTCTTATTAATGTATCGCCTGCAAATATAGTCTTTGACATCCATCATGAGCTAAATAATACCTATAACTTACCTCAACCAATTAATGTGGTTATTGGATTGGACAATCTAACCGGCACTAAAACTAATATTCACTTTGAAATATCAGATAATATGACAGAAAAATTGTCAGTTACACCAGTTTATTTTGATACAATAGAGCCAGGAGAGCAAGTCAATATTCAGGTTGCATTTATTGATAAGAATTTGGATACATTGAATAAGCCGCCGCTTGATAGCGGATATATTAATATTTTATCAGAAAACGAGATATTGGGTCAGATTCATGTTACTTATTGTATTGATGGATTTTATGACGAACATTATACTAACAATATTGATCGTTATTCTGGGACAAAAATTCGAATAGGCGGCAGTTTTTATAAAAATATTGGAAATATAAATCTTAGAAGTTCAATTCCACCTATTATGACTATTTCATTTACCCCCTACATTTTAGATATAAATAACGTGCCTAATGATATGGGGGTAGAAGTTAACAATGATTCACTCGGGTGTATTTTATTAAATGAAAACGGAAATTTCGAATTTACAGATCATACGTTTGATCAGAGTATTATTGATGGAAATAAAAAGGTAACCTTTCAAATACAGATGAAACAATCCGTTTTTGATGATATAAAGGAAAAGGCTAAACAGAACCCCAATGCTTACAATGGTAACTATCTATTATCTGACTTGGTGTTTGAATTTAAGGATGGCTGCCAAATGGGAGGGAGAATCTCTCCACTTCCATTAGTATATAAAATAATATCAGGATCATACAACGATGGTGAGGGTAGCTCTGGTGGTGGTGGAAGTAGTTCTGGTGGTGGAAATTCGGGCGGAAGTAATAATAGCAACACAAGTAGTGGCCCCGGTATAGATAATACCTTTACTTCTAATGAGTATAATACCATTGAAAGCAATGATATTGGCTGGCGACAAAGCGATAATGGATTATGGCAGTATCTGGATCCAAATGGTCGATTCAAGACAGGCTGGTTATGGGATCCGGTAGGTATATGGTATTATATAGATAATACAGGCAATATGGTCACTGGTTGGGCTCAAATAAACGACATATGGTATTTATTGCGTCCTGATGGATCCATGGTAACAGGCTGGGCATTTATAACAGATAAGTGGTACTATTTTAATCGGGACGGTTCTATGAAGACTGGATGGTTCCAGGATACTGATAAAAAATGGTATTATTTACAAGACAACGGTTCTATGGCTGCAAAGGCGCTGACACCTGATGGGTTTTGTGTGGATGAAAATGGGGCTAGGGTAGACTGAAATAGTCCAGATATATTATTAAATGAGTAAGTGTTCTCTATAATATTAAAGAGGCTATCGCGGAATAATGCGATAGCCTCTTTTCGGCAATTAGAATTTCTAAATCTTACTAAAAGAGATATTATTTATGTTTTGGGTTATTACAGGTATAAACTGTACCATCATCTCTCTTAGTACCACATTTAGTCTCATCATAACCAGTTACATGTCCCTTAGAGTCTGTACAGTAATAATAATCATCTGTATCTTTCAGGTTCTTCTTATTCTTCATAATAGAACCAGAAGTATTTACTACATATGCACTGTCAACTCCTACAGCAGCCTTTGGATTATCTAAGAACTTACCTGTTGTAAGATCATAAACCTGATATCTCATATCAGAATCTGCCTTAATTCTGAGACCATTTACATAAAGAACATCATCAGCTTCATTTAAACCACGGCCCTTATTAGAACCGGTTTTGCCGAATGAAAATGCATAAGAATCTCCGTCAATGTCAACATTCTGGTTACCAATCTTCATAGCACCATCACTACCTGCGCCAAAGTAATAAACATATACGTCGGTGCCAATCGTGCAAGGCTTTCCGTTATAACCATCAAATGTTAAAGAGCCATCTTTTAAATCATCAACTAAATCAGCATCATCAATAGCCTTATTTCCAACAATGTCAGAACTGGAAGTCATAGCCAGTGCCTGAACGCCACTAAGCATTTCACCCTTATTGTTAAAAGCATACTTCTTGCTATTGATTGTTTTGATCTTAGATTTAACAATATCACCGTCATTCTCTGCATAGAACCACTTTGTGCTGTCATCATCATAAGCGCTCTTATTTACATCTTCTTCAGGAACTACATTAAACCAGCCTTTAGCTCTCCAGCCCTGTTCTGGTAAGTTGAAGTAATGATAGCTGCTAACAGATGCTGCATCATCAGATGCCTTCGGCATTGCCCACTCAGATACCATCTTACCATATTCATTAAAGCTATACTTTAAGCCGTTGATTGTTTTGCTCTTTAATTCACTGGCATCAGTAGCTTTTACTTTCTTTCCATTGCTGGCATCAAAGTAGAAGTAATAACTCTGATCAGGATCATCCTGGCTGTCATCTACGACATCAATCAGAGCCCAGCCGCTAGCCTGAGCACCATCATTCTCATCGCCACAGAAATAAAGTCCATTTGTCCAAGCATCATCACCTGTCTGACGTTCAGAAGACTCATTTACCCAACCATACAGCATTTTGCCTTCGCTGTCAAAAGCATATTTTTTACTATTTATGTTCTTGAAGGAAGTTTTTCCGCTAGTCGGAGCTTTGTATGCTTTACCGTTACTCTGGAAATAATACCAGAAGTAATCAGGATCATCATCGCCATAGCTATCTTCATTTTCAACCTGAATCCACTGATTAGTAACCATTGATCCATTTGCATCTACATAATACGTGTAGTCATCATCCTCGATGATTGTATCAGTGGCCATTTCTCCATCACTGTTTAAATAAAACCAGTTGTTACCTGATTTCTGCCACTGATCACTTACCTGATAACCATCCTTGTCATAATAAACCCATGTACCATTCTCTTCCTGCCAGCCCTGAGCTGCGAAGGAGGTCATGGAGGCACCGATAGCTAACAGAGCTGCTGCAGATAATACTGCAACTAATTTTGTCTGCTTTCTCATAATTAATGCACTCTCCTTTTTCTTTTTGAAATACTTTTTGAAATTCCTAATTGCATTACGAGGTAATTATACTTCCTATAAGGGAAATTATGGGCAGCATTGGAAGGTGCGGAAATGCGTTGAAAATCTGGGAATAAAAGTCGCAAAAATTCATAAAATCTTAAATAATATCCCAGCTTTTTCATGAGGGATGCGGTTGCGGTATCTGAGTTAAAATGTTATACTGTGTAATAAAAGTAAACCATAAATTGATGATTTATGGTAATATGCAGTATGGAGAGGGATAACTATGTCGTCAGTAAAAACTGATAAAAGAAAGAACAGCAAAAGCGATTCTGCACTTTTATCGCATACAATAGATACTTTTACATTTTTGATTTTATGTTTGTTTCCGCTTTTTGTAATGGATCGATATTATAATATATTACAGGCCAAATATTATTTTTATATTGGCTCGGTGGTCCTTTTAGTGGTGGCTGTTATTTTTGCCGGTTGTTTAGAACATAATAGGTTGGAACAGTATTTTACTTCTTTTAAGTGGAACGAGTTCATAAAGAAATTTTCTGTCACTGATGTCGCATTGCTGGTCTTTCTAATCATCGCGGGTATATCAACGATAAGTTCCGATTACGTATATGAATCTTTTTGGGGAAATGAAGGGCGATATTCAGGGCTCTTCTTACTCTGTTTGTATGGTGTGGCGTATTTTTGTGTTACCAGATTAGGGAAATTGAAAACATGGTATTTGGACGCATTCTTAATTGCAAATCTACTCGTCTGTATATTTGGGATTACTGATTACTTTAAGATGGACCTTTTACATTTTAAAGTGGGAATGCTGGAAGAACAGAAATTTATGTTTACCTCAACGATCGGTAACATTAATACGTACACAGCACTGGTAGGGATGGTGACAGCAGTATCGGCAGTACTGTTTGCTGCAGAAAACAAATGGAAAAAAAAGTGTTTTTATTTTGCAAGCCTAGTGATTAGTTTTTTTGCCTTAGTAATGGGAATCAGTGATAATGCCTATTTATCATTAGCAGCTTTATTTGGCCTCCTTCCACTTTATCTGTTTAAAGATAAGAAGGAAGTGAAATCATACTTAATGATGCTTGCTGCCTTTTTTTCGGTAATCCAATGTATTGATTGGATCAATGCTGGAATGGGTGACAGGGTACTTGGGATTGAAAGTGCCTTTAATATCATAGTTAAATATGATGGACTGTTATCGATTGTAATACTCCTTTGGGTTATTTGTATTATTGTTTATGGACTAGATTATGCAAATACAAAAAAGAAAAACCAGGATGCAGATATCCACATTCATGATTCTGAAGGAGATGAGAAGAAATGGACCGGGTGTGGGGTACTGCGGATAATTTGGCTGGCGATAGTGATAATCTGTATTTTAGGAGTTGGATATGCATTATTTGATGTTAACGTCCAGGGGAATACGGAACGATATGGAGCTCTTGGTGGATACCTGCTGTTTAATGATGACTGGGGGACTCACAGAGGCTACATATGGCGTAATGCTATGGAATGCTTCGAACAGTTTCCAATGATGAAAAAAGTATTTGGCTTTGGACCTGATACTTTTGGAATTGTTTTATTAGATAAGACGCAGGGGAATATATATGGTCAGATTTTTGATAATGCTCATAATGAGTATTTACATTATCTTATTACTGTAGGAATAACAGGATTAATTGCGTACCTTGTCTTTATAATCTCTTTCATAGTTCGAGTTATTCGTAAAGCTGGAAAAAATCAATATATCGCAGCGGCATTTTTTGCAGTGATATGTTACAGTACGCAGGCATTTGTCAATTTGAACTTACCGATTGCAACTCCGATTATGTGGATGTTTTTAATGCTGGGAGAGTTGGGGATAAGAGAACACTGCAGACAGGTTGGAAGTAAGGATAAAGGAAAATGAGAAATTACGAGCAATATAAGAGGCTGATAAAATTATTTTCATCTTCTGTGATCGTACTGCTGGAAGTTGGGGCCTATTGGATTGTATGGCACCGTTATTACAATAATCTTATAATAGCCCCATTTTTTAGACGGGGCAACTGGTTAATGGTAGCAGTATACGGAATTCTTTTACTATTTTTCCTAAAAACCTATGGAGGCTTGAAGATTGGCTTTTACAAGACAGGTAATGTGATATATTCACAAATACTGTCAATTATCTTTGTCAATATTATTACGTACCTCCAGATCGCATTACTTGCGTTAGGTTTTCCGCCGGTAGGAGTAATGTTTCTTATGACGTTGACTGACGTTATATTAATAGTTTTATGGGCACTGATTTTTCAATCTGTATATGAGAAGATGTTTCCTAAAAAGCGAATGCTGCTTGTATATGGAGATATTCCGGCGTTCCATTTACAGGAAAAGATTAATTCACGGGAAGATAAGTACCAGATATGTGGAGCAGTACATATCCGAATTGGTATAAAACGGATTATGGAAATGGCAGAAGATTATGATGCTGTAATTATCGGAGATGTTCCATCACATGAAAGAAACTGCTTAATGAAGGAATGCTTTGGGTCATCAATAAGGAGCTATACGGTTCCTAAAATCTCGGATATTCTTTTGAGTTCATCGGCTGAGTTAAATATTTTTGATTCGCCGTTATACCTTTCCAGGAACGAGGATTTAAAGGTTGAACAGAAGTTTTTTAAAAGGCTGATAGACATACTTTTTTCCTCTTTGGGGTTGATTGTTACCTTCCCATTCTGGGCAGTTATTTCCTTAATGATTAAGTGCTCAGACCGGGGGCCTGTGTTCTATAAGCAGTTGCGCTTGACTAAAGACGGAAAGGTCTTTGAGATCTATAAATTTCGAACAATGGTACAAAATGCAGAAGAAGATGGCGTCGCCAGATTGGCATCAGAATCTGACGACAGAATTCTTCCCGTGGGACGTTTCCTCAGAATGACCAGATTAGATGAACTTCCCCAGTTAATCAATATATTGAAGGGGGAAATGTCTGTAGTAGGGCCGCGTCCGGAACGTCCAGAACTTGCTGCTGAAATTGAAAAAGAAATTCCGGAATTTGCCTATCGCCTTAAGGTTAAAGCTGGCTTAACAGGATATGCGCAGGTATATGGAAAGTATAATACGACTGCGTATGATAAGTTGAAGCTCGATCTTACTTATATAAGGAAGTATTCGGTTTTTCTGGATTTGAAATTGATTCTTATGACTCCTAAAATTATGCTTTTGAAAGAAAGTACAGAGGGAGTAAAGGAAAGTCCGGCTGAACAATCTGCCAGAGAGGAAGCGGCAGCGTCAAGCATAAAGGATTGATTTAGGATCATATGGTTGTTAATGGAAAAAATGTAAGAAGTAAATTGACACATTTTGTTTGAAAAGTTGATTAATAAGAGATTAGGTGGTATACTATCCGAAGGTTTAGGTCGCATAAGCGCGATTATGGGAAGTACCACAGAAAGGGCTTAAATGGCTGATATCACGCGAGAAGGTACACAGACAGACTGTATTCGGGTTCTGCACTTTGTTTCCACTCTGAGCCGTGGAAGCGGCGTTATGAGCGTCATAATGAATTACTACAGGCATATAGACCGGGATAAAGTCCAGTTTGATTTTTTGCACTTTATTGCCTGTGAGTATTCTTATATGGAAGAAATCCGGGAATTAGGCGGAAAAATCTACTGCATTGACAAGCCAGGAAGTTCTTTTCAGTCTATAAAGCAGCTGAATTCATTTTTTCGGTTACATGCCGGAGAATATACCTGGCTGCATAACCATGAAGTGTATTTGACATTTTTGCTAAGGCCTATAGCTAAAAGATATGGATTGGAAAAGTTTATTGTTCACTGTCATGCTACGAAGTACTCAGATAAGACGCTTAATGCAGTGAGAAATCGGATATTGTGTCTGCCGATTCGTTTTATGAAAGTAGAGCGATTTGCATGTTCAGAAGCGGCAGGAAAGTTTTTGTATGGCGAGAAAATGCTGAAGGCCGGGAAGATTTTTATCATGCACAATGCGATAGATTGTGAGAAGTTCCGTTTCCGGCCTGAGGTGAGGGAACGGCTCAGGAAAGAGATGGGGCTGGATGGAAAGTTTGTGATTGGACATGTGGGGAGATTTGAGAGGCAGAAGAATCATGAGTTTTTGATTGAGGTGTTTGCTGAGGTGAAGAAGCGGAGGCCGGAAAGCATATTACTATTGGTGGGACAGGGATCGCTGGAATCCAAGATAAAATATTTGGTTGTTGAAAAAAATGTTGAAAAAAATGTTGTTTATTTAGGACAAAGGGATGATGTCGGAGATTTATTGCAAATAATAGATCTATTTCTACTTCCATCAAGATTTGAAGGACTTGGAATTGTACTTTTTGAAGCACAGACAGCTGGAATTCAGTGTATGGTCTCTAATTACGTTCCGAAGGAGTCTTCGTTAGGAAATGTAATGTATCTGCCATTAAAAAATTCAAAGTTTTCCTGGGTTAATGGTGCTTTAAAAAAAATTAAAACTTTTGATAATGATCTTTTATCGCGTAGTATAGTTTCTGATAACGCAATTCAAAAAATGAATAAAAAAGGCATAACGCTTCAGCAACAGGCGAAAAAACTGCAGCGTTTGTATCTGGTTAATTAAAAATGAAGGTCCAAGTATTAATGTCCACTTATAATGGCGAAAAATATATTAAAACTCAATTAGACAGTATTTTAGCTCAGGATTACGAAGAGATAGACCTCCTCATCCGTGATGACGGTTCTACCGATTCGACGCGTGAGATTCTGAGTGCATATGCAAAAAAGTATTCTAGCATTACCTGGTACTCTGGGAAAAATATAGGGGTACAGAAAAGCTTTTTTGATTTAATTTTGAAAGCAAATTTAGAAAGAGACTATTACGCCTTTGCTGATCAGGATGATAAATGGTTGCCTGGGAAAATTAGCAGGGCTGTTTCTATATTAAAAGACTATTCAAAAAGTATGCCTGTATTATATTGCAGTGACAAGGTAATTGTAGATGAAGAATTACAGCCAATAAAAGTTACAGTTAGTCGAGTAATGAAAAAAACAAGTTTTGGAAATGCGTTAGTACAGGACATGTGTACTGGTTGTACTGCTGTAATGAATAAGAAATTATTAGATATTATGCGTGTAAGAATACCAGAGTTTACAATTATGCATGATTGGTGGTTTTATCTAACAGCTACATGTTTTGGCGAGGTGTATTATGATAAAGAAAGCTATATACTTTACCGTCAACATGGAAGCAATACTTCTGGTGCAATGATAAACAAAAACAATTTATTCCGTTATAGACTTCAGCAGTTATTTAAGCCTAGAGGTGAAATTTACTATCAAGCGTCTAATTTTTTAACAGTGTTTGGAAATAATGATTTGTCTTCCAATAACCAAGATATCGATCTTCCTAAGATATCGATAGAAAACATGAAGCTTATTAAGGATTTACTTAAATCGCGTCAAAAATTCTTATACCGCATAAAGCTTACACTAACCTCAAAGTTATACCGTCAGAAAGTGCTAGATAATATTATACTAAAGTTTATTATTTTAATTGGCAAATTATAAGAGAGAGTTTAAATGAAGATACTTTATTTTTCCCCGTTGGCATTTCATGATTTAAAGCAACGCCCCCAAGAAATTGCAGAGGCATTATCAAAACGACATGATGTATGGTATATAGAGCCAACCATTAGTTATATTGGCACTCTTAAAAATAAAGCACTTAGTTGTTATACGGACAGCTATGATATATCTCCTACACTGCATATACTGAAACTGGATGGGCGATTTTCGCTTCCACTTCGTATGCAGTTTATGGATCCACTACGTATAAATACAATATTCGAAAGAAGACAACTTTCTAATCTTCTGAAAACATGTGATATGATCTGGATTGGTTATGAGGTATGGCAAAGACTATTACCTTTAGATGTGTCTAAGATGCTTGTATATGACAAGATGGATGATAATGTTAAATTATCTTCTGATAGTATCATAAGGAAATATCTTACTAATTGTGAAAAACAATTACTAAAAAAATGTAATCTAATTTTTGTAACAGCCCGGCAATTTCTTGATCGAATGCAGGCATATTCTAATGTGTACCTTGTACCAAATGGTTTTCAATATCTGCAGCCAATGCATGCACAACAAGTATACCGTACCAGTAGAAAAGTATTTGGTTATATAGGAAAAATTAGTCATTGGTTTGATACTGAGGCTGTAAAAAGATTGGCTGTTGCGAACCCCGATTGCGACATAATTCTGGTTGGACCATGTGATATTTCCAAATGCAAGATGCCAAATATAAAATATGCAGGTACAGTGCCTAAGGAAGAGGTGCCTGACTGGATTTGTTCTTTTGATGTCTGTCTCTATCCTTTTAAACAAACAGAACTGTTAGATACAATTAATCCTGTGAAAATATATGAGTACCTTGCCTATAATAAACCGGTACTTGCTGTAAATAGCAACGAGATACAAGAATTTAAAAAACTAATATACATATACGATACTTATGATGAAATGGTCTCAATGTCTCATAAAAAACTGAACGTTCCATTTAAGTCTGAAGTAGAATATAAAAATTTTCTGGAACAGAACAGCTGGATCACCAGAGTAGAACAAATAGAACAAATAATAAACGAAGTTAAGGAGTCTTAAAATGAAAAAAGTTATGTTAGTTTTTGGAACTCGCCCGGAAGCAATTAAGATGTGTCCTTTAGTAAATGAACTAAAAAAAAGAGCGTCTGTGGAAACAATTGTATGTGTAACCGGTCAGCATCGTCAGATGCTTGACCAGGTTCTGGAGGCATTCAAAGTTAATCCTGATTATGATTTGGCAATTATGAAAGATCGCCAAACGTTGTTCGATGTAACGATTTCTATACTTGAAAAAATCAAACCTATTCTGGAGAAAGAAGGACCAGATGTGGTGCTAGTCCATGGAGATACCACTACTACTTTTGCAACTGCCCTGGCAGCTTTCTATCTTCAGATTCCTGTAGGACACGTAGAAGCCGGGCTTCGAACGTATAATATTTACTCCCCCTATCCCGAAGAGTTTAATCGCCAAGCTACCGGAATCGTATCTCAGTTTAACTTCGCTCCTACAGAAAAATCTAGGCAAAACTTATTAAAAGAAGGTAAGGTAGAAGCTAATATTTTTGTCACTGGTAACACTGCTATTGACGCGCTGAAAACGACAGTACACGAGAAGTATACTCATCCTGAACTGGACTGGGCAGAGGGAAGCCGGCTGATTATGCTTACAGCACATCGAAGAGAGAATTTAGGCCAGCCGCTTCATCATATGTTCCGGGCAATTAAGCGGATAGTAGATGAGAATTCAGATATTAAGGTTATTTATCCAATCCATATGAACCCAGCAGTACGTCAGGCAGCAATGGAGATTTTGGGGGGCGATGAACGAATTCATATTATTGAGCCTTTGGATGTTCTGGATTTTCATAATTTCTTATCACGATCCTATCTAATACTGACAGATAGTGGTGGAATTCAGGAAGAGGCCCCTTCTCTTGGTAAGCCTGTCCTTGTCATGCGAGATACAACAGAACGACCAGAAGGTATCTCAGCAGGAACCTTAAAACTGGTTGGAACTAGTGAAGATACGATATATAAGGAATTCAACTTATTATTAAATAACAATATAGAATATGAAAAAATGAGTCATGCAAGCAATCCTTATGGGGATGGATTTGCATGTAAAAGAATTGCAGATATTTTAGAAAGTCATTTGTAAATTACTCATAAATGGAGGCAAAAGTGAAGCTGTTAAATGAACTATATGCATACCGTGAAATGATAGTTAGTTTAGTTCGAAAAGATTTGAGAGGTCGCTATAAAGGTTCAGTCTTAGGCTTTTTATGGACTTTTATTAATCCCTTACTGCAATTGATGGTATACACTGTTGTTTTTTCCGTTATTATGCGAGCGGGTATAGATAAATTTTATTTGTTTTTATTTGTGGCATTGGTACCTTGGATATTTTTCAGCTCTGCTATTACCGGAGGCGCAACTTCAATTTTAAGTCAGCAGGATATGGTTAAGAAGATTTATTTTCCACGGCAAGTATTACCCATCTCTTATGTTACCAGTTCCTTTGTAAATATGCTTCTTTGCTTTCTCGTTATTTTTTGTGTACTAATTATAACTGGTTTTGGTATCAATTTAAACGCATTGCTTTATCTTCCGGTGGTCATGATAGTAGAGTATATTCTGGCGTTAGGAATTGGATTGCTTTCAGCAGCATTAACAGTATATTTTAGAGATCTGGAATACATTTTGGGAATTGTAACTATGGCTTGGATGTACCTTACGCCTGTCATGTATTCTGTAGATTTGGTACCAGAACAATTGCTTCCAATTTTTAATTTGAATCCTATGACACCAATCATAATTGTATACAGAGATATTTTATATTATAAAACCATTCCGCAGATTTCCACACTTTTACATGCGTTTATACTGGGGCTTCTTATGCTTTTAATAGGCAGTGCTGTATTTTCTAGGTTGCAGAGAAACTTTGTGGAGGAGTTATAAATGGAACAGAGTAATGTTATAGAAGTAAAAAATGTAAAAAAGAAATTTAAAGTATTTTATGATAAAGGAACTAGTTTAAAGGAGAAACTACTGTTTCGAAAAAGAAACTACTATGAAGAACGTTGGGTTCTGAAAGGGATTAGCATAAATATTAAAAAAGGTGAGGCTGTAGGACTTATCGGAAAGAATGGCTGCGGTAAAAGTACTACACTGAAACTAATAAGCCGTATCATGTACCCCACAGAAGGAAGCATTGAGGTAAAAGGACGAGTATCTAGTTTACTGGAGTTAGGCGCAGGTTTTCATCCGGATATGAGCGGCCGTGAAAATATTTACACCAATGCATCGATTTTCGGACTAACTAGAAAAGAGATTAATGAACGAATTGATGATATTATAGCTTTTTCTGAGTTAGAAGAGTTTATTGATAATCCGGTAAGAACATACTCTTCTGGTATGTATATGAGACTGGCCTTTTCAGTAGCAATTAATGTTGATGCAGATATTTTATTAATTGATGAAATATTGGCAGTAGGAGATGTCAGCTTTCAGGCGAAATGTTTTGAAAAGCTGAAAGATATCAAGATTAGCGGTACTACTATAGTTATAGTATCTCATTCAATGGGGCAGATCGAGCAGATCTGTGATCGATGTATCTGGATTGAAAATGGATTAATTAGAGAAGAAGGTATACCTAAATTTGTCGACGATCATTATTTAACCTTAATGGAAGAAAAACGTTTGGATCGGATTGAAGAGGAGAAGATTGCCAAAAAGGGGAAAAAAGCTGAAGAATCAGTAGTCAGAATAACTGAAGCAGAAACGAAAGAAGATGTTAAAAGTTTACCGGAGCTTCCTGAATTTTGTGGACCTAAAGCTGTACGAAGAGGAAATAAGGTTGTTGAGTTTACAAATGTTTTTATTAGGAATTCCAGTAATGATATTGCTGAAGTTTTTAGAACCGGAGAAACTATTATTATTGAAATGACTTATATCAGCCATCAGTCACAGGTATCTACTAATTTTACAATTGGTATTACCAGAGATGATGGTGTATATTGTTATGGATCCAGCATATTGCTAGATTCCAACCATGTTATAACTGCAAATGAAACAGGAATCACACGAATTATCCTTGAAAATAATACTCTGCTGCCGGGAAAATATTATTTGGATATCGGCGCTCAAAATGCCGATTATTCACCTTATGACACAATCTGTAGCGTTTCTGAGTTTCGTATTACATCGCCGGTAATTAATGAATTTGGAATCTTAAGTCTGAAACATGTCTGGGAAGTTGATGGAATAAAAATAGAAAAAGCGGCTCATTAGGACTATATAGAGAATGGAGGAAATGATTTGAATCAATTAATTAATAGTGAAGAATACTGGGACAAGCGTTTTCAGACTGATTGGGATAAATATTCTGGAGAAGAACAAACAGAATTTTTTGCCGAAATAACCTGCCGTCTTCTTCCTGCCTGGTTAGTAAAATCTATACGCATGAATAAATATATAATTTGTGATATGGGATGTGCTTGTGGAGAGGCTGTAAATATACTGTCACAATATTTAAATACGAAAGTATGTGGTATGGATTTTGCTAATAGCGCCATAGAGATTGCGAAAAAAAAATATCCCATCTATCAATTTGAACAGGGTGATATTTCAACTCTGGATACAGGGAAAAAAATTGATATAGTTTATTGTTCTAATGTGTTAGAGCATTTTTATACGCCATGGGATATGGCTGAAAAGATGGCAATGGTCACTAAGCATTATCTTATTCTACAAATGCCTTTTCGGGAACAACTTACTATTGATGAGCATTTTTTTAAATTTGATACAAATATAATTCCTTTACAGATAGGTGAATTTACATTGGTGAATCTGGAAACAGTAAATGGAAGTGAAATTCCGGGTACGCTTTATCCTGACCAGCAAGTTTTGCTGGTATATTCTTCACATAAGGAGGATATTATAACTGCAAGAATTGATGATATCTACAAAGGAATAAAAAATTCTGATTTAATTCAATGGAATAATCAAAAAAAGGAAATCGAAGAATACTATAATGTTCAGATAGCAGAACTTAAAAATACACTAGAAAAATTAAATACTGATTATTCCTTAGTAAGTGATGAGTTCAACAAACGCGGATTATTAATTGAGACCTCGTCAAAACAGCTTACAGATCAAATCAGAACAAATAGTTTACTTCAGGAGGAAATTCAAAACCAGAAGAAATTAATGACCTCTTTAACTCAAGAAAACAATGAGACCATTGGAAAACTTACAAAGGCAAATAGTTCGCTTCAAGATGAAATTCAAAGTCATAAAAAAAAGTTGGCTACTTACGCTGAAAAAAATGAGGAGATTGCAAAGGAACTGGCAGAATATAGAAATAACTATAATTTATTAAAGGAAGAAATTAAAGATCTAAAAAGCATAAAAGAAAAATATGCTACTCTACTTTTAGAAAAAAAACAGTTAGATAAAGAGCTTCAAAATAAAGAAAGCATTATTCATAGAGCAAAACAAAAATGTGTTTATATGGCTTCTACCAAAACATTCCGTACTGTTCATTTTATGTTTCGTCTTAAATATCAATTTTTGAAAGGCACGAAAGATGAAAGGAAGAGTTTCGGTAAATGGTTGAAATCTGAACTCTGTCAAAAAGGCGGTGACTCTGAGCGCAGGTATAACCCGATTTGGAATGTGATAAGTATTCTTGATGAAGTTAGTGGAGCTAAAATAAATTCTACTCTAAAGGTGACTGATGATATAATGCTTAGCAATGCTCCTTTAGCAAAGCATCTTCAAGAAGAGCAACAGCGTTTGGTATCAAACATAGATTTGAATTCAAATGAATATATGGCTATTAAGGAAGTACTGAATTCTAATAAGGATATGAGGATTATGATATATCCGCATGTTGTATATTGGGAACCTTTACAGACTCCACAGCAGTTGTTGAAGGCCTTTGCCAATAATGGCTGGTTATGTTTTTTTTGTGAGCATCCGAGCCTTCAGAATATTTATCGGGAGGCTTATCCTGGTCTATTCATAGTGCATGAAAAGGAGTTATTGCAGGCTATAGATAACAGAGAGGTTTTTGTTCTCCTAACCTGGTTAGGTTCGTTGTCGTTCATCAATCAAATTGCCAACAAGCAAATATGGTACCATATACTGGATAAGTTGGATCTGTTTCCATATTACGATAAATATTATGATAAATTACACACTACAATAGTTCGGCAAGCTTCTTTTGTGAGTTATGTGGCTTCTCCGTTGTTAAACTGCTTGGAAAATAGAAGGGACCCTATTTATTTACCTAATGCTGTTAATCCAGAGGATTTTTTAAATATACATAATAATTATGTTCCAGAGGATATGAAGCCAATACTTTCTAAAAAACATAAAATAATAGGATATTATGGATATTTAGCCGAATGGCTGGATTATGAATTAGTGAGAGAACTCGCAGCTGCCAGACCAAATTATGAATTTGTTTTTATCGGTAAAGCAATTTATGATACATCAGAAATTGATAATCTCTCCAATGTCCATTTGCTGGGTTTAAAACCATATAAAGAATTATCAGATTATGCGAAATATTTCGATGTAGCAACAATTCCTTTTATTATCAATGATAAAATGGATTGTGTATCACCAATTAAATTTTTTGAGTATTGTGCACTTGGTCTTCCTGTAGTTACCTCCTCCATGAAAGAAATGGATAATTTTGTATGTGATTTTATAGCTTGTGCGAATGGTGTTGATGAGTTCTTATTTTATTTAGATAAAATGGTAACAAAAAAATGCCACGATTTAGCCATTGAAAATGGACCATTAATTGCATTGCAAAACACTTGGAATTCTCGCATTAAAATTATGGAAGATGTTTTTAATCAGGAATTGCAAAACATTCTGAACTCTGATTATGAAAATTTTGATGTCATTTTATTGGGAGTAATAGATTTCGATTATCGATATCAGAGGCCGCAGCATTTTGCAAGTCGTTTTGCAGAAAATGGGCATAGAGTGTTCTATGTAAATGCCAACCATTTTAATCCGGATTCAGTAGTTAGAATATGTAATGATTTATATGTAATTAATATATATAATGATCAGTCGACTGCAATACATTTGACTGATTGGCATGAACAGTTATCATTACTTCATGAAAAATTAGATAAAATAATGAATACTTATTGTATACGTGATGCAGTAGTAATTGTCGATTATCCCAATTGGATTTTTACGGCTGAACATTTAAGAAATTTGTATGGATTTAAAATAATAACTGATTACATGGATGATTTCACTGGTTTTTTGAATCCAGCAGAAAGTTTAGTAAAAGAAAACTGTAAGAAACTGTTGGAATTATCTGATTATGTTGTTGCCAGTTCTGAATTTCTTTATGATATAGCAAAAAAATTTAATAAAAATATTGAGATCATTAGAAATGGAACCGAGTATGCACATTTCCATAAGGCGGCAGTTGAACATAAGAATGAAAGAAAAATTATTGGCTATTATGGTGCTGTTGCTGAATGGTTTGATTATTCAAAGGTAATTTATGTGGCTCAAAATATGCCTGACTGTGATGTTGTAATTATTGGACGTGTTACAGCAGGTGAAAAACAGTTGTCCAAATATAACAATATTAAGTTACTGGGTGAAATACCCTATAATGAATTACCGAAATATTTAGAATGTTTTGACGTCTGCCTTATTCCATTTGATACTTCAACGGATTTAATAAAAGCTACTAATCCGGTAAAATTTTATGAATATCTTAGTGCTGGAAAAAAAATAGTTGCAACAGATATTCCTGAGCTGGAACCCTTTAAGGACAAATATGTTTATTTATCAAATGACAATCATCAATTCCTTGAATACATTAAAATTTGTCTGGAAAATAAAGATTGCTTAGCTAGCGACACTGAAAAAATGGCATTTGCATTAAAAAATGATTGGCAGATTAGATATGAAAATTTTTATGAAGTATGTAGGCGTGCTGTTCCTAAAGTAAGTATAATAGTCTTAACCTATAATAATCTAGAGATAAACAAAATATGCATGAACAGTATACTTCATAATACGGCCTATGCCAACTATGAATTAATTGTGGTTGATAATTGTTCTACAGATGGAACCACAGACTATCTAAGAACTTTGGAAAGGGACGATGCCAGAGTAAAGTTGATTTTGAACAAAGAAAATAAGGGGTTCGCAGGTGGTAACAATGTTGGAATAAATGCTTCTTCTGGAGAATATGTTTTGCTGCTTAATAATGATACAGTCGTAACAAGAGGCTGGATTACTGCAATGGCAAAGCATTTAGAGAACAATTCAAAGCTTGGTATGTGTGGACCTGTTACTAATTCTATTGGTAACGAAGCAAAAATAAAGGTTAATTATCATTCTGTAAAAGAAATGTACAGTTTCGCTTATCGTTATACGACTGATCATCTCAATTCCGAATATAAAAATCCTAATGTTCTTGCATTATTCTGTACTATGATAAAGCGAAATGTTATTGATTCCTGCGGTCTATTAGATGAAATGTATGAAGTTGGTATGTTCGAAGATGATGATTATGCAGAAGCAGTAAAGCAAAAGGGCTATGAGTTAGCTATCGCAGAGGATGCATTTATTCATCATTTTGAAGGAGCTTCCTTTAAAAAGTTAGAGGATAAAAAATTTCATGATATATATGATCAAAATAAAGAACGTTTTGAAAAAAAATGGGGTAAAAAATGGACAATGCATAAAAAACGTAAAGGGATTACTTGGGACACAAATTCAGAAGTAAATATTTTGTAATTACTAATTGGGGGCTATTAAAGATATATATAGATCTCTATAATTAAGCTTCCTTCTGATCATATAAGTCCCAGAAAAAGATGTTGTACTGAAGAGTTATGGAGATAATCCATAACTCTGAATTACGGCATATATGAAGGAGAAGTCATCTGTATAATAAAATTTAATATTTTACTTATAATTTTAGATAAAATATTTGTGAATGTATAACCATTAGCCATGTCAGTTGGAAGGGTGAGTATTAATTAAAAAGGAGCCTTACATAGATGAAACTATCTCAACACTTAAAAAAATTAATAGCGCTATTAGTTTCTTTATGGATTGTTTTATGGATTATTATAATACAAATTAAAAGAAATTACGACTCAATTATAGATGGGGGCTGTCTCAGGCTTGATGGTATCCTAACCTATTTTATAGCTTGGATTGCAGTACTCCTTATATTTCGATGGTTTAAAACACATAGTTTTAATACAAGAAATATAAGTATTTCTGAATGTAAACTAGTATTACTGCTATTTCTTATTGTTTTTTTACCTCGCTATATACTAATATCTAATTTTTCTGTTTTGCAGATCAGCGATTATGAGGGGTATTGGGAAATATCACAGGCGTTGTTTAGGGGATATCCAATTTCAGATGAACTAAAAAATTATATGGCAACAGTAGCTGTGAATCAATTATTGATATCTAAAATTTTTTCTATAAGTTACTTAATATGGGGAAATAATGTTTTCGCTCCTCTTATGCTTAATATATTTTTCACATTTTTATATACATATTTGTTTTACAAAATATGTAATAATTTTGTAGGGCAAAAGTTATCTTTTATAGGTGCAATATGTTTAGCCGTTTGGCCAGAAAATATATTAAATTCTGTTTACATGCTATCTGAACCTATGTTTTTAGTATTTCTTTTTAGCGGAATATTATTTTACATAAAATGTAAAACAGCATTCACACATTATAAGTGGCTATTTATAAGTTTATCAGGATTATTTTTAGGATTATCTGAACAACTACGATCTATTACAACTATATTTATAATAACTTTTGCAATTTTGATAATCTGCAACATAGAAAGCAAGAAAAAACTTATGGATGATATTCTTCAACTAGTTGTGATGTTAGTTTTCTATAACCTAGTAAAATACGGATATCTGTATTATGTAAAACAACTGTTAGGAGGAATGTCTACGCCCACCTTTGGCTGGCCTTTATATTTGGGAACGGATATTACAAATTGGGGATCATGGTCTGAAAAGGCAGCGCTTACCTTAACCCAGGTCAGAAATAGTAATTCGGTTGACAATGTGCAGAAAGAAATGTTACAAAAAGCTCTTATTAATATATCTTCATATGATTTAAAAACTATTATAAGATTAGTGCTTGAAAAAATGTATATACTTTTAGGACGTGGAGATGGTACATATAGAGATTTACAATATATTTTTGTTAATTCGCCTGAACAAATTTTAAGTGGTAACATACCAGCCATTATCTGGAGTTGGGGGAGTTTATCCAATATAATTTATCTGGTTCTTTTAAATACTTTTCTTTTGTCAACTGCATTTAAATCATCAATAACAGATAAATTGTTTTTTCAATTGCCATTTTGTGGAATTATGCTTCTCCATTGCCTTATCTATATAAGTCCCAGGTATCAATATCCTCTTTTACCATTATTATTGGCATGCAATATGATTAGCTTAAATTCGATTAATAGCACAGAAAATAAGATATTTAAGTTTCACTTACCAGGAGGTAATAAATGCGTTATAGCAAAATAATTTTAGGCGCTGGATTATATGGCTTATATTCCGCTAATGCATTAGGGAAAATGTGTAATAAAAAAGAAAGGGTATTAGTGCTAGAACATGATCCAACCCCTTTTCGTCGAGCAACTTACATAAATCAAGCTCGCGTACATATGGGATACCATTACCCACGATCCTATTCAACAGCTATAAAATCTGCTCACTATTTTAATCGGTTTATGGAAGACTATTCCTTTTGTGTACTAACAAAGTTTGATCAGATTTACGCAACTTCTGCAGATTTTTCTTGGACGAATGCATCGCAATTTAGAAATTTTTGTAAAAACACACAAATTCGGTGCGATGATGTTAATCCCGACAAATATTTTAATCCAGGAATGTGCGACGGTGCGTTTATGACAGAAGAATATACATATGATGCTGGTATACTAAAGGAATATTTGCTAAATCAACTGTCTAAATTTCCTAACGTAGAAATTTGTTATAATGCAAGTATCTCAGAAATAATTAAACAAGATACATATTTTAAATTAAATATGCAAAATGGAACTACATATGAAACTGATTTTTTGTTAAATGCTACTTATGCTTCTACAAATCAAATTAGCAGAATGCTAGGGTACGAACCTTTTAAAATCAAGTATGAATTATGTGAAATTATTCTGTGTAACGTAAATGAAAAGTTAAAAAATGTAGGAATTACTGTTATGGATGGACCATTTTTTTCCATTATGCCATTTGGAAAAACTGGTTATCATTCATTAACTGCCGTGACTTTTACGCCTCATATTACCAGCTATGAGGCGGTACCCACTTTCGACTGTCAAAAACGAAGCGAAGAAAAATGTTCTCCAAAACAATTGGGAAATTGTAATGATTGTCCTGCTAAACCAGAAAGTGCTTGGCCATTTATGTCTAGTTTAGCGAAAAAATATTTAAAAAAAGAGTATGGTTTTGAATACTCACATTCCCTTTTCTCAATGAAGCCAATTTTAAAAGTTTCCGAGATTGATGATTCGCGTCCAACTGTGATAAAACAATACTCTACAGATCCTACTTTCATCAGTGTATTATCTGGAAAAATTAATACAGTCTACGATTTGGATGAGGTGCTTAACAATGCTGCTAAATAAAGAAAAAAATTTTATATCGGCTGTTGTATATGTCTATAATCAAGAAACGCAGATATATCGTTTTCTTGAATTAGTTAATGAGACTCTTCGTAATAGTTTTGAAAAGTATGAAATTATATGTGTTAATGATGCATCTACAGATGGGAGTATAAAAGAAATAAAAAGATATGCATCTGCGGTCAAAGGGAATGTAATCAGCATATTAAATATGAGTTTTTATCAGGGCCTTGAACTATCAATGAATGCTGGCGTTGATCTGGCTATCGGGGATTTTGTCTTTGAATTTGATCTACCGCTTGCATCATATTCTTCTAACCTGATTATAGATGTTTACCAGCGTTCTCTACAAGGCTATGATATCGTCGCAGCCGCACCACTTCATGGGAAACGTACATCTTCAAAAATTTTTTATGCCGTTTTTAATCGTTTGTCTCACACTCAGTATCTTCTGCGTACAGAATCTTTCAGAATTTTGTCACGACGCGGAATTAACAGGGTTCATTCCATGAGTAGGACAATTCCATACCGGAAGGCTGTTTATGCAAATTGTGGTTTAAAGACGGATGTAATTACATATGATAATGAGAGCTATTTGTCATTTCAAGATAAAGATACCCTTCATAAGCAAAAGGATACTGCTTTGGATGCTATGATACTTTATACAGATATTGCATACCGTTTTTCTATGATCTTTGCTTATATTATGATGCTTATTACTACCCTTACAGGAATTTATACAGTTTGTATTTATATTGGAGGACGTCCTGTAGTTGGTTGGACAACTACAATGCTTTTCCTGTCTTTTGCTTTTTTGGGTCTCTTTGTAATATTAACAATCATCATAAAGTATATGTCCTTAATACTAAAAATAAATTTTAATAAACAAAAATATATTATAGAATCCATTGAAAAAATCACTAATTAAAGAGGATCTGCTATATGAAAACGATGTTAGTTGGTTATACTGGCTTTGTTGGTTCCAATTTATCTTGCCAATATAATTTTACAGAAAGGTATAATTCTAAAAATATTAAACATGCATATGGATGTAAACCTGATTTATTAATCTATGCTGGAATTCGTGCTGAAAAATTTCTTGCAAATCAAGACTCCAATAAAGATTTGAGCAATATTGAAAATGCTTTTTATAATATTCAGCAAATTCAGCCTAGAAAGCTAGTATTGATTTCTACTATTGATGTTTATAAAAGTCCAATAAACGTTAATGAGGATACTCCCATAATTTCTGAAGATTTGCAACCTTATGGAGCCAATCGTTATTATCTGGAACAGAAAGTTAGAGATTATTTACCAGAAACTTTAATTATTAGACTGCCAGGCCTCTTTGGTAAAAATATAAAAAAGAATTTTATATATGATTATATACATTATATTCCGTCCATGATCCAAAATGAAAAGTTTGGAAAACTTGCAACTGTCAGACCTGAACTTAATAACTATTACAAATTGCAGAATAATGGATTTTATAAATGCAGTGACATATCTTGTGAAGAAAAAGAAGCACTTAGAACTATTTTTAAAGAACTGGGATTTTCTGCACTTAATTTTACGGACAGCCGTGGTGTATTTCAGTTCTACAATTTGAAACATCTGTGGAATCATATTCAGTATGCATTAGAAAATGATCTTTATCTTTTAAATTTAGCCACTGAACCAATCGGCATTGCGGAGTTATATCATTATTTGGAAGGTAAAAAGTTTCAGAATATAATATCAAATAATCCACCTTATTATGATTTCAAGACTAAGCATGATACACTTATGGGCGGTAAAAGAGGTTATATTTTTGATAAGGATAATGTTTTAGCCGAAATCAAAACATTTATACAGGAGCAATCATGTTAAAATTATCAATATCAAACATTAGTTGGGATTCAAAATACGATCAGGAGATTTACAAATACCTTTTTGATAATAATATTCAGGGCCTTGAAATAGCACCTACCAGAGTTTTTCCAAATAATCCATACGAATGTGTAAAAGAAGCACATGATTTCAAAGAGTATTTATCAAAATCCTATCATTTGAAGATTTCCTCTATGCAATCTATCTGGTACGGAAAGACAGAGAAAATGTTTCAATCTGTAAAAGAAAGAAAGCTGCTTATGGAATATACAAAAAAGGCCATTGATTTTGCGGCTGCATTAGAATGCCATAATCTTGTTTTTGGGTGCCCTAAAAACAGAAGTATAAATTGTTCTGGTGATTATAATATAGCAGTGGATTTTTTCTCAGCAATAGGAGAATATGCTCATAATAGAAATACGGTTATTGCATTGGAGGCTAATCCGGTTATATATAATACCAATTTCATAACTTCGACTGCAGAAGCCTTTTCAATGGTAAAAGAGGTACAATCCGAAGGATTTCTTGTCAATTTAGATATTGGTACTATGATTTACAATGAAGAGCCTTTAGATATAATTGCTGATAATATAGATTTAATTAACCACATCCATATTAGCGAACCAGGATTGGCTGGTATACAAAAAAGAAAACTGCATAGGCAATTGGCTTGTATTTTAGCGGGCCAATACTCTAAATTTATATCTATAGAAATGGGAAAACAGGAGGATCTGCAACGAGTGTTTGATGCATTATCCTATGTGAAAGAGGTATTTTATGAAATATAACAGTATACCAGGTGTACCCAATTTTGTTTCTGAGGAATTTGTACAAAAAAAATCAAACTATTGTATATGCATCCCTATTATTAATGAAGGCCAAAGAATACATGATGAGTTGAAGCGGGCCAGAAAATATAAGATTGATACGATTGCCGATATTATTATCTGTGATGGCGGATCAATTGATGGTTCTACAGACAATACCTTACTGGAAGCATTGGGGGTCAATACTCTGCTCATTAAGAAAGGGCCGGGCAAACAGGGGGCACAACTGCGCATGGGGATCTGGTGGGCACTGGAACGAGGCTATAAAGGCATTATTACTATAGACGGAAATAACAAAGACAGTATTGAGGATGTACCTAAATTTATAGAAAAATTAGAAGCTGGCTATGATTTTATTCAGGGATCACGTTTTATCAAAGGGGGAAAAGCAATTAATACCCCTTTTCTTCGATATTTATCGGTACGTTTGCTTCATGCTCCGGTTATTTCACTAACAGCCCACCATCACTTTACCGATACTACCAATGCGTTTCGCGGACATTCAAGAAATTATTTAACCAATCCCAAGGTACAACCACTACGGGATATTTTCAATACATATGAGTTACTTGCATATTTGTCGACCAGAGCATCTCAGATAGGATTGCGTGTATGTGAAGTGCCAGTGACAAGAGCTTACCCTATAAAAGGAAAAGTCCCTACTAAAATTAGTTTTTTGAAAGGAAATTCAGAACTGTTAAAAATACTATTTTCTAATATGCTTGGAAAATATAATCCACAAAAGTGAGAGCCTGCTATGATAGAATCAATTAAAAAAAATAAAACTGGAATACTTCTCATGTGCTGCTCATCTGTCTGCGTCTGTCTAGGACAGCTTTTCTGGAAACTTTCTACCGGAGGGCAGACCTCGTTCCTTTTTGTTGGTTTCCTATTGTATGGGTTAGGCGCACTTGTTATGATGGTAGCTTATCGTTTTGGCAGCTTATCTGTTTTACAGCCAATGTTAAGCCTAAATTATGTTTTTAGTATCGTTCTTTCAGCCTTTGTCCTGAAAGAAACTATTACTCTGCTCAAATGTATCGGTGTCTTGATTATCATCTCTGGAGTCATATTAATTGCAGGAGGTGATGAGTCGTGAAGTATTATATCGTTTTAATCATCATGACTATTTTAGGTGCCTGTGGAAGCTTCTATTTAAAAAAGGCATCAGATGCAAAAAAAATAAAAATATTAGTTATAACGCCAGCATTTTATTTAGGTGGTTTATTATATCTGATATCAGCAATATTGAATATTTACATTTTGAAGTTCTTGGATTATTCTGTGGTACTTCCTTTAACTTCGATTACATATATATGGACGTTTGTATTATCCTATTGCTTTTTGAAAGAAGGTATTACACAAAAAAAAATTATAGGGATTGTCTTAATCGTTTTGGGAAGTATTATTATTGCAGTATGATAGAAATAATAATAGAATGTAAATGTCGATGCCGTATAATTAGATAGTGTCAAGCGTTGTTTTCCGCAAATTTAAATTTTGCCGACTGGCAGCCGGCAGTCATACGGCCATGTCATTAGAATTTGCCTCCGCCTTCATCCCACGGATACGGTCCATGTTCATATCGCGTTTGGTTCACCACTTAGTTCGGGCTACATGACGGAGTCTGGCGCATACAAGCATCAGGGCACTCTGTCCGTCAGGGAATACGCCAATTGCTTTCGTACTGCGCTTGATCTCATGGTTCAACCGCCCTGGAGTGTTGTTGGTACGAATCCTCGTCTAGTGCTGGAGGAAAATAGATATATGAAAGCGTTTCTTCGATGCCATTGTCAAGTTTCCTGGCAATGGAAGAGAATTTCATTTCTCGGAGCTTTTCAGCAATAAACCAGGCTTTCTAACGGGCGGCTGCGATATATTTAAATATGCTCATAAGCCTTTTTATTCAAGTTACTGATGGTACTAGGAGACACTTGCCAAGTAGATTTCTAACAGGGCTTCTTCTACGGAGGATTCCCTGCGGCGGTAGCGCTCAATGATGGCTGTTTCAAAAGGGCCCCCTTACAGCTTAGGGACATTAGATTCCGCTTCTCCGGCAGTTATCTGGAAATTCCTCTTATAGCGTCCTGAACGGTAACCCTGACGCCTGGCAGAACGCTCATATTTCTGGGCATTGGCCAATTCATCGGCTTCCTTCAGTCATTTGTACTCTGTGTACGTTTTTAATCTCTCGCCATAATAAAAGGCCTCCTATGATTTTTATTTTATCATAGAAGACCTTATAAATCTTAAATTACAAAAAACTTTCTCAGACTACTAATGATTAACGGAATATTCTCACCTGGCATTAAAGTTAAATCCAAAATTTCTCCACCGGTGCATGCAAAGAAATCTCCTGGCATTTCTCACCAATCATTTCATACAGCTTGCCCGCAAAGAAAATGTCGTGTACAGCAATTCCGATATTATAAGCGAGAATCCTCTCCCTGTCATCCTCCCTTCCCGGGGTGATGCCGTTCACTACATCAGTAATTTCTGAAAAGAATTTAAAATGGTCAAAATACTTAAATCCCTTTACATGATCGATATCATCAGCATATACTTTGTCGAAAAAAAGGTCGCAATTTGTGAACCCTCTGGTATGTATGGGAACAACCAGAACACCTTCTTTAAAATATTCGTCCGGGCAGACGTCGTGATCAAAAACTGTGGCCGCAGATATTATGACATCACTGCTGCATACAACCTCCTCATAAGTATCTAAAATTTCAAATTGAATTTTGCTATACCCATGAAAACGCCGGATAAATAACTCGTGTTGATTTTTATACTTCTTCAATTTAATAGTGAAGTTATTTTCCGGATATAGTGCCAGAAGAACTTTCAGAGCAGCCCGCGCCGTGTTGCCAAGCCCGATGATGCCGATTTCCTTAAAGTCCTTTTTGGCAAGTAGTTTAATGGCATGCGCAGCAACTGCACCTGTTCGCATAGTTGTAATCCAATTTCCATCTAGTAAAGCTAAATTTTCACCTGTTTTCAGGTTATATAACAATATTTGACTGTCGAGGCTGGGAGCCCGTTGCGGATATCTGGTAACAAGTTTCACTCCAGCCCAGTTTGCATGAGGAAGGATTGCCGGCATAGTATTATAAAAAACGCCTGGTATTTCCGGTTTTAGACTGATCTTTGGAGGAAGCAGGGCTGTCTTTTTATGACTAATTGTTTCAGAGACCCACTCATAACATTGTAAAGGTGATACAGCCATTTCTGTAATCTTATCAAAGGATATAACTTTCATATGCGGTCCCCTCTCTTTGTATCATTCGTGATCCATTACTTGTCTTAAAGCCTGGATAAACGCCTCATTATCTTCATGATTTCTTATAGAGACCCTGATAAACTGTCTGCCGTCGCAGTGTATCTTATTCGACAGATCTTTTATGAATATATCGTATTTTATCAAAAGTATAATTGCCAGTTTAGCTGAAGTCATGTCTCCCTTGAGTTCAATCATAAAAAAGTTTGCCTGAGACGGAAACACGCAGATGTCATGAATTTCCCTCAACGCGTCCCAGAGATACTTTCTCTCGTCCTTAAACTTATCCAGTGCCAACTTATAAGAACTCTTATACTTTTCGGCTATCTGCATATAGAATTCTCCGAAAGAGTTAATATTCCAAATTGTCAGCCCATTTTTTATAGTGCGGATAAATTCTTCGTCTCCTGAAGCCAAAATGCCAAGTCTGGCACCAGGAATACCATATGATTTGGAGATGCTTTTTACTACCAGTAAATGTGGGTATTCCCTTAAAATCTCTTCTGTAATCAGCGTATTATCCTGTTCCTCGGCGAAATCGCAGAAGCTCTCATCAATCAATAATCGGATATCCTTCTGTCCAGTCCAATTGCAGAGCTTTAAAAGCTCACTTTTGTTTATATAGTTGCCGGATGGATTATCAGGATTTATCAAAACCAGCATTTGGAGGTTCTTGCTATCAAAAAACGTGATAAGATCACTGCTGTTATATGTAAAATCTACTGGATCAGGAATGTAGACAATGCATTTATCCGGTTGACAGCGATTGGGATACTCCTCAAAAGTAGGGCGTATAAAACCAATATTGCCAGAGAATAAACTCAGGACATCTTTTATTAATTCCGCCGCCCCATTACCAACTACAATATGTTCCTGATGAACACCAAAGTTTTTGGCAGCTAGAAGAGAATTTACGGATGCCCCTGATGGATATTGAGTCAGAATCTTTTCTGTGTTCGCTTTTATTTCATCGATTAGCTTTTGCGGAGGGAAGTATGGATTTACCAAATAGCAGAAGTCCTTCAGCTTAGGATATCTCCAATACCCACCATACCTCACCTGAAGCAGTTTTAATTTTTCTTCCTCATCCGGAACGAACATAGAGGAGGCAATATCTAAATCCTGAATATCATCGATTTCATACCATAATTGCCCATCGAGACGTTTCGCCTTTATTTCCGGCTCGTCGAGCATGGTAATCACACGCAAAACCTGCTCGTAGTACTCGTTATTTCCCAGCGCCATAGAATAGGCCTCCAAAAAGGGAACATAATGGGTTTTAGAAAAATGTCTGCTGAATTTGTAAATATTTACTGTTTTGTAATAGAATGGAATATCTTCAAATCTAAACTTTTTACCGGGAACAAATTCTTTAATAGAATCGTCTTCACCGATTTTCACAACTGTGCCATCCATCCAGCCCTCATATTTATCTACCAATGCCAGGGTTTCTCTCGGATCTTTTACCAGCGTATCAAGAACTGCATCTTCGAAAATCAAGTCCGATTCCAGTAACAGAGTGTCATCTTCCAGCAATTTCTCCTTCGCCAGCGCGAGAGAATAGATATTATTTGTTTTATCGTAAATCGGATTCTCAATAAACTCTATTGTAGTAACCACGTTCAGCGTGCTAATATAATTAATGAGCTTATTCCCTTCATATCCCACCACAATAACAATTTTACTCAACTGCTGACTATCCAGCTGGCTTAGCATACGCTCAATTAAGGTAACACCATTGACCTTCACCATACATTTGGTATTACCAGCAGTGAGGTCTTTTAGACGCTTTCCCATTCCTGCAGCCAATATAATCGCTTGCATTTTTATCCTCCGTTTTTCTAATATGTGTGTTTTTGCCGTTTCTCCATAATTTTATCAATAATATACTGGCCTCCTATTTCTCCACTTTCTCCTATATGGAATACATAGGTATCCACCAGATTTTGAATCTGTTTTTCGTAGTGAACGCTTTCGCTTCCCAACAATCTCTTGATGGCTTCATTCAGTTTGTAAATCTCGTCCTTCTCCAATGAAATCCCGATTTTGTCACGAAGCGTGATATCAAGCGGTTGGTGTTCATAATGGATATAATCCTCATTTAAAACCTTCATTTTTGTATTGATGAATAGTGCCGGTTTTTTTGTTACATATGAGAATTCATATGCGATGCCGGACCAGTCAGTTATAAGTAAATCAGCATCAAAAACGGTCTTATTGGAGGAAAAATCGGTCTCGATGTCAACATTGGCATATTTACCGTTGCCCAGTTCTGATATGACACGGTTCATCTTTGCAGGAAAACGTTTTATAAATTCGGGATGCGGACGGATCGTTACGTGACAGTCAGAAGAAGCAAGCTGGGCCGCCATCTCATTAATACAGCTTTCCAAGATATTGTCTTCCTGCCAAGATGGGGCAATCAATATCTCCTTATGGTCTTTTTCCGATCTCGATATCTTTTGATAATCAGCCAGCATATCATCGAAAAGGCCATAACCGCAGTGTACTAAATTTTTCTCTGGCAGCTGATACATTTTTTCAGTCTCCCGAATCTCATCAATCTGGTGCTGTCCCACACAAAAAATCGTATCGAAGTGGTCATAAGCTCCCTTATTTACCACCATATTAGTACTTAATAAGCCATGGAACATATAGATATATTCCACGTCCTTTTTTACATAGGAACGCTTCAAATGATAAGTATTAAGATCCGGTGTCGTCATCACCATAATTTCAGAATCGACTTTCATAAACATCGGAATCAGCCGATTATCATCTATGAAATATGGGATGATCTGAGGATGGATCTTGTTAAAAATAGCATCCTTGGGATCACTGGTGACATAATGAATCTTAATATCAGAATGTTCGAGAATATACTCGATTACATTTTTAAAGTATTTATAAAATCCGCTCTTTTCTGCGTAGAATATAACTTCTTTTTGCTCATCCTTGCAAAAAGCCTTGTAATAGGTTTTGGCGCGAATCTTGTCCTCACGGGACAGCTGGAGCTTTTTGGCAAGCTCCTTACTCTCAGCTAAAGCCTCTTTACTCTTTTCCAATGCATCATAATTGATATAGTCTTTGGGCTTATACATCCAGTTGACCAGATACATGGCAAGAATCGCGAACAGATTGCTGGCTGTCCAGTAAAGTCCCACGCCCGCTGGAACGATCATTGCGAAATAAAGGGAAAATAGGACCAGAAAGACGGCCATTCCCCACCGGCCGAGAAATCCCTGTTCTTTTTGCAGTACATTAACATGATTCTGACAAATACACAGAAGTAATGAGCTGGCCCCAGCAATCAGAGGTACTACCAACAGAATATTCCAGTTACTAAGCGACGGTACAGCTGACAAGTCGATTCCGAAGAAAGTCATATCGAATCCCTGAATAGTCTGGATTACCGCATCCAAATCGACACCAGGAACATTAAGACTGCGAAAGGACTCTACAAACTCCGAATGCTGGAGCAGATTGATCGCCTTCACCTGAATGGAACTACCAGCCTCTGTAAGCCCTAAAAGTTCCATTGTATGGCTGGAAAATGCCGTAATCACACCTCCTGGAAGCCGCAAAAGATGCTGCAGCGGATTGTATATAACCTGCATTACACCGAGCACCAGGGGGATTTGTATCATCATGGGGATTAAGCCTGCCAGAGGATGATAGTTTTCTCTCTTATATAATTTCAGCTGTTCCTCTGAGGCACGATCCGGGTTGTCTGGAAACTGTGCCGTAATATTGTTTAACTCAGGCTGAATCTTCACCATCTTGATTGAGTTCTTTTGCACCATAATATTTAATGGATATAGAATTATTTTAGTCAGGAGTGTAAATACAATAATTGCCACCCCATAATTTTTTGTCATTAAATAGCAAAAGTACATCAGAAACCCTAATGGGATACCAACTGTAAAGTTTAAAAAATTGTTCATATCTAATACCTGTACGATCGGTAGCAGCCGATCTTCCCTTATCATCTAAAGATTTCGCAATGCGTGCGGCGTATAGTAGGTCATATACTCTTAAGTTTACTTTTCCCTCTTTTCTGCCTTTTTTGTCAATGACTTCTCCAAGTGCTCCATTTTCTTTCTCCTGAAAAATAATTTTATTTTCTTCCAGAAGATACCGATGGTAGCGCCAGCCGCAATAAAGACACCGGCTACAATCTGAATTAAGTAGGTAGTGGTCGCCGGGTCGATGTAGGCATAGGCGGTCATGCTGAAGAGTAGGGTGAAAAGGGTAAAAAAGTAGGTGAATTTTAAGGTGGTTATTTTTTTCATAGTATAGCTCTCCTCTAATAAATTTATAGTATTTTTATGCTATTATTTCTTACTTTTAAGATTGAATTCTCTTCCTGTAGGAATCAATGTATTCAAATCATTCGCTTCACCAGTTTGCAAAAATTCTGTCATGTGATCGTCCTCTTCATAATTATAGAATAAATATCGCCGTTCTCTAAAATCGCCATATTGATAGTCAAAGACTTCACCACTGTTTTTGCCGTATACCAGACGCTTGTAGGCAATCTGTAAATCATCATACGATATGGGAGCGTACGATTTTTTCATCTCATGCTTTTCGTTAATACCTTTTATAAGCAAAATGGGGTTTTGTCTTCCTTGGCTTCCATTTAACTGATCATAGCCATGATCTGCCATGATTACGATAACAGAATTATCATATACTTCATTCCTTTTTAACATTTCCAGATAACTCTGCACTAAGGTCATGCTTGCTTCAATATTTCCTTCATAAGTGCCATTTTCGATAATATTTAGATTCTTATCATATCGGTGCGGTACATGACCACCTTCAAGATGAATAAATTTAAAGCAATTATCTTCTGTAATCGCTATATCGTTTTTGGGAATATCATTAAAGAAATCAATATTCGACCAGCTAAAAAGCGAATATTCAGATTCTTTAGGCAATGTCCTTAACTCATTAAACCGTCTGGGGCTGTCATAACAAAACCGTTTGAGATCAAAAGGTGCGTATTTTATTCCTCCCATTTGTACCATTAACCAGGCAAACTGGCTATAAGACCTTATTTCATTTTTAATAGCTACTAAATTATCAAATCGATCTACATCTTCAGAAATATCAATATTTAAGTCCTGATCATATATCCCCATTTTATAGTTTTTTTGTTCTAGTACATTTAGTAAGTTAGAATCGTGAATTGCCTTTGTAAGATATTCATTAAAAGGCTCATCATTTTCATACCAATCTCCGGATAAGATAAAGGGAATTGAAAATTTGGTAAATGGGTAAGCTCCTACTGTATTTGTATAATATGTAAAATCCTGAAACTGGATTTCATATTCTGGATTTGCATTTACCACGTCACTAAAGGTGGAGGCATCTATAGCATCTAATACTAAAATGATAAAATTAGAGTTTTTAGACATCTCAAATTCATTTTTAGTAGTGGATGCCAAGATTCCTTTCTTTTGATATCCCTCGGTTGTAATTCCCATAATAGTTAATGATATAGCTAGCATTAATAACATATAAATACTAATTACTTTTACACCACGTTTGACTTTCGAAAAATTTGCCAACTTAAAAAGAACAATAATTCCTATGCTTACCGTTATCCATAAAACAATTGACAGTAGCCTGGCAGACTGGTACTGATTCCAATTTATATTTGTCCCATCAAGTGGCGGCAAACCGCTTAGCAGAAAATTTCCTTGAATATAAGAACAAATCAAAAATATAGAATAAAGTATTAAAGTGATTTTGTATTGTCTCCCCCCCCTTACATAAAAATAAATAAAGAGAACTATGCTAATAAAAAAGGCTATTAAAAATACGCTTATCGAAATCGGAAGCAGAGTGTAAATATCAAACCAAAAATCACTTTGATTAGTAAAATACAATTCGAAAGGTGCATAAATAAAATGCATAAAGCAAACTGCTGCAGATAGAATAATACCAGAACCTATTTCTCTAAATAATCTTTTTTTTCCAATACATTCAATCTGAGCTATTACATATTTAATTCTTTGAAACACCCACATAAAGAAGATGGTGCAGGCTATAAATAGGAATAATTTATATATTCTTAAACAAATAGAAAGGCGGGTTAAATCAATATTATCATTATAAAAATAAGGATCTGTATCTGTAGCTAATAAAACCAACTTACCATTTTCAATATGATAACCCAATGTCTCTTTTAAAATAAAAAATCTCAGAATATCATCTGGCTTTAAACTATAAATAACGAATGGCCCTGCTTTTATTTGTATTTGCTTAATACTGATAGTATCTGCACCATCAAAATCTATTCGTACTTTATCCAAGCGATCGGGGGATAATTTAACAAATATAGACCGCGTCGGATCATTCGGTAGATTTTTTATCTCTGAATAATTATCTTCAAAAAAATATGGTCCTAGACTTTTATTATCATAATAAACCCTTATTGTTTCTCTACCAGTTCCTCCAGCATTAATAGATATTCCTGTAGTATTTGTAACTATTTGATTTGTTGTATAAATACTACAAAAAACTAGTATTAATAATGATAATAAAAAATATATTTTCCTTTTCATTTTATTTTCCGATATCCCCCTTAGCCTTTTTTATACTTTTATTAATTTTGTAATTCATCATCAATCAGTATCTGATATATGATTTTGTCTTTTTTATTTATCGAGCAAAGTGTAATTGGATACGCTTGATTCAACCAGTTTGAAACATCAATCTCACATGAAAAACCGGAAACTTCATATGCAGAATCGTCGTATTTTTCGGCAACATCTTTTCGAGATATAATTTGGCAGGGGTAAAAATTATCATTTATAAAAATATAAGTATTACCATTCGCCTCCAGATCGTCTAAATTTACAAGCCAACCAGTAATTGTGGCTTTTGACTCATCAACTTGTAATGTTTCTACATTATAAGTAAGCACAGCTGATTTTGTAGTATAAGCAGTAAAGTCAGGTACTGCTTCAAAGACTTCTTCATTTATATTTTTTGTGCTTAAGAGTTTTGCCTGGTAATTCATATTCATTTTATTTATAACTAAAATAACGATTATACATATAACTAAAAATGCTAAAAAGATAATATTACGTCTGCTTTTAAGTTTTGAGTTTGCCTGCACGTTAATAAATCTAGAATCCATTTATAGATTTCCTTTCGAGTCAACAATCAGTTACCTTTAAATAATTTTTCACCTCACTACGAAATGCCAGTATTTTACTTGACAATATTCCAGCGCTATATTCCTGAGCTATGTAATCCTGAACAGAACATATTTCATCAAAATGTTGCTTCGCTTTTAAATCTGTGGTTACACTATTTGAATGACGTCTATGATAATTCAATGGAGATGAAGTAAACGATATATATTCCCCCTTTTTCAGAAGCTGAACATAAAACATCCAGTCTCCGGCGACTTTATATTCCTCCGCCATTTTAAAAGCATCAGAAAAGTCTTGTTTTCTAAACAAAACAGCACTGACATTGGGAATAACATTTTTAACGGATAAAGTTTTTTCAATAAAATCAATTCCGTTCATTACAAAATCACTTTTCCACAACTTATCATCAACATCGTTTACCCAAGACAGATAGTTATCACCTATTCTTTTTCCATACTCATCAATCATAATGGATTCACAATACGCCATAACTACATTATCCGACTTAAATTTATCAATTAAATTCTCTAAAAAGGTGGGTTTTGCCAAATCATCTGCTTCTGCAATCCAGACAAAATCACAATTCGATGAATCTATGCCCTTCTTCCACTGTTTAAATACATTATGACTGTTTATATCATTAAATATCGACCTGATTTTTAATGGATACATTTTTTGATATTTTTCGATTACTTCGCGGCTGTTATCTGTAGAGGCATCATCCAAAATTATAATTTCATGTACTGGATACGTTTGATTTAGAACACTTTCAATCCGTTTAGGTAAATAATCGGCATAATTATAATTAGGAATAATCACACTTACTTTTTCATATTTTTCTCCCAACAAATTTAAGAGCGTTCCAATATAATTTGTGAAGCTAAATTTTTGCGCTATAAATTCGTGAGCGTTTTTCCCCTTTTGCTTTAACTTTTGAGGATTATTAATCAATTCTTCCAGCGCGTCTATCATCTTTTCGCTGTCTTCCATCGGTACCAGGCTGCCATTTTGTTCAAATATGATATCAACGTAGCCACCACCATCGCGAAATGCAATTACAGGCAAATATGCATAAAAAGCTTCCATTACAACAGATGGAAAAGGATCTTCACGAGAAGTTAGTACAAAGATATCGGAAGCAGCAAAATATTTCATAGCATCTGTCTGTTTTCCTGCCATTATAATTTGCCTCCGCAAGCCGTTATTATTAAGTACTTTATTGGCAAGCGTTTGCGTTTCGGCATCTAAATCACCTACCCACATAAATGCAATGTTGGAATTTGTAGAACACATTTTAGATGCAATATCTAAAAATATATCAGTTCCTTTCCGATAATAACCATATCCTACCCCTAATATAATCAAGGTATTTTCTTTCAGGCCATATTTAACTCTAATTTCTTTCCTGATCGCATCTCTTTGATTTAAGTATAGGTTAACTTGGTACATTCCTTGAGGAGCTATTACCGCCTTTTTTTCAGCGATCTGTTCAATTCTGTCAGCACTTTTTTTGACATAGCTGGAAGCAAAAATAATTTTGACAGCTTCTTCATTTATATAATGAAGATTCTTTTCGCATGAATATTGGTGAATCACCTTTTCCATTTCATGAATTAATGCAATACATGATATCCCATAGTTTGTTAACTTATGTAATACATCGCCGGACACAACTGTATTGCAAATTGCAAGAGTTGCATGTGTTTTTGTCACCCATTCAGTAAATTCAGAATCACTTACAGAAGACAAAATGCATACATCCACTGATAATTTCTTGAATTCATCTATTAACGGACCGGAATTTTTTAAAATAGTATACACTTCATAATGAAATGTTGACCTTAATTCTGCAATGATATTAAGAGCTAACATTTGTGCCCCTGCGAAGCATGCATCATGATTTACCACAATGATTTTTTTACTGTTCTGGCGTAACTCGATGAATGTTTCATATACAGCATTCAGATTTGCATAGCCATAATGCCTATCAGGTTCCAGATATGTTCCCTCAGCCCACTCATTCCACGCATTAATAAATACAAAGCGATCTCCTGAAGCGCGCCTATCCTTCGTTAAAACAGAGATATCTTTTAGCCATTCTTTAAATGCAGCAACTGAATAATTATGATAAATAGTTGCAGCATTTGGCTTTCGGGCAGAATTATCCCATGCCATAAAGATCCCTTTATAATACTTATCTAAATTCTTTTTCAAATATTTTTTTTCTCGAACAATCTGTTGGTAATCATAAACAATACTCTGACAACCTGAATTTATAAACTGAACATTGGAATTAATTGTAGGCATTGAATACTGATAGATGGAGTGAGGTGGAAATTCAATAAAGCCATCAAATCCAGACATTTTTGTATCTTCAGACAGAGCGAAATCAACAGCTAATAGATGTAACTCACCCACCTTATTTAAAGCAATTTTTCTCCAGGTCTTAATAACGTTTCGTATATCTGGTATCTGGTTCGCATTGTATATAATCAGTAAAGGTTTTCCATTTATCTTTATATAACGTTCATCTGTCATATACTCCAAAACACTTTCAATAAATTTTGAAGCAAATGATTTATCATAATTTTGAGATATTAGAATATCATTTTCCTTTCCATCCCAACGCCGACTCCAATTTTCATTAGCCCAGCAAAGGCAGAATGGTATATCCAATTGTGGATTTTCTTTTATTAGCTTAAGAGGTGTTTCCATCAATGTTTTTCCATCAAACCAATAGTAATAAATACAGAAACCATAAATTCCATATTTTTTTGCTAATGATATTTGTTCTTGAATTACGGAGATCATTCGTAAATCATAATAACCCAATTCCCCCGCTAATCTTGGCTGATAATGGTTAACAAACTGTGGCACCGCTTTCGTGACATTTGTCCATTCTGTAAATCCCTTTCCCCACCATTCATTATTTTCTTCAAATGGATGATATTGTGGAAGGTAAAAAGCCAGATACTTAATATCTTCTTCCTTAATATCGGTATAGCAGTGGTTCTTATCCGATATATAGTCACCACTTAAAGGCCCTTCCAGAGGTATCTTCATTATCTGTTCCATATATTGGTCAGATAAATTACCCTCCAAATGATTCTGTAATTTTGGTTCTATGCTGTATTGATACCCATTAGCAGATTCTAATTTACTATTTTTCCAAATTCGATACGTCTCCGTATTTTTTATAAGCGGAGTCAGTATCGTAAAAATAGCCCCCTTAATTCCTTTTTTGATACTAAAAGGGAGGGGGATTGCTAGATACACCTTATGTAGTTTCCGTCTCCACGCATTCCCACTACAAACCTTTTTCTTAATTTCTCCCAATATACGAAGAGGCTTCGTTATTTTCCAGCAAGTAGATTCTTTTAATGCCACCAAGTCATTTTCCAGATATAAAATACGCTGATTTACAGTAATGAGTTCTTCTATATCTTTTTGGTATTTTTCATTTGCATCTTGATATTTTGCATTTGCGTCTGATAAGGCATTTAGTTTTTCATTTAATTTTTTTATATCATTTTTTAGTGAGTTGTTTATAGTTAACTCAGTATTTAATTTACCTAATAAGTTATCTTTGCTTTTTTCGATAAGTATTTTTTCATTGGTTATCTGTTCTATAATTTTTTTATTTATTTCTAATTGGTGCTGGGATATATTGTTTATTTGGTCGATTAATGAGTTTATTTTTTTTGCGGCTTCAAGAGGAATAATATTGCCAGCTACTTCAATTTTTTCAATGGATGTCACTGTCTGACCGCTAAATAAATAAAAGGGATCATTTGTAAAAAAAAAGTCATCTTCATTACAACTTGTATATGCATTGCTCTGTTCCTGTATTAAAATTTCATCATTTATTTTAAAATAAGATAATCTACATACACATGGATATTCACAAATATCAAGCCTTAGCTTATTAAATGAGCCTATTTTTTCAGTAGGAAAAATTGACACTATGAATTCTCCGTTTGGATTAACTCTACGCATAAACGTAAATTTCTGGTCTTCACTAAAACCTGTTCCTTTATCATAATATATAGAAAGAGGTTCGTAGCCAAAGCCAGTTTCAAAATTTTTTTCAATATTAATAATTTCATTATTTCTATCGTAAAAAGCTTTTTTTACTGCCATCACAACAAATTGATACACATCAGCCATTGGTCTTGATTTCAATAGCTTAGAAATTTGAAAATCAATATCGTCATATGTATTGTTAATAATTGTCGAGCCTACATTTTCATAAACTGCTTGGAAACAAACTGGCTTTAAATCATTATCCTCAAACAGGTTTATTATAGAATCATATGTAAAAAATCGTTGGTGAGTCTTATCTAATATTCCATTTTCGGTATAATCAAATTTATTTTTTATTAGATCAATAATTACTGAATTATGAGCAATATTTGGAATTGATGCAAGAATTTTTCCGTCTGGCTTTAATAGAGTGGCGGAAATTTCGAGAACTTTGCTTGGATTGTTTAAATGTTCAAGGACATCTGCAAATAGAATATAATCGAACTGGAGATAAGAAAATTTATCTTTCCAAGCAAAATTTTCAATATTATCACACATGCCATCTTTACTATATCGGGAAGCAGATACAAAAGCTTCATTATCTATTTCCACAATATAGACATCACAATTAAGTGTCTCAGACAAATATTTTGTCATACGTCCCATTGCTGGGCCAAACTCAAGTATTATGCTTCTTTCTTTGATTTTTTCCAGCATAATTGATAAAGAATTATTGGTTGATAGATCTAATGGTACATCATATTTATTCATATATCTTATTCTCCTATACTGTCTAGATAGGCATCACAAACTTCCATGCTATCTCCGATTAATTTTATTTCTCCTTTTTCTAACCACAATACCCTATTACAAAGCTGTCGTACCTGCAAAATATCATGAGAAACGAAAAGGACAGTTGTTTCTCCATTCATCAAACTTTGCATTTTTTCTCCGCTTTTACGTTTAAAATGTTCATCTCCGACAGATAGTATCTCATCAACAATTAATACCTCTGGAACTACGATTGTAGCAATCGAAAACCCCAATCGCATTACCATGCCAGAGCTGTAGTTCCTTATTGGTACATTAATAAAATCACCCAATTCCGAAAAATCTACAATTTCTTCAAATTTACTGTCTATTAATTCTTTACTATATCCTAATAGCGCCCCATTTAAATAAATATTTTCCCGAGCAGATAACTCCGGATCGAAGCCGGCACCTAGTTCGAGCAGCGGCGCAATATGTCCACTAATGATCACGTTTCCTTTTGTTGGATATAAAATTCCAGATATCACTTTTAAGAGAGTACTTTTTCCAGCCCCATTAGCTCCTATTAGACCAAATACTTCACCTTTCGAAACACAGAAACTAACATTATTTAATGCTCGAAAATAATGATATTGAAGCTTTCCTGATAAGGCTGTAACAATTGTTTCTTTCAAACTATTGATTTTATCATTTGTCATTTTAAAATCCATAGTTATATTTTCTACATTTATCATTCTTTTTCACCATATTAAAGATATAAAATAAAGTTTCGTTGGAGTTTTCTAAAAATCAATGCACCTATGGCAAATGCCATCACCGGAACTAAAATACATGCAGCGAAATTATACATTCCTGGCAAAGTTCCATCTATTATAATGGTTCTGGCAAATTTAATAATATGATACAAGGGGTTTAATTTTAATATAATCATTAAAGAATCACTCAAAATATTTTCGGGATAAAATATAGGGGTTAAATACATCCAAATGGTAGTGATTATACCATATAAAAATTGCATATCTCTAAAATAAACCATTAATCCTGCTAAAATCAAACCAATCCCAATACTGAATAAAATAATACTAATTATAGGTATAACCAATAAAAACATAGTGGGGGAAAAAGGTATCTTATTTATAATTACTGCAGTAAATAAAATAATTATAGTGATTAAAAAGTTAATACTGGCCGAAATAACTTTAGATATTGGGAATATGTATTTCGGCACATAAACTTTAGTAATTAAATTTGCGTTCATCACTATAGAAATCATTGCTTGAACTGTAGCCTCGTTAAAGAAATTAAAAAACATTATTCCTATTAACAGGTAAACGACATAATGTGGTATTTCAAATCGAAATAGATTAGAAAAAACAATATATTGAACACACATGAGTAATAATGGGTTCAATAAACTCCATAACATCCCTAATGCGGAGCGCTTATATTTTGTTTTGAAATCTCTTTCTACTAATTGTAAAAATAAATAGCGATACTTTTGTATATATATTCTTGTTTTTTTTAACATTAAACTAACCTCTACCCATATATTTTGTATGTTCAAAGTTTCCCAAACAATACAATTAAACGAAAAACCAAATTATCACCCTTTTTTTGCCGGTAAAACCGTCTATCCTGCAATAGCCGGAACCTGCCAATTATAGAATTTTCTGCGGATAAAAATTTATCAATTATTTCTTGCTTGTCATCTGTCAGTCGGTAGTGAGTACATAATTCTCTGGCCTGTTTATACAATGCTCCACGTGGCTTTATCAACTCACCTATACGATATTTAAGCAATTTTATGCGTGTTGTCTGAGCGCCTAAGACATTATTTCCGTGTTGGCGGTAACGAATATATGCATTGGAATCATAATATACATTTCCATAAGCGGCTGCTAATAGATAACTCCACCAGTCATGCATGACGGCATTCTTTGGTACATATTGCCGTAGCAAAAAGAGCATTTCCCGATTAATTACTGTGGTACACCCTGTACAGATATTTTGAACCAGCGCATTAGCAAATGTAATTTTATTGACAATACAATGTACTGTAATATTTACTGGATTTAATTCTTCGTCAACGATTACCTTATCACTGCAATATAAAGAGGGCTTTTCGTTTGAAAACTTTTCCAATCTTTCTATGGCATTTTTCGTTTTTTCTGGAAACCACTGATCATCTTGATCAGCAAATGCAAAGTAATCAGCATCTATATCAGCATGATTTATTAAATCGAAAAAACTTTTTTGCACACCGATATTTTCTCCTTCGTAAAGAGTAATCCAGGAATACAATTTTGTATAAGCCTTTATAATAGAAACAGTATGATCATTAGAACCATCATCTCGTATTAACAACTCTTTTTCTTCAACATCCTGTGCAATAATACTATCCAACTGTGTACAAATATATTTTTCTCCATTGTAAGTTGATAACAAAATTTGAAGCTTCATATTTTTACCTGCCAAGGCATCTCTTTATTAACACACGAGCCCTTACTGAATTTTTAATAACCCTAAAATTTCTACTTTTTAATATAACTTGATAAATCTTAAATTCTAAAGATGTTAGATTACGCATGATTAATGTACTTTTTGTCTCATCTGCGTTTAAAATAGTTTGTATAATTTGCTTTTGAGAAGTTAGTGGTAAATTGGCTGCCAGTGCTTTTTCTATGTTTAAAAAGCAACCGCGTAAATACATTTCCGCCGGGATTACCAATAGATCAGTGTTCCAATATTCATGCATAAAATCAATTATTCCATTATACAATTTACTGTTATATTCTGGCAGAAAACTATGCCATGTATTTGTCAAACGTTCAGTTTCACGACACACATAATGGTATCCACAAATATCTACCATAAAAATCTTTTTTATTTGTTTTAAATATAAAATATTATATAGAACGTCCTCTCCAAAGCGAATATTCTCATCAAACCCAATATTGTGTTTTACCAAAAGTTTGCGTAGATATAATTTGTTCCAGACATGAATAAAGAGGTTATAAATAAATGGCTCTTTTAAGTGTTCTTTTAAACTTTCTTCATCCGAGAAAAGAATATTTGCAAATGCTGTTTTTAATTGTTTTGCTGGCCTGTCTTTATGTGTGAACTCACGGATAAAGCCACTTACTACCAAATCAGATTTATGTTTTTCAAATGCAACTACCATTTTTTCATAGTAGTCAGCTTCAACATAATCATCCGCATCCAAATACGCTATATATTCCCCATGCGCAAGATGGATGCCAGAGTTTCGCGCTGCACTTAAACCTCTATTTTCTTGGTTAATATAGCTAATCCTATGATCCTGTTCCTGATAACGGAGGCAAATCTTTTCACTGTTATCTGTGGAACCATCATTCACTAAAATTAATTCCCATGATTGATAGGTTTGTTTAATAACACTCTCAACTGCTTTTTCTAAAAAAGCTTCTCCATTATATACTGGCAAAATGATACTTAATTTTGATGGTTTCATTATTTTTCTATCCTTTTATGGAACATCTATAATAAAATATTATTGATATTGATACTTCTGATAATCGCGCTTATAGGAAATTACCATTCAAATCCGTTAAAAAACCCCCACAAAAAATTTAAGTTGAGCACATCCCCTCCAGGATGATATAATTTAATGTGAATAAATACAGAAAGGTATTGACATGGAAAAGCCAGTTGTTTCAGTAATTATGCCTGCTTACAATTGTGAAAAGTTCATAGCAAAGGCGATCGAGTCAGTTCTTGTACAGAATGTTTCGTTAGAATTGATTATTCTTAATGATTGTGCAACGGATGGAACAGAAAGAGTGATACAACAATATCTTTCTGATCAGCGGATCCGTTATGTTAAAAATGACAGAAATATGGGGGTGGCCAGGACGAGAAATGAAGGGGTACGTATGGCAATGGGGGAGTACGTTGCATTTCTGGATTCTGATGACTGGTGGGAGAGGGAGAAATTGAGCAGGCAGTTGGCTCTAATAAAAAAAGAGAAGAAAGTCCTTTGTTCGACAGGACGAGAATTGGTTGACATAAATGGAAACCTCACTGGGAGAGAAATTCCCGTGAAGGAGACGATCACATATAGTATGATGCTCAAACAGAATTGGATTAATTGTTCTTCTGTATTATTGAAACGGAAGGTGGCAGAGGAATTTCCAATGGAGCACGAAGATAGCCATGAGGACTATATAACCTGGCTGAAAATACTGCAAAAATATCAATATGCCTGTGCGATCAATGAGCCATTGCTGAAGTATCGCTTAAGTAGTCAGGGAAAATCCGGGAGTAAGCTCAAATCTGCGAAAATGACTTTTAAGGTATACCGATATATGGGATTTTCGTGGTGGAAGTCCATAGGCTGTTTTATTTGTTATGCCTGTAATGGAGTGAGAAAATATATAATAAAATAAATGAAAGGCTGCCTTTACTTCACTGGCTAAAATTTCAATGACATACTGTAGAGCATGGAAGAAAGAAGAAAAAGTTTATATGGTGGCAGACTCTGCTATTTCTAAAATAAAAGAAGAAGATTTTTCACCAGAGAGTACTTTTGGTGAAGAGCATAGAGTTTATAAGAAATATTATGTAAAAGAGGGGCATTTAAAGATTCGGCAGCTTAGAGATAACATTGCAGTATGCTTTGCTGGAGACGTTGATGTTGGGAATGAGATAGAAGAACATTTGCATACACTGCTTGATGAGGTACCGTTTAAGGAATGTATACAACTTATAGAGAATTCTTATAATAACGCGAATATCGAGTTTATACTTTTAAAATCCAATGGTCAGAATGAGAATGATATTTATTATTTCAATGGAAGTCACTGTGATAAAGTGAACCAGGCAGAAATCGGAAATGGTAAGGATTTAGAATATTTTAGCCGTGATATGACTGGTATAGTAAATGAATTTCATAAGGCAGGTATAGATAAGTACTATTATTTAGGAATGGTTATGGGAGTGATGCAGTGCTATATGCTGAACAATCAAACATTTCAGTATGGTGTTGGCGGTACGGTGACCGGGATTGTAATGGATTCAAAGATTCACTGGTTCAGAGATATGGAATATTATTTGTTTGATGACGATATTCTAAAACCCGATACGATGTCTGTTATAGCGCGGGGACATAGTGTATTCACTTCTTCTGATTTGACAGGAAGTACTATAATGCTGCTGAATGAATATTTTGATAGTGAGTTGGAAAGAAATCCTTATTTACAGCGTTCGATGATAAAGATTCTTTCCGAAAAAAATATGTTCTATCAAATGTTTTATAGTAGAGTGGATAACGTAGCAGTATTCACTCAATTGAATGGATCGACACAGAAGCCATTTTTTAAGCGATGGATCCGAAGACGGAATGAAGCTACAGATTATGTGTATACATTCGATCCCCAGTTTGTGCAGTTTTTTTCAAAGCATGCAAGCCCTATGGAACGCCTTCCGACTGTGCTTGAAGTGGTAGCAAATGTAGATGATCACGCTGATTATAAAGATATTGCCAGTATCATTAAACAAAAGGATGATGGGTTTGTACGTGAAAACCCAGAGATGGATTTTGAATTTAATGAATTTGAAATGGTAGGATTTGATAAATCTGCGCTTAATAGTATTAAGAAAAGCATCAAAAAATATCATAATATGATGATCATTGATTTCGAATTTTTGTTTGGAGAAATTAAGGAAAAATTTGAACTTTATAAACCTCATCATGAAATGTATATAGAGGAAATGGATTTAACCCAAATTATTAATCCGTTTCCACATCTGATTTTAGATGATTCTTTTGAATCAGTCCATTTTGTGGATAATGATTTTGATAAGTGGAGAGTAATTATAATTAAAGATAAGAATAAAGATATTATAGTTGATGGCTATCATATGACGCGTATGTTTGAAGGATATGATAACTGTGAATTAATTGAAAGCGATGCATTTGAAAAAGATTACATGGGGTGGCTTTTTAATCTGATTAAATCTTTTTATCTTGATGAACATTACTTTGGACTGGAAAAGATGGTAATTGTTGCAGATGATTCCAAGTCCGATTCGCTTCTGCGGGAAATCATCCCAGGATATAATAGAACTGAAATACCAGATATTTATTTACTGCGTAATATGAACCGGTTAACGAATATGTATAGCTGTGCAGGGATGAAGTATGCTGTTATTGATCAAGTAATTGCTTTAATTATGAATCTGGAACCAGAAGAATTCTGGAGACTGGAATCAGAGGCATACGATATATAAAAGCAGGCGCGAGGACTCCATTTGTAATTTACGGCAGTTTTATGATTTATATAGACTTCGGACTGAGAGGGCAAGCACAGGACAGACGGTTTTTATAGCGTCTGCCCTGTCAGATTTGATTTCGCGGAGAGAATAATCACCAAAGTCATTAGTAAGCATGGGATTGACAAAACTCACAAAAAGAATTGTCCCGGAATATTGCTGGGTGATAGGGGAGCAACGCCCTGTACGCGCCACAACAATGCGGGGAAGGCCATATGAGAACCTGATTAACGCCCATCTGCCAGTGGCCAGGTCTGTTTTAACAAACCTGTGTGCGAGAACCTGAGATTGTACATTTTCCTTTCTTCGACGTGGATCTTTCTTCATATGAACGACAGGTAAAAGGCGAGCTCAAAATGCTGATGGGTTACAGTATTAATCCAATAATAAGAAATTTTGTTCGAAAAATAGTCTTAGTTTTTTAATAACCTTTTTATGGCGATACTGCAGCGTAGTAAACGGAACTCCTGTATTCTGTGCTATGCTGCGCAGCGATTCATCCTGGCAGTAAATGTGTGCCAGAAGTTCTTTGTCTTCATTATTCAGTGTGTTTAATGCCTGTTTTAACGTGTTTATCAGGAGGTCGCGTTCAGCCTGATGTTCTACAGGATTTCTGTCTTTTTCTGCAAATAATTCACTTCCGTTTAGGCCTTCTCCATCCAGAGCATCGTAGGAGAAGACGCCATTCCGAATATCCCCTTCTCTGAAATAACGATCCTTTCGCTCTCCATGCTGCCAAATCTTATAGATCTCCTCACTGACAGGAATACTTTGCTGTTCGATTTTAATGTAATAATTTATAGTGATCCCCTTCTTTCCTGGTTGTGCAAATAAAACAGGAGAAAACGAGTGCGGCGCTGTGGCCTTTTCGTTTTCTCCTGCTATTTGGTAATGAATTATTCCTTTGCTAGGTAGTTTTTTCTGTAGTTGTTTTTTGTGAATCCGGTTCGATTAAATGGATGTGCTGTACTTTTTTACAGCGCGGGCACTTGATCTCAATGCTTCCGGCGGTCGGCGGTTTAATGTCAAACAGGCGATGATGACATACCGGACAATAGATTATATGATTCATAAGTCTCCCTCCTTTGCGATCGAACATATGTTCTAATTCTAAAATATCAAATTTTTTAGATTATGTCAATACCAGAATAAAAAACTAAAAATACATTGTTAATTACAATGAAAAAATTTATAATAAAAGTACGCTTATAAAAAATCAATTAATATGTAGAAGAAATAGACACCTGATAACCAGGCTGGAAAAGCAAAAGCAGATAAATATTATGAAGGGAGAAGACTATGGCGGAGTATTTATCACCTGGAGTATACGTGGAGGAATTTGATTCAGGGGGGGTACCTGTGGAAGGGGCCAGCACCAGTATCGCCGGTTTTATTGGGGTGGCGGAGAAAGGACCGGTCGGAGGCGTACCGCGGATGGCGACTAATTTTTCGGATTTCAAGCAGGTTTATGGAACTTATCTTTCCGAAAGGGAATGTGGTAATTATCGTTTTCTGGCTTATGCAGTAGAGCATTTTTTTATCAATGGAGGGTCCCGCTGTTTTGTGGCCAGGGTCGCGCCGGCGGACGCATCCTGTGCGAAGGGAGCTGTGCCAAATACAGGAGATTACGTCCTGAAGTTTACAGCCAGTAATCCGGGGGCGTGGGGGAATGGGCTGAATATAGTTATATCTCCTTCGAGCAAGGCAAGGACTCAGGTCTTTGACGTGCTGGAGGCGGCAGAGGGCAGGCGGTACTCGGTTAAAAATAGTGTCGGATTTTTTGATGGTGATATTGTAGCGTTTTCAGATGGAAATACTACGGTTTATAATCGGGTGGTGGAGAGTAAAGACAATGTTATTTCCTTTGAACATGAATTTGATGTGGATGTAACGGATAAGAATCTATTGCCGGATAAGATTATATCCACCTGTGAGTTCAGGCTGGAGGTCAGGTCCGGCGATTTCGTAGAAATCTACGAGAATCTTTCTTTTAATAGTAATATTCCACAGTTTGTGGAAGCACAGGTTTCAAAATCAGATCTGATTTGTGTGGAATATGTTGGTAAAGGGAAGGAAGTACTTCGGCCTCCTTTTGAATGTCTTGCGTCTTCCGCTCAGGATACCGTGACTGTTAAGCTTTCAGGCGGCACGAATGGTAATATTCTGGACATGGAGGCTTCCGATTTTATTGGAAATGACGATGGAGCGGGAAATCGAACCGGAATTCAGGCATTTCTGGACAATGATATGGTTTCTGTTATGGCCGTTCCTGGTGTCACAGATCAGAAGGTCCAGCTTTCTCTGACTGCTCAGTGTGAACGAAAGAACAGATTTTCGGTTCTCGATATTCCACGGGAGGCAAAAGAGGTACAGGACATCATCAGGCACAGGGAAAATTTTGATACATCCTATGCGGCTTTCTATCATCCATGGGTGACGGTGTTTGACCCCCTCGATAAGAAAAATATAGCAATTCCTCCTTCCGGATCTGTGATGGGAATCTATGCCCGCAGTGACAATTCCCGCGGCGTCCATAAAGCGCCCGCCAATGAAGTGGTTCGGGCCTGTGTGGGACTGGATGTGCAGTTTGACAAAGGTGAGCAGGACATTTTGAATCCCAAGGGGGTAAATTTGATCCGGCTGTTCCCAGGTCAGGGGATCCGGGTATGGGGAGCAAGAACTGCAAGCAGCGATGGAACGTGGAAATATGTCAACGTGCGCAGACTTTTTATATTTTTAGAGGAATCCATAAAGAAAAATACGGACTGGGTAGTATTTGAAGAAAATAACGAAGAGCTATGGAGGCGGGTACAAGGAATAATAGAAGTGTTTCTGAGGGAGGTATGGAGAAGCGGCGGCCTGGCCGGATCATCTCCGGAAGAGGCATTTTATGTAAATATTGGGCGTGGCACCATGACACAGGAAGAGATTGATAATGGACACCTGATTTGTATCATTGGCGCGGCTCCTGTGAAGCCAGCTGAGTTTATAATATTCAGGATCACTCAGAATACCGCATCTGCACAGTGAAGATTTTAAGAAGAAGGAATGGTAGTGGCTGGTTTTCGCAGCTGCAGAAGCGTTGACAAGAATTTTTGCAGAAGCAGATTGTGAGGAACTGACGGACACTCATATGTATGCTATATGCGGACAAAATTGAATGAAAAATACAAACAATTATACGGGGTATGAAGTAAAGAAATGTGAGCGAAGGATAATGAAAATAATCGGCAGTTCAGGTGCTTTTCTGATTAACAGACTGGTCGTATCTGACGGATAATTATTGTTACAATAATAAACAGCAACTGGTTTATAAAATGTATATGAGTATTTTTTAGATAATGTTGTAGAAGGAATGTTTATTGTGTTCTATTACCGGACAGACCTATAAAACGGATATTTTGAGTCGTATTACAGATCTGGAAGGAAGACTTAAACGACTTGTTTAGCTTCTATAAACAGCTTCCTTCTATAACAGGGAAATTTGACGATATGGTTTGAGTCAGTTACGGATCAGAGGGGGCGGCCGAGTTAGAAAGTCTCCTTTTATGATTCACAGAGGTGTCCTCTGTTGGAGGACAAATGGTTGGGATAGATTTAGAGGTACTCAAAAGCACTAAGCAATCAAGTGAATTATTTTGGAAATATAAAAATTATAAAAAAATGCAATTGAAAATGAGTCGAAAATATTATCAGGGATTCTATTAGGAAATGCATCGGAAACGATATTAGGAAATCAATCAGAGGATTAATCAGAAAATCAATCAGGAAATCAATCAGGAAATCAATCAGAAAATCAATCAGGAAATCAATAAAAAAATGTATCAAAAATCTACCACAAACAATATCACCACATACATCAACCACCCCGCCAAAAACCACATCACGCATCCCTCTTTACCGCTCTTCCCCCTCCCCCTCAATCACAATCTTATCGAAATACCCACATGCCCCCAACACCCAAAGCGCCTCTTTGATAACCCGCTCATCTCCGGCGGCACGGAGTATGATTCGTTTGTTCTCAAAACGGTTTTCCAGAATGTTTTTTAGAGCGCCGGGACGGTAGGAGGCTCTGGGAATCATACCATAGCAGGCCTGCTGCACATTTTTTGCCGGAGGGTTTGGATCGATCAGAATAATTTTGTCGAAATCGTAAATGACATCGTTTTTCATATATCTGGTACTTCCTTTCGGAGAAGATGGATACATATGGTACTGCTGGTTTTTTTTGACTTAGCCGCGTGTTTACGGACTTTTTATAAGTCTGCCGTTTTGTCGAATATTGCGATATGTTTTGCTTTTCAAACGGCCGGAAACGTCTTATAGTGGTTACAAGAAAAGCAAAAAAAGGAGGGTTTTCCACATGACTGATACTGAAAAGATGAGGTTCATGGAAATGGAGAATATGAGGTTAATGGAAGAAAATGTTAAGCTGCGCAGAGTGATATCGAAATTAAACCAGACACTTAACAGACTGATCGAACATTACATAAGTTCTGACAGGATCGCATGACCGAGGGTATTGGGGAGTGCCCCGCACTCCCAATAAAACTCTCTGTTATCGCTATTCCGGATTTTCGGAATTATCAGTGCCTCCGGAAGCTTTTTCACCAAAGGGTGGAATAGGAGACTTGCCGGATGGTTCGATTCCTTTGTTTTTACGCACCAGATCCCAGATTGTCTGATGCATCCATTCAACGGTCTCGTTCAGCTTTTTATTTTCGGCTTCCAGTTCGACGATGCGATCGCTCATGCGGGCGATGACCTCCCGGTTATTATAGGCCTTGTGCGGCGCCATCAGGCGTTTGACGTAAGGAGAAGAAGCAGAAATAATCTGTTTCGACAGTAAATCGTCCCGCTCTTCACAGCTTAAATCCATAAAGTCCTGAAAACTGATGGACAAAGGTACCATGTCCACGGAGCATTTGGGGCATACCGCATTTTTAGGAAGCTGGTAGTATCCATAATACCCGCACTTCGAACAATAGTACACGGAAAGCTCTCTCATAGCGTCCTCCTTTTTTGCTTTTCCTGTCAAAATGGCAGTACTCTTCTATATATATAACGCAAAATAAATGAAATTGTAACGCGAAATATCGTCTTTTTGTAGAAAATTCCAAAATTTTATGTTTTATTAACACTATTGCTCTAAATATGGAGCAAAAAATGCAATCTTGTAATTTTTAATTTTAAACGTAAGAACTGTGTACACTTATCCCTGATACAGTAAAAAAACAGACTGCCCCAAGGGGCAGCCTGCCGGTTTGAACGGATGAAACTTTTATTGCTTTTTATTTATTCTTTTTTATAGCATTACTGGATACGTCCGTTTACGTCCACAACCCAGGTCTTGCCGTTAGAATCTTTATAATCTTTGAAGCCATTTCCAAGTTCCGGCTTTGTAGCGGATTTGGAGGAAGAGGACGCCTTCTGGATGGAACCGCTTGTGTTCACCAGATACTGATTTCCGTCGTAATTCATCGGAGCCAGTCTTAAATCAGAGTCTGCGTCTTTTCTTAAACCATACTCGTACAGTGTGTTGTCACGGATCCCGTGGAAGCCCTGGCCTTTTCTGGAGCCGTCGGTATAGAAGAACCATGTCTGATTCTCATCTAAATCTTCATTGTAAATAACCTGCTTGCCGGTTCTCATAACACCGTCCTCTGCGAAGTAGAAGTTGGCAACTTCTCCATCTTCCAGATTGACAACCTTTAAACCAGTCTGCATTTCACCCTTTGTATTAAACGCATATTTCTTAGACTCTACAGTGAATAACTGAAGTCCGTTATCTGCATGGTACGGCTTACCGTTCTTGAAGTAGAAGTTATAAAGTTCGCCTTCTTCACTGATGCCTTCCACGCCCTCGATGGTTCTCCATCCGGTTACGCGTTTTCCATTTTCCGGCTCATAGTACTGATATCCGGCCACGGTTGTTGCTGTATTTTCTGCAGCATCAGAAGGAGTTGCATTTTCTGCATTCTCTTCTGCAGGAAGCTTAAACCAGCCTGTCTGCATTACGCCGTCTACGAAGGTATAGTAGTCGCCGCTGATCTTTTTATCGACCTGATTTTCTACCATTTTTCCGTTTGTGTCAAAATAGTACCAGGAATGGGTCATCTCAGGATCGTCGCTTTCATTTTCCAGCTGAATCCAGCCAGTCTTCATCACGCCGTCGTTTGCCTCACCCAGGTAGTATGTCGCGTTATCGATTTCTACCTTTCCTGTCATCATCTGTCCGTCTTCGTTGAAGTAATACCAGCTTTCGCCGACTTTCTGCCATTTGGAAACTGCGGCCTTGCCGTTCTTTCCGTAATAGTACCAGTGGTACTCGGCAGCGTCAGGGGAGTCCCATGCGTCTTCATTTTCAATGGAGATCCACTGGTCCATAACCCGTTTACCGGTTTCATCAACGTAATATTCATCAATCTGTGCATTTGTGGCGATTTCGCCTTCTTCATTTAAGTAATACCAGTCTTCGCCGCGCTTCTTCCAGGTGTCTGTTAAGAAGTAATCGTCCTCTTCATAATATTTGAAGGAACCGTTTTCCTCTACCCAGCCGATTGTCTTTGCATATGCGATGGAAGAACCTGCGGTGAAGCCCATCTCTGGAGCTGCTACGGTCATTACTGCCGCAGCGGATAATACAGCCATCATTTTTAAATTCTTTTTCATAAAAAATTTCTCTCCTTTTTTCTCACTTTGATTTGTCGTGGCCGAAAATCCATAGTTGCATTACTCTGCGATTATAACGTACGCTAGGTGGGTAGCGAAAGTGTGGGTTGATGGCAGATATGGAAGGAGATAACAGAATATGGAGATGGATGTAGAATTTGAGGGGTTCCTCCGTAGAAGCAATCTGGCCGATAATACGATAAAAGCCTATGTATATGCGGTGAAACAGTATTGCGGCCGGTATGACAAAGTGACGAAAAGTAATCTCCAAAAGTACAAACTGTTTCTGCTTGAAAACTACAAACCGAAAACCGTGAACCTGCGGATAAGGGCAGTAAACTGTTATCTGGAAGCAATCGGCAAGGAAAAACTGGCATTATCTTCTGTAAAGGTACAACAGAAGACGTATCTGGAAAATGTAATCAGCGACGCAGATTATATGTATTTTAAGGAGTGCTTAAGAAGGGACGGGGAATGGTTCTGGTATTTTGTCATCCGTTTCATGGCCGCCACAGGAGCCAGGGTGAGCGAACTGGTTCAGATTAAGGCAGAACATGTGCAGACGGGCTACTTGGATCTCTATTCCAAGGGAGGGAAAATTCGGCGTATTTACATACCGAGCGCCCTGCGGGAAGAGGCTATGCAGTGGATTAAATACCGTGGAATCGAGAGTGGTTTTCTTTTTTTAAACCGTTCGGGAGACCGTATCACCACGAGGGGAATTGCCGGGCAGCTGAAGAAATTTGCCGCCCGGTACGGGATCCCCGTGGAGGTGGTCTATCCCCATTCCTTTCGCCACCGGTTCGCGAAGAATTTCCTGGAAAAATTCTCAGACATCGCGCTTCTGGCCGACTTAATGGGGCATGAAAGCATCGAGACAACGAGGATTTACTTGAGAAGGACGAGTTCCGAACAACAGCAGATTGTAGACCAGGTAGTAGACTGGTGAGAAAAGGGGGTAAAAAGTAAGAAAAACTTCAATATGCATTTTATAAGGGGTGTGGTATACTATGAGTACTTAGCGAGGTATTTTCGTACTTAGACAGACAATTATTATTTTTTATGTAAGGAGAATCCATCATGCGAATGAAAGTATCCAATTACATCTCCCAAAAACTTGTGGATTTTGGTATCACACAGGTATTTACCGTGACCGGAGGCGGAGCGATGCACTTAAATGATGCACTGGGGCATCAGGAGGGACTTACCTGCCTTTATAATCATCACGAGCAGGCATGCGCCATCGCGGCAGAGTGTTATGCGCGGGTTCAGGGACGCATAGCGGCCGTCTGTGTTACGACAGGCCCGGGGGGCACCAATGCTATCACCGGGGTTGTGGGAGGATGGCTGGACTCCATACCCATGCTGGTATTATCCGGACAGGTTCGGTACGACACGACGGCAAGGTGGTCGGGAGTGGGAATCAGAGCCATGGGAGACCAGGAGTTTGACATCACGAAGGCAATCGACTGTATGACAAAGTACAGCGAGATGGTCATCGACCCCATGAGAATTCGCTACTGCCTGGAGAAGGCCATCTATCTGGCCTATTCCGGCCGCCCGGGTCCGGCGTGGCTTGACATTCCGCTGAACGTTCAGGGCGCTTATATTGAGACAGAGGAACTGATCGGTTTCTCACCGGAAGATTATGAAGCGGGAGGCGATGGCTGGGCCGTGCCTTCCGATTGTCACGGCGATTCGTGCGGTGAACGTGTGAGCCAGTGTCCAAAGATAGAGGCCGACAATGCGGGGCAGGGCGAGAAACGTCAGGTGCTTCCGCCATCCGTGACGCGGGAAACGGCCAGAGAAATTATTGAAAAGATTAAAAACTCCCAACGGCCTGTAATCAACGCAGGAAATGGAATCCGAATCGGACATGCCTTCGATGTCTTTTCCAGAGTCGTGGAAAAGCTTGGCGTTCCTGTCGTGACCGGCTGGGACAGCGAGGACTGTATGCCGGATGACCATCCGCTCTACACGGGCCGCGGCGGCGGTATGGGAGACCGCGCGGGCAATTTTGCCATACAGAACAGTGACCTGGTTTTATCTCTCGGAAGCCGCTTAAGCATCCGCCAGGTGGGATATAATTACAGTACATGGGCGAGAGCCGCCTATACCATTGTCAACGACATTGATCCGGAGGAGCTGAAGAAGCCATCCGTTCACATCGACATGGCGGTCCATGCGGATGTGAAGGATTTGCTGGAACAGCTGGAGCTGGTTCTGGATGAAGAGTACGGAGCCGGACAGCCTGTGTTTACCGGCGGCACCGGGCTTAAGGACAGAACATGGACGGAGACCTGCCGCATGTGGAAGGAGAAATATCCGGTTGTCCTTCCGAAGCATTATGACCACGGGGAAGACGAGGACGCCAATGTCTATGCGTTCATGAAGGAAATGAGCAGCCGTCTGAATGAAGAACAGGTGATCGTTGTAGGCAACGGTTCCGCCTGCGTTGTCGGAGGGCATGCGTGTATCATAAAAAAGGGGCAGCGATTTATCTCGAATTCAGCCATCGCCTCCATGGGATACGATTTGCCGGCGGCCATCGGGGCCTGCATGGCCGTGCAGGAACGGTGCGTGCGGGAAGGCCATATGCAGGAAAACGGTGCGCAGGAAGGCCGTATGCAGGAACGGGATGCGCAGGAAGGCCACATGCAGGAACCTGTATCGCAGTTCGTCAGCAGCGATATTATTCTGGTCACCGGTGACGGCAGCATTCAGATGAATCTTCAGGAGCTTCAGACGATCATTCATCACCGGATGCCGATCAAGATCTTTTTGATTAATAATGGAGGCTACCATTCGATCCGGCAGACGCAGAAAAATTTCTTCGGCGAGCCGTTGGTGGGAATCGGTGTGGACAGCCACGACTTAAGCTTCCCGGATATGGAGAAGCTGGCTGGCGCCTACGGATATCCTTACTGCAGGGCATGCCATAACGGAGAACTGGTTTCGGCCATTGAGACAGCCCTCCGGACGGACGGTCCTGTGATCTGTGAGATCTTCGTGAGCCGCGATCAGAATTTTGAACCGAAATCAGCCGCGAAACGCCTTCCCGATGGAACCATGGTGTCTCCGCCGCTGGAAGATTTGTCTCCATTCCTTCCGGATGAGGAGATGGATGAGAATATGATGATTCCGCGGATCAGTGAATGATGAAATTGTGATAAATGAGCAGTGAAAGTGTGAAGAGTAAGGAGACGTTTAAACGTTGAATATAGTAGTGACGGGCGCGACGAGTTTTATCGGCGCGCCCATGGTTGACAAACTGATAGGAATGGGACATGATGTCTATGCAGTCGTGCGTCCTGCGTCAAAGAATATTGCAAGGCTCGATACGGGAAGGGAACGCCTCCATGTGATTGAGATGAATTTAGAGGAGGCCGACCGCCTGGACGGCGCGATTTTGGTGCCGTGCGAGGCATTTTTTCATTTTGGCTGGGACGGCGCAGGAAGTGAAAACCGGATGAACCGGGAGGTGCAGCAGAAGAACGCGTCAGACTCCCTAAAAGCGCTGGAAGGCGCGAGAAAGCTGGGCTGCCGGACCTTTCTGTTCAGCGGTTCCCAGGCGGAGTACGGGATCCACCGGGAAGCGATGACGGAAGACACTCCGCTGAATCCCGTATCGGAATATGGGAAAGCGAAGGTGGATTTTGGCAGGCAGGCCATGGAAGCGGTCAGCCGCTGGAGACAGGAAGGCTATGATTGTCACGGTGACTCGTGCACAGAGCGTACGAGCGATCATTTTCGGTACATTCATGCCAGAATTTTCAGCATCTATGGACCGGGAGATCATCCGTGGTCCCTGGTGGAAAGTTGTCTTAAGACTTTTCCGGCAGGGGGATACCTTTCTCTTGGCGAATGCACGCAGATGTGGAATTTTCTGTATCTGGAAGACTTGCTGGAAGCGCTCACCGCCCTTTGGTTAAGCGGCGCGGAAGGTATCTTTAACGTCGCGGGAGAGTGTGGGGAGACGAGGCCTTTAAGAGATTACGTCCGTCTGATGTATGAGGCGTGCGGCTGTCATGGATGCTACAGCTACGGCAGGCGGCCTCAGAATGCGGAAGGGCCGGCCAATCTGATTCCGGACGTGAAAAAGCTGATGGAAGCCACAGACTGGAGGCAGGAAATACCCTTTCAGGAGGGAATACAGCGTCTGATTCAAAGTAAAGAGTCCGGTAAGCCGGACTCATGCGCCGGAGCGCGGCTGCTTCAGCAGCCAGAATTCCTTAGTGCGGAGTGCGCAGCCCCCGGAGGGTTTTTGTTTCATAGGACGAACCTTCCTATGAAACAAAAATATTTGACAAACAGGAGTTTTTATGGTATGAGAGATAAGATTTGTATTGCATGCGGGAAAGCACTTCCAAAACGGCCGCTGATTGTTCTGGATGGCATGCCGGCCTCCGCACAGGATATCCCTGATGCGGAAGGAAGAAATGAGGACCAAGGGATATCCCTGCATCTGCACCAGTGCGATTTCTGCGGTCTGGTGCAGTTTGACTGTGAGCCTGTCGGCTATTATAAGGACGTTATCCGCTCCGGCGGATTTTCTACCACCATGGTGAATCTGCGCAGAAGACAGTACGAAGCCCTGATTGAGACGTATCATTTAGAGGGAAAGAAATTCATTGAGGCCGGATGCGGTCAGGGAGAATTCTTGTCCGTACTCACGGAGTTTCCGGTGGAGGCTTATGGCATTGAGCATAAGGCAGACCTGGTGGAGCTGGCGAAGAGCCGGGGCTTAAAGGTCTGGAGACAGTTTACGGAAGATGAGAATACGGTTCTGGAGAATACGGAAGACGGCTGTCACGGGCCTTACGATGTATTTCTGTCCTTTAATTTCCTGGAGCATCAGGCCCATCCGGTCCGGATGCTGAAATGTCTTTATAACAATCTGACGGAAGGCGGTCTGGGACTTCTGACCGTTCCGAGTCTGGAATACATTTTGAAATACGACGGATATTATGAGCTGATTCGTGATCATCTCGCCTATTACACCTTCGACACCCTGCGTTTTGTGCTTGCGGAGGCGGGCTTCGAAGTTCTGGAAGAGGAGATGGTGAACCGGGATACGCTGTCGGTGGTTGTGAAAAAACGGCCGGTGACGGAGGGGGCCGAGACGGAAGTTAGGACGACTGGAAAGACTGGGGACGCGGATCACGTCGGAGAGGATTCGGAAGTCCGCGGCATTTCCTCTGCCATTGCAGGCTTCGTGGAGAGCCGCCAGGAGTTGAATCTGGAAGTGGACCGCATTTTAAATCAGTTTGATGAGACAGGCCGGACGTTGGCTATCTGGGGAGCCAGCCATCAGGGATTTACCCTGGCGGCGACCACCGGGCTTAAGGACCGTGCGAAATATATGATCGATTCGGCAACCTTTAAACAGGGGCGCTTTGCTCCGGCATCTCACATTCCCATCGTAGCTCCGGATCATTTTGAAAAAGAGCCTGTGGATGGCATTCTGATCGTAGCTCCGGGATATACGGAGGAGATTGCGGGAATCATAAGAGAAAGATTTGGAAGCAATGTGGAAATTATGACCCTGCGGAGCAGACATATTGAGACAATGTTGTGAATAACCAAAGGAGCGTATTACGTTTATGGAGAATATCGTCATCACCGGGGCTACCGGATTTTTAGGGGGCCATCTGGCCCAGTGGTTTCTGGAGCAGGGAGACCGTGTCTATGCCCTGGTGCGGCCGGGATCGGCTAAATTACAGTATTTACCGGAGCACAGGAATTTGATTCCCGTGTACGGAACCATGGAAGAGGCGGCGGACTGCGTGGAAGAAATCGGCCATGCAGATGCGTGGTTTCATTTCGCCTGGGGCGGGGTGAACCGGGAAGAGATCGACTCGCCGGAGGTTCAGGCGGGGAATATAAGAGGATCTCTGGCCTGTGTGGAAGCGGCGCACCGGCTGGGATGCCGCGTATTCATGGATGCGGGCTCCCGGGTGGAATACGGAGTGATCGAAGATGGCCGCGGTGTTATGACGGAAGAGATGGAATGCAGTCCTGTCAATGAATACGGGAAGGCCAAGCTGGATTTTTTCCGGCAGGCAGTGCCGGTCTGTGAAAGGTATGGCATGAATTTCTGCCATCTGCGATTCTTCAGCGTTTATGGGTACGGGGACCATCCGTGGTCCATCATATCCACGCTTGTGAGGGAACTGTCGCGTGGAGGCCGGGTGAGTTTAAGCGCCTGCCGCCACGAATGGAATTTTATGTACATCGATGATGCCGTGGAGGCGGTGGGCCGCCTGTATGAGCAGGTGAAGGGCAAGCCCTGCAAAAAGGGCGCGGCAGTCAATATTGCCAGCCGTGACACAAGGGTACTCAAATCTTTTGTGGAAGAGGTTTTTGAACTTGCCGGAAAGCGCGGAACGCTGGAGTTCGGCACCTTTGTTCAGGCAAAGGAAGGCGCGCTGTCCATACGCCCGGATGTCAGCCGCATGGAGGCCATGACGGGCGGATTTAAAGAGCGCTATACGTTTGGCCGCGGCATTACGGAAATGATAAAGAGAGAAATGGAGCACCAGGATGAAGAAAATTAGCGTATTGATTCCATGTTACAATGAGGAGGAGAATGTCGTACCGATCAGCGAGGCGGTCATTAAAACGCTTCAGAAGGACCTTCCGGAGTACGATTACGAACTTGTTTTCATCGACAATGACTCGCAGGATCATACAAGGAGCTTAATCAGACAGCTGTGTGATGAGAATCCGAAGATTAAGGCGATCTTCAATGCACGGAATTTCGGGCAGTTTAACTCCCCGTATTACGGGATGCTTCAGATCACGGGAGACTGCGTGATCGAGATGGTAGCGGATTTCCAGGACCCGGTGGAGCTGATTCCGCAGTACGTCCATGAGTGGGAAAAGGGATATAAAATTGTCATAGGAATCAAGACCAGCAGCAAGGAAAACCGGCTGATGTACTGGCTGCGGGGCTGTTACTATAAGATGATGAAGAAGCTGTCTGACGTGGAGCAGATCGAGCAGTTTACCGGTTCCGGTCTCTATGACAGGGATTTTATCGAAGTGCTGCGGAATCTGGACGATCCGACCCCGTTCCTCAGAGGTATCGTCGCGGAGCTGGGTTTCAAGATTAAACAGATTCCTTATGAGCAGCCAAAACGGCGGGCTGGTGAGACGAAAAATCATTTTTACCAGCTTTACGATGCGGCAATGCTCAGTATTACTTCCTATACGAAGGCGGGACTTCGTCTGGCGACTATTTTCGGAAGCATCTGTTCTCTCATCAGCATGGTGGTGGCTGTGGTCTATCTGGTCATGAAGCTGATGTACTGGGACCGTTTTCCGGCAGGTATGGCGCCGGTGCTCATAGGCATGTGTTTCCTCGGGTCCGTGCAGATCTTCTTTATCGGCCTTATGGGAGAATACATTCTGTCCATCAATGCGAGGGTAATGAAGCGTCCGCTCGTCATTGAGGAAGAGAGGCTTAATTTTGCGGCGGGAAATGCGGCGGAAAAAGAGGAAGACGGCCTGGAAAACTGTGAGGACGCGGACCTTTTCGCGGCTTCCTTAGAGGATGGAGAGAACGTATGAAATACAAGATCGATGTGGCGCGTATCCGCGAAAATTCAATCGTATTAAATGGCTGGGTGATCGGAAGCAGCCCGGAGGCGAAGGCTGAATTCCTGGTCCAGGATGAGAATCAGAAGAACGTGGAGTTTAAGTACGTCCCGGTGCGCCGCGATGACGTCAGCCAGAATTATTTTAAGACCGTGTATGAGAAGGACTTCGGATTTGATATCCGCATTCCTTATGTGAGAGATAATAATGAGGACCGTTTCCTGGTGATTCGGTGCGACGGGAAGACCTCCAGGGTGAAGCTGAACACGGAGATCATCGAGAAGCACAACAGCTCCGCGCATAAGAAGCACGCGAAGCTAAAGAGTATGATGAATAAGGAGACGCTCCATTCGGCCATCGAGTTCTGGAAGGAAAACGGCTTAAAAGCGTTTCTTTTGAAATCGAGCCACAAGCTTCAGGGGATTGACAGTGATTACGATTATCCGGAATGGTACCAGCTGACGAAGACGAGTGACGAAGAGCTGGAGGCGCAGAAATCGGTGGAATTCGATTATATGCCGAAGCTGTCCGTGGTGATTCCGGCTTATAAGACGCCGGAGCGGTATCTGGCAGCCATGCTGGATTCCTTAAGGGCACAGACCTATATGCACTGGGAGGTCTGCGTGGCGGACGGAAGCCCCAGAGGCGAGAGCGCGGAGCGCGTGCTTAAGCGGTATGCCATGAAGGACGAGAGAATCCGCTACGTGGTTCTGGGTGAAAATAAGGGAATCGCGGGAAATACCAACGCTGCCATCGATATGGCGAAGGGCGATTTCATCGTTCTGGCCGATCACGACGACACGCTGGCGCCGGATGCGCTGTTTGAGTGTGTGAAGGCGATCAACCGTGATCCGGAGATCGACGTGGTCTATACGGATGAGGATAAGCTGGATATTGACGGCGGGGAATTGTTTGAACCGCATTTCAAGCCTGATTTTAATCCGGATCTGCTGACGAGTGTGAACTATATCTGCCATTTATTCGTGGTAAACCGGGAATTATTAGATGAAGTCGGGGGCTTTTTAGAAGAGTTTGACGGAGCCCAGGATTACGACTTCATTTTCCGCTGCACGGAGAAGGCCAGAAAGATTTACCATGTGCCGAAGGCGCTGTATCACTGGCGCTGCCATCAGAATTCCACCTCCAGCAATCCGGAGAGCAAGCTCTACGCCTTCGAGGCGGGGGCGCGGGCTATTCAGGCTCATTATGAACGCATGGGAATCCGGGCGCTGTCTGTGGAAAAGGGCGTGGACTACGGAATCTACCATACGAAATTCGAGATAACCGGGAATCCTCTGGTCTCAGTCATCATTCCGAACAAGGATCATACCGCGGATCTCGATGTCTGCATGCGTTCCCTGATTGAGAAGGGCACCTATAAAAATCTGGAATTCATTATCGTGGAGAACAACAGCGTGGAACCGGAGACCTTCCAATATTATGAGCGGATTCAGAAAGAGTTTGATTTCATACATGTGGTAAAATGGGAGCGGGAATTCAACTATTCCGCAATCAATAATTTCGGGGTGACGGCGGCCTCGGGAGAGTATCTCCTGTTCTTAAACAATGATACGGAGCTGATTAATCCCGAGAGCATTGAGGAGCTGCTGGGCTTCTGTCAGAGAGATGACGTGGGTATCGTGGGAGCCAGACTTCTCTATTCCGACGATACGATTCAGCATGCGGGAGTGGTCGTGGGATTCGGCGGCATCGCCGGTCATACCTTTATCGGCCTTCACCGGGCGGAGAGCAGCTATTTCAACAGGGCTATGTGTGCCCAGGATTACAGCGCGGTGACAGCGGCCTGCATGATGAGCAGGAAATCACTGTTTGAAAAGGCTGGCGGCTTCACGGAGGAGTTAGCCGTTGCATTTAATGATATCGATTACTGTATGAAGATCCGGTCCCTGGGCAAGCTTGTGGTATATGCGCCGTATGCGCTTTTCTACCATTATGAGTCCAAATCGCGGGGGCTGGAGGATACGCCGGAGAAGGTGGAACGGTTTAACCGGGAGATTAAGCTGTTTGCGGACAGGTGGCCGGATATTTTAAAGGACGGGGATCCATATTACAATCCTAACCTGACGCTTCGTAAATCCAACTTTGCCTTACGCGACCTGCGTAAGGAGAAAATCGGGGAGCCTTATCGGCTGGAGGTATAAGATGGCAGGTAAAGTAACAGTCGTTATTCCAAACTATAATGGCCTTAAATTTATGGAACCGTGCTTTGCAGCACTGGAGGCACAGAGTGAGAAAAACTTTGATGTGCTGGTGGTGGACAACGGTTCGACGGATGGAAGCGTTGAATGGCTGAAGGAGAGTGGAATTCCTTCGGTATTTCTTCCTGAGAATATTGGATTTCCGGGAGCAGTCAATATTGGAATCAAAAAAGCGGAGACGCCCTACGTCATCCTGTTAAATAACGATACGGAGCCGAAGCCGGATTATATCCGGGAAATGATCCGGATGATCGAGCGGTCTCCGAAGATATTTTCTGTGAGCAGCCGGATCATCCAGCTGCATCATAAGGAGTTAATGGACGATGCGGGGGACATGTACAGCCTGCTCGGCTGGGCGTTCCAGAGGGGCGTTGGACAGCCGGTTGCCGGATATAAAAAGCCCTGCCGGGTGTTTGCGGCCTGCGCGGCGGCGGCGATCTACCGGAGGGAAGTCTTCGAGGAGATTGGATACTTTGACGAGTCACATTTTGCCTACTTAGAGGATGTGGATGTCGGCTACCGGGCGCGGATCTACGGATATGACAATGTTTACTGCCCTGCCGCAGAACTTTACCACGTGGGAAGCGGAACCAGCGGTTCCAAGTACAATTCCTTTAAGGTAAAACTGGCGGCGAGAAACAATCTCTATTTGAATTATAAGAACATGCCGCTTCTTCAGCTGTTGTTTAATCTGCCGTTCCTTTTGATTGGGACCGGTATTAAATACCTGTTTTTCAAAAAAATGGGTTTTGCTGCCGATTACGCGGAAGGCTTTTCCGAGGGAATTAAGACCCTGGGAAAATGTAAAAAAGTGCCGTTCCGGCCAGAACATATCGGGAATTATCTGCAGATTGAATGGGAACTTTTTACCGGCACACTTCTCTATGTGTGGGAATTTCTCAAGAGAAGATTAAAAAAACTTACGGCGATTTAAGAATTATTTAATGGCATCATGGTACATTATCATGTATAATATACGAGAAATTATCATGGACAAGTTAGGTTTTCGTCGTACGACAGGAAGGTTATGCTGCTATGATAAAGGACAATCAGAAAAAACTGAACGGATTTCATGTAGTGCTGGATGGGCTGGTTATTATCGCCTCCTATGCTCTGGCGTGGTTTATCCTGCTTATGGGAAACCGGTTATTCAGCCCAGAAAAGAAGCTGCTGGCACCGCAGTATTATTTTGCTGCACTCATCATAATCGTACCGGGATATCTGCTGCTTTACGGCATATTCCACCTCTATGCGCCGAAACGGGTGCAGCAGAGACGATATGAGTTTGCCAATATCTGTAAGGCCAATCTTATTGGGTTTCTGCTTGTTACCATGGTCTTGTTTCTTCTTAACAAGAATCCATACTTTTGGAACTTCTCGAAGAGAATGGTATTTTATTTCTTCGCGATTAACATCATACTGGAAACGCTGGAGCGGAATCTGATCCGTTACGTACTTCATTCCATGCGTTCCAAGGGTTATAATCAGAAGCATATTCTGCTCATTGGTTACAGCCGCGCCGCGGAAGGCTTTATCGACCGGGTGCAGCAGAATCAGGAGTGGGGCTATCAGGTCAAGGGCATCCTGGATGACCATAAGGAATGGGGAACCGAGTATAAGTCGATCCATGTGATCGGCACGGTAAGCGATTTGGATGAGATTCTGGCGCTTAATTCTCTCGATGAGATTGCCATCACGCTGAGCATTGACGAATATGCAAACCTGGAAAAAATCGTGGCTTCCTGTGAAAAATCAGGTGTCCATACCAAATTTATTCCCGATTATAATAATATCATACCGACCCGTCCCTATACGGAGGATTTACAGGGGCTGCCGGTTATCAACATCAGGCATGTGCCGCTGACCGATCCGGTCAACGCCATCATGAAGCGGATTGTTGATATCTTCGGCGCCATTGTTGCGCTTGTGCTGTTTTCACCGGTGATGCTGGTGACGGCCGTGCTTGTCAAGCTGACTTCCCCGGGACCGCTGATCTACAGCCAGGAACGGGTGGGACTTCATAACAGACCATTTAAGATGTACAAGTTCCGGTCCATGGTGGTTCAGGCGCCTTCTGAGGAGAAGAGCAAATGGACGACGCCCCACGATTCGCGTGTGACACCGGTCGGCCGGTTTATCAGAAAGACCAGTATTGACGAGATGCCTCAGTTTTTCAACGTTCTGATGGGCGATATGAGCCTGGTGGGACCGAGACCTGAGCGTCCGCTGTTTGTAGAGAAGTTTAAAGAGGAGATACCGCGGTATATGATTAAGCATCAGGTCCGTCCGGGAATTACCGGCTGGGCGCAGGTCAACGGCTACCGTGGAGATACCTCCATCACGAAACGAATCGAGCACGATTTATATTACATCGAGAACTGGACCCTTGGATTTGATTTTAAGATTTTGTTTCTTACTGTGTTCAAAGGGTTTATCAATAAAAATGCGTACTGAGTAATGTCTGCAATGTAATGCCAGTACAGCAGGCACCAGAGGATGAGGTTATTTACATGAGCAAGGAATACGATGATGAGTTAGACCGAGCTTCCGGCCCGAATGGGCGGAGCAGGGCCAGAAACAGTGAACACGGAACTTCGGAAGATGCTTACTATCTGGATGATGACTTAAGTACCGCAGGATATAGCGATGCGGACGTTGACACATATGGAAGACAGCAGACGGGAAGACCCATGGGCCGCCCGTCTGAGAGTGCGCAGGGAAATGGCCGGCCTTCCGCAGGTACCGGCAGAACATCAGGAAACGGCGGACCGCAGGGCGGGAACACCAGAGTTCAGGGCAACAGCGGAATGCAGGGCGGCAGCGCCAGAACAGCAGGAAGTGCCGGTGCACAGGGAGGAAACTCCAGGACCGCAGGAAACGGCGGAATGCAGGGAGGAAACTCCAGGACCGCAGGAAACGGCGGAATGCAGGGCGGGAACTCCAGAGCCGCAGGAAACGGCGGAATGCAGGGAGGAAACTCCAGGACCGCAGGAAACGGCGGAATGCAGGGAGGAAACTCCAGGACCGCAGGAAACGGCGGAATGCAGGGAGGGAACTCCAGAGCCGCAGGAAACGGCGGAATGCAGGGAGGAAACTCCAGAGCCGCAGGAAATGGCGGAATGCAGGGAGGAAACTCCAGAGCCGCAGGAAATGGCGGAATACAGGACGGAAACGTCAGGCAATCCGGAAATGGCGTATCCCAGGGCGGAACTGCCAGGAATGCAGGAAACGGTGCGTCGCAGGGCAGTTTAGGAAACGGATCGAGGAATGCAGGAAACGGACAGACCCAGGGTGGTATGAGACAGGCCCAAGCGGCGGGTAATGGAAATGGCAGGGCCCGACAGGAAGGCGGAAGACCGGACGGAGGAAATCCGGTTCAGGGCGGAATGTCGAGAACAACTGGAAGACCTTCCGGGAATGGACAGCCTCAGGGCGGCGCCGGGAGATCCTCAGGAACCTCCGGCTATGAGCCGAGGCGTCAGACGCTTCAGGGAACCTCGCTTCAGATCGGTGACGGCGGAAGCGGTTCAGGCGGAATGGGAGGAAGGAAGCCTCAGGACGCAGCAAACCGGACAGCAGCAAGCCGTTCGGCGGCACAGGCAGCGAAGAAGAAAAAAATCAGAAGAATCATTGTTATGGCAGTCGCGGAAGTGCTGACACTGATTTGCATTGGGTTTTATGGTTATGCGCTGCGATTAAACAGTTCCCTGATTCATTCCAATGATTTTGACAAGAGCAAGGTTAAGAATACAGAACTGCCTGTCGCTAAGACGGAGCATATGCAGGGATATATGACAATTGCTGTGTTTGGTGTAGACAGCAGAGATGGAAACGTACATAAGGGAACAAATACCGACGTGATCATGCTCTGCAACATCAACCGCGATACGGGAGAGATTAAGCTGGTATCCGTTTTCCGTGATACGTATTTAAACACCAGCAGCGGCGGAACTTATAATAAAATCAATTCCGCCTATGCGAACGGCGGCGCCGAGCAGGCGCTGGCGGCACTGAACCGGAACCTGGATTTAAATATCGAAGACTATGTGACCTTTAACTGGAAATCTGTGGCAGATGGCATCAATATGCTGGGCGGTATCGATGGAATCGATATCAGTAAGGCAGAATTCCGCTACATCAATTCCTTTATTACTGAGACTGTACAAAAGACCGGCGTGCCGTCCACTCAGCTTAAGTCGGCGGGTGTCCAGCATCTGGATGGAATCCAGGCAGTTGCTTATGGCCGTCTCCGTCTGATGGATACGGACTATGCCAGAACTGAGCGCCAGCGTCTGGTTATTCAGAAGGCATTTGAAAAAGCAAAACAGGCCGATCTCGGCCTTTTGAACCGGATTCTTCTGATGGAAGTGGAACAGGTCGAGACATCACTGTCATTCAGCGATTTAACCAGCCTGATTCTCGATATCGGCAAATACCATATCGGTGAAACCGGCGGCTTCCCATTTGCCCGGGATTCCATGATTATGGGTAAGAAGGGAGACTGTGTTATTCCTCAGACGCTGGAGTCGAATGTAACGGAACTCCACAAATTCCTGTATGGAGAAGAGGGGTATCAGACAACCGATTTGGTTAAGAAGATCAGTGCAAAGATCTCGGCTGATTCCGGTATGTATAAAAAGGGAGTCAGTGTAGATCATGTTCCGACGGATCAGGGATACGTTCCAAAAGAGACGAAGGAGACGGATGAGACAAAGAAATCGACGAAGGAATCCGATGAGATTGACGAGCGGGAGTCCACATCAGAGGGCATATCGATTGAGGAGACGGATGAGAACGGAGATCCTGTAAAGCCGACGAAACCGGGAGAGACGACGGCGGATGGCACGAAGCCAACGAAACCGGGAGAGACCACGGCAGACGGTACGAAGCCGACGAAACCAGGGGAAACCACGGCAGACGGCACGAAACCGACCAGTTCGACGAAACCGGGAGAAACCACGGCGGATGGCACGAAGCCAACCAGTCCGACGAAACCGGGGGAGACGACATCGGCGGTTAAACCTTCCTCACCGGGAGATGAGACCACGGAATCGTCAGATTCCAGCACGGGACCTGGTGTAAAGCCTACGACGGCGCCTCATGAGTCCACCAGCGCACCGGAGACGACATCTCCGGGACCGGGCGGTTCAGCAGGGCCAGGAGGCGGAGGAACCGTACAGCCGGGTGGTTCAGGGAACGATGATGTAATCACGGTACCACCTCCAAACGCAGCATAAAGCATACTTAAGACATTAAAAAAGACATCTTTCAGGACTTTAGAAGCCCGGAAGATGTCTTTTTTTGCGATTTTCACATATTCAATATAATTTTATCACAAAATAGTCACATTTCATTGATAGACTTCAAATATCAAAAGAAAACAAAGGAAACAGGAAAGGGGATAGTTTTATGTATAACGAAAATGAAAACAACGATCTGGGCCGTACGACTCCTGAAGAACATAAAGAAGAACCTATTACAACGAACTTTACAATGAGAGATCCGGATCCGGAAGAAGCAGCACGTGAAAGCAGCTATGAGAGTAAAGGAACTCAGCCGGAGTACACAAGACAGGAGAGCCGTTCCGTATATGGACAGCAGCCGTATACGGAAAACCAGAGTCAGGGAATGAATCAGAGTCAGGGAATGAACCAGACTCATAATCAGCAGGCATACAGACCTTCGCAGCCGATGGGACAGAACCCATACCAGAGCGACCAGAATGCATATCAGAGCAGCCAGAGCGGCCAGAATGCATATCAGGGCAGCCAGAGCGAACAGAACGCATATCAGGGCAGCCAGAACGGTCAAAATCAAAACGCATACCGTTCCTCCTATGGTTATCAGCAGACGTCACAGAATCAGCAGTCCTATGGCGGGCAGCAGGGAATTCCACATTATCAGGAACACCAGTATCAGAGAATGGCACAGGGACCCGTTCCGGAAGGACCGAAGCCGCCGAAGAGGAAATCAGGCTTTGCAAAGAGAGCGGCAGCGGTTGTGGGCGCAGCCCTGGTATTCGGGGTGGTAGCCGGAAGTACCATGGTTGGAATCAACTGGGCGGCTGGCAGCTATAATCAGAGAAATCAGGTGGAAATCAGCCAGGCTGAGACGCTCCCGTCATCAGATGGTTCAGCGGCCGCATCTTCAGACAGCACATTAGGCCAGGTAAGTGGAACGGCTGCCAATATGGACGTATCCGCGATTGTTGATAAGGCAATGCCGTCAGTCGTTGCCATTACGAGCAAGGTAATCTATGAGAGCCAGACATTCTTCGGCCCGATGCAGAGAGAGGGCGTAGGCAGCGGCTCCGGTATTATTGTAGGAAAGAATGATGATGAACTTCTGATCGTGACAAATAATCACGTGGTACAGGGTGCCGAGGAGTTGAAGGTAACCTTTATCGACCAGACTCCTGTGGATGCCGCGATCAAAGGAACAGACGCCGACAGCGATTTAGCAGTGATTGCAGTAGCACTTAAGGACATTCCGTCCGATACACTGAGTCAGATCGCCATTGCCAGCCTCGGCAACTCCGATAACATCAAGGTAGGCCAGGGCGTTGTGGCAATCGGTAATGCACTCGGTTACGGTCAGTCCGTAACAGTCGGATATATCAGCGCACTTGACCGTACTGTACAGACAGAAGACGGCGTGAGCAGGGATCTTCTTCAGACAGATGCAGCCATCAACCCGGGCAACAGCGGCGGCGCACTTTTAAATATGCAGGGTGAAGTAGTTGGTATTAACTCAGCCAAATACTCTTCGACAGAAGTAGAAGGCATGGGATATGCAATTCCGATTTCCAAAGCTCAAAATATTATTGACACTTTGATGACAAGGAAGACCAGGACTCAGGTGGCAGACACGGAGCAGGGATATTTAGGCGTCCAGATCAAGAATATTGACGCGGCAACCAGCCAGCAGCTTGGCATGCCGCAGGGCGTTTTCATTTATAAGATCGTGGAAGGCGGCGCAGCTTCCAAGTCTGACCTCCGCGAAAAAGATATCATAACAAAATTTGACGGACAGAGCATCAAAACATACGATGATTTAACCAACATGCTGAAATACTATGAGGGTGGAACAACCGTTACCGTAACGGTACAGTCTCTGGAAAATGGTCAGTATGTGGAGAGAAATGTAGATATTACACTGGATAAGAAACCGGCAGAAAATTCCGTGAACTGATAAGGAAGAGACCGGATGGTTCAGAAAAGTGACAGCGTGCAGGCGCGCGGAGAAGGCTGAAAGAGTCTTCCCCGCGCGTTTTTTGATTGGCTGGGAAAATTCGTCTTATGAAATAAAACCTTTCGGGGATGCACACTGCGCGCTAAGGAGATATGGCCGCTGAAGCGACTGTGCTCCGGCGCGCGTCCGGTTTGTCGAACTTTTTGTCCCAGTGCTTTACCATGTTACGGAAAAGAATGGAAGGAAGTTGTTAAAAAAGTCTAAAATGCGGCAGTGCTCTTGTAGGATGAAAGTAAATGATTTATAATGAACAGGTGCGCCGGCAGTGAAATACGGCGGACAGAACGATAACGAATAATGATAACACATAGCGATAACATATAACGACAACATATAACAATCACATATAACTTAACATATAAAAGGAGAATAAATTTTGGAAGATAAAGAATATTTGGAAGAGACAAAGGACAGAGACGAGGGCGGCAAGGCTGTTTCGGAAGAAGCGGGAAAGACGCCTGTAAAGGACGATGACGAGTATGAGAAGATCTGTTACGTCTGCCGCAGACCGGAGAGTAAGACCGGCCCCATGGTTACCATGGGCGGGATGAATCTCTGCCATGACTGTATGCAGAAGGCATTTGACTCGGTGACACAGGGAGGATTTGACCTGTCGAAGATTCAGAATATGCCTTACATGAACTTAAACTTAAGTGAGTTTGGCAATCTGAATAATCAGGATGTGGAGATTCCGAAGAAGCAGAAGATCAAAAAAAGGACTCCCGAGGCGAAGAAGCCGGAGTTTGATTTAAAGGATATACCGGCGCCCCATGTGATCAAACAGAGACTGGATGAGTACGTGATCGGACAGGAACAGGCCAAGAAGGTGATTTCTGTTGCGGTTTACAACCACTATAAGCGTGTTTTCCTGGTAGATTCCGACAAGAGAGATGACGAAGGAAACGTACAGATCGAGAAATCCAACATTCTGATGATCGGGCCGACAGGAAGCGGAAAGACGTATCTTGTAAAGACTCTGGCGAAGCTTCTGGACGTGCCTCTGGCGATCGCGGACGCCACCTCGTTAACGGAGGCCGGTTACATAGGCGACGATATCGAGAGCGTGGTCTCCAAGCTTCTGGCCGCGGCCGACAACGATGTGGACCGGGCGCAGCGCGGCATCATCTTTATCGATGAGATTGATAAGATCGCGAAGAAGAAAAATACCAACAGCCGGGACGTGAGCGGTGAATCGGTTCAGCAGGAGCTTTTAAAGCTTCTCGAGGGCAGCAATGTGGAGGTACCGGTTGGCTCCAACCAGAAGAATGCCCTCACACCCATGACCACCGTCAGCACGGATAATATCTTATTTATCTGCGGCGGAGCGTTCCCGGATCTGGAGGACATTATTAAGGAGCGATTGACGAATAAGTCTTCCATTGGATTCGCAGCAGAGCTTAAGGATAAGTTTGATAAGGATCCTAATATTTTAGGCCGTGTGGTGAACGAGGATTTGAGAAAATTCGGTATGATTCCGGAGTTCCTGGGCCGTCTGCCGATTACGGTTACCCTGCAGTCGCTGACAAAGGAGCTGTTGGTGAGAATTTTAAAGGAACCGAGAAATGCCATATTAAAGCAGTATGAGAAGCTGCTGGAACTGGATGAAGTAAAGCTTGTATTTGAAGACGACGCACTGGAATGGATTGCAGAGCAGGCCATGAAAAAAGAAACCGGAGCCAGGGCCCTTCGTAGCATTATCGAGGATTTCATGCTGGATATCATGTATGAAATCCCGAAGGACCCCGAGATCGGTTCCGTCGTCATTACGAGAGCATACCTCGATAAAAACGGAGGTCCTCTCATACGTATGAGAGGCTATTATTGATTTACTCTCTGATACGTAAAAAGGTCTGATAGAGATCCAGCGTACCGTATCCCCACTCCCGGTTGGGATAGGTGTAGGCTGGATTTCTGTTTGCCCCCCGGATTAAATAAGCGCGTACACTGGCATCGCTCATAGCAGGATTGTTGCCCCGGACGATACCCCAGGTGAAGAGGTCGGCCACCGCTCCTGCTACATGGGCCGCAGCCACGGAGGAGCCGGTGCGCCGTGTCATGGGGAAGGTGTCACCGGTTCCTCCCGGCGACAGTCCGGGACCGTAGACGTTGACACCAGGGGCGGCCAGGTCCGGCTTAATTAAACCGCCCCGGGAATATCCCCTGCTGGAGTGGATGTAGATGCTGTTATTTGTGTGGTTATAAGTACTGACCGTGATGGGAACCGCCGCATTGGCCGGCTCCGTGATCGTGGTGTCAGGGTCGGAACGCAAAAAAAAGGTATCCTCATTGATGAAACCCTGTACGGGAAGCCACATATGAAAGATTCCGGTGATGAATAAGGAATTGTAGACGCGGACGTGCCAGATTCCGGCGGTCGGCGCGTCGAAGCGCATCAGGACAAATTGACTGCCGGAACCGATATCAGAGGTTCGGTAATTGACTGTAATGACAGTCTGTTCAAGCGTAAACGGGACGGTGATCTCTTCCCCGAGGCCGATCGGAAGCCGGGGAATCGCTTCGCCTGTAGGGGAGACAAAGCCAACTGTATAGAGCTCCGGCTCCGTTGCCCACAGCTCAAGAAAAAAGCCGCGTTCTCCGCTGGCCACCCGAATTTCCACATCTTCGTATTCCTGGCTGCTCAGCAGCCGTCCCATATAATGGTGGCGGAGTCCAGCTTCGTTGCCGGCTGGAAGAACGGCGGAGACCCCCACGATGCGTCCAATGTTGTTTAAGACCAGCCCGAGAGGCGAAGTACCGTCGTGACTCCCGTAATTCGTGCCCAGGCCGATATAAATGACGAGGGGAAGGCCCTGCCGAAGGGCTAACAGCTCCAGATATTTGATTCCCATCATGATATCATTTTCCTGATAGGCTATGGCATCTTCGGGAAGTAAGTAGAAATCGCGGAGGTACTGTTTGGCAGGTTTCAGTTTTACGACGCCGATGGAACAGTTTGGGGCAGCGCCTGTAAAGTCCTCGTTAGCAGTTGCACCCCCTGCCGCTATACCTGCCATAAAGGTTCCGTGTCCTGACGTATCCATAGAAGAAACAATGGAGAGCGGATCAGGAGAACGGAGCGCCTCGTCGATCTGGGATTTTAGGAATTCCTGTCCATAGGAGAAGCTCATGGCCGGCAGAGTGGCCGGTATTCCAAATGGAGCATCCGTAGTCCCCGTGGGTGCGGGAAGTGTCTGGTCCCAGATGCCGAGAATTCTGGAGGTGCCATCCGGAAGCCGGAACAGTGGATTTCGATAGTCGATTCCGGTATCGATGAAACCGATCATGGTGCCTTCCCCGCGGAGATTCAGTGTCGGCTGCTCAAAATTCTGGATAATGCCGGAGGCTTCCATGCTTGTAGTATCGAGCAGGGTATAGAGCGTAGGAATGGCAAAATACGTATATTTTTTTGTGGTGATAGGAAGGAGCGGTTCCAGTGGACTATATACAACTGCAAATTCCTGATCTACATAATCAATACAGCCCGCCTCCTGTTGAAGCCGAATATCTTCCGGAGAACTGTTGTTGTGACGGATGATAAAGTCCCCGTACTCTTCTGAGGCGGGATTAAAATCACAGACTGGCATGAAAAAAACTCCCACATTCTTTTTAGTAATGTATGCAGGTTCAGGGGCGGGAATTACTGGACTATGGATAAAAAACATAGTAAAATGGAGATAATAAAGACGGAAGGAGTGTGCGTCATGGTATTTATCGGTATCATCGTGCTGCTGGCAGCAGTGGATCTCTGTATAAAGAAGGCGATTGAAGAGCAGGAGGAATCCTCCTTTCCAAAGGAACTGAACGGAACGGGAGGCAAAATTATGCTGCACAAGAACCACAATCCCGGGTTTTCCTTTGGATTTTTAAAAGAGAGACCGGAATATGTGAAGATGGTTCCTCTCGCCGTGGCTTCGTTCATCGGCGGCGGCCTCGCGTGGATGCTGCCTAAGAAGGGAAACCTCGTGGATAAGATTGCCTTATCAGTGACGCTTGGCGGCGCTGTCAGCAACTTATACGACCGCCTGGTGAGAGACTATGTGGTGGACTATTTCAGTATTCAGTGTGGCAGATTAAAACGGGTTGTATTCAACTTAGGTGATATGTTTATCTTCTTCGGAGCGGGAATGATGCTGGTTCTGGAGATGATAAGAGCCTGGAAAGAACGCTAAATTAAGGGATAAAGCGGCCGCCTTATTGACACGGCCGCTTTTCTATTGTAGAATCAACAGTAAAATATAAAACAATAGGAGTTGATTTTTTTGGATTCAAGTGACTATATACAGTTGCTTATTTTGATTCTGTTAATTGGATTGTCTGCATTTTTCTCTTCCGCGGAGACTGCGCTTACTACGGTGAATAAGATTCGGATCAGAAACCTGGCGGAGGCGGGCGACAAGAGCGCCGTTACGCTGACGAAGGTTCTCGAGGATCAGGGTAAGATGCTGAGCGCGATTCTTGTCGGTAACAACGTTGTGAACCTGACCGCTTCCTCCATGTCCACGACACTGGCCATGAATATCTGGAGCAATAAGGCGGTTGGTATTGCAACCGGCGTTCTGACGCTGGTTATTCTGGTATTCGGTGAGATATCACCGAAGACGATTTCCACTCTGTATTCTGAGAAGATTTCATTAAAATATGCGAAGATCATCTATATGTTCATGACAGTCATGACACCGGTGATTTATGCGGTTAATGTGCTGTCCTCCGGATTTCTGCGCCTTGTCCATGTGGACCCCAACCGGAAACAGGAGGCCATCACCGAGGATGAACTGCGTACCATCGTGGAAGTGAGCCACGAAGAGGGCGTGATCGAATCGGAAGAGAAGAAGATTATTAATAATGTGTTTGATTTCGGCGATTCCGTGGCAAAGGACATCATGGTTCCGAGAATTGATATGGCCATGGTGGAGGTCGGCGCCACCTACGATGAGCTGATTGATATTTTCCGTGAGGAAAAATATACGCGTATGCCCGTATACGAGGAGACGACGGACAACGTAATCGGTATCATCAACATGAAGGATGTACTCCTCATCGATCGGAATGAAGAATTTCATGTCCGTGACCTGCTCCGTGAACCGCTCTATACATATGAGTATAAGAACACGGCGGAGCTGATGGTGGAGATGCGCCAGACCAGCAACAACATGATCATCGTCCTGGATGAGTATGGCGCTACGGCCGGTATGATTACGCTGGAGGACTTACTGGAAGAGATTGTCGGTGAGATCCGGGATGAGTACGACGAGGATGAAGAACAGGAGCTGGTGGAAGTCGGCCCTGGAGAATATGTGGTGGAAGGCTCCATGAAGCTGGATGATTTAAACGACCAGCTGGATCTGGAACTGGAATCCGAGGACTATGATTCGATCGGCGGCCTGATTATCGGGCAGCTGGACCGCCTTCCGGAAGAAGGCGAGAGCGTCGTCTGTGACGGAATCCGCCTGGTTGTGGACAGGCTGGACAAGAACCGGATCGACCGGGTGCACATGTATCTTCCGAAGGAGCAGAACGTTGACGCGTAGGGAGGCAGCAGTATGAAGGTGATTTATCATATCGATGAGATGGACCGGTGGCCCCTGGTGCTTGGGAATGTCAGGAACATGACCGCTTACTATCATGAGCAGAAGGAGAGCTACACCATCGAAGTGCTGGCCAACTCGGCCGCGGTGAGCGGGTATGCAGTGATTTCACCGGAGCATGAAGACGCCATGAAGGCCCTGGCAGGAGAAGGCGTGGTATTCGCCGCCTGCAGCAATGCCCTGAAAGGGAACGCCATGACGAAGGATGATATCTTTGATTTTATCACCGTGGTTCCGGCCGGCGTGGTGGAACTGGCGGCGAGGCAGGCCGAAGGGTATGCCTATATCAGGCCATAACAAAAAAAGAGAGTGCCGGAGACGCGGCCCGTGGAGCAGATTAAGCTCCATAAGCCGATGTCTCCGGCACTCTTTTTTTAGTGAAACGGTAAAGTTTCGCTCATGCGCTGCCCCGTATCTCTCCAAAACGGGGATAATCAGCTGATCATCCCGCCGATGGTCCCGCTGGCCGCGCAAATAGCCATGGTGGTGAGAATCTGGTTCATCGTTCCGTTCAGCCCCTTGTTTAACAGGAAGGAGACGGCTAGAAGCACCAGGAAATAGACGAGTCCCAGCGTCAGCCCCCAGAAAAAGCGGCGCTGCCGTATGCTCTTTCCCATGATGAGTCCGCCGACTAAACAGGTGATGATGTAGACCGCGTTGACACCGATGCGGATCTGTCCCTCCTTTAAGCGGAATTTATAGAGGGCAAAGGCCAGAACAACCAGGAGAATTCCGGTCAGTATGTACGAGATGAGCAGGGTTTTTAAGGTAGCCTGCAGCTTTGATTTTTCCATTTGTTTTTCCCCCAATCTTGTCTTCTGGTTCAGTATATTCTGGGGGAGAGGGGGTTATTCATAGAAAATTATCGGTCAACCTGCGAAGGCGATATTCCGAAATACCGTTTAAAGCATTTGGAAAAGTAAAAGGCGTCCTGGTAACCCGTCTTTTCGGCCACGGCTGCGATGGAGAGGCGGCCGCCTGCAAGTAAGTCCCAGGCGTGTTCCATGCGGCATTTCGTAATGTACTGCATGACGGAGTACTGCCGGATCCGCTTAAAATTGCGGCTTAGATAGGCGGGACTGATTAACAGGGCCGATGCGATATACTGGAGTCCCATGTCTGCATTGCTGTATTCGCGCTCGATCAGTTCCGCCGCCTGGACCACGATTCGCTGAATCATGGGGATATCGTCCAGTTCCTGGCTGCCGGGCAGGGAGAGAAAGAGATTCATAAACTTCTCCTCGATTTCTCCCAGGCTGCATCCATGGTAGATGATTCCCGCCGCGGTGTAGGCGGAGCCGCTGTCTTCCTCGAAGAGCCCGATTCCGTTGTGGACCGCGTACTCGATGGCCGCAGAGAGCAGGGCGGAGAGTGCGGATTCCAGCGCGGGCAGGGAGAACTGCTCCTGTCCGATGATCTGAAAGGCGGTGCGGAGACTGCTTACAATGAATTCGTGATCCTTCTTTAAAAGGCCGCAGGAGATTCCGCGTATGGCGGTGTTCAGCTGTTCCAGGGCCTGTTTTTCCGGGAGGCGGGTGTGAAAGGTGCCGCCATCCGACTCATAGACGGTCCGGAAGGTGAAGAACTGAAGCGCAGTCTGGTAGGCGGAATGGATCGAGGGCGCCAGGCCGTCATTACCATATCCGTAGCCGCACACGATGTCTCTGGAAAAATTCTCCCGGGCAGCGGAGGATAAGCGTTCCAGAAAATGATCCGGTCCGGCGGGCAGCTGCGCCTGCGGCAGGATAAGGACCTGATGGCTGTAAGCATCCGTCACCTGGATGCATCCGGATTTGCCGGACAGAAGGCAGCCGGAGAGGTTGCCCAGTGCTGTCTGAAAGGCGGCGCGCTCCTGGCAGGAAAGGCTGTGAATAACCTTGGGCCGGCCGTCTGAGACGATAACGGTGCAGGGGACGTCTTGAAGCACTCCGAATTCTCTTAACTGGGCGCTCTCGGAGACGGAGGCATGGCCGGAGAAGATGTTCTGGAAAAATGTGTTCTTTTCGGCGTGTTCCGCGATGAGTCTCGCCTCCTGCCAGGCCAGCCGCTCCTGCTTTAAGTGGTTGTTCTTATCGAGAGTCTCCCTGATTTCCGTGATGGACCGGATCAGCTCGTCCGTGTCGATCGGCTTTAACAGGTAATTGGTCACATTGCAGGCGATGGCCTGTCTGGCATATTCGAAGGTGGCGAAGCCTGACAGGATGATGAATTTAATCTGGCTGTTCTGTTCCTTCATCATGCGGAGAAGCTCCAGCCCGTTGGCGCCCGGCATGGAAATGTCCAGGATAACCAGATCGACAGGTGTCGCCTCCAGAAAACGAAGGGCCTGATCGACATTGGCAGCCTCGCCGGCACATTCGAAGCCGTACTCCTTCCAGGGAATACAGAGCCTGATCCGCTGCCTGACAAAGTACTCGTCATCGACGATTAAGAATTGATAGGTCATATGATAAATCCTTTCTAAAGGGGAGGTTCCGGCTGCTGTGAGATCCGTATCGTGATGACGGTCCCCTCTGAAATCCGGGAAGTAACCAGGATGTCTGCCACGGCGAAATACAGCTTCAGCCGTTTCTTGATACTCTGAATTCCAAAGGAACTCCGTTCCTCCGAAAATATCTGGCTGTTCAGCCGGACGACAGTCTCTTCGTCCATTCCGCTTCCATTGTCCGCGATCCGCAGGCAGATGAGGGAGTCCTCCTGATATCCGGTGATTGTAATCAGACCCGCCCGGTCGGAGGTGAACAGCTGCAGCCCGTGAATGATGGAATTTTCCACCAGGGGCTGGAGTGTGAGCTTCGGAATGCTGCAGGAGAGAACCTCCGGCTCCAGGCTGGTCTCAAAATAGAAACAGCCCGGATACCGTTTCTGCATAATCTTTAAGTAACCGCAGGTGATCTTTAATTCCTGCTCCAGCGTGATGATCTCCTTGCCTTTGCCCAGCGTGTCCCGGTAGAAGCTGGAGATAAGGCTGACAAGGCCGATGGCCTCGCTCTTGTTGTTCATCTCGATCATGCCGCAGAGCGTTTCCAGCGTATTGTATAAGAAATGAGGCTGCATCTGAAGCTGGAGATAGGAGAGCTCATAGCGCCGCTTTCGTTCATTTTCACGGTGGACGCGGGACAGCAGGTCCTGGGTGTTCCTGGCCATCTGGTTGATCTGCCCGGCCAGCAGGCTGATTTCATCGGTACGCCCCTCCTGGGTTGAGATCCGCACGCTATAGTCGCCGTCCGACATGGAACGGACATTGGAGATGATCTGGTTGACCGGGAGCATGATCTTTCTGGTGGAGTACCGGAACAGAAAGAACGTAAAAATGCTGGAAATAATTCCGATGGCAAGGATAACGGACACGAGAGACCGGGAATCATGGTAAACCAGGGATTCCGGCGTGAGGGCAAACAGGTTTAAGTCCTTTTCCGGCTGGAAGGTGCATAAATACCTGGTGGAATCCAGTGTGATGGTGCTGCCTGTCGTTAAGAGAGCGCCGTCCGCAAAGACGTCTGTCACCATATTTCCCTGCATGCCGTCTTTGGTACCGGCGCAGATGAGTCCGTTTTTATCTGTGATCATGAAGATTTCATCCTCTGAGAAGAAGCCGTTGTAGATCTCGCGGATCTGGGACGGCGATACGGTCAGTGCAAAAAATCCCAGAGGTTCGCCGGTGAAGGCATAGGATTTCTTTAGACAGGTAAAGGTTAAATTGCCTCCTGGATACGGGGCCGCGGGCTCGTGGATATACCAGAAAGATTTTTGGGAGGAATGGAAGAATTCCTCCCGGACCTCCTGGGGCACCTCGATTTTGACAGAGGGCTGCGCCCCGTAGTTGTCCTGATAAAAGAAGGAGCCATCCCAGCTGTAGTAGCTGATGGATTCCACCGCGCTCTGGGTGGAAAGAAATTCCACGAGATAGGAGGAAAAGGAGGCAGCCTCCATGTGTTCCTCATAGGGGGAATTGTCCCCTTTCTTTGCCGCCTCGTAGCGGGCGGCCTGGTTCAGGGTCAGAAGCAGCGATTCATTTTCAATTCGGTCGAGTATCTGTTCGAAGCGTTCTCCGGCAAAGTCCAGCTTCTGGATACAGCTGTCCAGCGACTTCTTTTTCAGGATGGAATTGCTGTACTGTCCGATGGAACACGCGATGCAGGTGATGACAACGATGAGAATGATGGTGTACATAAAGGTGAATTTTGACTCCAGCCTTGAAAAATATCCTTTTCCGGTCACGAAAACCTCCTTATCCGTGGTACACAGTGTTAATAAGAAAATGATACTGCACGGGTTTTGCAAAGTCAACATGGACGCAGGAAAAGCAAAAAAGTCCAGAAATGACAAAATATTACATGCCTGGCCCGGAGCTTCGGACGGCAGGTATGCAGGGGAAGCGCGGCGGGATGCCGTCTGTGCAAAAATTTCCAGATAAAAACTCAAAAAGAACTATGGGAGCGGAGCACCGCTTATGATAAGCTTTAGTAAGCAAAAAACAAACAAGTGAAGAAGAAGGGGGATTACTTATGAAGAAAAGAATGACAGCGCTGTTTCTGACAGCGGCCATGGCAGCGGCGGTGGCCGGATGCAGCCAGAAGACCACGGAAGTGAAGGACACTTCGGCAGCGGCCGTCTCCAGCGAGGCCAAGCAGGAGGAGGGGGCGAAAGCGTCTGCGGATGGCAAGGAGAGCCAGGCTGCAGGGGAGAAGGTGAAGATTTCCTATTTATCGCGTTTTACGAATCCGGAGCTGCCGCGTGCCAAGTATTACATGGAGAAGCTGGAGGAATTCCGGGCGGCTAACCCGGATATCGAGGTGGAGGATGTATCGATCGCCGACGCGGAATCGTATAAGAGCAGCTTAAAGGCGTCTGTCGCTGCAGGCAGCCCGCCAACACTTTTTATCTGTTCCGACGCATTCCCGCATTACGACTGGGCGAAAAACGGTGTCATCAAGGATCTTACGCCCATGATCGAATCTGCTGACTGGACCGGACCTGCAGATGAAGGCGTCTTCGGATCCTTCTCCTTTGAACGGAAAGGGCTGGAAGGCATATACGGAGTGCCGAATTCCGTTATCGGTTCCCCTGTCTATGTCAATACGAAGCTGTTAAAAGAGCATGGGATCGAGACACCGAAGACATGGGAAGACGTGCTGGCGATGACGGAGAAATTAAAAGAAGCCGATCCATCGATCGTTCCGTTCTCCATGGCTGCAAAGACGAAAGCCGATTTAGGCCGTTTCTTCAGCGAACTGGCGGTCCGCATGAACGGCCTGGAATTCAGGGACAGATTTATCAACCATGAGGTGAAGTGGAGTGATCCCGAGATGATGGCCGTGTTAAATAAAATGAAGGAATTCATCGATGCAGGCGTATTCGGCAGGGATGCGATCTCCTATGAGGTAGAGAATAATATCACATCCTTCGGCGAAGGAAAGATCGCCATGCTTTTTACGGCCAGCTACTACTTCGACCGTTTCAACGGAATGGATTTTGCGGATCAGATTGACTGCGTCAATTTCCCGTATCTCGAGAGCGCGCCGGAGAATAAGGACATCTGGTTTGCTTCCACCAGCGAGGGCTTCTGTATTTCCGCGGAACCGGGTACGCCGGAGTATGACGCGGCCTGTAAGCTGATGAGCTTCATGCTCTCCAAGGAGACCTTTGAGGGATATGCGGAAGTGGCCGGAGGAGGCGTCTATCCAGTGGATATCGACTACGACACGTCGAAGTCTCCGAATCCCATGAAGACCTTTATGGAGGGGTATGCGACGAGAAGTGATACAACCGATATTATGGCAGCCTATTTGGACGATGCCAGCGTGATTAATATTACGAATACGGAGCTTCAGACCATGTTTGTGGAGCGGCCGGTGGAAGATATCGCAAAGACACTCGACACAGAGTACGCAAAACTGTTTCCGCAGTAAGAAAGGCGGGGGATCGATTTGTTAATAAAAGTCCGGGGCAAAAAGTACCGGCCGGAAGCATTTTTTATGATCGCTCCGGTTATCCTGCTCTACACCTTCGTAATTATCTATCCGCTCGGCAATATGGTGTTTACATCGTTTTTCGAATGGAACGGAATTCCCACCGATCCGTACCGGTTTGTGGGAATCGGAAATTACGTGACATTTTTCCAGGACTATACGACTAAGACGGCGTTTATCAATCTGGGAATCCTGTGTGTGACAGGCCTGTTTGTGACAATTCCCATCTCGCTGTTTCTGGCGACGGTGGTGAGCAAAAAGTTTTTTGGAATCAGATTTGTTAAAACGTGTTATTTTTTGCCGGTCGTGATCAATAGAATCGCCATCTGCCTGATGTTTACCTTTATCATGCTGCCGGGACAGGGACCTGTCCCGGTGCTGTTAAAGGAGCTGGGGATCGCGGAGCATTTTAATCTGTTTAACGACATTCACACCGCCATGTGGGGAGTGGCGCTGGTGAACATGTGGAGCAACGTGGGATTTCAGATGATTATCTTTTCCTCGGGCATGGCGGCTATTTCAGAAGACGTGTATGAGGCGGCGGCCATGGATGGCGTTACTCCGTGGCAGCGCCTGATCTATATCACGCTTCCTCAGCTGAAGCCGACCTTTAAGATCGTGGTGGTATTTGTGCTGACAGGCGCGTTCAAGGTCTTTGATTTTATCATGGGACTAACGGGCGGCGGCCCGGGGTATGCCACGGATGTGCCTAATACGCTGCTGTATAAGAATGCATTTACCTACAGTAAATTCGGATATGCCAACGCCATCGCTGTGATTATGATTGTGCTCTGTCTCGTGATCACGGTCGTGACGAACCGCGTGTTTGCTGAACGGACAGGAGAATAGGGGGAAAACCGTGAAAAAGAGAAAAATTACACCGGGTGGGCTCATCTATGCCTGCGCCGCGGGCATATGGCTGATTACCACGATTTTTCCGCTTTACTTTGCGATACTGTCCTCGTTTAAGGACGACCAGACCATTTTTGCCGATTTCTTCGCGCTGCCGCAGCGGTTTGGGCTGGATAACTATATTTCAGCGGAGAAGATGGTCCACATCCTGCGGGCCACTGCCAACTCGCTTCTCCTGTCGGCCGGTTCGATCTGCCTGATGCTGGGCGTATCCATAATGGGCGCCTATGTGACGGCCAGGAAGCGGATACCGGGAAGCGAGGGGGTGACGCTCTTCCTGATCGCGGCCATGATGATACCGATTCAGAGCGCCATTGTTCCCATTGTCCAGATGGTCAGCGCCATCGGACAGAGGAATAATCTGTTTGTGCTGATGGTCATTTATGCCGGAATCAATCTTTCGATGGTGTTTTTTATTCTGAAGGGGTACATCGAAGGAATCCCGAAGGAGCTGGACGAGGCGGCCATGATAGACGGTGCTTCCCTGTTTCAGACGCTTCTGAGGGTCATTGTCCCGGTGGCGAAGCCGGCCCTTTCCACGTGTGCAATTACATCGTTTCTGTTTATCTATAACGAGCTGCCGATTGCCAATGTCCTGATAACGAAGCCGCAGTTAAAACCCATATCGGTGGCGCTGTTAAACCTGAAGGGGGATTTCGGTACACTGTACGCCGTGAGCTTTGCATCGATTGTAATCAGCATAATTCCGACGGTCGTCTTTTATCTGATTGCGCAGGAGAAGGTGGAGAGCAGCATCTGCAGCGGCGTTGTAAAAGGGTAACAGAGGGTGTAAAAGGAGTAAAAGAGGGGGTAAAAGGAGTAACAGAAGGTGTAAATGGGGATGAGCACCAGAACGTGATGAGCAGAAAAAACGGAGAAGGATGAAGGAGATACAGATGGACAGGATTAAAATAACAGAATACAAAACGAGAGGCGGGATGAACGTGGGCGCCGCGTTTGAAAAGCTGTATAACGATATCCTGAAGGGGGATACGGATGAGGCGGTTTCCACCGCTTTTGATCTATACAGAACGAGTCCGGTCATGCTGGAGGAGCTTTGGAAGCAGCTGGAGACGGCGGCGGTCTGTGCCGTGGGTCTGGCGGAGCCGGGAGCGCTGGCTTATGTATACAATTTGAGATGCATCTGCTATCACACGGAGCCGTATATGCCGGACGCAGGCGGGATGCAGGCGCTGAGCTTTATCCAGGCCATCCGGTATCTGTGCGCCTGTGAGAAGGAGCCGTCTCTGGAGGCGGAGATTAAAAGAGTCAGGGATTCCTGTCAGGCCGGCGTGTACGCGGAGATTCCTGATTTTGCGAAGGATCACCACAACCATGCGGGAAGGGAACTGGGCCATACGCCGCTGGATTTCCTGTATCCCGATGGAGGGAGCAGAGTGGTGCCGGAGGCAGAGGGAGCGGAGCCGTACAAAAAACGGCTGATCGAGCTGTTGACACCCATTTACGGCGGGGAACATCCGAGGCCGTTCCGTTCGGACGCCTATAATCATTTCTATGAGATGGAATCGCCTCATGGTCTCAATCTGGAGCTCCTTCAGTCGGCGTTTCAAAAGAGCATCCGCCGGGCGCTGGAGCGGGAAGCGCTGATGCTGGCGTACGAGGCTTTCATAAGCGGCAGTGAGATGGAGGCGTATCTCTGGGAACGGATCGTCATCATGTCGGTGGAGGATATCGGCATGGGAGAACCGGAATGCAGCCGTTTTATGTACGCCTATTGCCGGGTGAAGGACCAGTTTGCGGACCGGCCCGAAGAGAGACTTGGACTCCTGATGCAGGCGGTCCGGATTCTATGCAGCTGTCCGAAGGAACGCGGAACGGAGCTGATCAAGGGCATTCTGGTTCAGGAATGTAAAAATGGAGACAGGAAGTAAAATTTCTCAGGGAAGAGTGACAGGAGAACCGGTATGGGAAGGAAAGCATTGGTTTTTGGAAGCTTTGTGGCAGATATCATGGCACGGGCGCCCCATTTGCCTGCACCGAAGGAGACGGTGATGGGGCATGGATTTAAGATCGGTCCGGGAGGCAAGGGCTTCAATCAGGCTGTGGCTGCACATAAGGCGGGAGCGGACGTGAAGCTTGTCACAAAGCTGGGGACGGACCACTTTGCCGAAATAGCGGAGAATACCATGGAACAGCTGGGCATGGACCGGTCGGGCGTATTTGTGACAGAGGAGTGCGATACAGGCTGTGCACTGATCCTTGTGGGAGAGGACAGCGGCCAGAATGAGATCGTGGTGGTGCCGGGAGCCTGCCTCACATTTTCGGAGCCGGAGGTGGAGACGGTGAAGCGTCTGACCGATGAAAAAGGCTGCGATTATGTGCTGATGCAGTTGGAGACGAACAGCGGCGCGGTGTATGACGTGGCGGAGCATGCGGCCCTGAACGGGAAGCGCGTCATCTTAAATCCCGCTCCGGCGGCTGCGGTTCCGGAACATGTGTGGAAATGGATCGATATCGTGACGCCGAATGAGGTGGAGGCAGAGTATTACACGGGAATACCCGTCTGCTCCGGGGAGAGCGCAGAAGAGGCTGCACAGTGGTTTCACAGGCGGGGTGTCCGTCATGTCATTATCACCATGGGGGACAGAGGTGCCTACCTCTCTGTTAATGGAGCCGGACAGATGGTTCCGCCCTTCTGCGTGACGGCAGTGGATACGACAGGGGCCGGGGACGCCTTTAATGGCGGGCTGTTAGCCGCGTTATCCGAGGGGAAAGACCTGACGCAGGCGGTCGTATTCGCCAGCGCCGCGGCCGCTCTGTCGGTTGGCCGGATCGGGACGGCACCATCCATGCCGGAGAGGGAGGAAATCCTCTCTTTGTTGAAAAACGTGCGGAAATAATTGAAAAGAAGACAGGACCAGTTTTGGAAGAATATCAGCGGGAGCTTCAGCTGCCGGTTCTTCCTTAACTGGCCCTTTTGTGTGGGTAGATTCTGCATTTCTGGCAAACGATAGGAAGAAAGTATGGCATTTGCCCCGATTTTTGCTTATAATGAAGTTAATTTACCAGGGGGATTTTACATGAACGATAAATTGACTTATGAGCTGAGTGATAAAGAGTACAAAGAGTTTATCCATTGGTTTCACAGAACGTATGTGAAAATGCGAAAAGCAGGGCCGGGAAGAAATGATTTTTCCTGTCTGAAGGAACCTGTGGAGATGACCGTGAAGGAAGAGATAATCCATGCCAGGAGCGGTGCATGTGAAGCATATATTCTGTACGGCGCCATAGAGCGGCTTTACAAGCTGGAAACGCTTTTCGTATTTTACGATATGATGCGCTTTTGGGCGGTGCCGAAGCGTCTGCTGGGAAAAGAAGAAGAGGCAATCGCATGGCGGGCGGATTTTGAGCGCCGGATTAAGGAAATGGGGAAGATGCGGATTTCCTTTCAGGAGGCGGCCGATATCTGCGCGGACAGCAGATTTGCACCCTGCCGGTATATCAGGCAGATTGAGGAAGTGAAGGCAGAGTATGGCCTTTTGCGCGTCAGCAGAAGGGAGATGGAACACTTAAGGAAGCTGGGCACGTTTCCGTACCGCATGATTGGGGAGCAGATGGTGGCAGCAGGACGGAGAGGTCTGATAGAAATTACGGAACGCGCGGCTGTGATTCATCCTTATGAGAACATCACCGGTGTATTTTACACAAAACAGACGCTGTATCTTGCGGAAAAAGAGGGGGAAGGCCTGCTGCTGCCTCTTGGCGCGCTGGGAGGAATGGAGGGGGCCGAGGCGCTGATGCGCGTCTGTGACGCCCGATGCCGATTCAACAATCCCGCGTTTCGCCTGAAAAAGAAGTCTGTGCCGCTTACGGTGAGATGGAATATTCCGGGGAAGGCCGCGGCGGCGATATGCGGTGTGGCGGCGGTGGCAGCAGGCGCCATGATTTTAGGGGCGCTGAATGGTGTGAATGGGAGCGGAGGAATAAAAACGTCAGTTTTTGGAGCACCGATGACAGGCTCCGGAGAGAGGGCGGCTGATTCCGGAGAAGTAAGCGGCAGTGAGCTGCTCGTGGTTATCCCGGATGACGCGGTATTTGATGCAGTTACGGAGGATGGCTCCTTTGTATCTTCGTCAATGTTCTACCGGATCACTCTTCCCGGGGGCGGCTGGGAGATCAGTCAGGACCAGTATAATTCTTTCGATGCCCTGCGTTCGGACTGGGGACAGGTCAGTGTGACAGGCGGGCTGTCCAGTGCATATGAGGGGTATGACGTAACGGAGATGCTGCCGAAGTCAAAGGCGGAATATATTGCCAAGACTTACGGTGGCGCCGCGGCCTTCGATTCGGAGGTGGAGGTGATCGATTATAACCTGGAAAAATCCGGGGAGTGGACGATTGTGAGCCGTGAAATACGGAGTAAAGACGGGGATGGTGTCCGGCACGTGATCGGACTCGATGTCTACGGACCGAAACGGTATTATTCCCTGAGCATTACGCCGGAACGTGAAGATGATGTGAGCCTGCAGACGGCAAGAGCAGTACGGGATTCCTTCCGGGCCGCCGATACATCGGTGGGAATCTGCAGATCCATGGAAGAGAAGATATTTCACGGATACTACGGCGATAATGTCTATATGACCAGCTGTCTCGTGCTGATGGATCATGCCATGAGTGATGAGGAGATCGCAGAGAAACTCAGGGAAGTGAAGAAGATCCGTAATGGGGCCTATCCTTTGTCAGGGGACGCACTGGCGGTCAGAACGCCGGAAAGCAAGTGGCTGGGGATCGATTGTCCGTCACTCCAGCAGAACTGTACCAAAGAGGCGGCGAAGGCGGTGGCGCGCATCTTTCAGTCGGAGGTGATTCTTTACGATGAGTTTGACGGAGACCTACTGATGGTGGCCTACTCTGACGCGGATCAGAAACATGCGTATGAGAGGGCCGCAGCCAACGGGCCGTGGATTCTTGAGTCGGAATTTCAGATCTACGGCAAGGAACAGAACTTCCCGGAGGATCTGTTGAAATATATGGATATCTCCAAAGAGGAGGCGGAGGCGATCTGGAAGGACAGCAGCTACGTGTTCCAGATGGAAAAATGGGTGGAACTCGTGGGGCATATGACGAAAATGCCCGTGCCGGAGGAATTTGTCGGGTTTCATGGAGCCGAGGCGCTGGACGAGGCGTTTCGTGTGGTTAAAGAGTGATGGGGGAGTGTGATGGTGCTGAATCTGTCTTGCCTGTTTTCAGAAATCCCCGTAATCCCGGGGGCGTTTTACCTTGCACTCCTTAAAAACATGTGGTATAATCTCAAAGAATTAGGTAAATACAGGAGGTGTAAGAATGAAACACGTTAAGACATTAAATTCCAGCACATTAAAGGAATCTATGAAAAAAGGCGGTTGTGGCGAGTGCCAGACTTCCTGTCAGTCAGCCTGCAAGACATCCTGTACGGTGGGCAACCAGAGCTGCGAGAACAGCAATAGATAGTATGCCGGAATATGAGGCAGATGAGTGAAAAGACCCCTACGGTCGTAAGGACGGTAGGGGTTACTTCGCTTGTCTGCCCAAAACTCGTTTATGGCGTTAAAATATTGTTAAGACAAGGAGAACATTTCAGTGATTCATCAATATATCAATAATGGCTTCCATATTATCATGGATGTCAACAGCGGTTCTGTTCACAGCGTCGATCCGGTGATGTATGACGCGGTCGCGATTGTGGCGGAGCGCGTACCGGAGCTTGCCGAACCAGAGAAGCTTTCGGAAGAAGTGGCGCGGGAAGTGATGGAGCGTCTATCCCCTACATATGGAGAAGCCGAGGTACAGGAGGCATTGGATGAGATCCAGTACCTAATCGACGCGGAAGAGCTTTTAACCACGGACCAGTATCACGATTACGTGGTGGATTTCAAGAAGCGTAAGACCGTAGTCAAGGCGCTCTGTCTCCATATTGCCCATGACTGCAATCTTGCCTGTCAGTACTGCTTTGCGGAAGAGGGCGAGTACCACGGCCGCAGGGCGCTTATGAGTTTCGAGGTGGGAAAGAAGGCGCTGGATTTTCTGATTGCGAATTCCGGGAACCGCAGAAACTTAGAGGTGGACTTCTTCGGAGGCGAGCCTTTAATGAACTGGGAGGTTGTAAAGCAGTTGGTTGAATACGGCCGTTCAAAAGAGAAAGAATATAATAAGAACTTCCGTTTTACCATGACGACCAACGGCGTTTTGTTAAACGACGAAATCATGGATTACTGCAACCGTGAGATGAGCAACGTCGTATTGAGTCTCGACGGCCGCAAGGAAGTCAACGATAAGATGCGTCCGTTCCGGGGCGGTAAGGGAAGCTTCGATTTAATCGTGCCCAAGTTCCAGAAGTTTGCCGAGATGAGAGGCGACCGGGATTATTACGTCCGCGGAACATTTACCCGTCATAATCTGGATTTCTCCAAAGACGTGACGGAGTTTGCAGATTTGGGCTTCCGCAGTATGTCGATCGAACCGGTGGTGGCAAAGCCGGAGGAAGAGTATGCCATCAGGGAGGAAGATCTCCCGCAGATCATGGAAGAGTATGACCATCTTGCCGAAGAGTACATCAAACGCAAAAAAGAGGGCCGGGGCTTTAACTTCTTCCATTTCAACATCGATTTAAATCAGGGACCATGTGTTGCCAAGAGGCTTTCAGGCTGTGGTTCCGGAACGGAGTACTTAGCGGTGACTCCGTGGGGTGATCTTTATCCCTGCCACCAGTTTGTCGGCCAGGAAGAATTCCTTCTCGGCAATGTCGATACAGGTGTGACCAACGAACGTATCCGCGATGAATTCAAGCTCTGCAACGTCTATGCGAAGGACAAGTGCAGGGATTGTTTCGCGAGATTCTACTGCAGCGGCGGCTGCGCGGCCAATTCTTATAATTTCCATGGGAGCATTACCGATGCGTATGACATCGGCTGCGCAATGCAGAAGAAGAGGATCGAATGCGCCATCATGATTAAAGCGGCTTTGGCTGAAGACTAAAATTAAAGGAGAAAAGTCATGAAAAGTAACAAAGGCAAAGGCCTGATCGGGCTGATTATTGCTCTGGCTCTGGTAGGACTGTTCGGATATTTCGGATATACTACCATGAATGACATTAAGCTGGGCCTCGATCTGGCAGGCGGTGTCAGCATTACGTACCAGGCAAAGGAAGAGAACCCCAGTGCCGAGGATATGTCGGATACCATTTACAAACTGCAGCAGAGGGTTCAGAACTACAGTACAGAGGCTGAGGTCTATCAGGAAGGCAGCAACCGTATCAACGTCGATATTCCAGGCGTATCGGATGCCAACGCGATCCTGGAAGAGCTGGGCAAGCCTGGTTCCCTGATCTTCGTTGACGAAGCCGGGCAGACCATCTTAAACGGCAACCAGGTTGCCACCGCGAAGCCGGTTATCACCGATGAAAACGGTATTAAGAAGTATATGGTTGATTTAACCTTTACCGAAGACGGAAAAACCGTATTCGCAGATGCGACGACAAAGAACGTGGGCAAGAGAATCGCCATCATCTATGACGGCAAGATCTACTCCAACCCGGTTGTTAATGAGCCAATTACACAGGGCCAGTGCCAGATCAGCGGCATGACTTCCTATGAAGAGGCGGAGACGCTGGCTTCCACTATCCGTATCGGCTCCCTTTCCCTGGAGCTGGAAGAACTTCGTTCCAACGTTGTAGGCGCGAAGCTTGGCCAGGAAGCTATTTCCACCAGCTTAAAGGCCGGGGCAATCGGATTCGGCATCGTAGCCGCGTTCATGATTATCGTATATTTAGTGCCGGGTCTTGCGGCCGTGATCGCACTTTCCTTATACGTAGGCCTGATCCTGATCCTGCTTTCCGCGTTCAGTGTGACCCTGACACTTCCGGGTGTGGCCGGTATCATCCTTTCCATTGGTATGGCGGTTGATGCCAACGTTATTATCTTTACACGTATCAAAGAAGAGATCGGCCTTGGAAAGACGGTTCAGTCCGCCATCAAGTCCGGCTTCAACAAAGCGCTGTCCGCCATCATCGACGGCAACGTGACCACCTTAATTGCAGCCGGCGTACTGTTCTGGAGAGGTTCCGGTACCGTTAAGGGCTTCGCTTCCACGCTGGCCATCGGTATCGTGTTATCCATGATCACCGCGCTGTTCATCACCAAGTTCATTCTGAATGCCCTGTTTAACTTGGGATTTCAGGATCCGAAGTTCTACGGAACGAAGACGGACAAGAAGACCATCGATTTCCTTGGAAAGAGGAAGATCTGGTTTGCAGTCTCTTTACTGGTAATCGTAATCGGTCTTGGCGGCCTTGTGGTCAACAAGACACAGACCGGCGATATCTTAAACTACAGCATGGAGTTTAAGGGCGGTACCTCTACAAATGTAACATTTAACGAGGATATGTCACTGGAGGACATCTCTTCCAAGGTGGTTCCGGTTGTTGAAAATGTCACCGGCGACGCACAGGTTCAGACACAGAAGGTTGCGGGAACCAACGAAGTAATCATTAAGACAAAGACGTTATCCGTTGAGGAGAGACAGAACTTAGACCAGGCAATGGTAGATAATTTCGGCGTAGAAGCCGAGAAGATTACGGCGGAGAGCATCTCCGGTGCGATCAGCAAGGAGATGAAGCAGGATGCATTTATCGCTGTTATCATCGCCACCATCTGTATGCTGCTGTATATCTGGTTCCGTTTCAAAGATATCAAGTTTGCAGGAAGTGCCGTACTGGCGCTGCTTCATGACGTGTTCGTTGTGCTGACCTTCTATTCTCTGTTAAAATGGTCTGTCGGCTCCACCTTCATCGCATGTATGCTGACTATAGTCGGTTATTCCATCAACGCCACCATCGTTATCTTCGACCGTATCCGTGAGAATTTAAAGGTGAACAGCAAGATGGAGCTTTCCGAGATTGTAAACTTAAGTATTACACAGACATTTACAAGAAGTATCAATACTTCTTTGACCACGTTCGTCATGGTATTCGTACTGTTTATTCTCGGTGTGTCCTCGATTCGTGAGTTCGCACTTCCTCTGATGGTTGGTATCGTATGCGGTACGTATTCTTCCGTCTGCATCACAGGTTCCTTATGGTATGTGATGACGATCTACAAGAATAAGCATATGGAAGAGAAAAAGGCTGCTGAAAAAGCGGCTAAGGCAGCGGCGAAGAGCTCAAAAAAATCAAAGTAAGGAATCAGAATGAATTATAAAATTATTGCTAAGGATGGCCGTGCAAAACGGGCGGAGGTTTCCACCGTGCACGGAACCATCCAGACTCCGGTATTCATGAATGTCGGTACGGTTGGCGCCATCAAGGGAGCGGTTTCCACAGATGATTTAAAGGAGATCAGGACCCAGGTAGAGCTGTCAAACACGTATCACCTTCATGTGAGAACCGGTGATAAGTTAATCAGGGAATTCGGCGGACTCCATAAGTTCATGAACTGGGACCGTCCGATCCTCACGGATTCCGGCGGATTTCAGGTCTTTTCCTTAACTGGTTTAAGGAAGATCAAAGAGGAAGGCGTCTACTTCCAGTCTCATATCGACGGCCACCGTATTTTCATGGGGCCGGAGGAGAGTATGCAGATCCAGTCGAATCTGGGTTCCACCATCGCTATGGCGCTGGACGAGTGTCCGCCCCACCCGGCGACCAGGGAATATATGCAGAACAGCGTTGACCGGACCACCAGATGGCTGGAGCGCTGCAAGGTGGAGATGGCCAGACTTAACAGTCTGCCGGAGACCATCAATCAGGAACAGCTGTTGTTCGGCATCAACCAGGGCGGAACGTATGAAGATATCCGCATCCAACACGCGAAGACCATTTCCGCCATGGATTTGGACGGATACGCGCTGGGCGGCCTGGCGGTCGGCGAGAGCCACGAGGAGATGTACCGTATTTTAGATGAAACCGTGCCGTACCTTCCGGAACATAAGCCAACCTATTTAATGGGCGTCGGAACGCCGGCCAATATCCTGGAGGCGGTGGATCGGGGTGTGGATTTCTTCGACTGTGTCTATCCATCCAGAAACGGCCGCCATGGCCATGTCTATACCAATCAGGGCAAACGGAATTTATTTAATTCCAAGTATGAGCTGGATCACCTCCCCATCGAAGAGGGCTGCGGGTGTCCGGCCTGCCGTTCCTACAGCAGAGCTTATATCCGGCATTTGTTAAAAGCAAAAGAAATGCTCGGGATGAGATTATGTGTCTTGCATAATTTGTACTTTTATAATACAATGATGGAAGAGATTCGCGACGCAATCGAACAGCACCGTTATGCAGAGTATAAAGCGGAAAAGCTTGCCGGCATGACGGCGGTACAAGCAGAGAAGTAAGGACAATGATACCGTAGCGAGGCGGCGGATCGTTATATAAGGAGGAAATGATTTATGGCATTAGCAACCAGCGGCGGCATGGGCATGGGATTCTGGATTATTTATATCGCGGTAATCTTCGGCTTTATGTATTTTATTGCAATCAGACCGCAGAAGAAGGAAAAGAAGAAACAGCAGGAACTGCTTTCAAGCATTGCTATTGGTGACAGCGTTTTGACTACCAGTGGTTTCTATGGCGTTATTATCGATATGACTGATGATACCGTGATCGTAGAGTTCGGCAATAACAAGAACTGCAGAATTCCGATGCAGAAGGCTGCCATCGTTCAGGTGGAGAAGCCGGAGGTTTAAGAGACCGCATTGAAAAAGTAGAATCAGTGTAAAGAGCTGACTGTTGAGAATCAAAAGATTGATTCTCGGCAGCCAGCTCTTTTCGCGTTAAGGGAACGGGATCTCTGGCCTGATGTCTATTCGCACATGAATGTTAAAAAATAACAACCAAATCCTGCCAATTTGAGGTAATCAAACAAAAAAACTTGCCATTTTTGTAGAAACGGGGTAAAATATCCCAATAGGCCACCCCCTTACAGTAAAATTATGTTTAAAAATAACAAAATAAATGTTGACTTCAAACATTTAATGTGGTAATATCTCGTTATAGATGTTGGAAACAAACAAAAAGGAAAGGAATTGAGAAATAACATGAGAGAAATTATCACATTAAAATGGGAGAAAGGGAATTTGCTTCTGTTAGATCAGACACTCCTGCCAAATACGGTTACATATGCAACATGTAAAACCCTGGAGGATGTCTATCAGGCGATTCAGACCATGATTGTCAGAGGCGCACCGGCTATCGGCGTATCGGCCGGATACGGTATGGTGCTGGCTGCCAATGCCTTTGATGGAACGGACACGGCTGCGTTTATGGATTTTTACAGGGAGCAGGGAGAATACTTAAAGTCTTCCCGTCCTACCGCGGTGAACTTAATGTGGGCCGTAGACAGAATGGTAGAGAGAGCAGAAGCGCTTGCCAGTGAAGGACAGCCTCTTGAGGCTGTAAGGAAGGGACTGGAAGCGGAAGCTGTGGCGATTCATGAAGAGGACAAGCAGACAAACCGGAACATTGGAACGAATCTGCTCAGCCTTTTAAAGGATGGGGACACTGTTCTCACCCACTGCAACGCGGGAAGTCTGGCAACATCGGAATATGGAACCGCACTGTCTGTATTCTATATGGCTCAGGAGAAGGGAATGAATATCAAGGCCTTTGCAGATGAGACGAGACCAAGGCTCCAGGGAGCCAATTTAACCGCTTTTGAACTGGTAGAACACGGGGTGGATGTGACGCTGATCTGTGACAATATGGCCGCAGTAGTTTTATCACAGGGGAAAATCAATGCTCTTATCGTAGGCTGCGACCGTGTAGCTGCTAATGGAGATACGGCGAACAAGATAGGAACCTTCAGTGTCAGCGTTCTGGCCAATCAGTTTCACGTACCGGTCTATATCGCGGCGCCGACAACCACGATTGATATGGAGTGTCCAACCGGAAAAGAGATCCCGATCGAAGAGCGAAGCAGGGAGGAGGTCCTTCGCATTAACGGGGAATACATTGCCCCGAAGGAAGTGAAGACATACAATCTGGCATTTGATGTAACACCGGCCGAGTATATTACGGCCATTGTAACCGAGAAAGGAATCGTGTATCCTCCTTTCCGTGACAATTTAGAGATACTAATGAAAAAATAGGGAAGAGGTGAAAGGAAGCTGCCTTTCATTTCTACCGGGAACGCCAAAATGCAGGCGTTTACATGAATGGAGGCAGGTATGAAGACATTTACCGCAGAAGAAAGAAAAAAGTTTATTCTGGATTACGTGAAGGAAAATGAGTTCGTGGACATCACTTATCTAAAGGATACGCTGCTGGTATCTGAGATGACAATCCGGAGAGATTTAAAGAAGTTGGAAGAGGACAACAGCCTGGTGAGAGTGCTGGGAGGCGCGAGAAGCATACCGGGAGGCACGTATGAAGATCCGGTGGACAAGCGGGTGAAGTTTCATGCAGAGGAGAAGGACAGGATCGCCAGATACGCGGCATCTTTGGTGGGTGAAGGAGAATCCATTTTCATGGATGCCAGCAGCACGGTGTATGCCATGGCGGATTACTTAGAGGTGCACGCCACGGTGATCACCAATAACATCAGTATATGCATGAAGCTGAAGGACAAAGAGAAGATTGACGTGATCCTGATCGGAGGAAGTTTGAGAAAGAGCGCTATGTCGCTGGTAGGGATCGAGGCGGTCCGTATGCTGGATAATTATTACGTGGACAAGGCATTTCTTTCCTCCAAATCGGTGGATGAGAAGCATGGTATTTCCGATGCCACGAGAGATGAGGCAGAGGTTAAGAAGGCGATGATTAAGGCCAGCGAGGAAGTGTATTTCCTGATGGATCATCACAAGCTGGCGAGCAGAGCTTTTTACAAGGTCTGTGACCTGGAAGAGATTACGGAGCTGATTGTAGATGCTTCGGAAGAAGAGTATGTGACAGAATTTACGGAAGAATGCAGAAAGAACAACAAACGTATTCACTGTGTCTGATAAGATACAGCAAAAGGAGAAGGAGAGAACAATCATGAAGAAAGTATGGGCAATCTGTTTAACGGCAGCTTTAACGGCAGGACTGCTTGCAGGATGCGGCGGCGCAAAGACATCAGATACGGCTGGGGAGAGCGTATCGGCAGAGACAACTGCCGGAGAGGAAAAGAAAAACGGGGATTTAAGCGTGCTTCTGCTCGTTCCGGGTACTCTGGGAGACAAATCTTTCTTTGATTCCGCCAATGCCGGTCTGGCACTGATCGAAGAGAACTACAGTGCCAGCACAAAGGTTGTGGAGATGGGAACGGATATCACCAAGTATTCCGCCACACTGGAAGACGTTATTAATGAAGGCTGGGACATCATTATCACGGGCGGCGTCAATATATCCCAGCCGCTTCAGGAAGCGGCAGAGGAGTATCCGGATCAGAAGTTTATCTTATATGATGAGAGTGTAGATTTCTCCGACGGAGCTAATTCCAACATTTACTGCATGACATATAAGTGCTATGAAGGCGGTTATCTGGCGGGTGTGCTGGGCGCCTCTGCTTCAAAGACAGGACAGCTGGGATTTGCCGGCGGATTTGACATTCCCCTCATTAATGACTGGCTGGTAGGCTACATAGAAGGCGCGAAGGTGGTAAACCCGGATATCAAGATTAACACAGGCTATATGAACAGCTTTACGGACGCTGCCAAGGGAAAAGAGATCGGTATTGCATTATATAATGCTGGAGCCGACATCGTATTTCAGGCGGCAGGCGGCGCAGGTCTGGGCGTTCTGGATGCGGCCAAGGAGACCGGCAATCATGCAATTGGAACGGATTCAGATCAGTCAGAACTGTTCTCCAGTGACGAAAAGAAGGCGGATGCCATCTATGCATCTATCTTAAAACGGGTTGATATCTCCATCGACAAGGCAGTTGGCGATTATCTGGACGGAAAACTGGAATTCGGCACAGTAAAGACGTATGGACTGTCCGACGGTTGTATTGAAATCACGGACAACAGCTGGTATCAGAAGAACGTACCTGCGGAAGCGAGAGAAAAGGTAGCGGAAGCGAAGCAGAATATCATTGACGGAAAAACTACAATTAGAAGCGCATTCGATATGACAGATGAGGAAATCGCATCATTAAAGGGCGAAGTTCAGCCATAAGCGAAAAAGGGGTGATACGGATGGAGCAGGCCAGAGAAATATTAAGCATGAAGAACATCACAAAAGTATACGGCAACGGAGTTTTGGCCAACTCTCATGTGGATTTTTCTGTAAACAGAGGAGAGATTCATGCCCTGATGGGGGAAAACGGAGCCGGAAAATCGACGCTCATGAAGATCCTGTTCGGAATAGAACAACCGGATGAAGGTACGATAGAGCTGGACGGAAAACCGGTGAAGATCGCTTCCTCCGATGATGCCCTGCGTCTCGGTATCGGGATGGTGCACCAGCATTTTAAGCTGGTGTCTTCCCTTACTGTGGCAGAGAACATTGTGCTGGGAAAGGAACCGAAAAAGAACGGTTTTCTGGATCGGAAAAAGGCGGTTGAAATTACCAGAGCACTTTCGGAGCGTTTCCGGTTTGATGTAGACCCGACGGCAGCCGTCAGTGATTTATCGGTTGGAAAGAAGCAGAAGGTCGAGATTTTAAAGGCGCTGTACCGTGAAGTTAAGCTGCTTATTCTAGATGAGCCGACGGCGGTGCTGACACCTCAGGAGACGGAGGAACTGTTTGAGCAGTTAAATAAGCTGAAGGAATCGGGCCTTACCATTATCTTTATCTCTCATAAGCTGAATGAAATAAAAGAGATTTGTCAGAGGATCACCATTATGCGCCATGGAAAAGGCGTGGGTACTTATGATGTTACAGGTCTGACAGTGGAGGACATCTCGAAATTGATGGTGGGCCGTGACATTATTTTGAAGGTGGAAAAAGGACCGGCGAAACCGAAGGAAACGAGACTGTCTGTCCGGAATTTAAGCTGTAAAAATGAGGTGGGCAGACAGGTGCTTAACCGTGTCTCTTTCTCCGTGCGCTCAGGAGAAATTCTGGGAATTGCCGGAGTGGAGGGCAGCGGCCAGGAAGAACTGGTGGAACTGATTACCGGTATGAGGCATCTGGACAAACGAAATGGAGAAGTGATGATCGGTACGGACCAGACGGCGGGCTGTTCCGTCAAGGAGATCAGGCGAAAGGGGATGTCCTATATTCCGGAGGACCGCATGGTCTATGGGGCCGCGGGACACGTGACTATTCGGGAAAATATGATCTCCAGTATCTGTGATTCCGAGGAAGTGAATTCCGGGCTGTTTCTGAATAAAAAGAAGATCGACCGCTGGGTGGAGGCAGGGATTCGTGATTACGATATTCGCTGCGGAAGTCCTCTTGATGAGATTGGCATGCTGTCGGGCGGAAATATGCAGAAAGTGATCGTAGCGCGGGAGTTTTCTGCAGAACCATCGATTCTGATTGCAGATCAGCCGACGCGCGGCGTCGATGTGGGCGCGATTGAGTTTATTCACAAAAAAATTGTGGAAATCCGTGACAGAGGCTGCGCGGTCCTTCTGGTTTCCGCGGATTTGAATGAAATACTGGAACTTTCGGACAGCATTATTGTCATGTGCCAGGGGAAAATATCAGGATACTTCCCCCAGGCCAAGGAAATGACTGAAGAAGAGCTGGGATATTATATGCTCGGCGTGAAGCAACAGTCGGAGGAAGACTTAAGGAGGGCCTGCTGTGAAGAATAAGAATAAAATCATGTCCCGGTTTGAACTGTTAAGAACCCTTCTGGCTGTCGGAATTGCCGTTGTATTTGCGGTGGTAATTATCTTTTTGGTGAGCAGTCAGCCTTTGGAGGCCATCTACAAATTCTTTGTGGCCCCGCTTACTTCTTTCCGTTATATTGCCAATATTATTGAGCTTATGACTCCGCTGCTGTTCACGGGACTGGCGGTTACATTCATTCTCCAGACGAAGGTTTACAATCTTGCAGTGGAAGGCATGTTCTATGCGGGAGGTCTTGCGGCTGCCCTGGCGGCGACCCTGCTTAAGATGGGACCTGGAATTCATGCTTTTACTGCCCTGTTTGCAGGACTTGCCGCCGGAGCACTGATCGCATTTCTGCCGGCGATTTTAAAACTGAAGTTTGAGGCAAACGAGATTGTTTCCTCTCTGATGTTAAATTACATTACCTTCTATATTGGTGATTTCCTCTTAAAGACTTATATGAAGGACCCAAAGAGCACACACGTAGCTTCCCTGAAATTTGCGAAGACGGCAAGGCTGTTTGAATTTACCAGAGGAATTCATTTCGGACTTGTGATCGCGGTGGTCCTTGTGATTGCTGCATGGCTGTTCCTGTACCATACAAAATGGGGATATGCTATCCGCATGTGTGGGGAGAACAAAAACTTTGCGAAGTATTCTGGCATCGGAGTGACGGGGACGATACTCCTGTCCCAGATTATTGGCGGAGCCATTGCCGGTCTGGGCGGAGCAGCCTATATGATGGGATCACAGCAGCGTTTTAACTGGGAGTGGCGGTCAGGATATGGCTGGGATGGTCTGATCATCGCTATCATTGCGAGAAACAACCCGAAGTTTGTTCCGGTTGGAGCGTTTCTTCTCGCTTATTTAAGAATCGGATCCGATATCATGAGCCGTGGAACCGATGTGCAGAATGAAGTGGTGTCCATCATACAGGGCGTGATCATTATCCTGATTGCAGCTACCGGTTTCCTTGCCGGATATAAGAAGAAACTGACTGTGAAAATGACGAGAGAAGCGGCTGACGCATAAAGGAGGGCAAAATGAAATTTTTGGAGATTGTTACATCGGTCAGCTTCCTGTTTTCGATCATCCGCATGACGACACCGATTCTGTATGCGTCCATGTCTTATCTGGTAGCTGATTTAGCAGGTGTTACAAACATTGGAATTGAGGGAATGATGCTGACCTGCGCCCTGATTGGCGTAGTAGCCAGCGCTGCGTTTGGAGGCAATGCATTTCTCGGCTTTACGGCGGCCGTCGTCGTAGGCGCATTGCTGGGAATTTTGATGTGCTTTATTGTTACTAAGCTAAAAACAGATCCGACCATCACAGGCATTGCCTATAACCTGACGGCCGCTGGAGGAACCGTATTTCTTTTGTATCTGGCGGTAGGGGAGAAAGGGATATCTTCGTCTTTAAAGAGCGGTGTACTTCCTCAGGTGAATATTCCTGTGATTAAGGATATTCCAGTCCTGGGAACTGTGGTGTCCGGGCACAATGTACTGACATATGTGGCTATTCTGCTGATCATTGTACTCAGTATATTCTTATATAAGACCTCCCTGGGGCTTCATATCAGAAGCTGCGGCGAGAATCCGGAAGCGCTGGAGTCTGTGGGCGTGCATGTGCTGCAGGTGAAATATATTGCTCTGGCAATCAGCGGCATGCTGGCAGCTATGGGGGGCGCCTACATGTCCATGGGTTACGTATCGTACTTTGTAAAAGATATGACGGCAGGCAGAGGCTTCATTGCGATTGCCGCCGCCTCGCTGGGAGGCAACAAACCGGTGCCGACACTGCTTGTCTGCCTGCTGTTCGGAGTTGCAGATGCCTTCGCGGTCAATCCGGGAACGCAGAATATGGGAATTCCGACGGAGCTGGTCAGCACCATTCCGTATATTGTAACAGTAATTGTACTTGTAATTTACTCTTATAAAAAAATGAATGATAAGAGAAGAGCAGCAGCGGCCTGATGAGAAAGGAAGATAAAAAATGGAGAAGATTGTACCAATTATAGATATTCCCTATAACAAAATTGCAGAGAGAGTCATCGCCTGCGGTGATCCCGCGCGGGCGGAAAAGATATCAAAACGGCTGGAAAACGTGGAAGTAGTGGCAAAGAGCCGGGAATACTGGACCTTTAACGGAACCTACAAGGGAGTGCCTGTGACGGTATCATCCCATGGCGTGGGGGGAAACGGAGCCTCTGTAAGCTTTGAAGGACTGATTCTGGGCGGAGCAAAAGTTATTATCCGTGTCGGAACCTGTGGGACTTTACAGAAAGATATGCCCCAGGGATCGCTGATTATCGCCACGGCCGCGTGCCGGGACGACGGGATCACGCCTCAGTTTATTCCGATTTCCTATCCGGCGATTGCGTCAATGGATGTGGTAGCGGCCATGCAGGAAGCCGCAAAGGAAATTAATCCGGAAGCGAGAACCGGAATCATCACGACATCGGGTCTGTTCTATACCGGTCTGATGCCTACAAATAACCGACTGTTTTCGGAAGCCGGAGTTCTGGCTATGGAAAATGAAGCATCGGTCCTCTTCGTTATCGCATCGGTGAGAGGCATAAAAGCCGGCTGTATTGTAGCGGCAGATGGCCCATGCTTTGAATTCGTAGGCTCCGAGGAGTTTGATCACTATCCGGAGAAGATGGCGAAGGCCGTGGAAGATGAGATTACAATTGCGCTGGAAAGCATTATTAAGGTGGAAGTATAAGGAGGCAGAATCATATGAAGACAGGAATCTGGGGAGCCGGCAACATTGCCCATACCCATGCGGAAGCGCTGAAGGCCAGCGGAATTTTAATTGGAGCTATCGTCGATGTCAGTGAGGAGAAGGCAAAGGCATTTGCCGAAGAATTCTCCATTGAAAAGTGGGGAACGGATTCTTCCATTCTTTTGGATGATGAGATTACAACCGTCCATGTGTGCACACCGCCCAACCTCCATTACGATATGGTTATGGAGCTTCTGGATCATAAGAAGAACGTACTGTGTGAAAAACCTCTGTGCTTTGAGGACAGCCAGGCGGAGGAACTGGCCAGGCGTGCGAAAGAGTGCGGAGTAGTCTGCGCAATTAATTTTAACGTCAGATTCCATATGGCATGTCAGAAGGCAAGAAAACTGGTGGAATCGGAAGAATTCGGCCGTGTGAATGTGATCCACGGTAACTATTTGCAGGAGTTCAATGCATTTCCTGCGCCTGTGGACTGGCGATACAACACGGTTCTGGCGGGCCGGATGCGCGCAGTGACGGAGATCGGGACGCACTGGCTGGATATTGCCCAGTATATTTCCGGCCGGAAGGTGAAGGCGCTTTCCGCCAACTTCGGGCGTTTTTACCCGAACCGGTATGTGGAAGACCGTATCATGTATCCGGATTCCGGAGATGGAAAACGGACGGAGACGATGGAGGTCTGCTCCGAAGATGCGGCAGCCATTAACTTGAAATTTGACAACGGAGCGATAGGAACGGTGCTCTTATCAGAAGTGTCCCAGGGCAGAATCAACCGGATCACCCTGGAGGTGACAGGAGAAAAGAAGAATCTGTGGTGGAATTCCGAGGACAACAATATCCTGAACACTGCTGTCAAGGGAAGCGGTGTAAACTCGGAGATATTCGGTTTTGGCAACGGTTTTATGGATACCTTCCGAAGTCTTGTGGACAGCTTTTATGATGATGTAAAGCGGGGGTGTGTGTCGGAAGCGCCGGTTTATCCTACCTTTTTTGAGGGAAGGGATATTGTGAAGCTCTGTAATGCGATGCTTGAGAGTGCGGATTCGGATGGAAAGTGGGTTGTGGTCGAATGATAGAATCTATAATTAAGGAACTGAAACTCGTACCGCTCACTGGAGAAGGCGGCATGTACCGGTATCTCTACGCTGGTGAGAAGGACGCTGCGGGAAGGGAGTCTTACAGCTCCATCTACTATCTTCTGACGGAATACTCCTTTTCCCATATGCACAGGCTGAAAACCGATGAAATCTACCATTACTATATGGGGGATGGACTGGAGCTTCTCCTCCTGTATCCGGATGGAACATCAGAGATCAAAGTTCTGGGGACACGTCTGTCTGATGGGGAAGTCCCGCAGTTTCGTGTTCCGGCAGGCGTATGGCAGGGATCAGTTGTGGCTCACGGCGGGAAATACTGTCTGGCGGGAACGACGATGGCCCCGGCGTATCTGCCGGAGGATTACGAACATGGTGATATGGAAACGCTGTGCGCCGGATATCCGGACGCCGAAGCTGCCATCAGACGGCGCTGCGGCGAAGCCATTGCGCGATGAGGACATGATATGATTAAAAAATGGAAAGAAATTCTGATGGTCATCGTTGGTTCCATGATGATGGGAGCCAGCATTGATCTGTTTGTCCAGGCAGACTTTGGGCTGGATCCGCTGTCACTGTTTCAGGCGGGACTGGGACGCGTTCTGCACCTGTCTCTGGGGACTACATCCCAGGTGCTGATGATTTCCATCATCATCCTTCTGTTCTTTATCGACAGGAAACGGATCGGAATCGGTTCTATTTTAAACAGCGTGCTGGTAGGTGCATTTATCAAGTGGTTTTCTCCGGCGATTTGTACGGGAGGAGGAACTGCGTCGGGGCGCCTCTTGTGCCTGCTGGCTGGTCTGATTCTCATGGGGGTGGGGATCGGAACGTATGTGGCGGCGGGGCTTGGCGAAGCAGGAATGGATGCCATGATGATGTATTTATCCGGAAAGCTTAAAAAGAATGTCAATGTGACAAGAATAACCATCGATATTCTGCTTTCCATCACCGGTTTTCTTCTGGGAGGAAAGCTGGGAGGCGCCACGGTGGTCTCCATGCTGGTAAATGGCTATATGATCCAGTTCACCATTGAGCTGATCGGACGATTCAGAAGAAATAAGGCTGTAATAGAAATGGGAGGGCAGTAAGTATGGGGTATATGACAGAAAAAGAAGCCAGGAGCGTACTGACAGACTTAGGAAGGCGTTCTTATGAGCGTGCCTATGTTGCGGCCAATGACGGCAATATCAGCTGCAGGATTTCAGCGGATACGATTCTGATTACTCCCTCCGGTGTCTCCAAAGGGTATATGACGGACGATATGATGGTGAAGGTATCGCTGGACGGCAGAGTGCTGACAGAGGGGAAACCTTCCTCAGAGATGAAGATGCATTTGAGAATCTACCGGGAGGATCCGGAGATTCATGGTGTTACGCATCTCCATCCTCCGTTTGCGACCGCGTTTTCGGCGGCAGGGATTCCCTTAAACCGGGCAATTCTAACGGAAGCCGTGATGGCAGTGGGGGTGGTCCCGGTTGCACCGTACGCCCTTCCGGGAACGGAAGAAGTACCGGAATCCATCGCCCCGTTTATTCATGATTACAATGCTGTGCTTCTGGCTAATCATGGGGCGCTGAGTTGGGGGAAAGATGTGTACCAGTCTTTTTATTTCATGGAATCCGTGGAACAGTGCGCCAGAATTCAGCTGTATTTAAGAATGCTGGGAAGCAGCGGAACTCTGAACGGAAGTCAGGTTGACCGGCTGATGGAAATGCGAAAGGTATGGGGAATCGACAGAGGTGGTATTCCTGTCACCGAGTGACAGTTGTACCGGGAGACCGGAAGATAACAAAACGGTAAAAATAAGATGTTTTCTGTAAATAGATGCCGGCCTTCGCTCACGTATGCTATAATCCCCATAAAAAAGGACGAAAGAAGGTCCAGCAATGGGGAAATTTGTAATCTACAGGAAAAATACCGGCTACGATTTTCATTTAAAGGCCGCCAACGGGGAGACGATCGGGACCTCGGAGATCTATACGAAAAAGGACGCATGCGTGGACGGCATCGAGAGTGTGATTCGGTGCGCAGAGGCGGCGGAGATTGAAGACCAGACCGTCAGAGGATATCTGGCACAGAAGAATCCGAAATTTGAGATTTACCAGGATCAGAAGGGGGGATACTGCTTCCGGCTCCTTGAAAAGAGCGGGCAGATGATTCTGGAATCCCAGGCATACACCGCGAAGGCCAGCTGCCGGAACGGAATCCGCAGCGTCAAGGTAAACGTCCCGAGCGCGGAAGTGGAGATGGACGAAATACAATAAAACAGCAATGGCAGGAAGACTCTGTCTTCCCGATGGAAGCCCCGCTTATGGGCCGTATCGGGAAGGCGGGGTCTTTTTCCTTGACAGAAGAGAATTTCTTGTATATAATTCAAAAGTGAACAGTTCAAAAATGAACAATATTAGAAAGGTGAAATCATGGAGCAGAAAGATGAGGGCTACTTTGCCTACTATGCAAAGATAGACAAGGTATACAGAAAATTGTGTGCACTGGAAGTGGCGGAATACTGTTTTACCCCCAACGAAATCGTGGTACTGATGTTTCTGGCCAACAATCCCGGTTATGACAGCGCGTCGGATATCGCTCATTTCCGCAATATTTCCAAGGGGCTTGTGGCGAAATCCGTGGAGACACTATGCGAGAGAGGCTATCTAAAGGCGGGAAAGGATTTAAAGGACAGGAGACTCATTCATCTGTCCCTGACGGAGAAAAGCGACGACATTGTGACGAGACTCAGAAAATGCCGCCAGGAATTTGCAGGAAAGCTGTATGATGGCGTACCGCGGGAAGATATGGAGGCCATGGCGCGTACGACTAAGGTAATCAATCAGAATCTTGACAATATCTTGAAAGGAATGAAATAAATGGAACCGAAAAAAGGAAAAGAGAATGAACTGGGGACCGAGAGCGTCGGAAAGCTGCTCTTTCGGCTGTCTATGCCTGCCATTGCGGCACAGGTGATCAATGTTATGTACAACATGGTAGACCGTATGTATATCGGCCATATTCCCGGAGTCGGAGCGGCAGCCCTGACGGGAGTCGGTGTTACGATGCCGGTCATCATGGCGATCACCGCATTTGCCTATTTTATCAGTATGGGAGGCGCGCCGCGTTCCTCCATCATGATGGGGAGAAATGAGAAAGAGAAGGCGGAGAAGATCCTGGGTAACTGTACCACGATGCTGGTGGTGCTTGCCCTGATCCTGACTGCGGTCTTCCTGTTCTGCGGGCGTTCCATCCTGCTGTTGTTCGGGGCCAGTGAAAATACGATCGGCTATGCCTGGGATTACATGAAGATATATGCGCTGGGAACCATTTTCGTACAGCTGGCGCTGGGGCTGAATGCCTTTATCACTGCCCAGGGCTACGCCAAGACCAGCATGTATACCGTGCTGATCGGAGCTGTCTGCAACATCATTCTGGACCCTGTCTTTATATTCGGTCTGAATATGGGCGTGAAGGGGGCCGCGCTGGCGACAATCCTTTCCCAGGCGGTCTCCTCCATCTGGGTGCTGCGCTTCCTCACTTCGGAGAAGAGCTCGCTGCGCATCAAAAAGAAGAGCCTGAAGCTGGAGGCAGGCATTATTCTTCCCTGTATGGCATTGGGAACATCGCCGTTTATCATGGCGTTTACGGAAAGCATCCTGTCCGTCTGCTTCAATTCATCCCTGCTTCGCTACGGCGGAGACGTGGCGGTAGGCGCCATGACGATACTGAGCAGTGTCATGCAGTTTTCCATGCTTCCGCTTCAGGGACTGACCCAGGGCTCCCAGCCCATCGTCAGCTTTAACTATGGGGCTGGCAGCGCGGACCGCGTGAAGAAGACGTTTAAGATCCTGTTCCTCTGCTGTATTGGCTATTCCACGCTTCTGTGGGCGCTGTCCATGTTCTTCCCGCAGATTTTCATCATGATCTTTACCAGCGATGCCGCGCTGACGGAATATACGCGCTGGGCGATCCGGATTTATATGGCGGTTTCCCTGATGTTCGGTGCACAAGTGGCTTGCCAGCAGACCTTTATTGCGCTGGGAAATGCCAAGGTATCCGTATTTTTGGCGCTGCTGCGCAAGGTATTTTTACTGATCCCGCTGATCTTCATTCTTCCGCGTTTTATGGAGAATAAGACTATGGGCGTGTTCTTAGCCGAACCGGTCGCGGATTTCTGCGCTGTTTGTGTTACCGTGGCCATGTTCAGCGTATCTTTTAAAAAGATTATTGCCAGAATGGAAGGAGCAAAAAGCAATGAGTATGACAGCAAAAGAAGCGGAGAAATTATTTGAAAAACTTCCCAAAGCGGAACTGGGATTTTTCCCAACGCCGTTTTACAGGCTGGACCGGCTTTCAAAGGAACTGGGAGTGAACCTCTATATCAAGCGTGACGATTTTACCGGCATGAGTCTGTTTGGGGGAAATAAGGTGCGCAAGCTCCAGTATCTGATGGGGGACGCCATGAGCCGCGGCTGTGAGTACGTCTTCACCTTTGGGGCGACCCAGTCAAACCATGCTATGCAGACGGCGGCCGCGTGTCGGCGCTGCGGTTTAAAACCGGTGCTGTATCTGGTCGCCATCGTGAAGCCGGATGAGGATGATCTGAGGGCCAACCTGCTTCTGGACCGCATCATGGATGCCGAGGTCCACATCGTGAAGATTCAGGCGGGAGAGACAGAGGAAGAGGCGGAAGACCGGGCCGTCACTCTTGCGAGAGAACACATGGCCCGCTTAAATAAGGAAGCCGGCAGACACGTCTGCTATGAGGTACCCATGGGCGGAGCCAGCCCGGTGGGATCTGTGGGATTTATCGAGGGATACGTGGAGCTGGAGAAGCAGCTGTCCGCCATGGATATCCAGGCCGATTACGTCTTCCATGCCACCGGAACCGGCGGTACGATGGCTGGTCTGGCTGCAGGACGGAACCTGGTCGGTTCTGAGACCGGGATCATTTCCATCAATGTCAGCGCCAAGGACCCGGAGTATCCGAAGCGGACGGCCGTTCTGGCCAATGAGAGCCTAAAGCTGATCGGAGCCGGAATCACGGTGGATGCGGAGCGGGATATCTGCACCGATTTAAACTATTATCTGCCTGGCTATGAGATTCCCAACGAGGCGGCATCCGAGGCGATTAAGCTTCTGGCGGTGAAGGAAGGGCTTCTCACAGACCCGGTCTATACGGGAAAAGCCTTTGCGGGCATGCTGGATTACATCAGGACCGGAAAGGTTCCGGCCGGAAGTAATGTGGTATTCTGGCATACGGGCGGGGCTACAGCGTTATTTGCAGAGAAGGAGATACTTGGAGACTTAAGCAAATGAGTTTATGAGGGAGTCCATGATAGATAAATACCTGGAACGAGGAGATCTGTTTGCCCTGTACGATGACGGCTTAAAAAGCATATGCGTGGTCACGGGTGAGAACCCTGATACATGTGAACTTAAAAATATCGCTACATATGAAGCGTGGCACGGTAAGGGATATGGCAGCAGGCTCATTCAGTATATATCAGAATTTTATAAAGATAAGTATAAGACTATGATTGTGGGAACCGGCGATCTTCCTTCTATTCTGCATTTTTACGAGAAAAATGGTTTTTGCCTTTCTCACAGGATTCATAACTTTTTTACAGACAACTATGACCATCCGATGTTTGAGGATGGGATACAGCTTGTGGATATGGTTTACTTAAAGAAGGAGTTAGCGTAAAAGTAGTGATCTAAGAAAACATGATGCTGCGAGGTGGGGCGATGGAAACAAGTGATGGTTTTTGGAATGCGATTGATAAAATCGTGAGTGAATCAAAAATTGTTATAGATAGACCAAAAGGAACGGCTCATCCGAGGTTTCCCGATTTTGTTTACAGAGTTGATTACGGTTATTTAGAGAATACATCTTCAATGGATGGAGGAGGCATCGATGTATGGGTGGGAACAGATGAAAGAAAGCAAATTGATGCAATCATGTGCATTGTTGATTTAATGAAACGTGATTCGGAAATAAAAATCCTGATTGGCTGTACAGAAGCTGAAAAGGACATTGTTTGCCAAACACATAACGAAACCGATTACATGAAAGGAATACTCATACGCAGGTTGTGAGTATTAAAAGTCAAGCAGCAAGAGGAAGAGGAATTTATACCAGGTATTACATGAAAAACATGAAAAAATACTAAAAAAGGAGTACCGCGCAAATAATATGCCGCCGTACTCCTTTTCCCTTACACCTCTAAATCCATCCCCCATCCAACCCAATGATCTGTCCGGTCAGATAAGAATTCTTATATCCCAGGTGGTAGACCAGATCGGCCACCTCCTCCGCCTGTCCAAGGCGTCCGGCGGGAATCTCTTCGATCAGGGCAATGAGTTCGTCCTCTTCCAGGAAACGGTTCATCTCCGTATCAATGGCGCCGCACGCAACAGCGTTTACCTGGACGTTGCTGGGAGCCAGCTCCTTGGCCAGCGCCTTGGTGAAGGCGTTGATTCCGCCCTTTGTCGCTGAGTAAGCGACCTCACAGGAAGCACCGGAGACGCCCCATACGGAGGATATGTTGATGATCTTTCCCTGCTTCTTGTCCACCATACCGGGAACAGCCAGTTTACAGCAGTTGAAGACCGAGGTTAAGTTGGTCCGTATGATCCGGTCCCAGGATTCCGTGCTCATGTCCTGTAAGAGGCCGATGTAGGAAATCCCCGCGTTGTTTACCAGGACGTCAAGCGTTCCAAACTGCTTCCGGATCTGATCGAACAGAATCCGGCACTGCTCCATGTCGCCCATGTCGCCCATGTAGGCGAGGCAGGAAATCTGATATGATTCCAGCTCTTTTTTCGTCTGCAGGAGTCTCTCCTCGCTGTGAAGGCAGTTGATTACCACATTATATCCTTTTTTTGCAAATTTTACCGCAATGGCTTTTCCGATTCCTCTGGAAGCGCCCGTAACCAGCACTGTTTTTTTTGCCATGAAAACCACCCTTTCTTTTAATCCTGGTAAGCCGGATCGATCCCGTCTTCCGTCAACTCTATTTTACCAAAGGTAATTTTTTAATTCAATAGGATTTGAGGCTTAGCCACAAAAGAAAACATTGCATACTTGGAAGAGAGTGCGATATAATGAGACTATGAATTATTTCATGACAAATATTCCCGGCGGCGGAACCGTGTGATTACGTACCGCGGCGGGAGAAATGATACAGGAAGGATGGAAATTAAATGGGAAAGATTTACGATGTGGTAATTATCGGTTCAGGTCCGGCAGGACTTACGGCGGCGATCTACGCCAAGCGTGCGGAGCTGGAGACTGTTGTCATTGAAAAAGAGGTTGCCAGCGGCGGCCAGGTGCTCAACACCTACGAGGTGGATAACTATCCGGGGCTTCCGGGAATCAACGGATACGACCTGGGCATGAAGTTCCGGGAGCACGCGGATAAACTGGGCGCGGAATTCGTGACCGATGATGTGGTGCGTGTGGAAAAGGCGGACGGCCTCTTTACCGTAACCTGCGCGGAGGAAAGCTATACGACGAGGACTGTCATCATCTCGACCGGCGCCAGCCACAGGAAGCTGGCGGTCCCGGGCGAAGAGGAGCTGACCGGAATGGGCGTGTCATACTGCGCCACCTGCGACGGAGCATTCTTCCGCAACCGTGTGACAGCCGTGACCGGAGGCGGAGATGTGGCCATCGAGGATGCGATCTTCCTTTCCAGAATGTGTAAAAAGGTATATCTGATTCACCGCAGAGATGAACTGCGCGGCGCCAGGACTCTTCAGACCCAGCTGTTCTCGCTGGATAATGTGGAAGTGCTGTGGGATACCGTAGTGGAGAAGATTAACGGAGCAGACCAGGTGGAATCCATTACAATCCGGAATGTGAAGACGGAAGCCTCCGGGGAGCTTCCGGTTGACGGCGTGTTCATCGCAGTGGGAATCCATCCGCAGAGCAGCGCTTTCGACGGCCTTGTGGAGATGGATCACGGATACATTAAGGCGGGAGAGGACTGTGAGACATCGGTTCCCGGTATCTTCGCAGCCGGAGATGTGAGAACAAAACAGTTAAGGCAGGTATCCACTGCTGTGGCGGACGGAGCAAACGCCATCACCAGTGTGGAACGATATCTTACGGTCAATTCATAAAACAGACGTATCTATGAAAAAATAAGGGTTCCGGATATCCGGAACCCTTATGCTTACATAAAACTTATCTTCGATCAGAACTCCGGTTCAATGAGACCGTATGTTCCGCCTTTTCTCTTATAAACCACGTTCACTTCCTCGGTATCCGCATTTAAGAATACGTAGAAGTTGTGTCCGAGAAGCTCCATCTGTACGCAGGCTTCTTCAGGGTCCATGGGTTTTACTGCAAATTTTTTGGACTTTACAATCTGGATTTCTTCTTCTGCGGAAGCCTCTTCCTGTAAGAAGGCTTCTGAGAAGGAAGGTGCGGATTGTTTCTTATCAATCAGCTTATTTTTATATTTTTTCAACTGGCGTTCCAGGATCTCTTCTACGAGATCGATGGATACGTACATATCACTGCTTGATTCTTCTGCTCTGATTATATGTCCTTTCACCGGAATTGTTACTTCGATTTTCTGAATATCTTTCTGTACGCTGAGTCTTACTACAGCTTCTGTCGCGGGTGCAAAGAAACGGTCCAGTTTACCAAGCTTGTCCTCGACTGCTTCGCGCAACCCCTGTGTTACCTCAATATTTCTTCCTGTAATTGTAAAACGCATAAGTCTTCAGCTCCTTTTTCTTGAGATGTTATCAGTATACCATATTTATTTGAAAAATTCAATTATGTTACGAAAATATCAAGACAATTAATCTAAATTTTTTGTAAAATGTTTCTACTTATAAATGCCCAAAATATTGAGAAACTATATATTGGGGTACAAAAAAGTCAAGGGAAAAATTGTATTTTTTGTCGAAATAAGTAAGTTTATGACAAGTACACAAAAATTGAAAGGGAAAATTGTGTCTGGTGAAAAAAGAGGATTTCCGGCGAAAAGATGTGGATAATGTGGATAACTCGGTGTATAAGTCGTTTTTGCCCTAAATATTGGGTTTGTGGGTGGGGATAAAAATGGGGGAAATGTGCACAGAAAGATGTGGATAATGTGGATAAGTAGAAAATCGAACAGATTTTTTGTGCAACTTGCCAGGTTTACCATAAAATACATTGATTTTGTCGAATTGTAATGCCGGCCAGACGCCCCAACCGGGTGTAAGAATGTCCGAACTATTAGCAGAATGTTAATTTTTTATGAATTCATTGAATTAAAAATGAGTTAGTGCTACAATATACAGGATTATACTGTGTTTATTTAGTAAGAAGAGTAGGAGAATGAATCATGAACCTCGTTCAAAAGGTATTTGGAACTCATAGTGAAAGAGAATTAAAGTTAATCAATCCGATTGTAGATAAGATAGAGGCACTCCGTCCGAAGATGATCGCACTGACGGATGAGGAGCTGAGGGACAACACAAGGCTTTTTAAAGAAAGGCTGGCAGCAGGTGAGACCCTCGACGATATTTTGCCGGAGGCATATGCAACGGTTCGAGAGGCAGCAAGACGAGTCCTGGATATGGAACACTTCCGTGTACAGTTAATCGGCGGCATCGTTCTCCATCAGGGACGTATTGCCGAGATGAGAACAGGTGAAGGTAAGACCCTCGTTTCTACCTGTCCGGCTTATTTAAACGCACTGGCCGGAAAAGGCGTACAGATCGTTACGGTCAACGACTACCTGGCAAAGCGTGATGCGGAGTGGATGGGACGAGTTCATGAATTCCTTGGACTGAAGGTAGGCGTGGTGTTAAACTCCATGACTTCGGATGAGAGACGTGAAGCCTATAACTGTGATATTACCTATGTTACGAACAACGAGCTTGGATTTGACTACTTGAGAGATAATATGGCCATCTATAAAGAACAGATGGTATTGAGAGAACTTGATTACGCAATCATCGATGAGGTGGACTCTGTATTGATCGATGAGGCAAGAACACCGCTTATCATTTCCGGACAGAGCGGAAAGTCCACGAAGCTTTATGAGGTCTGTGATATTCTGGCCCGTCAGTTAGAGCGCGGTGAGGCATCGGGAGAATTTTCCAAGATGGCGGCCATCATGGGCGAGGAGATTGAAGAGACGGGTGACTTTATCGTAGATGAGAAGGACAAGGTTGTCAATTTAACCGAGCAGGGCGTGGACAAGGTTGAGCAGTTCTTCCACATTGAAAATTTATCCGATCCGGAAAACTTAGAGATTCAGCACAACATTATCCTGGCTCTTCGTGCCAATTACCTGATGTTCCGTGATAAGGATTACGTAGTAAAGGATGACGAGGTTCTGATTGTTGATGAGTTCACGGGGCGTATTATGCCCGGCAGACGGTATTCCGACGGCCTGCATCAGGCCATCGAGGCCAAGGAGCATGTGAACGTCAGAAGAGAGAGCAAGACGCTTGCAACGATCACATTCCAGAACTTCTTTAATAAATATTTGAAGAAATCCGGTATGACCGGTACGGCTCTGACCGAGGAAAAGGAGTTCCGCAACACCTATGGTATGGATGCTATTGAAATTCCGACTAATAAACCGATCGCCCGTATCGATATGGAGGATGCGGTTTACAAGACGAAAAAAGAAAAATTCAAAGCCGTGTGTGATGAAGTGGAAGAGGCACATAAGAAAGGCCAGCCGGTGCTGGTGGGTACTATTACCATTGAGACTTCCGAGATGTTAAGCGGTATGCTGAAGCGCCGCGGCATTCCGCATAAGGTTTTAAATGCCAAGTACCATGAGCTGGAGGCTGAGATTGTAGCTGATGCAGGTGTTCACGGGGCAGTTACCATTGCGACCAACATGGCCGGTCGTGGTACCGATATCAAGCTGGATGACGAGGCGAAGGCTGCGGGCGGTTTAAAGATCATCGGTACGGAGCGTCATGAGTCCCGCCGTATTGACAATCAGCTGCGTGGGCGTTCCGGACGTCAGGGCGACCCGGGTGTTTCCAGATTCTACATTTCCCTGGAAGATGATTTAATGAGACTCTTTGGTTCTGAGCGTTTGATGAATATGTTCACTGCGCTGGGCGTGCCGGAAGGCGAGCAGATCGAGCATAAGATGCTTTCCAACGCCATTGAAAAGGCTCAGATGAAGATAGAGACCAACAACTACGGTATTCGTGAGAACCTGTTAAAGTATGACGAGGTTATGAACGAACAGCGTGAGGTCATTTACGCGGAGCGCCGGAAAGTATTGGACGGCGACAACATGCGTGACGTAATCTTAAAGATGGTAACCGATATCGTGGAGAATGCGGTCGATTTGTCCATTACTGACGAGCAGATGCCGGAGGAATGGGATTTAGGCGAGCTGAACACGCTTCTTCTTCCGATCGTTCCGATTAAGCCGGTTGTTCTTCCGGAAGATAAGAAGATCAAGAAGAACGAACTGAAGCATATGCTGAAAGAGGAAGCCATCAAGCTTTACGAGACGAAGGAAGCGGAGTTTCCGGATGCGGAGCAGATCCGTGAGATCGAGCGTGTCATCTTATTAAAGGTCATCGACAACAAGTGGATGTCCCATATCGACGATATGGACCAGCTGCGCCAGGGCATTGGTTTACAGGCTTACGGCCAGAGAGATCCGCTGGTAGAGTATAAGATGAGCGGCTATCAGATGTTCGATGAGATGACGGCAGCTATCCGCGAAGATACTGTGAGAATCTTAATGCATATCCGTGTCGAGCAGAAGGTGGAGAGAGAGCCTGCGGCCAAGGTAACAGGGACCAACAAGGACGACAGCGCCGCCAAGGCGCCATCCAAGCGGGCGGAAAACAAGATTTATCCAAACGATCCGTGTCCATGCGGTTCCGGTAAGAAATATAAACAGTGCTGCGGCCGCAAGGTGATATAGGCGTCTGTATTATTCTTTTGAATGAAAAGGGTTCAACCGACGAAAGGATACAGGTTGGACCCTTTTTAAATAAAATTAATTATAAGAAAGTGGGTGACACAGTGGTAGAGTTAGACCAGTACAAATATGAATTATCTACGTTTGAAAAACCATTAGTGGAAGTGAGGGATTCACTTTGACTTAGATAATAAGTTAAAGAGGATTGATGAGCTTGACAAATCCATGGAGGAACCGGGCTTCTGGGAAGATCCGGAAAAGTCCACGAAGATCGTACAGCTGGCGAAGAACTTAAAAGACACTGTAAAAGGCTATAAAGACTTAGAGCAGCAGTTTGAGGACATCGGCGTGATGATCGAGATGGGCAATGAAGAGAACGACCTGTCTGTGGTTCCCGAAGTGGAAGAGATGTTAAAGGAATTTAAGGATAAGCTGGAGGAGATGAGGATCAACACGCTTCTGTCCGGCGAATATGACAGCGATAACGCCATTTTAAGGCTGAATGCCGGCGCCGGCGGCACCGAGTCCTGTGACTGGTGCAGCATGCTTTACCGCATGTACTGCCGTTGGGCTGAGAAGAAGGGATATTCCGTGGAAGTGCTGGATTATCTGGATGGTGAAGAGGCCGGAATCAAGTCGGTCACGATCCAGGTCAACGGAGAGAATGCCTTCGGATATTTAAAGTCGGAGAAGGGCGTCCACAGGCTTGTCCGGATCTCCCCGTTCAACGCGGCCGGTAAGCGTCAGACCTCCTTTGTATCCTGTGATGTGATGCCGGATATCGAAGAGGACTTAGATGTGGATATCAATGAAGAGGACTTGAGGATCGACACGTACCGTTCCAGCGGCGCGGGCGGACAGCATATCAACAAGACCTCATCCGCTATCCGTATTACCCACATTCCCACCGGAATCGTGGTGCAGTGCCAGAATGAACGGTCCCAGTTCCAGAACAAGGACAAGGCCATGCAGATGCTGAAGGCAAAGCTGTATCTGTTAAAACAGCAGGAGAATGCGGAGAAGCTGTCCGATATCCGCGGCGACGTGACGGAGATCGGCTGGGGCAACCAGATTCGCTCCTATGTCCTGCAGCCATACACCATGGTAAAGGACCACCGGACCAATGCCGAGACCGGCAACGTGAACAGCGTGCTGGACGGAGCACTGGATTTGTTTATCTACGCTTACCTGCGCTGGATCAGCACAGGACAAATGTAAAATTTTTATAAAAAATAGTTGCATACCCTGAATAAATATGATAATATCTTCCCTATGAGCACAGATGTATTTCTATTGCGGACACAGAAGGGAAGATATTTTTTTATGGAAGAAAAGAGCAAATATTTCGTGGTGAAGCAGAAGGCCGTGCCGGAAGTATTACTGAAGGTGGTCGAGGCTAAGAAGCTGTTGGAATCAGAGCGAGTCATAACCGTTCAGGAGGCGACTGATCGTGTGGGAATCAGCCGCAGTTCTTTTTATAAGTACAAGGATGATATCTTTCCGTTCTATGATAACGCGAAGGGAAAGACCATCACACTCGTGATGCAGATGGACGATGAGCCGGGATTATTATCCGATTTGCTGCATATTGTGGCAGTGTACCATGCCAATATCCTGACGATCCATCAGAGTATTCCGGTAAATGGGGTGGCTACGCTGACCTTAAGCGTGGAAGTCCTGGAAAGCACGGGCAATGTATCCAGGATGGTAGAGGACATGGAAGAGAAACACGGGGTTCACTACGTAAAAATATTAGCCAGGGAGTGATAATTATGATTCATGTTGCAGTTATGGGCTACGGTACAATCGGTTCCGGTGTGGTAGAGATCTTGGAAAAGAATCGCGAAACCATCACAAAGAGAACCGGCGATACCGTCAATGTAAAATATGTACTCGATTTGAGAGAATTTCCGGGAACACCGGTAGAGAATAAGATTGTTCATGATTTTTCGGTCATTGAGAATGATCCTGAGGTTACCATGGTAATCGAGACCATGGGCGGACTGAATCCGGCCTATCCCTTCGTGAAGGCCTGCTTAGAGGCGGGAAAGCACGTGGCCACCTCCAACAAGGCGCTGGTTGCAGCACACGGGACAGAGCTCTTAAGAATTGCCGGAGAGAAAAATGTCAACTTCTTCTTCGAAGCCAGCGTGGGCGGCGGTATTCCGATTATCCGTCCGCTGTACACCTCTCTTGCGGGGGAGGAGATCGAGGAGATTACCGGTATTTTAAACGGTACTACAAACTATATTTTAACGAAGATGGATAAAGAGGGAGAGACTTTTGAATCCGCTTTAAAAGAGGCTCAGGATTTAGGCTATGCCGAGAGAAACCCGGAAGCCGATGTGGAAGGCCACGACACCTGCAGAAAGATCGCGATTCTCACCGCCATGGCGACCGGCCATGAGGTTGATTATGAAGACATTCATACGGAGGGCATCACCTCGATCTCAGACGTGGACTTTAAGTATGCCGAGAAGATGGGAACCTCCGTGAAGCTGTTTGGCTCCAGCCGCATAAAGGCTGGGGAGATTCACGCCTGGGTGGCGCCGGTCATGATCGGCAAGGACCATCCACTCTACTCTGTGAGCGATGTGTTCAACGGAATTCTGGTGAAGGGCAACATGCTTGGAACCTCCATGTTCTATGGCAGCGGCGCGGGAATGCTTCCGACAGCCAGCGCAGTGATCGCCGATATCATCGAAGCTGTTCAGAACAGAAACCGCCACGTGGAGATGGGCTGGGATGACAGCCGGCTTGCCATCGCCCCGACCCAGACGTCTTCCAGCCGGTTCTTTATCCGGATCAAGGGGATTGCCGAGGAGCGTCTGGCGGAGGTTTTAAAGGTATTCGGAGATGTCACAGTGATCGAGCTGGATCATATGGACGAATTCGCTGTGGTGACTGATGTCATGACGGAAGCGGAGTATGAGAAGAAGGCGAAGGAGCTGTCCGGAATCAGACAGCGGATCAGAGCGGAAGTATAAAGTTTTTAGAAAGGACCGCATCCATGTTAATCGTAAAGAAATTCGGCGGAAGTTCCGTCGCGGATAAAGACAGAATATACAATGTGGCAAGACGCTGCATCGAGGATTATGAAAAAGGAAATGAGGTCGTGGTCGTCTTATCGGCTATGGGAAAGACGACGGATGGCTTAATTGCAAAGGCTCGTGAGATCAATCCCAATCCCCCAAAAAGGGAGATGGATATGCTTCTGGCCACTGGAGAACAGACCAGCGTCGCGCTGATGTCCATGGCCATGAGCGCGCTGGGCGTGCCTGCCGTGTCCTTAAATGCGGCACAGGTTGCCATGCACACCACATCGGCCTACGGCATGGCCAAGTTAAAACGGATCGATACCGAGCGCATCCGCCATGAACTGGATGCCAGAAAGATCGTAATCATCACCGGTTTTCAGGGAATCAACAAGTACGATGACATAACGACTCTGGGACGCGGCGGTTCCGATACTACCGCGGTGGCGCTTGCGGCGGCTCTCCATGCAGACGCCTGCGAGATTTACACCGATGTGGATGGTGTATACACAGCGGATCCGAGAATCGTACCCAATGCGAGAAAGCTTACCGAGGTATCCTACGACGAGATGCTGGAATTTGCCTCTCTGGGAGCCAAGGTATTACATAACCGTTCCGTCGAGATGGCAAAGCGGTACGGAGTTCAGTTAGTGGTCTTATCGAGCCTTACGAGGGCGGTAGGTACTATCATCAAGGAGGAAACAAAAGTGGAAAGAATGCTGGTTAGCGGTGTGGCCGCGGATAAGAATGTGGCCCGTATCTCCGTGATCGGAGTGAAGAATGAACCGGGTATCGCTTTTAAAATATTCAACCTGCTGGCGAGACACCATATCAACGTGGATATCATCATCCAGTCCATCGGCCGGGAAGAGAGAAAGGATATCTCCTTTACCGTGGCGAGAACGGATCTGCAGGAGGCCATGACGCTGCTGAATGAAAACCGGGAAGTCCTTACGGCTCAGACCATTGCCTGTGAGGAAGGCGTGGCGAAGATCTCCATCATCGGCGCGGGAATGACCAGTAATCCGGGCGTGGCCGCCAAGATGTTTGAGTCTCTCTACAGCGCCAATGTCAATATCAAGATGATTGCAACGTCAGAGATCAGAATTACCGTGCTCATTGCGGAAGAAGACGTGAACCGTGCCATGAGAACCGTCCATGACGCGTTTGATTTAGCAGACTGATCAGGGCAGAGACGAAAATGATTAATGAGGTCTTTGGCTTTATAAAAAAGCTGCTGGGCATTGGAATGCCCTGCGCCTTCCATTCCCTGACCGGGCTGTACTGCCCGGGATGCGGAGGGACGAGAGCAGTGAGGGAACTTCTCTATGGCGATCTGCGCATGAGCTTTCAGTACCATCCTCTCGTGCTTTACGGGGCTGTCGTCGTTCTGCTGGAGCTGGTATCCTGGGGCGCGTCCCGTGTCTTTCACCGTCCGGGGCTGCATATCAGGCGGTATAATCTCTTTATCCTGATCGGCGCGGGTATTGTGGTGGGAAACTGGTTTTACAAGAATTACATGCTGGTGTTCCGCGGAGTGGATTTGCTGCCGCTGCTGAAATAAGATGTACTGGAGCATATGAAAAGAGCTCCTGGGAATTGGATATTATCTTTCCAATTTCCAGGAGCTCTTTCTTCTGCAAATCTGCTGAGATTATTGAGTTGGAAACAGCGCAGCCGGATTCTGCAGCGCTTCCATCAAATCACGGAAATATTTGCCGGCCATGGTGTCAGTCCCCATAACATCGTAAACGATAATGATAAAGAATGTCATGAGCAGACCGCAGACCGCCGCCAGAATCGACAGGATCAGCCCAAGCTGCGCCTGCTGTGTAAACGGCTTTCCCTTTTTGGACGCCACGGCACAGGCAATTCCCAGAAGGCCGAGAGTCAGTCCTGCAGGAAGGCCCCAGATGGGACCGCACATGCAGTTGCCTATAAGGCCCAGGCCGCCCAGAAATACCGACCAGGAGGCCCAGAGGGTTCCCGGTGACGGCATATTCGGAAGCAGGCCGTTGTTTTTATTGTTATTATCTTCCATTGTATAAGTACCTCTTCTGAATGCTATTGTATGATTGTAGCACGAAAATGGCCGCATGTCCAGTAGGAGGGAAGGCAGAGCAGCCCCAGATTGAGGCACCATACACAGGGGATTAACGGTAATATTTGACTGTCGGAAATGATATCCGGCAGATGAAACAGGGCTGTGACACGAAATAAAATCTGTGTCACAGCCCAATTTTGGCATGTGGTATTTATCTATGCTGCATACAGTTTATAAAATCTTCCATAGATTGCGCTTTGGCGGCATATTTAAGCCATGCCTTCAGGGTATTTATGTCGTGCTGTCCTAAAACAGCAGCACGCAGCTGTTCCGGCACTTCCCCAAATTCCTCCAGAAGTTCCAGAACAGATTCCGCTTTACCCTGAGCAAGCCCCCGGCCTCTTTCATAATCACGTATGGTCGCTTCATCGTGTTCCCGTTTCTCGCGCATAAGATAGTGGTAACGTTTTTCCTTTTCCGCATTTATTTTTTCTGATTCGTCCACAGCTGCTTTCATATACTCATTTCTTTCTGCCATTTTCTTAAGCACCTCCCAATCATCAGCAGAAATCATCTGTGCCCATGCATAGATTTCCGACTTCCGTTCTTCCGGTGTTGCCTTCGATAACTGGCTTAATTGTAACACGCGCAGGCTCATTTTGTCACTATATAACCGGTGCGTTTTTCTGTCCCGGAATTCGATAACCGAGTACCAGGTTCCATCCTTTTAATTGGTTAAACAGGATTATCCGGATGAACTTCCAGAAAGACAACTGTAAAAACAGCTGTATGATTCTGCCTGAGCAGAAAAGAAATAGAATAAGATCAGTATACCAGATTTTTCATAAAAATAAAACCGGTTTTTACAGGGGGAAGAGATTAATAATTTGGATATCCCAGATCCTGTCAATTCCCGTCTTGCATAACCTTCCTGTATGAATTATAATAATTAAATTGAGTCAAGTATTAAGACATAAGGGGAAAAACATGGACATTATCAGGGCACTACAGGAAGAACTGGGAATCGGCCGCGGCCAGGTGGAAGCGGCTGTCAAACTGATCGACGAGGGCAACACGATTCCGTTTATTGCCAGATACAGAAAAGAAGCGACCGGATCATTGAATGACGAGGTCTTGAGGAATCTGGATGAGAGACTGCGGTATCTGCGCAATTTGGAAGAGAAGAAGGAGCAGGTGATTTCTTCGATCCGCGAGCAGGAGAAGCTGACTTCGGAACTGGAAAGGCAGATTCTGGCGGCAGCCACACTGGTGGCTGTGGAGGATTTATACCGTCCGTACCGCCCGAAGCGCAGGACGAGGGCGACCATCGCAAAGGAAAAAGGTCTGGAACCGCTGGCAGATTTAATCCTGCTTCAGCAGATGAAAGGCTCTGTTCTCGATGCGGCCAGGGATTATATCTCGGAAGAGAAAGGTGTCTCCACGGCGGAGGAAGCTGTGGAAGGAGCCAAGGATATTCTCGCGGAGCGGATCTCCGACAATGCGGAATACCGGACATATATCCGAAACACGACGATGAGCCAGGGCAGCCTCCAGTCTGTGGCAAAGGATGAGAAGGCGGAGTCAGTCTATGAGATGTACTATCAGTACGAGGAGACCATCAAGAAGACGGCGGGCCACCGGATTCTGGCCCTGAACCGTGGGGAAAAAGAGAAGTTTCTGACCGTAAAGGTGCTGGCTCCTGTGGAACAGATCATCCGCTTTCTGGAAAAGAAAGTGATCGCAAAGGACAACCCCAATACCACACCCGTTTTACGGGAAGTGGTGGCGGACAGCTATGACCGTCTGATCGCCCCTGCGATCGAGCGGGAGATCAGAAACGACTTGACGGAGAAGGCGGAGGACGGCGCTATCAAGGTGTTCGGAAAGAACTTAGAGCAGCTTCTGATGCAGCCTCCAATTGTGGGCCGCGTCGTCATGGGCTGGGACCCGGCGTTCCGTACCGGATGCAAGCTGGCCGTGGTGGACGAGACCGGAAAGGTGCTGGATACCGTGGTTATCTATCCGACCGCGCCCCAGAACAAGGTTGAGGAAGCAAAGGTCATCTTAAAGAAGATGATTAAGAAATACAACGTTTCCCTGATTTCCGTGGGAAATGGAACGGCTTCCAGGGAGTCGGAACAGATTATCGTGGATCTGTTAAAAGAACTGCAGCAGCCGGTTCAGTATATTATCGTCAATGAGGCGGGCGCTTCCGTATACTCAGCCAGCAAGCTGGCCACAGAGGAGTTTCCGCAGTTTGACGTGGGACAGAGGAGTGCGGTCTCCATCGCGAGACGGCTTCAGGATCCGCTGTCGGAGCTGGTGAAGATCGATCCCAAATCCATCGGGGTGGGCCAGTACCAGCATGATATGAATCAGAAGCATTTGAGCGAAGCGCTGACGGGAGTCGTTGAGACCGCCGTAAACCGGGTTGGCGTGGATTTGAACACCGCCTCGGCCTCACTGCTTGAATACATTTCCGGAATCACGAAGACGATTGCCAAGAATATCGTGACGTACCGGGAAGAAAATGGGGCCTTTACCTCCAGAAACCAGCTGCTAAAGGTGGCGAAGCTGGGGCCGAAGGCGTACGAGCAGTGCGCGGGCTTCATGAGAATCCAGGGAGGCAGGAATCCTCTCGACGGCACCAGCGTACATCCGGAGAGCTACGAGGCGGCCGAAAAGCTGCTGGACAGGCTGGGCTATGACGTGGCCGAGCTGGCTCACGGCGGGATCAAGGGAATCGGCAAGAAGGTCACAGGCTATAAAAAGCTGGCCGAAGAACTGGGAATCGGAGAGATTACCCTTCAGGATATCGTAAAAGAACTGGAAAAACCGGCCCGTGACCCGCGAGATGAGATGCCGAAGCCGATCCTGCGCACGGATGTGCTGGATATGAAGGATTTACAGCCGGGCATGGTGTTAAAGGGCACGGTGAGAAATGTCATCGATTTCGGCGCATTTGTGGATATCGGAGTCCATCAGGATGGACTGGTCCACATTTCACAGATGTCGGAAAAATTTATCAAGCATCCGCTGGAGGCGGTCAGTGTCGGGGACATCGTGGAAGTCAAGGTGATCAGTGTGGACGTGGCAAAAAAACGTATCGCGCTGACAATGAAATTATAGGAGGTGCGTATGGAACAGGAACCAATGGATCGGGAGCCGATGGAGCGTGAGGCGATGGAACGGGAGCCGATGGAGCAGGAAACGATGGAACAGGAGCCAATGGTACAGACAGACCCGGTGGCATTTACTGTGAAGCTGACTGCTAAGGACTTATGGAAATTCTCCCTGTACCACTCCAACAAAGGAATGCTGGGCATATTCAATGTGATTTTCAGCCTGGCGGCCATCTTTCTGCTGGTTACCACCTGGGGATCCAACACGGCGGTGTACCGGGCGCTGCTTGTTATCTGCGCGCTGATGTTCACTGTGTGGCAGCCGTTTCTCCTGTATATGAAGGCGGCCAGGCAGTCTAAGAGTCCGGTTATCCAGAATCCGATGAACCTTTCCTTCAGCAGGGAAGGCGTCGTAGTGACTCAGGGAACGGAGCGCCTGGAGCTCGTCTGGGAGAACATCGGACGGGTGGAGCGGATCAGAGGCATGATGATTGTATACATGGACAAGGTACACGCGTATCTGCTCCCGGATTCCATTACCGGCGAGAAGAGAGAGGCGCTGTCGGAACTGTTCCGGGAGAGCCTGCCGGCGGAGCGGAGAAAGAAGATATAAGAGGCAGCAGGGCCGGTAAAACGGTATGGAGGAAAGAATAAATGGTAACAGAGACATGGACACCGGAAGAGACGTATGCCCTTGGCAGACGGCTGGGGGAGGCGGCGAAGCCGTCTTCCGTATACTGTTTAAACGGAGATTTAGGAGTTGGAAAGACTGTATTTACGCAGGGATTTGCCGACGGTCTCGGTGTGGAAGGACCTGTGGACAGCCCGACCTTTACCATCATCAAGCAGTATGACGACGGCAGGATGCCGTTTTACCATTTTGATGTTTACCGGATCGGGGATATCAGCGAGATGGACGAGATCGGCTATGAGGACTGTTTCTACGGAGACGGCGTCAGCCTGGTGGAATGGGGAGGCCTGATTGAGGAAATTCTGCCGGAGGATGTGATCACGGTGAAGATCGAAAAGGAGTTAGAAAAAGGATTTGATTACAGAAGGATTACTGTGGAGGGACTGGAATGAGGATATTAGGGATAGAGAGCTCGTCGCTGGTGGCATCGGTGGCCGTAGTGACGGACGGCGTGGTGACAGCGGAATATACGGTGAATTTTAAGAAGACCCATTCCCAGACGCTGTTACCCATGCTGGATGAGATTGTCCGCATGGTGGAGCTGGATTTAGAAACCGTAGACGCGATTGCCGTGTCTGGCGGACCGGGATCGTTTACCGGTCTCCGTATCGGTTCTGCCACAGGGAAGGGGCTTGGGCTGGCTCTTAAGAAGCCGCTTATTCATATCCCAACGGTAGACGGTATGGCGTACGGCATGTACGGCTATGGCGGTCTGGTCTGCCCGATCATGGACGCCAGAAGAAACCAGGTCTACACCGGTATCTATGACAACCGGGAGGGATTTACGGCTGTCAGGGAGCAGTGCGCCATGGACATCGATGAACTGGTGGATGAATTAAACAACATGGAAACCCGGGTAGTGTTCCTGGGAGACGGAGTTCCCGTTTACAGAGAGCGGATCGCGGAACGCATGACCGTCCCGTATTCATTTGCTCCGGCGCATGTCAACAGGCAGAGGGCCGCGGCTGTGGCGGCTCTGGGCTGTATCTATTACGAAGAAGGGCGAATCGAGACTGCCGAAGAACACGCGCCGGATTACTTGAGAAAGCCCCAGGCGGAGCGGGAACGGGAAGCTAGTACAGCGTTGCATAATTTCCTGTAACAACCCTGGAGCGCGAATAAAGGAGAGCGGCTGTATGCTTAGAGAAATGATTCCGGAGACGGATATGGACTGTGTCGCTGAGATGGAGACGCTGTGTTTCAGCGATCCGTGGACGCCGGAGATGATTCTTGATTCCCTCCATACGGGACTGGATACATGGCTGATTCTGGAAGAGGAGGGAGAGGCTTCCGGATACTGTGTGTTCCGCACCATTGCAGGCGAGGCGGAACTTCTCCGTATCGGCGTGCGCCCGCCTTTAAGGGGTCTCGGGTATGGGAAGAAACTGATGGAAGGCGTGGTCGAAAATTCCAGAAAAAATGGGGTGACAGCCATCGCTCTGGAGGTGAGAGAAGGCAACACACCGGCCAGAAGCCTATATAAATCCTATGGTTTTAAAGAGGAGTGCATCCGCAGTGATTACTACAGGGACCCAAAGGAAGATGCCGTGATCATGTGGAACCGTGAGATTTCAAACATTTACCACTAAAATTTCACCATGGCACCGTTTATAATGTAGGGGTATCCGGTAAGGATGCTCCTTTTCGCATCTGCAAAATCAGACAGCGGCGAACTGGAGAAATCCGGAAAGTGCGAAAAAGAAAGGTGAGAGTAGGATGAGAAAGTACACAAGCGGCGGCCAGCTGGAGGCAGTTGTATGCAACTGCTGCGGCAAGAAATTGATTGTAGTGGATGGAATCGTGAGGGAAGGTGTTTTAAGCATTAATCATGCGTGGGATTTTTTTTCGGAAAAGGATGGGGAGATTCACCATTTTGATTTATGTGAACCGTGTTATGACGCAGTAATCAGTGAGTTCAAGCTTCCGGTGGACGTGGAGGAGCAGAAGGAATTTCTGTGAATAGGTAAGAACGGTAACGCTCCATGGCTTCCGTGCAGTTCGGAGCGGGGGACAGACAGGAAAAAAGAAATCATCTGCGCTCCTGTTCATACCCCTCTCCGGACTGCACGGAAGCCATGGGGCTGTATACCGGAGGCGTTGGAAAACAGGATAGACGAAGTTTTCCCGGCGCGGTCCGGTATCTGGGCCATGAGATAAGAGGGGAAGATGATGGATATTAAAATTAAAAAAGGAACCATGCAGCATCGGAAAGACTGCGAAGAAGCACTCTTGAACTCGGAATTGGGGAAACGGTATTTTGCCAGCGAGGGGAGCGGTGAGAGCGCCGTATTAGAGGGGGTAGAGCAGGGGAATCTGTATATCGCTCTGATCAAGGACCGGTGTGCAGGTTTTTTTTATTACATACCAAAGGGGTGTTTTCACAGTTTCCCTTACTTACACCTCATTGCTGTGAAAGAGGAATACAGAGGCCAGGGGATTGGCAGAAAGTTAATAGATTACCTGGAAAATGTAGTTTGTGCCGATGATCACAAACTATTTTTGGTTGTTGCAGATTTCAATCCGGAAGCGAAGCGTTTTTACGAAAAAAATGGCTATCGGCAGGTGGGGGAGATTCCCGGCCTTTACAGAGAGGGAATAACGGAATACATTATGATGAAGAAAAAATGAGTGAAGCCCGGCCAGACAAAGACTCTTGATTATTTATGCCAACCTGTGTTATGATTTCGGTTAGGCGGCAGCGCAGTTGCTGTGTCCTTTTGGATTCGTGATCCGAAAGATGGACTGAAATAAATAATGAAAGAAACGAGGATCTGTCTATGTTAGATATATGTTTGCTGGGCACGGGAGGTATGATGCCTCTGCCGTATCGGTGGCTGACTTCCATGATGGCGCGCTGTGATGGAAGCAGCCTTTTAATCGATTGCGGCGAGGGAACGCAGATTGCGCTGAAGGAAAAGGGATGGAGCCCCAAGCCGATTGACGTCATCTGCTTTACTCATTACCACGCGGACCACATCAGCGGTCTGCCGGGACTTCTTTTAACCATGGGAAACGCGGAACGGACAGAACCCCTGACCATGATCGGCCCCAGGGGGCTGGAGCGGGTGGTGACGGCGCTTCGCGTGATCGCACCGGAACTGCCCTTTGAACTGAAATTCATCGAGCTCAGTGAGCCGAGAGAACAGCTTAAGATGGGGCCCTACGTGATTGACGCGTACCGTGTGAATCACAACGTGGTCTGTTACGGATATTCCATTTCCATTCCGAGAACGGGCCGTTTCGATGTGGAACGGGCGAAAGAGTATGAGATACCTCAGAAATTCTGGAGCCGTCTGCAGCGGGGAGAGACCATGGAAGAGGACGGAAAGGTATTTACACCGGACATGGTTCTGGGCCCGACGCGGAGAGGCTTAAAGGTTACGTACTGTACCGATACGAGACCGGTGCCGGTGATTGCCGAATATGCGAAGGATGCGGATCTCTTTATCTGTGAGGGCATGTACGGTGAGGACGGCAAGGAGGCCAAGGCCAGAGAATACAAGCACATGACCTTTTACGAGGCGGCCAGGCTGGCGAAGGAAGCGAATCCGAAGCAGCTGTGGCTGACCCATTACAGTCCTTCCCTGACGAGGCCTGAGGAGTTTATGGACAAGGTAAGAGAGATCTTTCCGCGGGCAAAGGCGGCGAAGGACGCATGGACCGTGGAACTGGAATTTGAGTAACGATTCAGCCGTGCGGCAGTATGTACGGAAAAGTGTGTTACAAGCTCGCTTGTATAAGCGCTTTTTTGTACATACTGACATAGGGCTGAACGCCCGGGCTTCATGTTTTCGGGCTTTTCGAAAACATGAAGATGCACGGCGAAATTGTTACGAATTTGATGAAGATTGATGAGGCAAATGAAATGAAAAAGAATCATACTGAGGAAGATGTCTATATACTGGCGATTGAGAGCTCCTGTGATGAGACCGCGGCGGCGGTGGTGAAGAACGGCCGGGAAGTGCTGTCCAACATCATCTCCTCCCAGATTGCACTCCACACCATCTATGGCGGAGTGGTGCCCGAGATCGCGTCGAGAAAACATATTGAAAAGATTAACCAGGTGGTGGAAGCGGCCCTTTCTGAAGCCGGGATGACAATGGAGGAGATGGACGCTGTCGGCGTGACCTACGGGCCAGGCCTGGTAGGCGCGCTTTTGGTGGGCGTAGCCGAGGCAAAGGCCATCGCCTATGCGGCTAAGAAGCCGCTGGTCGGAGTCCATCACATCGAGGGGCATGTTTCCGCCAATTTTATCGAGCATCCGGAGCTGGAACCGCCCTTTATGTGTCTGATTGTCTCAGGCGGCCATACGCACCTCGTTGTAGTGAAGGATTACGGTGAGTTCGAGATCCTGGGCAGAACGAGAGACGACGCGGCGGGAGAGGCATTTGACAAGGTGGCCAGGGCTGTGGGACTGGGATACCCGGGCGGTCCGAAGATCGATAAGGCTGCGAAAGAGGGCAATCCGCAGGCCATCCGTTTTCCGAGGGCAAAGGTGGAGGCCAACGTCTACGATTTCAGCTTCAGCGGCCTCAAATCAGCCGTGTTGAATCACATCAACCATGCGAAGATGATGGGGGAGGAGATCAATGTCCCCGATTTGGCGGCCTCGTTCCAGAACGCGGTTGTGGACGTGCTGGTGAGCCATACGATAGCGGCGGCGAAGGAATACGGATTTCATAAGGTGGCGATCGCCGGAGGCGTGGCATCCAACTCCGCTCTTCGTGAGGGGATGAAGAAGGCGTGCAGCAAGGCGGGAATTGATTTCTATTATCCATCCCCCATTTACTGTACGGACAACGCCGCCATGATCGGTGTCGCGGCCTATTATGAATACATGGGCGGCGCCAGGGCGGGCTGGGATTTAAACGCAGTGCCGAACCTGAAGCTGGGAGAGCGTTAAACGGCGAATAGAGCCGGAACCAGGGACTGAAAGAGGGGGGGATACGTGAAGATGCGGGAATGCAGAAATACGGCGGCCATCGTTCTGGCTGCCGGAAAAGGAACGCGCATGGAAAGCGATATTCAGAAGCAGTATCTGGAACTGGGGGGAAAGCCTCTCATTTACTATGCGTTAAAAGCATTTGAAGACAGCCCGGTAAAGCAGATTATTCTCGTCACCGGACGGGGAGAGACCGGGTACTGCAGAAAAGAGATTGTGGAGAGATTCGGCTTTCAAAAGGTCAGTCAGATCACGGAGGGCGGCAGAGAGCGGTACCACTCCGTGTTTGAGGGGCTGAAGGCGGTGACAGACTGTGATATTGTCTTGATCCACGACGGCGCAAGGCCCTGTGTCACCAGGGAGATCATTTCCGCGGCTGTAGAGGGGGCCGGCCGTTACGGCGCCTGCGTGGTGGGAATGCCGGTGAAGGACACGGTGAAAATGTCTGATGACGACGAATTTGCCGTCATGACACCCGACAGAAGCCGTCTCTGGCAGATTCAGACGCCTCAGGCCTTCGATTATGGCCTGATCTTCGGCGCTTACTCGAAGCTGCTTTCATCGGAAGCGTATCAGACCGGTGTGACGGACGACGCTATGGTCGTGGAGAGTATGACGGACCGGAAGGTGAAGCTGATCCGCGGCGACTATTCCAATATCAAGGTGACCACGCCGGAGGACATGGATCTGGCGGAGGTATTGCTGAGAAGAAATCATATGATTTAGCTGACAATAGAAGAGGAATACGGACAGAAAAAAGAGTTTGACCGGGTGATACCAGTCAAGCTCTTTTTTGCGGCTTATTTTTGCCCTGCCTTCAACAGATCCTTTATCAGGAGATGAAGATGATCCAGCTGCTCACGATTCAAGTGCTGTGCATCTTCCATAATATCTTTTAGTTTGGCAGGACAGGGTCTCTCCACAGCAAAAAAGTCGGAGGGTTCGATGTTTAAATACTCACATATATAAAAGAACCCCATCATGGATGGGAGAGCGGTCCCATTTTCTATTTTATGGATATATGTGGGGTTCTGGCCCAGTGACAGACTCATGTCCCGCGCGGATACGCCTTTTTGTGTCCGCAGCTCAGAAAGACGTTTTGCAAAATTGAAGTCGATATACATAAAATACCCCCTTCCAGTTTCATAGTATTGCATTCAATGAAATATATGTAGCAAATAATGCAATCCCTCACTTGACATATTGCATTGATTACAATATTATTAACCATATGGAGTATTAAATGTATGATGCGAACACATTTCTCAAAATGCACTGGAATAACGAATGAATAGGAGCGTGAAACAATGGAAAAAATACGGGAAGGAAGCGGCAGAACCGATTTGCTGGAGCAGTTAAGTTCCAGAATGGGCTGCCAGTATTTATCCGATTTACGCGGGACGAAACGCAGGTTCCAATGCCGCGCCGCTCTTGACGAGATTCCTGCTGAGGAATATACTACAGAGACCTGGAATGATGCAATCTACTATATCACCGGCGAAAAGACGGAGTATTCCGCATCGACAGAGGCCAAAAAAGGTCTGATGATACGGCTTGAAAAGAACAGCCAGATGTGATGAGAAAATGAAAACATCCCCCTCACACGCATTTCGGGGAGATTTCAGCAGGTAAAAGATATCCACAGAATATTTCCTGAGAGAGAAGTTTACGGCTCTTTCAGGAGGTATTCTGTGGATATCTTTTTTCTGTTTTTTCCTGTTCCGGATAGTGTTCAGGAGGGGGAAATACCGGCGGGAATCCCGAAATGACGGTGGACTGGCACTGGTATTCCGGTTGAAAAACCCCCTTCGTTACTGTATAATAGAAAGATAACGATCGCGCGCTTAAGCTGCGTGTGGGGAAAACTATATTTAGGAGGTAGTATGATGGAGTATCTGAAACTTATCGGAATTGTAATCGTCATTGTCGGCTTTGCATTAAAGCTGGATTCTATTCTGATCATCTTTCTGGCAGCTGTTTCCACGGCTCTCGTCGGAGGACTGGGAGTAGGCGGACTGCTGGAAAACCTAGGAAGCAATTTTGTATCAAACAGAAGTATGGCTATTTTTATTATTATCTTACTTGTGACCGGAACGCTGGAACGCAACGGGCTTCGTGAGGCGGCTGCGGACTTTATCCGCAAATTCAAGAATGTGACCGTCGGAAAGCTGGTATGCATCTATGGAGCCATGCGTTCCTTTTTTGGTGCGTTTAACGTGGGCTTCGGCGGTGTTGCCGGCTTTATACGTCCGGTACTTCTGCCTATGGCGGAAGGCGCCATCTCCGAAGATGACGAGCCTGCGGATGAGGACTACATAGAGGAGGCGAAGGGAATGGCTTCCGCTATGGAGAATATCAGCTGGTTCTTCTTCCAGGTCCTGTTTGTAGGCGGTTCCGGCGGACTTCTCGTCCAGGGTACGTTAAAGGGACTGGGTTATGAAGTAGAGCTCATCGATCTGGCCAAGGTGGAGATTCCGGTGGCTTTGACGGCGCTTGTCGTCGCCTGCATCTATTTCACTCTGAAGGACAAGCGTCTCAGACAGAAATACTTAAAATCCGGCAGATCAGAAAAAGGAAAATCATAACCAGGAGGTAGTCACTCATGTCATTTTTTATGGATTCAGCAATTTCACTCAGCAGTAAGCTGCTGGAGTGCGTATATATCATCATCGGCCTGATTACCATTTACGCAGGCGTTAAAAATTTACTGGACAAAGAGAACCCGGCCCGCTACGGAACGTTTGTATTTTGGACCTCCTTCGGTATCGTGTGTGCTCTTGGCCACTGGCTGCCCACCAAGGTCTCGGGAATTCTCGTCATCATCATGATCATCCCGGCCATCTTCAAACGTGTAAAAGTTGGAAAACAGACGATTCCGACAAAAGAGTACTCAAGGAAGCAGTATGAGAAAATCGGCATGAAGATTTTCCTTCCCGCTCTGACCATGGGGGTGATGTCTCTGGCCTTCGCGCTGCTGACCAAGATCAGCGCTCTGGTGGGGGTCGCTGTCGGCGTTATCATCTCTATCATTCTGTTAATGGCTTATTCGAGGGACAACCGCCCTTCTACGTTTCTCAAGGATTCCGAGCGTTTCCTGTCCATGATGGGACCGCTCTGTATGCTGCCGCAGCTGCTGGGCGCACTGGGAGGCGTGTTCACGGCCGCCGGCGTAGGTGAGGTAATCGGAAAGATTGTCTCAGGTATCGTCCCTCCGGGAAATGTAACCATAGGAATTATTGTATTTGCCATCGGCATGGTATTATTTACGGCCATTATGGGCAATGCTTATGGAGCGATCACGGTTATGACGATCGGTATCGGAGCGCCCTGTATCTTAAACTACGGCGCGGATCCGGTGGTAATCGGCATGATAGCTTTAACCTGCGGTTTCTGTGGAACGCTGTTGACACCGATGGCGGCCAATTTCAACATTGTACCAGTAGCTATCCTGGATATGAAGAACCGTTTTGGCGTAATCAAGAATCAGATCGTCGTAGCGCTCATTATGATTGTCGTTCAGATTATCTATATGATCGCGCTGCACTAAAAATCAGAACATAAAGAAATGGAACGCAGAGCACATGGAACTGGAAGAGGGAGCAAAAATTATTATTAACCGATGGCTGAAGCTGAAGCCCTGGGACCGCCTCATGATCGTGGCGGGGGAGAAGAATATGGCCGAAGCGGAGGTCTTAAAGCGTCAGGCGGAAAAACGCACCCACGCGGTCAGCATTCTGCTGGTAGAACGTCAGGGACAGCATGTGGGCGTCTTCTTTGACCAGCATCCCGATATCTTTGATTCTTACAACGCGGTGCTTGCGGCTACGGAGTACAGCCTTGTGACGACGAAGGCGGCCAGAAATGTGATAAAGCGCCGTGCAAAGTTTCTCTCTCTGCCCCTTTCCACCAATAATGGACAATCCATGCTGACCTTTGATTTCCTGAAAATGGACGTAAAGAAGTCGAAGCTGACGGCAGAAGTAATCATGAAATACTTAAAATCCTCGTCCCGCATCCAGATCAAGACGGATGCGGGAACGGACCTGACCCTGATGAAGAGAGGAAGAATGCCCGGATTTTTCAATGGGGTAACTGCAGATGGAGGCGGATTTTCTTCAGCCAGCATAGAGGTCTATATTCCCGTGGAGGAATGCGGTACCAATGGAACGATGGTGATCGACGGCTCTCTGGGCTATATCGGAGCGGCCAGGGAAGATACCCGAGTCGTCTTCAAAGAGGGACGAATCGTGGAGATCGAGGAGACTCCCACAGGCAAACGGTTGAAGGAGTATATGGAAGGCTATCATGATTCCGGAATCTATGTGGCGGGCGAGCTGGGGATCGGTTTAAATTCCTACTCCCAGTGCGCCGGCCGGTGTTACATTGAGGACGAGTCCGCCTATGGTACATTCCATATCGGCCTGGGCAGAAATATCGCGCTGGGCGGAACCCATGAGGCGAACGGCCATTTTGATCTGGTAGCGAAGGAACCGAACCTTTTTGCGGACAACCGCCAGCTGATTCAGCAGGGGAGAATTATCATACCGGAACCTGTATTTTTTTAGACAGGACCGGGAAGTGTGATTCCCATAACCGTTTCTGTATATCTTAAGAAAAATGGAGAGAATAAAATTATGAAGATTTTAGTAACAGGTTTTGACCCATTTGGGGGAGAAAAAGTAAATCCGGCGTATGAGGCGGTCAAGCTTCTTCCGGACACCATACATGGTGCGGAGATTATCAAGCTGGAGATACCCACGGTATTTTCTAAATGCGGCCCGTCCGTGGAAGAGGGAATCCGGCAGCATCATCCTGACGTGGTCCTGAATGTAGGTCAGGCAGGCGGAAGAGCCAGCGTCACCATCGAGAAGGTGGCTATTAACTTTGCAGATGCGAGAATTCCGGACAACCAGGGAGAGCAGCCGGTGGACGAGCTGCTTCAGTCTGACGGAGAGAACGCTTACTTTGCGTCTCTGCCGGTCAAGGCCATGATGCAGAATGTACGGGAGCATGGTCTGCCCTGCTCGATCTCCTATACAGCAGGAACCTATGTCTGCAATGCAGTGATGTACAATGTTCTTTATATGTGTGCGAAGCGCTATCCCAATATCCGCGCCGGTTTTATTCACGTACCATATGCCAGCGGCCAGGTAATTGACAAGGCGGCGGGAACGCCATCCATGACCCTTGAGGCAATCGAAAAATCGATTGAATATGCAATTGAGGCAATCGTAGACGAAAAAGTGGCAGACCGTGTCAGTGCCGGTGAGACGCACTGATCGTTCGACACCCGCGCTAGATAAGGGCAGAGAGCCGGAGCAAAAGCGCACCGGATACAGATGACCGGATTCCCGGATCACAGTCCACCGCTTTTGTTCCGGACTGCCATATTTACGCTGTGAGACACTGGTAAATGCACCGGCTGATGAGCTGGAAACGGCGGTAAAACGCGGAAAATAAAAAAACTGGAAAAATTTGTTGAAATCTGTTGACAGATTGTAAAAACAATGGTAAACTAGCCGAGTTGCTTCTGATGGCAACCCGCTTTTAAAACCTTCCAGAGGTTGAAAAAAGAGAAAAAAAGTGCTTGACAAAAGCGCGATTATCCCTTAAAATAGAAAAGCACGTTTGGAGAGGTATCGAAGTGGTCATAACGAGGCGGTCTTGAAAACCGTTTGTCCGCAAGGGCGCATGGGTTCGAATCCCATCCTCTCCGTTGGCAGGTTTGCCGCTGAATTTTATATAGAAATTTAATCAGCTAATTGCAGAAGTACCCAAGCGGCTGAAGGGGCTCCCCTGGAAAGGGAGTAGGCCGTTAGTAGCGGCGCGAGGGTTCAAATCCCTCCTTCTGCGCTAGCATTTGCGCCGGACATGTTATCCCGGAGTCAGATGCGCACAGCACTTTGAAAACAGAAGATTGAACAGTATGTAAAACCCTGAAAATTCTAATAAAATAAGCCATTGTTTGATGGCTTTGAATGAGAAAATTCAGAACGAATACAAGTATTGTATACGAA
>NZ_JACOPB010000010.1:0-207555 GCF_014288005.1 Hungatella hominis
CCAAGGGGCAAGCCCCTTTGGAATCCCCGGACAACAAAACAGGCGGTATGCTACCCTCTCCGGGAGCATACCGCCGTTTGTTGTCAGCAGCCCGTTTCTCGGTCTGCGTGTAGTTCCTTATAAACTGACCTAAATATTCAAATAAAAATCACTTAATATTGTACATGGACACCTGTATACGGTTTACCCTCTTTTCTTTGCTAATTCACTTCGGAGCTAGTGGTAAAATCATACTCTCCATATTGATGATGAAACACCCTTGCAATTTCCATTTATGTGTATAGGTACGGCATTGATGAAAGCTATGCTTAGTGAAAAAGGCTATAAGTGGACTTCATTAGCAGTATAAAAGGCTAACTATGCTCTGAGAATGTAAGAAGGTTGGTTTAGATCACATTTTTTGATATTCCTATTACAGCTAACAGGCAAATGGTGCGTGATGATATTTTTCTTTGTGGGAAAAAGTGAGGCGGGAACCATCTGCTGTAATGTGCGCTGGCAGCTTACAGGAGTGTCCATCGCTTGTTTGCTATATGATGCCAATAGTGAAAGGTTTCCAAAATCCCGCATATACTGTATCAAATCCCCTGCATGAGGTACACCATGGCGGACTGCCCTATTAACTCAGCCTCAGAGACTATTGCTGACTTTATCTACCGTAATGGAAGCCAGCAGCAATTTCCTGGTAATTCGGAAGATATTCCCTGTATGGACTTTGTAAGCACTGATTTCAGCATTATATATACCCCGCTAGATACCGTAGAACCCATATCACTAAGTAAGTTTACCTATTATAGTATCCCTGGACTGTACACACTGTTAGATAGTTCCAGCATGGAGGCTTCCGGCATTTTGGCAACCCATGCATCACCTGCCCTTAGCAATCAAGGGAGAGGTGTTATAATCGGCATCATAGACACGGGAATTGACTATACCAATCCTTTATTTCGTAATCAGGATGGAACTACCAGAATCTTGAGTATTTGGGATCAGAGCCTTCCAGAAGATAAAAGCCTCCTTCCTGCCGGTGTACCCAACCGCTATAATGCCAGCGGGGCAAGCTATGGCACAGAGTACACGCAGGAGCAGATTAACGAGGCACTGGAATCTGATAATCCGTTTGCCGTGGTGCCTTCTACCGATACCAACGGACATGGAACCTTTTTGGCGGGTATCGCTGCTGGAGGAATCCTGCCTAATCAGGATTTTACAGGAGCAGCACCGGAATGTGAACTGGTAATCGTCAAATTAAAACCAGCCAAACAATATCTGCGCGATTTCTATCTTATCAGTAATGATGCGGATGCTTATCAGGAGAATGATATAATGATGGGCATTAAGTACCTGCGTGTGGAGGCATACAGCCAGAGAAAACCTCTGGTTATTTTACTGGGAATCGGCTCCAATCTGGGCAGCCATGAAGGGACGTCTCCATTGAATGTAATGATTCAAGATATCAGCCGATATTTAGGAATGGCTACGGTAATTGCTGCAGGCAATGAAACTGGCCGGGGGCATCATTACATGGGGTCTGTACCGATAGGGGAAGAGTCCGTTGAGGTGGAAATCCGAGTAGGGAATGCGGAATCCCAACGTGGATTTGTAGTAGAACTCTGGGCCGACACCGCTGATACATATTCGGTTGGATTTGTCTCACCCAGTGGTGAATCCATAGGCCGCATTCCTATCATAGGCAGAAACGAAACCTCTATCCCGTTCCTTTTGGAACCCACGGTCATTACAGTTAATTACCAGCTGATTGAGACAGGCGCAGGCAAACAGCTTGTTTTTATCCGTTTTGAAGCCCCAACTAATGGAATTTGGAGAATACGCGTGTATAATACCCAGTATCTTACAGGGCAATTTAATATGTGGCTTCCGGCCCATACCTTGATTTCTGATGAAACCGTGTTTCTGACTCCCAGCCCATATACGACCATAACCCTCCCGGGAGATTCTCCCTCTCCAATCACAGTAGGAGCCTATAATCATTTAAATAACAGCATCTACATTCATTCCGGCCGTGGATATACAATAGACGGATTGATAAAACCGGATTTGGCAGCTCCAGGGGTTAATGTAAGCGGGCCATCGATAGGGCGAAGGAACCAAGACTCCATTCCCATGACTACCCGAACCGGAACTTCGGTTGCTGCTGCCCATGTTGCTGGTGCAGTCGCTAATCTTTTAAGCTGGGGCATAATAGAAGGACATAACATAGCAATGAGCGAAGCCACTGTCAAAGCATTTTTAATAAGAGGAGCAAAACGGAATCCAGCACTATCATATCCCAATAGGGAATGGGGATATGGGGCTCTGAACTTATATGAAACTTTTTTACGGTTAAGAGAAATAAGATGAATTATCTAAAGCATCAGATTCTTATGCATATCACGGATACGGGGGAACTTGATGGATATTTTGGCTGAGATGCTAAAAAATAGTCTTATCGGTGGTAAGGGATTAATTTTGAGGTAGTGGTGTGCCGCCACAAATACGCTTGCACCGTATCGGTCAACGCCTTTTCCCTTTATATTTCATGTAGAGGACGGTTGGCTCGATATGCTTTTTCAGAGTAGCCAATCGCTGGTCAATGGGGTTCAGCTTAACCCGTATATCCATCTGCCTCCCAATCATGGACGAAAACTTTTCATCAAGTCAGAAATGGCACGGTTCTTCTGAAAATAGTTGAACAAACCATAAGTACAGTTTACAAGGGACTACACAGGGTAGGTATCTGACGGGAGGTGTGCCACCCGTCAGATTTTCCATGTGATATTCAAGCTGTCGCTTGTGGCGGCTATGGTGGTAATCATTAAGTCCACCACCCGCCGCTTGTCGTCAAAGGATACATTCTCCCAAGTGTCGAGGTAGCCGGAAATCTGGCTGACCTGTTCCGGGCTGATGGCTTCCACTGTCAGCTCCGCTATCCTCGCCAGAAGTTCCTGCTTGCGTCCGTCCAGTTCCGCTATCTTCACATTCACATAGGAGAGCAGGACATTGTTTGCGCCCGTTAGACTGTCCACCAGCTTTTCAATCTCGCCGTCCACATGAGCAAGCTCCACTTGCAGGGCGGCGATTTTCGGGTTTGCCTTTGCCGCTTTCTTTCTGCCTGTCAATGTCTTGTAGCTTGCCAGCTTCTTTACCATCTGCTGATAAACAACCGCTTCCAGTTCCGAAGTGATTATTTTCCCACACCCGGCACAGCTCTTGTTATCCAGCCGTTTTGTGCAGCGGAGATATTGTTTCCCCACAGGATTGTTAATGCTCATAAGGGCATACCCACAATTCCCGCACTTGATTTTTCCCGCCAGCCATGTGTGGGTGGCTTTTCGGGCAGACTGGATTTTCATGTTGTTCATCAACTTCTTACGGCAGGTCAGCCAGATGTCGGAGGGGACGATACCCTCATGGGGAGCCAGCACCAGCATCTGGTCTTTCAAGTCGTTCTTCTTGCTGGGCTTCACATCCCGTCCTTGATACAGATAGCAGCCATTCATTCCCGTAAAATCGGCAGCGTCATTGACAATGACCGTCCCCTGACTTTTGAAAAATTCGTACACCTCAAGGTCTGCCTGCACATAGACGGGATTGCGTAACATCTGCGCCAGCGTGGGGCGTATCAGCTCTTTGCCATGGAATAAAATCCCCTGTTCCGCAAAGTAACGGGTAATGTCCCCGTAGGAGGTGGTGGGCTGGGCGTACATCTCAAACATCAGCCGGATATTTGCCGCTTCATCCGGGTTTACCACCAGCTTCTTTGTGTTGATACCATCCATCTTGATCGGCTCGGTGTGGAAGCCGTAGGGAGCCTTGCCGCCCATCTTGAAACCTCGCTGACTGCGGGAATAGTAAGCGTCCGTTACCCGCTTCTGTATGTTTTCCCTTTCAAGCTGGGCGAACACGATACAGATATTCAGCATCGCCCGCCCCATCGGGGTGGAGGTATCAAACTTTTCCGTAGAGGACACAAACTCCACATTGTACTGCTGGAACAGTTCCATCATGTTGGCAAAGTCCAGAATAGAACGGCTGATACGGTCGAGCTTGTAAACTACGACCTTTGCAATCAAGCCCCGCTTGATGTCTCGCACCAGTTCTTGAAACTTCGGACGGTCTGTGTTCTTGCCGCTATACCCTTTGTCTGTGTATTCCTTGCAGTTACCGCCTTTCAACTCGTATTTGCAAAATTCAATCTGGCTTTCAATGGAAATGCTGTCCTTTTTGTCTACCGATTGTCTTGCATAGATTGCGTCTATTCGATTGTTCATATTGTCGCTCCTTTTCTTAAAAAAGAAACGGAGCTGCTGACACCTTTATTATACCGTCAGCAGCCCCGCAAATCAACGATGGCTTTGGAAAACCTTATGCCCCGGCTTCCTCACTCTGCCGTTTGTCGGCATACTTGCGGAACACCTCATAAAGCTGTTGTTCCAGCTCCCGGCGTTTTGCCGCTTCCTGTTCCGGCGTGAACACCGGGGAGAGATTTTCCAGCGTGATTTCCTTTCCCTGAAAAGTTACGACTTCGGTTTCTTTCTTGTATCTGGTATGCTCCATAGTACCTCCGTATTTAATTTTTAAAGTGCAGTGCCGCCATGCTGCGGCGTGAAATTTTTTCTGTCATCCATTACCGTTCCTTTGTGTGCCGTTGCTGGTGCTTCAGTTCTGCCAGCACCTCCAGCGGGATACGGTCAACCAGCCGCTGAATGTTCTTTAGCTCGCTTTCCAGCTTTGCACGTTCCATCGTGCCTTTCATCTTGTCCTTTTCGCTGGCTCTGGCTCGTTCCTCCAGCTTTTCATTTTCTGCCAAAAGGTCATTTATCGTGACCTTGTATTTCTTGAGTTGCCCGGAGAAGTTCTCCATTTGCGGGAACCACTTTTTGAGCATGGCAAGGGCTTCCTCTTTCTTCTTCCCGGCGTTCAACGGATTGATACCGTCCAGCGTGGCTTCAATCGCCCTCGCCTGTTTGGAGAGGGAAACCGCCTGCTTGAACAGCCGGGTGGGGATATGCTTCCTGCCTGTATTGCTTGCACTCTCGCCACGCTCCAAGTCGGGGTGCTTCTCCACCATATAGGCGTGAAAATCGTCCTGCCACTTCGTCAGATTTGCCCTGTTCCCAATAATCTCTTTAGCACACAGGCGGTTGTCCTTTGTCAGCGGAACAAAGGTCAAATGCAGGTGGGGCGTCTTTTCGTCCATGTGTACCACCGCTGACACGATATTTTCCCGGCCTACCCGGTTTATGAGGAAGTCTGCCGCCCGCTGGAAAAACGCCTGTATCTCCTTTGGGGACTTGCCCTTGAAAAACTCCGGGCTGGTGGTAATGAGCGTATCCACAAAGCGTGTGCTGTCCTTGCGGGTGCGGCACCCCGCTTGTTCAATGCGGCTCTGAATGAAGTGGTAGTAGCGTCCCTCCGGCTTGACAATGTGGAAGTTATATTTGCTCCTGCTGGTGTCAATGTCGGGATTGCTGGCGTACTGTTCCTTTTGCCGTTCGTGGTGGGCTTCCAGCGGCCTTGCCGGGTTGCCCTTGTGCTTCTCAAATCGCAAAATTGCGTGTTGTGCCATAAACTCCTTTCCCCATTCCTTTCCTATCCGGGACTTTTCCACAGGGAAAATCCCGCCGGAATTATCTCTGATAGGATTGGAATGGATAAGATATGAATAAAATCTGTTAATCTCTGTATTTCTATCTTCCGTCCGGTTTTCGTACTTCAAGAGGATTGATTATCGTACTCCATGAGTGCGGTTTTCAGCCCTCCGGCGTACCATAACCGGATTTCTTGAAGTAGGTGTTTGATACCGCTTTATAGGATTTTGGGTAAATGCGGTTGGGTTTTCCACAGCCCTGCTTCTGTATCTCCACAAGCCCCGCATACTGCAATTCCCGCAGGGTGTTGACCGCCTTTTGCCGCCCGCAATGGAGCAGGGCGACCACCTCGCAGATTGGATAATACAGGTAAATGCGCCCGTATTCGTCCACCCAGCCGTTCTTGCGGGATAACTCCGTCCGGCGCAGGATAAAGGCGTACAGCACCTTTGCCTCGTTGGACAGAGGGCTGAATGTGGGGGCTTCAAAGAGGAAATTTGGGAGCCGTGTGAAGCTGACCGCTTTCTCCGGCTGATGAATATAAATCGTGCTTGTCATATCGTGTTTTGTGGACGGTTAGGGCGGCATTTTCGGGGGAGGACGGTACTTTATACCACCTGCCCCGTTTCCGCTCTCTGGAAGCCTTGAAAATCAAGGACTTTTTAAGCCCTAACTGTCCACAGCAGACCTCCTTTTCCGTTCACTTTCTGTTTTCTGCCGCCTGTGAACTCTGGCGGCGCAGTCGGGGCAGTATTTCCCCCGGTTGGACTTCGGAACGAACACGCCGCTACAGACCGCACAGCGTTTCAAATCCCATCCCCGGTAAATCTCTGCTTCCAGCGTCCCCGCCAGCGGCAAGACCGACCAGCGGAACCACTTACAGCAGACCGAGAAAGAAATCATCTGCGGGCAAGCGTGGGCGTCCCCGTCGTCAAGGGCGATACAATTCCCGTTTTCACAGTTACAGCACTCCCGCCGGATAAGGGCGTTGGCCTGTTTCCTCTGCGCCGGGTTCATGCGGTACAGGGAACCGTCCGGCCTGCGCTCCAACGGCGGCAAATCCTTGTATAGGTTATTTCTCATGTATCCCTCCGTTTTCCTGTTGCCGTTCTCCCCGAAAAGGCTTCCTGCCCCATTTCTGCGGCGTGTTCCGGCGTTGGTACGCTCCCCGGACTTCGGGACAATTTGTCCCGAAGTCGGCTCCTTGCGGTGCTTCCCCCGCCGGGGTATTCCTTTTCGGACGGTCATTCTGTTTTCAAGGTGCGGCTCATCGATGAACTAAGATAAGTCTACACCTAAATGACCGTCCGTCCCGTATATCCATAAAGTCGGAAATCGGCCCGGAAAACTCCCTATTTCCACGCTCTCGGAATTGTGGTAAAATAGGAAAGCACAAAGTGGAAAGAGACAGCTTGACTGGAGGAGGATAACACTATGGCATATAAGCCGATAGAATCACATGAGGAATATTTGAAAAACCTCGAACATTACAGAAAAATCAAAAAGAACGCATGGCAATCAATGACACTGGAAGAAAAGATAGATTTTTTTGATGGCATCCACACTGACCATGTACCCATGTTCGATGAAAACGGGAACGATACCTTATGGACGCTGTGGAATTATGGCGAAATATATAAAGAATTTATCCAACACCCAGAGATGTTTTCTGTTACAGATATTTCAAAATTTATTGATATGTTAGACGATGACTGCTATCAGCCCTCATTTATGGACGATACATTAAAGGTTATTCGCAGTATCATTCGGTTTCATGGAAAAAACGGCGCAATATATCTATTATCACATTTGCAGAACGTTCCCGAACAGGGAAAGGAATATGGGCTATGTGACAGTCTGCGCTATTTGATAGTGGACAACATAACATTTCCATATTTGAAAGAGGCGATAGCTTTGGCTGATGATTCCATACGGAATATGCTCTCCAGGATTTTACATGGAGAAATTTCAGGAGTAACAAGCCCCTTGAAATATGCCGAAGGAGTAGAACGAGAGAGAATCTGTGAATTGGAAGTGGTTATTTCTTCTACGTCGGAGAACAAATAACGAGTGGAATTTATGGTATGGACAGTAATGAAGATGATGAATACCTTTCAGACCCTAAAAACCTGATGCTGCTTGTGGTAGGAATGGTGTGGCAACGATTGAACAGAGATATTTTTAAATATATTGATATGCCTGTAGGAACGAAATTGATTCGGATATCGTCGAATGAATTTGAAATAGATACTTTTATGTTATTTTGATTGAATGGCTACTTCAAACTTACCGTTTATCGGGCAGACAAGGAGGGAGAGCATGGAACTATCCATACAAGAACGATTGAAAGACTTGCGCGTGGAGTGCGGCTTGACACTGGAACAGCTTGCGGAGCAGACCCACCTCTCCAAGTCTGCGCTGGGCAGTTATGAAGCGGAGGATTTCAAGGACATCAGCCACTATGCCCTTATCAAGCTGGCGAAGTTTTACGGCGTGACCTCCGATTATCTGCTGGGACTGTCCGAAACAAAAAATTACCCAAACGCCGATCTTGCAGAACTTCGTTTGAGTGACGATATGATTGAATTATTGAAAAGTGGGTTGGTGGATAATTCTCTCCTGTGTGAACTGGCGGCTCACCCGGATTTCCCCCGGCTCATGGCTGAACTTGAAATCTATGTGAACGGCGTAGCGATAAAGCAGGTGCAGGGCGCAAACGCCATTGTGGACGCTATGAGCGCAATCATTATGAAACGGCACAATCCCGGTTTGGCCGACCCGCAGTTAAGACAGCTAATTACCGCTCACATTGACGAAGACAGTTTTTGCCGCTATGTGATACAGCAGGACATAAATAAGATAGCTTTTGACCTGCGGGAAGCTCACAAGGACGATTTTTTCAGTGTCCCGGATGACAATCCACTGAAAGGATTTTTACAGACCGCAGACGAAGCCGCCAGAGAGGACAGCGACCCGGAACAAGCATCTTTGGCCTTTATCTGTAAACGGCTCCGACTGAATTTGAGGAAGCTGTCAGAGGAAGAAATAAAGTGGCTGAAAAAGATTGCGGAGAAATCGGACTTGCTGATAAATCCAAACCCACAGCGTGGAAGAAAATAAGAGAACGATAAATCAAAATTTAAAGGAAGCAAATAAAAATGAGAACTTACAAAATAGATACTTTTATTTTCCAAAGTAGTGATGAACACTATATAACAAGATTTGGTGGACAGCCAGATTGGATTGCATCCCCCCAATGGCCGGTTAGTCTTCCATGGGATAATCGTCCATTAAAATTTATAGGACAGATACGATTAAATGATTTTTATAGAGAGTTGAAAGATTTGACTTTAGCATATATTTTTATGACACAGCCAGAAGATGAGACTGACTCATTTTTTGACCCAGACATAATTTATCCTGATAAGGGAGAAAATGCGATCCTTATTCAACCTAATGGAAAAATTCCAGAATATATTCATACCGAAAATTTTTGTGTTGGTCCAACAGTTGATAGCGAGGCCATATGGATACCCCAAATAACTGAAAACGAAGAGATAGCCACCACGGAATTTAAACAAATAGATGTAGATAAATTTTGCGGTATCCCCGCTTTTTTCCAGAATAGTAAAGTTGAATCCGATAACATTCTATTATTGCAGCTACATACAAATTGGTTGCCATTTTATATAAACGCTGGAGGTGCTCCAACAATGTTTGCGTTTCTCAATGGCAAGAAAGATGGGGGCTTTATTCTGATTGAAGACATGTAACACCTATAATTCCTGTTTATTGGGGAGATAGCAAAGTCAGCCGAGCCAGTCAACGACAAGATGAACGGCGCATAAATGCGCCGCCGTTGACAGCCCCGCCCGTCTTTGCTAAAGGGTAATCAAGGTGGGAAAGCCCTAAAATGGCTTCCCGCCCATTTCAATCACGTAAAAGGCTTCGGCTGAATTTGAGGAAGCTGTCAGAAAAAGAAACAAAGTGGCTGAAAAAGATTGCGGAAAAATCAGAACTGGTGAGGAGCCCGGTCAACCAGAGGGGCAAGAAGCGGTAACAAGATGGCAGATTTTCCAATGTATGGTAGAATACAGATATAAAAAAAGTTTCGTGCCAAGTTGGCCCGAAGTAAAAATATGCCTTTGGCGGATAGGAGGAAAAAGAATGAATTTAATAGAGTTGCAGCAATATATAAGTTTAAGGCAAGGATACCAAAATTTTATTTTTATACTGCTAAGTTCAGAAATGTTTACGAAAAAAGGGACGGTTCGCAAAGACTGGCTACACAAGTTTTATGAACAAAATAATGAAGCTAAAGAAGCAATTTCGGCACCAAAGGAAGGTGCGTCCATAGAAGAAGGCATCGCAATAAAGGTTCCCAATTACGGGGCTTTTTACCTGATGTCGTACAAAAAAGAACATGTTAATATGGGAGATTACATAAAGGCATTGGCATTGTATAAGAAAATCATATTTGCCGAGATAATCGATGATAAACTTATGTTATCGGATAATAGCAAGTTTGACCTAAAAGATTGTGAAATTGACGCATATAACCCTATTCCTATTATTGCCAAAACACCTCATTGGTGTTAGTTAAAAGGTGCAGGTAGCAAAAACGGGAGAGGGTGCCAAGGATAGTACAAGCGGCTACGCCGCCGTTGACAGCCTCGCCGTCTTTGCTGATGGGTAATCAAAGATGGGAGCTTTCATATACGCCCTGCCTGCTGCTGAAATCAGCCCCGCATTTGTGGAAGCACCCGCCCACAAATCCAAGACTGTTTTCCTACCGTTTCAAATGCCCTTGCCCTATCCGGCGGCAATGGCATTTTCGCGGCGACGCAGACAGTGCGTATAACACACTACACTTTGCATGCAAAGTCGTGTGCCAAAAGGGGCGTTGCCCCCTTTGGATACCCCCACAACAAAACGGCGCTATGCCCCATGACGGGAGCATAGCGCCGTTTGTTGTCAGCAGCCCGTTTCACGGTCTGCGTGTAGTTCCTTGTAAACTGACCTTATGTGGAGGTTAAATATTGACACATACTATATATAGTGATATCATGAAAGTAGTACTGATTTGTGTGTGTTTATAAACCACATTCAAATGTTTGTTCCGGTGGTATCTATACCGGAAGCTAATTTTTAGACGTAAGCCTTTTATATGAACGAGCCAGGCAGAGTCTCTGTCTGTAAAGTAAGATATCAGAAATCCTTACGAATTTCTGATGTCTTATTTTTTTGCTTCCAAAAAGGAGAGTGGTAATTTAGGAAAAGATAATAAAAAATCAAGTAAACAGAGACAAGAAGTATAAGAAGCCTGATATCTGGAAAGAGAACAAATATGAGATCAGAGTATTTAATTAGGAGGATGTATGAGATACGATTACAGGAAGATTAAAACTGAGAAAGTAGAAGTCAAAGGTATTGTTTGCGAATTCTATGATATGAGAATCGACAGGGCAACAGTACCAGATGGAAAATATCTGTATGAGGTGGCGGGCGATGACGGCAGCGGGGCAGAACCAGCAAGGGTAGGAAAAGGTGTTCTGGTTAATTTTTATGGTTCCCTGATATGCAACCAACCACTATTGTTGAAGGAAAAAGTAATGTGGTTAGAAACAGGAGATTTTAAATATGTTTAAAATGAAAACCGGCAGATGCACACTACTGGATAGAACTTAGCGGAGAAGATTTCTCTGCTTGTAAGTAAGACATCAGAAATTTGAAGAAGTTTTTGGTGTCTTACTTTTTGATCAAAAAGGAGTGAATGGAAAAAGAATGAGAAAGAGCAGTCAATTAGATAGGGCAGGGACTGCCCGAAATTATGCCTGTGGAGATAGTAGATTGAGAGGTCGATGAAGCAGAAAATCCATTGGCTTTAGACAATGGAGAGTTCACTCTTAAAAATATATCAATCAAAATGTGAGGAAAATTCGTCACGTAAGCCACGAAAAAAATCATCAAAATTCGCATTAAAAATTATGGATAATGCTACTAACTCGCTAACTTTTATATTCATGCGATTGGTTTCTAATTTTGCATAAGTGCTCTTAGAAATATTAAGATTCATAAGATGCAATTTGGCAACAGTTTCATCTTGTGTTAAACCAGCTAAATGTCGCAGAAATTGAATGTTGTGGCCAATATCCATATCTGGTCTTAGTTTTTGCATATATAATCCCCCTGGTATGTCTGTAAGTTTCGCAATAACGAAATATATTCTTGATTTTATAACCATTAAGAATTATAATGTTTCGTGATAACGAATTTTATACAATGGGGTGAAAAATATTTATTTATGAAAAAGGCTGATATTGAAAGATTACTGTTTTACTACTTATGCGGAAATGAAACGGCAAAAGAAATGTCTCAAGGAAATAATATAACGTATGAGGAGTTCGATAGAATTACCTATATACTCATAGAGTTGAAATTCTATAATTTATTAATGGAATTTTGGGATGAATTTTATAATCAATTCCAAGAGGATATTGATAAGTCAGCAGAGGATTTTTCTGATAGCTTTGAACGTGAAATAAGCAGATGTGAAAAATGGCTATATCAATTTTGTAAAGAAGCACCAACACAAGAGTTACAAGGAATTTTAAAAGAAATATTTGATATATCATAATAGATATATCCAAAGATGGAGAAAGAAAGGAATTACGCCTTACTTTTTTTATGGAATATGAATTTACGCATTACCTATGAGATTATGAAGGAGAAGATGTCTCTGCTTGTAAGTAAGGCATCAGAAATTTGAAGAAGTTTCTGATGCCTTATTTTCTTGTATAAAAAATTAGATTTGACAAGCGACCATCGGTCGCTATATAATAAATGCGAAACAAGAAGCGACCGATGGTCGTTATAAGGAGGTATCATAATATGCCAAAAGGAATTATGCTTACACCAGAACAACAAGAAGAGCGCCGAGAAGAAATAATCAGTGTTGCTATGCAACTCATAGAGAAAAATGGATTCCAAAAAACTTCAATGAGGGAAATTGCGATTTTAGCAAACATGGGAAAGTCCAGTCTGTATGATTTTTTCAAAACGAAAGACGAGATTGTTGTATATGCAGTTGAGAAAGAAATAGAAGAAACAATTAAAAAGGTTCATAGGATTATTGCCGATGAATCCTCGCCGGAACAGTGTCTTAGAAAAATCATGCTGAATCATCTTGGAGTACCAAAGCAGTATCGAACGGTGCTGATGTGGTTAAATACAGAATCTGACTATTTAGAAGAAGATTATCGAAAGCGGCTGAAAACTGCGCGTTACGCATATCAGGATATTATAAAATCTGTAATTGAAAATGGAGTGAAATCAGGCGTCTTCCGTAAGACGAATGCCGATCTTATGACGCATTTGTTAATTAACTCCATTATATCAATCATTTACACATCCCGACCATCAGCCAGTCCGGAGAAAATGCTTGATGAAACAATGGATATATTTCTACACGGAATTATGAATGATGGAGGTGAGTTATTATGATTTATTATACTCTACCCTTGTTGCATAAACAGGCAACCCTTGAAATGGTCGGCGGAAAAGGTATGTCTTTATCAAAACTTTTGACAGCGGGTATCCCTGTGCCGGAGGGCTTTCATGTTACGACTACTTCATACAAGATTTTTGTTGAAAAGAACCATATTCAGCCTCACATTAATAAGTTGCTGGACGGTATTGACTCTAACAATACCAGCCAGCTTGAAAATGCATCTACGCAGATAGGGATGCTTTTCCATAATGGAGAAATGCCGCAGGAAGTATCAGATGCAATTAAAACCGCATATGCTGGATTGGGAAATATAGCGGTGGCTGTCCGTTCCTCCGCAACCGCCGAGGATTTGCCCGACGCTTCTTTTGCAGGCCAGCAGGAAACCTATCTTAACATACAAGGTGAGAATGAAGTTCTTGACGCTGTAAAGAGGTGCTGGGCTTCCCTATGGACAGCCCGCGCTATTGCTTACCGCGTGAAGAATGATATAAAGCAGGAAATTGTCGCACTTGCTGTTGTAGTACAAAAGCTTGCGTTTTCCGATGCGTCCGGCGTTATGTTTACGCTAAACCCTATCAATGGCAGACGCAGCGAAATGATTGTTAACGCCGCGTGGGGACTTGGCGAATCGGTGGTTTCTAGTTTAGTCACCCCTGATACAATCGTTGTAGATAAAGATGCTGAACGAATTGTATCGTATGAAGTAGCAAACAAAGAGATTATGACAGTCCGCAACTCAGATGGAACAGAAGAAATCCCAACTCCTGAACAGTTTAGGAAAAAACATGCTCTTACTCGCAATCAAGTTATGCGATTGACACAGCTTGGAAAAAAAATTGAGAAGTATTATGAAATGCCTATGGATGTAGAGTGGGCACTGGAAAAAGATAAGTTGTATATTGTTCAGGCTCGCCCCATTACTGTCCTACCGCCGGAATGGACGTTACCGGAAAAGGATGTTATATATACAAGAGGCAGTCTAGCGGAACACTTGCCAAATCCTGTTACGCCCTTATTCGCCACACTTGGGCTTGAAATAGTCAACCGTGCGTCGGCGCTTTTATGGATAGATATGTTTGGTAAAAGTGCGAAAAAGCTACTGCCAGAAAACGGAGCATATACGATTATTAACGGATATGTTTATCTTTCCGCTAATTCAAAGCCTCTTTTGATTGCTCTCAAATCCCTTTCCCCCCGATCTTTACGCCGTGCGCTCACGAACAGTGTTGCACGCTGGGAAACAGCACGAAAAGAATTTGAGGATGTGATTAAACAATGGGAAGAAAAGCCCATTCATATGCTGAATGCTCATCAAATAATGGAGGGGATTCAGACTGTATTTTATGGAGCGTGTATTTATTTCACGAGGATTCAGCTTACATTACCAGCCGCCTCTATCAGCGAAACATTATTTACAAAATTTTTTCAGGGAGCGGCTCGTCGCGCTGGTATAACAGATACTTCTGTTTTCCTGCTTGGATTTGATACGATTGCTCTGCAAGCCGAAAAGAACCTGTGGAGTCTCTCGGAATGGGTAAAGCAAAATAATACTCTCAATCTTTATCTGCAAAGTAATCCAACAGCAAAGATAGCGGAAAATTTTATGTCCTCAGTTCCGCCTGACGGAGTTTCGCTGGAAGTATGGATAGAATGGAAAAATCGAATCAATCAGTATTTTAAAGAGTTTGGTCGTACCGCTTATGAATTTGATTTTGCATATTCCACACCGCAGGAAACACTTACACCAACCTTTGAATCCATAAAAACCTTTGTAGAAGGCAAAGGTGAAAGTCCTTTTTTACGTCAATCCAAATTTGAAAAGCATAGGAAACAGGCAGAAGAAGAAATTTTACAACATATAGGTAGCTCACGCAAAAAACTGTTTTTGAAGTTGCTCCATTGGGCGCAGGAAACTGCTCCTATGCGTGAAAATGCTATTTATTTGATGGGAATGGGGCATCCTCTGATTCGCCGGATGTTTCATGAAATTTCAGCACGCCTTATACGTGGCGGAGCTACTTCGCATATAGATGATATTTATTGGCTCACAAAATTGGAATTGGAAAAACTCATAATACAGTTAGACGAAAATATACCTTTATCCGATAGAAGAAAATCGATACTTGAGCGAAAAGCGGAACTCAAAAAGTACCAGGGCTATGTGCCACCAGCTCAGTTACCTGAGAAGAAAGTAAAAAGCATATCACATGCACCACAGAAACAAAAAGATGGAAAAACCGTGTTGAGGGGTATAGGAACCAGTTCTGGTGTCGTGACAGCTCGTGCCTGCGTACTAAATAATCCGGCAGATTTTAAAAATTTCCAGCCGGGAAGTGTTTTGGTTGCCGTTACTACAACTCCGGCTTGGACACCCTTATTTGCCTCTGCAAGTGGAATTGTAACGGATATTGGAGGTCCTCTCAGTCATTCAAGTATTGTTGCACGGGAATGTGGTATCCCTGCCGTTATGGCGACACACACAGCAACGAGAAGTATTAAAAATGGACAAATGATAACGGTGGACGGCTCGGAGGGGACGGTGACGATTGATGAATAGAAAGCCGATTTTCGCTTTAAAGCTTGCTACTTTGGTGATTGCGTTAGGATATAGCTTAATTCTTCCGGTCATGCCATTTTACATGGAAAATCTAGGTGCTGGCGGCCGTGAGCTTGGATGGCTCACTGCCGTATATGCTCTGGCACAAACAGTATGCGCACCTTTTTGGGGTGCACTGTCCGACCGAATTGGTAGAAAGCCGATTATCAGCATTGGTATTATAGGATATTCCATCAGTTTGTTCCTGTTCGGTTTGGCTTCATCCTTTTGGACGCTATTTATAGCTCGCAGTTTATCAGGTATTTTGTCATCTGCTACGTCCGTTGCATCTTTGGCATATGTTGGAGATTCCAGCTCGGAGGAAGAAAGAAGCAAGAATATGAGTCAACTTGGAGCTTCAATGAGCGTTGGCGTAATGATGGGACCATTATTGGGAGGCATTCTTGCAGGCTATTCGCTTGCGCTCCCATTTTTTACAGGAGCCGGCATTTCATTTATTGCCTTTCTGCTAATTCTAACACTTTTGCCAGAGTCAATTGAGCGTTCAGGACAGACGGAAAAAAGAAAACCCTTTGATTTTTCAGACCTGAAAAGTATAATTTTTGGCTCAGCAGGAATGGTTTTGATACTTATTTTCGTCGTGCATTTCTGTCAAACAGGCTTGCAAGGAATTACGGGGCTGTATGTCGTAGATAAGTTTGGGTTTTCCACTAAGCAAGTTGGTGTTATTTGGATGGCTCTAGCAGGTATTTTGATTGTAGTACAAAGCTTTTTGACTGGTCCTTTATCAAAAAAAAATTGGTGAGAAGCGACTAATACTGATAGGTATGTTTTGCAAAGCCTTAGTAGCGTTTGCCATGGTATTGACAACTGGGTTTGTTAGTGTGTTGGTGGTTTTTGGCTTATTTGCGGTATCTTCTGCTATTACAGTACCCACATTAAACGCAACCCTTTCAAAAACTGACAATCAGCATAAAGGAACACTGATGGGATTTGCCAGTACCGCCGGAAATCTTAGCAAAGTTATTGCTCCTTTATTAACTGGGTATCTGTATGAAAGCAATATTGAATTACCATATATAACCACGGGAGGGATAGCCTTAATCGGAGTGGTTATCTGCTGTATCTGGATAAAAAATCAAAAGAATAAATGATGGAAGAGGACGTTTACTTAAACCTATAATATCCTTAATTCACGTCCCCAGACAATCTACAGTACATATTAACTGTCTGGGGTGTTGGCTATAAATTCAACAAGGTAATGATTTGAAAATAGAAGAATGCAAGAAGATACGAAATTGATAAATTTGAAATTATGGGGGTACATAACCATGAAAAAAATGATTGCATATTGTGGACTGGATTGTGAAAAATGTGATGCATATATTGCAACAATCAATGACAACCAAGAATTACGAAAAAAAACTGCGAAGCTATGGGCTGAATTAAATAATGCACCTATTCTTCCTGAGCATATTAACTGTCAAGGTTGTCGTGTTGACGGAATTAAAACCGTATTTTGTGATAATATGTGTGGTATTCGCCAGTGTGCATTAGAAAAGGGTGTTGCTACTTGTGGCGATTGTTTGGATTTAGAGACATGTCCCACTGTTGGAGAAATCTTAGAGAATAATCCGTCTGCTTTGAAGAATTTGAAAGGATAAATCTTACGAGCTATTTCAAGGAATGCCAACAAAAATTGTAACTGACCATGATGTGATAGATATTGGCGGACGGCAAATTAAAGTGTTGCATACACTTGGACATTCACCAGGGCATTTGTGTTTTTTGGAAAAAGACAAAGGATACTTATTTACTGGCGATTTGGTATATAAAGATATACTGTTTGCATACTATCCTTCTACTGACCCTGAAGTATATCTTGCTTCATTGAACTAACCGTGTGATTAACATAGACCACCAGCTATTGCGTGATACAGAGGTGGGTTACTATATTTCCACACCTAAGACTGGTATGCGAGGCAGGGAAAGGAATGGGCCCTCAACAAGTTGCATGGATTGGATCGGAATGGAAAAAAATCCGAGTATCGGCAGGGGTATACAAAATGGCTACCACTGTATGAATCGGATATTCTGATATCACACTACTGCTGTGTTAAGCAGAATGAGGAGCCGATTGCCCTGTATGAGAAGCAGACTGGACGGCATCCCATTTTAGCACTTATGGCAGAGGAAGCTGCCAGGCGCAAGGAAGCATATCTTCGTACTGGCTGTAATAGCTTTGAAAGCGAAAGGCCACTTAGTAAGCCAATGGGATTTTGGAGAGCACAGGATGTGCTCCGGTATACAGTGGAAAAACAGTTAGAAATTGCAGAGCCTTATGGTGAGGTGGTCGAAGTGGGGCAAGTTCCCGGTCAGATTGGGTTCTTTCCATCATGTGGGCCGTTTAAGTGCACAGGAGAACAAAGAACCGGCTGTCTGTTCTGTCCAGTGGGCTGTCATCTGACAAGCTTTGAAAAATTCGTAAGGCTGAAAGCATATAATCCCAAGCTTTATGATTTCTGTATGGAGGAATTGGGAGAGAAAAAGCTGCTTAGCTGGATAGAGAAAAACTATAGGAGAGGATATAAACAGATTTCATGATATTACACAGTAGAGAGGATATGAAGAATTGATACGATTTAGCAATCACATGGGATTGAATAGCTATATATAGATTTGAAATATTGACAAACACTATATATAGTGATAAAATAAACATGACATTGATTTGTGCCGCTTTTTTACTAAGCGCATTGGAATGTTTGTTCCGGGCAACCGGAAGCTAAGTTTTTCAGGCATGAGCCTAACATAAGAAAGCCAGGCAGAGAAGCAATCTCTGTTTGTAAGTAAGACATCAGAAATTTGAAGAAGTTTCTGGTGTCTTATTTTTTTGCTAAAAAAGAAAAGGAGAAAGAAAAAATGAACATGGAAACGCGTAAGACAAGTTTTGAAGAGAAGTTAAAGGAGAACTTGGGAGCGGAATATAAAGCGACATTTCCGCAGCGAATGGAAAAACAGGACGAGGAATTTCTCAGGGTTGGAGTCCAAAAATCCGGTGAATCAGCTGGAATTTGGATATACCTAAACGGCAGTGAGTTTCATTGGCTGGATAATGAGGAAGACATTCAAAGGGCGGTAACAAAAGTGATAGAAGAGTACAAAAAAAAGAGAGGATTCTTAAATGGTCCATATCTCACAGGAGATAGCTTTAGCAACGTAAAAAACAATCTTGTTTGTGCATTGGTCAATCGCGAAGACAATGAGGAAGTGCTGAAGTATATACCGCATATCAGATACTACGACATGGTGGCGTACTTCTTGATTTTTATTACGGTGGATGGAGAATCGTATGTTAGAACCGTGGTAAACGAGGATTTAGACCGGTGGGAAGTGGAGCTGCAGGACGTGCTGGAAACGGCAAAGTCAAATACAGATCTCAATCCACCGGTGATTGAAATGGTTGAAATTAAGGACTGGAAGGTGATATCAGCTCCAATAGGAAACACATTTGGTGAGATGCTCCAATCTATCAAAAGCCATCAGGAACAGAAGAACCCTATGTATGTGCTGTCAAATCAAAGTGGCCTGTATGGAGCCAGCAATATGATTGACAATCATCTGTTGGGACAGATTTCAGAGAGCTGCAATGACAGCCTCCTTATACTTCCGGTAGACATTCATGAGATTATATTAATTCCGTCCAGAAAAAATAGAACCTCTATTGCGGATTGGAAAGCTGTGATACATGCCTTAAATATTGAAAATAAAGGAGTGAAGCTTTCTGACCTTGTATATTTGTTTGACCGGGCGGATAAGAAACTGCATGTAGCAACAAATGATGATTTTCAGGCATAAAGCCTGGACAAAAATAAAAGAAAGGAAGGAAAACAAATGAAGTTAGAAGCAAGATGGGATAACGCAGGGAGAGACCAGCTCACAATCGGCGAAATGGTTGAGATGGGAAAGGATGGCTATGAGTTTGTTATCAGCGGAGGCCATATCGTATCTGTTCTAATTAACTTATAAGGAGAGGGCGCATATGAATTTTGCAGATGATTTTTCAAAGACATTCTATGATAAGGAAGAGTTTCTCGAATTTTTGGATGGGATTGAGTGCGGGGCAGAATGGCAGAAACATCCCACCAATACTGTTCTTGTGATTGCCGGAGAGGAAGAACCAGAGATTTGCGAGAAGATAAAGGACATGGACGAGAAAGAGGAAATCATAAAAGATACAATGAAGAATTCCGGCCTGTTCTTATGCCTTGGCAGTACCTATTATCCGGTCGGACAGACCACCATGAAGTCAATCGAGAGCAGGGCCAGGATTGCAGGTTCTGCGCTATTGGATTTGCCGAAGGGGAAATTAGCCCGGGTATTAAATGACTGTCTGAATGTGACAAAGGGAAATGCGCTTGTGAGAATTCATGAAGGAAAGGTGCGCGCGGTACATGGCGGAGACCCAAGTGACTATTCCGTCCTGCCAATGCCGGAATTATTTGAAGTAGCATCTATCTATGTTGCAGAAAACTATGACAAGGCTACCTTTTCAAACGGCCTGTTCAGCCATTCTCTGGCAATGGCGTCCTGGGAATTGGAAGAAAAAGGACTCTTGGATACATACCGGGAACTGCTGCTCCAGTATGGCTTACAGGCAGATAACGTATTATCAGCTTTGATTCGTGTCCAGACATCCGATGTTGGCGTAAGTGGTGCGAATATCTATTATTCTCTTCTGCTGGGAGCAGAGAAGAGGCCGTTGATTTTAGGAAAACCATTGAAATTGGAGCATACGAATAATGCATCCATAGAAGATTTCTCTCAGAATATGGGACAGATATTTGCCAGATATCAGGAGGCCATTGGTGATTTGTCGAAGCTGTTTCATGTATATGCCAGCTATCCGGCTAACGTTATGGCTAGTGTTATGATTAAGGCTGGTATCAGTAAGGCGCTGACAGCCCAGACGGTAGAACAGTTTAAGGCCGGACATGGACCGGGAATCTGTAATGGCTATGATATTTATTGTGGAATCTGTGAGGCGATTTTTCTGGCACAGAGCAATGGAATGATTGCAAAGGCATTAACCGATTTGGAAGAGATGGTTTCACGGTGCTTGACCTATCGTTTCCATGAATATGATATCCCAGGAACGATTCTGTACTGATGAAAGAAATAAGGCAGGGCAGGGAACCCTACTGTTCTGTCAGAAAGGAGACAATATGCTGAACCTGAATTATGAACCAGATGTGCTGGTGGAGGATATAACAACCCTATCCCATGACGAATGGAAATTATACAGAACACTGGGGATTGGGGGGAGTGATGCGGCGGCCGTGTGCGGCATCTCGCCTTGGAAAACAGCCAGGGATTTATATGAAGAGAAGGTACATAAAAAAATCAGAGAACAGAATGATGATGGCTGGGTAGCAAAGGAAATCGGAAAGCGTCTGGAGGAATTGGTGGTTCAGATTTTTATGAAACGCACAGATACCAGACCGTATGCTGTGCGTAAAATGTTCCGGCATCCGCTGTATCCGTTTATGATATCTGATTTTGATTTTTTCGTTAAGCTTGATGAGAAGATCTATTTGTTGGAGTGCAAAACCTCGTTCAGTTACCACCACATGAATGGCTGGGAAGGTGGAAATATTCCGCCGCACTATGTTCTCCAGGGGATTCATTATATGAGTGTGGCTAACGTAGATGGCATAATTTTTCTCTGCCTTCATGGTAACCATGAGGGTTCTCTTATCATACGGCGCCTGGAGCGTGATTTGGCACAGGAAGAAGAACTGATTCGGCAGGAATCGTATTTCTGGAATCAGTGTGTTGCTTTAAGAAAACCACCTAAGTATACGGAGAAGGCTGACTTAATGCTTAAAAGCATTCAGGGACGCTATGGTGTGCAGGAGAATAAACAAATTGTACTCCCACCATCATATGCGGCAAACATGACGTCCTATCTGAAACTGAAAAAACGGAAGTCAGAATTGAAGCGTCAAATGGATCAGATAGATGAACAGATGAAACTTGCCTATGCGCCAATAAAGGAAGCCATGGAGGGAGCTGAGGAAGCGGTACTGGAAACTGGTAATATCAGATATTTGGCCGGCTATAACAGGAAAGTTACAACTTCCATCAATAAAGACAGCCTGGAGGTGCTGCAGCTTATGCATCCGGATATTTACAGAGAGTATGCGCAGACAAATACCTCACAGTCTTTTTATATTAAAGAGGATAAGGCAAGTTAGGGGAGGAAAATGAAAATGGACGAAGAAATGAGACAGCCAGAAGAAATGGTATCTGTGATAGATGGAAAGAAGGTACAGGAAATCTTGGTTGGCCGATATCTCAATGTTGTTATTGTGGACCATACGGATTTTATGAAGCTTATGTTGAAGGAAGACTACAGAATCAGGCATAATTTTATGATGTTGATTGGGCAGTGGTTTATATGTTTATCCTCCAGTAGTGAGTGGGATGAACGAAATGAGGGCAGTGTGAAATTGTCCTGTAAACTGAAACCAGAGCTTTCAAAGACCAATTTATGGCCTTGGGTCACGTATGGGGATTCTGCACCCAATGAAGTTTCGGTAAGCGGCCACCAGACGGAATCAGTTGAACGGCTGTTTGCAGCATATTTATCTAAAACAGAATGGGAAATTTGCAATCCATTTCGCCAGTTCCTGGTTGCTATGCAAAAGGAGGACCGTACACTTCAGCAGATATTGACTCGGTTCGCAGTGGAATGGTGTGACTGGGTGGTAAAAGAGGAAAAAGAAATACAGGGAGAATCTTACCGTATTGCCAGTCTGATTGCATCAGTACCCTCTGTCTTACTATAACATAGGAGGAATTTTGACTGATAATGAGAGACATTTTCTGGAATTAAAGCTTAGAGTTTGGTTAAGAAAGCTGAAACGGGAAAAAGCCGGTTTTGCCGGCCATAGAACTCCGAATGACTGGTCCTGTGAGCTAACAGATACTGCGAAAAAATACTTATGTGATGTGGTATATTCCGGTCAGGGCGGTTATGTGCTTGCGAGTGAAGAATCTCGCTTATTTACTGAGTTGCAGCAGGCTGTGACTCAGGCAAAGGTAAAGGAAAAACTCCATCAGGCATTGTTTGTGGATATGGATTTTGAGATGGTACGAGATCTGGCATATGGACTAAGAGGCCAGGTGGAGACAATTATGATGGAATACAAATCACACGTTAAGAAAGGGAATGAACATGGAACAAAAGATTTTAACACTACAGGAAAAAATGGTAAAGATCCGCTCGGAGATACCTGCATTGGTAAAACGCGCATACAGTGAGGACGTGAATTATGATTTTATAAAGATTGATGATATTTTCCGCTATCTGACCCCGGCAATGAACCGATGGAATGTGAACTTTGAAATTGTTTCGGAATGTGCTTCAAAGAGAAACGAGAATGGGGACTCTGTCTATGTTGAATTCTTAGCATATTGTCAAATGTGGCTGTATGAGGCAGATTTAGAACTAAAGTGGATTAATGCAGAGAAGCCAGAAGACGAGGTAACCGTTACAATCCATGCCATCGGTACCCATGAAATGCCGGAGAAAGCAAAAGGCAGTGCGCTCACATATGCCATGAAATACTACCTAATGGATAAGTACTGCATCGACCAGGGCGGTGTAGACCCGGATATGCGGGATTTTCCACCGGATACATATGATGGGAGCATACCGGAAAATGATGGCTTGTCCTCTGATGCATATGATTTCTCAGATCGGGATTCAGAAGGTATAGCAGGAGATGCCTCTGGAATAACCGATATGGAACTGGACGCTGAAATGGAAGGCGGACAGGAAGTACCGGATGAATTACCGGAGGAAGCTGAGGAGAGCGAAGTTGATGCATCTGAAGAACGTTCCATGATGAATGATTCAGAGATGAACCCAGAATCAGGGCAGGAGGAAGCGGATGCGGAAGAAACAGCAAAACAACAAGATGGGGGTATGGAATCAGATGCAAAAAAGACCAGAAGGAAATCTGCAAAAGATAAACAGAAGGCAGATAAGGGAGACACGAACCGTCCGGTTCTGAGCCGCCATATCATGCCGGAGAATGGGACGATGGTGAATCTGCCAAACGAAGTAAGCCCACAGCCGGCTGTAAATATGACAATTGAGGAAGCTGGCAATATTGTTTGCACATTTGGTATCTATAACAATAAATGTCTGAGTGAGCTGCTCAATCAGGGAGAAGAAGGGGTGAAGGCGTTGGAGTGGATAGCCTATAATTACCGCGGCAGAAATGAAATAATCCGACAAGGCGCCAGATTGCTTTTGAGCACGCTGTAGGCCGCATGGTGAAAGCCGCGGGAAAGAATACTTAAAAGATGTTTAACATATCAGATGTAGCAAATTTGTTGGGAATTAAGAGGCTGACGGAAGGAAATTCCTTTAATGTCGTATGTCCGTTCTGTGGCGATACCAGAGGAAAAATGAATTTCCGTATTGTAAAAGACGGTGAGCTGGCAAATACCTATCACTGCTTTAAATGCGGCGCTCATGGAAATATGCTGACACTCTATGCAGACCTGATGGGAATTTGTGGTGTGGATCGGTATAAAATTGCCTATCGTGAAATTAAGACGGCGCTGCATGAGGGCGCTGGCTGCAGAAACAGCTATGACAGCAGCTTCACAGGAACGATGACACAGATAGAGGAGGAAGAAACAGCAAGTCTTGAGAAAAGAAGTCAGATTTATCAGAGACTCATAGAGATGCTGTCCCTGTCGGAAACTCACCGGAGAAAACTGATGGACCGGGGGCTAACAAGCAACCAGATTGAGGTATTCCATTTTCGCAGTACTCCAGTTCATGGGACTGAGGGGCTCGCAAGGAGGCTGATAAAAGAAGGATATTCTCTTGCGGGCATACCGGGATTTTACATGAATCAAAACCAAAACTGGGATATTGCGTTATATCGGAATAACCAGGGAATCCTATGCCCGGCTTACAGTATATCCGGAAAGATTGAAGGTTTTCAGATACGGTTGGATGCTCCCCATGATGATAAAAAGTATTTGTGGTTAAGCAGTACCAATAAAAAACGTGGTGCCGGCAGTAAGAGTCCGGTCAGTTTTGTTGGAAATCCATTTGGCAAGACGGTACGGGTAACGGAAGGAATATTAAAACCGATTGTCGCTCATGCTTTATCCGGATACAGCTTTTTGGGGACACCGGGAGTAAACCAGTATAAGAGCCTTGAGAAGGCATTGGCAGTCCTAAAGGAGAACGGTCTTGAGATGGTCATGGAATACTTTGACATGGACAAATTCATGGATATCGGCTGCTATGGTGATTATAAGTCCTCTACTTGTGGTAAATGTCAGAACAAGGAGCGTTACTATGGAAGGAAGATTTGTGAAGAGAAACGGAAAAAGCGGGACCAGATTCGTGCGGGTTGCTGCAGGCTCTATGAGAGCTGTGACCGGCTAAAATTAAAATGCATCCGCAAGACCTGGGACCAGAGAGAAGATGGGATTTGGGCTGGAAATGATAAGGGAATTGATGATTACTGGTGGTCTGGCCTGAAGAAAAAAGAGGAGCAGATTGGATATGATGGGATGGACAGAACAATTCATCATCGAAGCAATTTGCCGTCATACGGAACAAGAGTTGCGTAGTGATGAGACAAAAACAGAGAGAATGAAGCTTAGTGCCTGTAGCGCCTTAGAAAGTATCAGAAGACGTGTCAATGGATACGGAGCAGAGTGTTTTGCATTTGTCCTGTTGGTTGGGATTATGTTAAAGAAAAGTCAGATGATACTGAATGCAGATACAAAGGGGGAGCTGGAAGCGATTTTAGAGCCTTCCGTACCCCGGTGGAATTACGGAGGATTTCTCACAGGTCCCTATCATGTACCGGAAGAAGAAGCAATCTTTTGGTCGAAAGCTTCATTGGAGGCCCCGTTGAATGATGAAGGAGCAAGACGGTACCGGGATGTGGCTGCAGTAGCCTTTCCAGAGGAGATGGCTGAAATCTGGGGGACAGATGATACAGGAGAAGGCGGCATTGCCGTATAAAAAGGCAGGGAGAGAAACCATCTTTCCGTGTCTATTTTTGCGCATGAAGCTAAGATGGAGCAATCCAAAAGTGGGGTTGTATAAAAACGAAGGAGGATAACAAATGAACAGATGTATATTTGTGGGAAGATTGACAAGGGATCCGGAGGTGAGTTTTTCAGAGAAAGCCCAGATGTCGATTGCCAGATTTACTGTGGCGGTGGACCGGATACCAAAGAGAGAAGGAGAACCAGAAGCAGACTTTTTTAACTGTGTGGCATTCGATAGGAAAGCAGAGTTTGTGGAACAGTATTGGTACAGTGGTATGCGTGTGGTGGTAAGCGGAAGAATGCAGAATGATAACTACACAAATAAAAAGGGAGAAAAGGTATATGGCGTTTCTTTGAAAGCGGACGATGTTGAGTTCGCTGATGGAAAGAGAGAGGCAGATAATGGGCAGGCGCAGAGCACGACTCCGTCCAGAACAGCAAATCCTGCAAATGCATCAGCGGCACAGATGTCCAAAGAAGCTCCGGTGACGAGAAATGCAACACAGGCACCCAGAGCAGCCACTGCGGCATCCAGAGCAGCAGCGCCAGCTACGAATCAGGGCGCCGCAAAACCGGCTGCCAGCAGAAATACATCACAGCGTCAGGCACCTAGCCGAAGCGCGGTAGGAAGAAGCGCATCCCAGCGAGGGGCTGCGAGGGCAGCTGCCGGCGATGACTTTATGAATGTAGCGAGTGGAATGGAAGAAGGTCTTCCGTTTAATTGATTTAACAGTATGAATACAGACGGCTAGGATGTGATGGCGCATTCTAGCCGCCTGCTTTTGGAGGATAAACGAAGATGAATGAAAAGAAAGTACAGAAATTCATCATGGTATTTTTTATGTGCACAGCGGGGACCGTGATGTTACAGCTGGCAGCTCCCATGATTTTGGGGCTTATTGTGAATGCGGTATCGATTGGAATTCCATTTGCAGTGTATTACTTGCTTATCAGAAAAAAATGGAGAATCAGGATAATTAAATCATCGGAGGAAAAAGAACAGTCTGGCAGTGGAAGTGGAGCGGCCGAGGAAGGTCCGGATGATGGAAATAATGGTCAGGACGAAAGGGACACCCCGGTATATGAATGGTATACACGGTGCGGAAGGGAACGAATCAAAGCGATATCTACCAATATATTTGCACATGGAAAAAATGAATTTTGGATTCGTACCGATGGTGTCTGTAATATCCGCACCCCAAAGGGTTACAGACGGGCTGGCAATCTTCCTGGATATCCGGGCGCGCAAGCCAATACCATTACCGAATATTTAAAGCAGGACGGATTTTATGCAGTCAATGATGGGAGATACATTTATGTTTCAAGGTAAGCGGGAGGAAGAGAACCGATGGTATGTAAATTTAAGAGCCGACTGTATGTAAACCCGGGGAATGGTTATACCGTGGCTGAATACAGCAGTATGGAGCTGGATTGTATTCCAAGTGAAGCAGTCATATCCAATTATGGAACAGAGGTGACGTTCACTGCATTTGGAAAAGAACTTCCTTGTATGAATAATGTAGAGATTGAGATGGAGGGAGACTGGAAAAGGTCCGAGAAATATGGCCTTCAGTTCGGTGTTGACTGGTCGAGGGTTCTCCTTCCCAAAAGCCGGGAGGGAATCATCGGTTATCTGTCCTCCGAATTGATTACGGGAATCGGCCCGGTTATGGCAAGAGAGATTGTCAACCGGTTCGGAACCGATACCTTCACTGTTATGGAGAATCATCCTAATGAACTCCTTGCTATTAAGGGAATTACTGAACAGAAGCTGGAATTTATTATTGAATCCTATCAGAAGAGTGCGGAATTAAGGGAATTAATGGCGTATCTTGCACCTTACCACGTCACACCCAAAAAGGCCGAAAAAATCAAACAGCATTTTGGTCTGGAAGCAGTGACACTGTTGAAGGAAAACCCATACCGTCTTTGTGAAATCAAAGGGTTTGGTTTTATTACCGTTGATTCCATTGCCAGAGCCAGTAAAGACCTCGCTCCGGATGAGCCTGAAAGGATTAAAGCGGCTATTCAATATGTTTTGAGAAAGGGCGCTGAAGAAGGAAATCTGTATTTAGACAGTACCATCATTGTCGATATGGCATATAAGGTGCTCAATGCAGGCTTTCCAACTGATACAGTCAGGCGCGGACAGATTAAGCTGGCAGGAAATGAGCTGGTAATGAAGGATAAGATTCTGGAGGCAGATGGAACGGCTATTTATTTAAAGGCATACCGGGAGGCGGAGAAAGAGGCAGCGTATCATCTTGTCAGGCTGCTCCGTTCACCGGGGAACACGTATAATATTGAGCGGGAATTAGAGGCTGTTTTAGCAAAAAGTAAAATGACGCTTGCACAAAAACAGGAGGAGGCAGTCCGAATGGTATTTCGGTCCCAGGTATCCATCATCACTGGCGGCCCTGGAAAAGGAAAGACTACCATCCTCAAAATTATTCTTCAGATATTTGAACGTCTGGAAAAAAATAAGTCTGTACTACTTTGCGCACCCACAGGCAGAGCCAGGAAAAGACTTTCAGAGAGCACTGGGTATCCGGCTTTTACAATCCACAAAGCATTATATGTAACGGATGATGAGATGGACAATATGGAACCCGAAATCCTCGAAGAGGATTTGATTATTGCGGATGAATTTACCATGTCCGACATGAAGCTTGCCAGTATGCTGTTTTCAAGAATCAAGACAGGAGCCAGACTTATATTGGTAGGTGATGCGGATCAGCTTCCATCGGTGGGACCGGGAGATGTATTTAGAGAATTAATTGTCTCCGATGTGATTCCAGTTACGGTTCTGGACGAGTTTTTCCGGCAGGCGAAGGGGTCAAATATCATATGGAATGCGGATTTGATAAACAGAAATCAAAAGAATCTTCTTTATGGAGATGATTTTACCTTTACCTATGTGGAAGACGCATATGATGCCGCAGAAAAAATTTCGGAAATATATCAGGAGGAATTGGAAAGAAACGGCGGTGATTTGGATATGGTTCAGGTATTATCACCTCTACGCGCTAAAACAGAGGCAGGGGTAACTGCTTTAAATAACCGGCTGCAGGGAATTGCCAATCCGTTTGCTGTTGATAAAGCGGAGTGGGAAACCAAGTACGGTTTGTTCCGTGTTGGTGATCGGGTTATGCAGACGCATAATACAGAAGAGATTGCTAATGGAGATATTGGAAGGGTTGTCCAGATTGGAAAATCAAAAGCTGGGGAAATGGAAATGACCGTGGATTTTGGAGATGTCATTAAAACATATCAGGAAGATGAGTTATCAATCCTTGAGTTAGCATATGCAACAAGTATACATAAATCACAAGGAGCCGAATTTCCAATTGTGATAATCCCGGTACTTACCTGCTTTTGGCCGATGCTAAAGCGAAATATTTATTATACAGGAGTCACGCGGGCAGAATTTCGGGTTCATCTTGTTGGATCAAAGAAAGCTCTCTATATGGCAATTTCCAACAGTGATATCGGCAAGAGAAATACCCTGTTGGCAGTAAGGTTGCGTGCAGAGGCACAGAGACAGGGGCTGATTCCCGGACAAGAAGCTGCATAAGAAGGAGGAAATCAAAAGATGATGAAGATTTTTGAAAACTGGACATTTACCAGAATTTTGCCGGAACCATTTGCGGGCGTGGCTGCAAACCGCGGGAAAAAAGACACAACGGAGGCATCCTGTCTTTCCGTCCATAACCATATGTCAAGAATGAAGCGTGCAACCCTGCACGCTTCCACTTTAAAAGCACTGCTGGCCGTATCTGCAATTATAAGAGGAGACCAGGAAGGCGCATTTGGTGTACAGACAGTGTCGGGAACGGTTAAATGGTATTGTATGGAGTACGCAAAGCCTGTGGCTGCCGGTTCTGAAATAAGAATCGGTGTGTATCATCCACAGGATGGTAAATGGAAAGGGATTGTAAAGAACGGAACAACACTGGCGGCATATCCGCAGATTGGTGAGCGGGGGGCAAGCGGCAGGGAAATTATCATGATGTTCATTTTTGCAAGCTTAGCAGAAGGTTCTCTTCATGACGATGAATTTTCCAAAGCCTTCTTGCTGTTAAACGATGAGATAAAAAATGGATATCCGGATGCGGATAAGGCAACGGACCTGGCTTTTCTATGCTGTGACAATCTGTACCGAAGAATTGTCAATAGTGCGTCTCTCGGTGAGTCTGGTATTTTGTTTGACGGGGATAGTATTGCGTCTGGAAATGTACCGTTAATTCTTACCAGTCAACTGGCCGATGGAGATTATAACCCGACCGAGACGATATATGGAAAATTTCAGGTTCTGGAATGTAAGGACTGTGAAAGAACAATAGCAGAATTAAAAGAGCAGTATGACCGCAAATTTGAGCTTACCGATGAGGAAAAAAATCTGGTTCCTAAGCTGCCGGAAAAATACAATGTATCAGCAGAAGCACAGGAGATTATGGACGCGGTTATCAACAGCCCCATGCGGGTTTTCCTTAGTGTAGGGGAAGCTGGCACAGGTAAAACAACAAACGCAAAAATTATAGCACAGTTGTTGGGATTGCCGTACTATGCTTTTACATGCAGCGAGGGAACAGATGAAGTGGATCTGGTATCTTCCATGGTTCCCAATACAGGTGAACGGCCGGGAAAGATTCAAATTCCCATGCCAACGTATCAGGATCTAATCATGGACCCGGTTTCCGCTCTGGCGCAGATATGCGGATTGTACGACAACGAAATCAGTGAAGAAGGGGCGTTTAGAAAAATCCTGACCATGTTTTATCAAAATGGATTTGAAAATGGGAAGGATGATAAGAAATTTGTCATGGTAGAGTCTCCTATTGTGACTGGGTGCAGAAGACCATCACTGGTGGAAATCCAGGAGCCTTCTGTTATTACCAAACCAGGTACTCTGGTTAAGTTAAATGGACTGCTGGATGAAGGTGCGACAATCACACTGACCAGTGGAGAAGTGGTGAAACGGCATCCCGACACAGTAATCCTCATTACAACCAATATGGGATATAAAGGGTGCCGGGGATTTAACGAATCCGTTTTGTCCAGAATGCGTATGGTTCATTACTTAGAGCCGCTCAATGCGGAGGCAATGGTAGCCCGGGTCAAAAAGAAAGTGAAATTTGACGATGAGACTTTCTTAAAGAAAATGGCGGATATTGTTTGTGAAGTACAAAAACACTGCAATACAGAAATGATTACGGGCGGAGTATGCGGATACCGGGAATATGAGGACTGGGTGTGGGCTTACCTTATACAGAAGGATATATTGAAAGCAGCAAAATGCACGCTCGTTGCGAAAGCAGCGCCGGAACCAGAGGAAAGGGAGGAAATTTATAAAAAACTGGTGATACCCGCGTTCACAGAGGCGCAGGCGGCATAAAAAAATGAGGAGGAACCAATGAATAAAAAAGTGCAGCAAAAACGTAATCAAATAAAAAATAGAATGGGAAGGCTGACGGATAAAGATTTTTTTCTGTCTCAATCCTATCATGACACCATGTTAAAATCTGTCAGATTGTTGGGACAGAAGAATGATATTACCCTGTTCATGGATTATGAAGAGTCCGATGACGCCAGGATTGCATTTACAAATGGACGGCTCCTCTACTTAAATACGGCGAACTTAATCACAAATCTGATGACGAGCCGGGTGTCTAAAATAAAGAGCCATGAGGGGTTTATAGCCCATGAATGCGGCCATCTTAGATGTTCGGATTTCAAACGGCGGGGCCGGTATGTAAGCGGATTCTCCAGATGGCGTGTGTATCCAAAGCCTCCACAGGTGCAGCTGGTATACGAAAGAAAAGCCTGGGAGGAGATGAAAGGATACTTAAATGCCCATAACGTGGTGGCAGCCTCGGTGATACAGAAAACCGCTTCTTATATAAATAACGTACTGGAAGATGTGTATATTGAAAGTTTTATGTGCCAGAAGTATCCGGGCAGTATTCAAAATGGAATTCAACGTAATGCCGCGCTTATCATTCATCATATTCCAACGCAGGAAGCGCGTAAGGCAGAAAAGAGCGATGGACTGACCATTATGCTGGATATGATTTTCCGCTATGCCAGAGCCGGAAGGACAGAGGCAGAAAAAGAATATGATAAACAGTATTGTTCCCGCTTAAATTCCTGCCGTAAAATCATTGATGAGGCAGTGGTAAGCGCTGACCCGGATATTCGCTTTTATGCTACGAACCGCCTGATGCTAAAGTTGTGGAAATACATCAGACAGGCCATTAAAACAGCGGCAAAGAGCCTGAAAAATGAAATAAACCGGCTTTCGGAGGAAGAACTGAGTAAGAAAATTCAGGAGTATTTAAAGCGGAAAATGTTATGGGTGGCACTTTCAGAGACTATCGGTGCTTCGGAAGAACAGAATGAAGTGGAAGAGGAAATTGAAGGCTGGGACGGGGAGCTGGAAGGAGAACCGGAATCTCAAAATCAGAACGGTAAGAACGAAGAATTAGAAAATGCACTTGAGAAAATGCGAGATGGGCAGAGGCAGGAAGGAGGAGAAGAGGAAACAGAGGAAGGATCGGAGATAGATGAGACATTATCTAATCTTTTGCAGAAAATAGCAGAGGAGAAGTTTCTGCAGGATGAGGAATCGGATTTAAAAAGGAATCTGGAGGAGGAGGCAGCAAATTTTAAATTGGATGGTATCCACAAAGATTCAGTGATTGAAATGCACCGGATGACAACAGTTCCCCTGCGATTGGAAAAAGAATATAAAATGATTGCTCCAGAAATAAACCGAATCACAAGACGGCTGGAAGCATCGCTTGAAGATGTGCTGGAGCGGTTGGAGGGAGGTACGCAATCAGGTCTTTACATGGGGAAACGTTTAAGCCGTGGAAATCTGTACCGGCTGGATGATAAGATTTTTGAAAAAACAATAAAACCGGAAGATGGATTTTCAATCGCATTTGCGGTTCTGCTTGACCTTTCAGGTTCTATGTCATCCGGTGGCAGGATTGAGTCTGCACAAAAAGCGGGTCTTGTCATGTATACGTTTTGCCGGAATCTGGGAATACCGGTTATGCTGTATGGCCATACAACCCATGATATGGGATATACGGAAGTGGTAGACATTTACTCTTTTGCAGATTTTGATTCTGTAGACAATCAGGATTATTTAAGAATCATGAGTGTTAGTACCTATGATTGTAATAGAGATGGAGTAGCACTTAGATTTGTAGGGCAAAAACTGCTAAACCGGCCAGAGGATATAAAAATATTATTAATGATTTCAGATGGACAGCCTTATGCCCAAGGATATAAAGGCGAAATTGCAAAAGCAGATTTGCAAGAAGCCAAATATAGCCTGGAAAAAAGAGGAGTTAAGTTGTTTTCCGCAGCAATTGGTGATGACCGTGAGATGATTGAGGAAATATACAAAGACGGATTTCTGAATATTGCAGATTTCAATACAATGCCAGTCAAACTGGCAGGTCTCATCGCCCGGTTCATCAGATAGAGGAGGAGACATATGGCAGAAAGGGAAGAACGGGACTGGTCTAACGTAGTATCCGGTCAGATTGCTGTGTATAAAACAGATAAGGCACTGTTAGAGCTCATGGATAATTTAAAACCAGCGTCATATTTATTTCCGGCTCATATCCATGCGTCCGGAGACGTGTCAGAAGTTGGGGAAAGGTCCTTAATCCGTCTTAATATGCTGGATTACAGCAAAGGAACAGGGGATAATACAGTGAGTGTCTATGCCAATATCAGCCCAGAAGAAGCTAAATACATATACTCGGCGCTCTTTAATCATCTGTGGGAATTTGATTATCCCCAGGAAAAGATTTTTGGTAATCCAGATAAGGAGGGTTACAGTATTGTCACAAAACTTAAGATTGTCCGGTATGATACTGATTCCCAGGGGAATAAACGTAATTACCCATGGTTTGTAGAAATACAAAACGGACGCGGCATTGCAATGAAAAATTCCAATGGTGGCCGGTATTGTAAAAAGAACAGTTATATCTGTGACAAGAAAGCCAGTCTGTACATCAATGATAAAGACCTGTTTATCCTATTTTGCAAGACAGATGCTTATATACGTGCGTTTGAGACAGAGTATGCATTTCGGGAAAACAGGATTGGAAACTTTACCAGCTTGTATGGTCTTTTAAAGAATGAGATACAGGGAGCAGCCGACAGACTGCTCACTTGTATCCATAGGGAAGATGAGGAACCTATGAAAAAGGCAGGATGATTTAGTTCTAAAGACCCTGTAAAAGTTGTTTGCTTGAATAAGAGGGGCAGATATGATATATTAGATTTGTAAAAGCATAAATTGTCTGGAACAGAAAGGAGGGCTTCTATGTGCCAGATCTCAATCCGCATACCGGATGCAGTTATGTATGATACACATATGAGTGAGGAGGAGGCCGCTGCATTTGCCAGATGTATGGTAGCAGTAGGATATTATACGCAGAATAATGTGTCCATAGGATACTGTGCCCAGATAGCCGGTATGACAGAAGAAGAATTTATTAAATATCTGGGAAAGGGGAAGGTCAGTATTTTCCAGTTTGACAATAAAGCAGAGTTTTTGGAGGAACTGGAGAATGCGTAGAGTGATTGTAAATTCCACCCCCATCATTGTACTTTGTAATATTGGATTATTGGATATACTGAAGGCGCTCTATGCAGAGATTTGTATCCCGGAGGCTGTGTACCGTGAGGTGACAGAGAAAGACGATTCGGCATGTCAGGTATTAAAGACTGCATTGAATTGGATACATGTGGAAAAAATTGCAAACCAGTCAGATAAAAAGATGTATAAGGCGAAGCTACACGATGGAGAAGTGGAAGTCATGATTCTGGCCCAGGAGGGGACAGCGGACGATTTAGTCGTGATAGATGACAATGCTGCTAAAAAAACAGCAAAATATCTCGGTCTAAAAGTTACCGGAACAATCGGAGTCCTTTTGAAAGCCAAGAGAGAGGGGATTATTCCGGAGATTGCTTCCGTTCTCGAAAAAATGAAAAAGAACGGATTTTATATCAGCGAAAGCCTGGAACAGCTGGTACTGGAACAGGCAGGAGAACAACACAATATATAGCGCAATGAAGTTGACAAAAACTATATATGGTGGTAAAATGAGTGGGAAAGCTGATTTATGTAATCCAAGGATTACAAGTAGTTTTTGTTCCGGCATTAAAAACTGGAAGCAGGATTTTAAAGTAACAGAATAAGAGCAGCTATTGTGCTGCGGGAATGAAGAGACATCAAAATGAATTGTTTTGGTGTCTCTTTTTTTGTTTGCAGAAAGGAGGAAGAAGCCAGAAGGCGGAAAGGAGGGAGCGGATGAGAGATTCTTACGATTCGGAGGGATATCATTGCCTTATCATTGCAATCTTAATGGGAGTCAATGCAAGGGAGGCCCGGTTTCTGTATGAACATGGCCTGAATAATCCGATTTCCCAAAAAATTTTAAAAAAGAAGCATCCCAAAATTGTGCGGGTGTCAACAAGAAAGGAGAGAAAAGAAGTTATACAGCAACTGAGAAGCGAGGGTTACAGTATAGAGGCTATCGCAGATATTTTAAACTGTGACCATTCCACTGTGAAACGAAATTCTAAATTGAAAAGGAGATTCACATCATGATGACATTAGAAAAATTTGCCGAAGCTGTCAGCTCTGAAGTAGCCAAAAGATTAGGGGCCGGTTTCCATGTGCATGTTCTGAAACCGGTTATCAACAATGGCATAGTCCAGACACAGTTGTGCATTGAAAAAGAGGGGCAGCAGTTTCGCCCCTCTATTCACTTGAAAGATTTTTTTGAGTGCTACAAAAAAGGAACAGGGCTTCAAGCGATTATTGATGAGATACTGGAATGCTATGCATCGGCGCCAGATATACCGGCTGGTATGCAGGAGATTGTAAATGATATGAGTTTTGAGAAAATCAAAGATAAAATCATGTGTAAACTGGTAAATACCCACGACAACGCTTCTATGCTGGAGAACATCCCAAACATTCCATATCTGGATTTATCCGTTATATTTTTATTATTATGTGAAGAAACAGAAGAAATAGCAGCAACCTTAATGATAACAAATAAGCATTTGAACTATTGGTCTGTGGACAAAGAGGAATTGTATCAGAGGGCATTGGTCAATATGGTAAATAAGTATCCACCAGTGCTTATGAAAATAACGGACATGATGTATGTTTTAACAAACCGGATTCACTTTTGTGGTGCAGAAGTCTTACTCTATCCCGGGCTCATGAGATACTGTGAATTACATGTGGGAAAGGATTTCTTAATCAATCCTTATAGTGTAGATGAGGTGATTCTGTTTCCGACCCTGGGTGCTGAGGATGCTGTAGTTTCTCAGGAACTGGCGGATTTGATACAGTCCATTAATGCAGAGGAAGTTCCGGCAGATGAACGGTTATCCAATCATGCATATAGATATTGTTCCGCTGAGGATAAGGTTATATGCATTTAAGGTGACTTTCATTAGGATAGGAGAGGTTTATGCATATACATAAATTTGCAGATATCGCCTCGTTTGCAGAGATTGGGGTTGGAGGGAATCTTCCGGCAACAGAAGAGTACCGGGAATTCATCAAAAAGCTCCACCCAACACAGTTCCTGACAGGACGGCTGACAGCTCCGTTATATGAAGTAGAGTATTCTTATGTAACTGTGCGGGGAAATTACCGAAAGGCTTATAAATATATCCTGCTGCGTTTGGAGCATGATGATCTGGACCTAGAGATTGAAATGATATTCTCAGACTGGGTAGAGGAATTAAACCGTAAATGTCCATACCGGCGTATTTTAAATGCACAAATTCTTAAAATAACGCCCATAGCGTATGCAACAATCCCATTTGAAATCTAAAAAGGTTCCATTCCCTCATTTCCCGGAGAAAACTCCTGGTTGCCGTTAAATGCCAGGTTACTGCGGACCGAGGCCTTGAAAGAAGAGCGGTTAGCGGCGTAAAAAGACACACCGGAAAGAATGGCTTTTCCGTCAATAGCAGAATAATTGCAAAGGACGGGAGAGAATGGAACAATACAGACTTTTTGATGATTTTTCAAATAAGGTAAAACGGGCAATCCAGTTGTTTCAGATGTTTGAAGATGCTGCGGTCCGGTATCATGAGGATGGTTATTACCTTGCCTTCAGCGGCGGAAAAGACAGTGTTGTGCTTTATGTGCTTGCAAAGATGGCCCATGTGAAGTTTCAGGCACATTATCATTTGACAACAGTAGATCCTCCGGAGCTGGTGCGGTTTATACGGGAGGCATTTCCAGATGTCAAGGTTGAGTATCCGGAGCTGACCATGTGGGATTTGATTGTCAAGAAGCAGATGCCGCCGCTGCGTACAGCACGCTACTGTTGTGAAGTGCTGAAAGAAGGAGGGGGCGAGGGAGCCTTTACGGTGACCGGAGTCCGCTGGGAAGAAAGCAGGAAAAGAGCCAACCGGGATTTCTTAGAGATTCATAAGAAGAAAGGGGCTATTTATCTAAATTGTGATAACGAGGAAGATCGTAGAAAATTAGAAATATGCAGCTTGAAGGGAAAAAGAATATTAAATCCCATCATCGACTGGACAGAGGAGGACATCTGGTGCTTTATCCGTAAGTATCAGGTGCCTTATTGCTGTCTGTATGACCAAGGCTTTTGTAGGATTGGGTGCATCGGTTGCCCTCTGGCAAGCATAAAAAGCCGGGAACGGGAATTTGAGCGATATCCCAAGTACCGCGATGCTTACATACGAGCTTTTGACCGTATGGTAAAGGCGCGTACCGCCAGTGGTAAATCTAAGGGAAACTGGAAGGATGGTGAGAGTGTGTTCCGCTGGTGGATGTATGGAAATGAAAAAACAGATAAACAGGTTGCAGGTCAGATGGAGCTAAAGGATTTTATCGACATGGCGGCTTAGTCACTTCACTGGGTTCGTAAAAGGCATCAATGAGTGGAGTAAAACGTATTGCACGTAAGCACCCAATACGGCCGTAATGTACGTATAACGAAAGAAGGAGGACCAAATGAAAAAACAATCGTGTAGGAACTGCCACAATATTGATCTGAATAAAAAAGAGGAAACAGAAGGAAGGCTGAGTGGACGCTACCGTTATGGCTGCACCGTGCAAAGAAGTGGGTTTATATGCGGCTTTATTATCAGCGATGAGAAACTGGAAGCTTTGGTATGCCCAAACTGGAAAGGAGGGAAGATGGAGGAGGCAGACTACGAAAGGTTGGCGGACGAATTTGGGAAAAGGCTTCAAACTCTGTATGACCGGTGGAATATGTGGAAAATAAGGGGATGCCCGGAGGCGGATGTGCCTGACGGAGAATATTTAAATCGACTTCGCAGTGGAATAGAAGCAATGATGAGGCAGATTGAGAATACCTTCGTTGAGGCAGATTACCCAGAATGTTATTATGCTCCGCTTCCTCCGGTTATGGATGTGGATTACATGGCGAATTGCCAGCAAATTAAAGAATCCGCAATTCGTGCGCTTGAAGAATACCGAAATAATAAGGATTATTTATGGTTAGCAGACCATATCCGACATTTGGATAATGAGGACAAAGAAAACAGTGAGGCTTACCGTCTCCTGTGTCATGTACAAAGCTTGGAAGAAGCGATTTGCGAAGATGCCTACTTGCATATGAAGAGAGTGAGCTTCCAGGAAAGCCTGTATGATGACATGGCTAACTGTAAAAAGCGTATTTTGAAAAGGAAGCGCCGGCCATCAAATAAGAAATCGAAAAAAAATAGCCCGCAGATTGTTGGTCAGTTAAGAATCGGTGATTTGAAGGCTTCATAAGGAGGAAAAGAATGGACCATCTCATGTTAGTAAAAAATCTGTTCAATGATATGTTTGTGTTTCTTAATGGTACTCAACCACTGCCTTTAGAATCGCTGGATGATGTCTACCAGGGGGAACCACTATTTCTGGCACTGATTGGAGGATTGGACCAGGCACTTTTGGTTGATTATAATAGCGCAATGCAGGAAAGCTATGGATTCTATAAGAAGTATTGCGGCAGAGAACTTACTGAAGAGGAATGGGAACAAGTGGTAGAAGAAATCCAGATGTTCATTGATAAATGGAACAATAGCTGGTGTAAGGGAATGATTTTGGCGTTATTGGCGTTGATGGAACAGGAAGAGGACGAGCGGAAAGGAGAAGGAAAGATGGAGCAGGCAGAAAGTTCCGGAGATGAAGAGCTGGATAGCATAGATAATGCTGCATAAAGTCAGTATAGCCGGGGAATGGTGAATTCTCCGGCTGAATTTAAAGGAGTATGACAATGATAGAAAAATTATATAAAAAGGTTAAGAATATTCAAGATTTTAACGAGACAGCCAGTAAGTTGCGTCAAATGGGACTAAAGGATGAACTTAAAAATCTTGCCGGGAAATATAAGGTTCCTGAAGTGGATTTGAAAGAGTTCCTCTCTGGAAAGCGGTATTTCCTGATAGACGGAGGAGAGACGCAGAAAGACTATATGTCAGCCCGGAGTAAGCTGTTGGATGAAATGTTTAATCTGAATGATCCTCAATTTACGGATGTTATCGGCAACTATCTCATAAGGTGCTGTGATAAAAGCGATTTTGCTGACCTGGTGCTCCAGAAACACAAGACACTGCAGCGGTGTGTTGAGTCAATCATGAGTCGGGCGTATGAAATGGTAAGCGATGAGGTGAAAAAAAGTGGCCGATATGCAAACATGGCTGTTATGGAAGACACAGTTTTTGAATGGGTACGGGATTATTATTTAACGGATGACCGCGAAAAGGAGGCCGAGAGAAGAACGGAAGCAGAAGAGGCTTTCCACAAACGATTGTCGGCGCAGATGAATACTCCGAAGGGAAACAAAAACAAAACCGCTAAGAAACGCAACGCTTCCAAGAAAAATAAAACAGGTGGAGTGAACAGCAATGCATCTGAGAAGGAAGGAAAACATTCTTCAGCCAAGACGGAGGCGACTGACCAGAATAAAGACCAGATTGAGGGCCAGGTTTCTCTGTTTGAGAACGGCCTGGCTGAATAAGGAGGAAATGACCATGTTGATTGCATTTAAGGGCTTTGATAAGGATTTAACTTGTACAAACCACGGTAATACATACCAATATCGATTAGGCGTGTGGAACGAGGAGGATAAAGCAAATTGCGGAATAAATGGAATGCATTGTGCTGAAAACCCATTGGACTGTTTATCCTACTATCCGGACTGGGACAGGGCAGTGTATTACATGGTTGTCGCTGATGGTGATATTGACGAGGATGCATATGACAGCAAAATTAGCTGCACCCGGTTGAGGCTTATAAAGAAACTGGACAAAGGAGAATTTGTGGCTCATAGCTTAAAATATCTTCTTGATCATCCATTTAGAAAAAATAATCACCTTGTGTGTCTGAATCAAGGCGTGGCAAAAAACGGTATTGTGATTGTCAGAGGAGAGAATCCTGTTGCCAAAGGCGCACTAGGAGATGTTCTGGGATTTGCAAAGGAAGTGAGAAGCCAGTCCGAGATTACAGAGATAGGAATACATGCTGTGGATGGAAAAGAGATTCTTCCAGATACTTGGTATAGCATCAATGGAAAAATAAGAAAGGCAGGATAAGAGTCATGAAGAAAATAAGACTGAAAAAGCTGGGACATCTGTATGCAACAGATGAAATGCTTTGTATGGCAGAACAGGATATACCGGAGAATAAAAAGATTGGGTGGCAAAGAGTTGAGCCTGTCTTCCAGCGAGAGGTATATCTGCAGAGTAAAATTTGTGACGGTATTTTGATGGTTGCTATCTATTTGGCGAGGGATTTACGGCTGGGAAGTAAAAAACCATTATATGAAATTTTCATTGATAAGAGTAAAAGAGAATATCTCACTTGGGATACAGTAAAGGGAAAATGGCGGACCGCGTGTGTGGAGGCTCTTGAATTTCCGCATTATTACAGTTATTCATGTGCCTACATAACACCAGAAGAAGACATTAGATTGGCTGAATATCTGGGAGTTACCCAGAAAGGTATGAAAGGTATCTACCAGTACCAGCAGTCCATCCTGGAGGAGCGTCTGGAGAATAGATATAAAAAAGAGACATCTCTATGGGAGGCGGCGATGAAGTTGGTCCCCGATGTTCCAAAAGATTGGCTTCGCTGGGTAAACAGACATGGATTGAATGAGAATTTTATATTTTATGACTATTCAAAAAATGTGAAAGAGGGGTTTTGTACCTGGTGCGAGAAAATAGTACCAGTGAAGAAAGCCAGACATAATACATATGGTACCTGTATATGCTGCGGGCATCGTATCCAGTATAAAGCTAAGGGAAAAGCAGGGAGGCTTTGTACAAAAGCAGAACAGGTTTATTTACCGCAAAAGTACGGTGATGGTCTTATAATCCGGCAGTTTACAGCACAACGATTTTATCAGAAAGGGGAGTATAAAACACCAAAAATAATGTGTAATGAAACCGGAAGAGTTATTTATGATAAGAATCTAACAGACACACAGTATTACTATGGCAGGTATAAACAAAGAGGATACCGCTGGATTAAAGGCTATCCCAGTTACTCGTTTTTTTATGGATACAACGATTATAAACTAAACCATGCTGGTGCTGTGTATAAACGTACAGTACCAGCACTGTCCCGCCATATATTAAACAGGACAGGTCTGCCGCAGTTGATATCTACCGGATACAAAATAAGTCCGAATGATTATCTTAGCGGCCTGGCTGAGGCCCCGTATCTGGAACGCTTTATCAAGGCAGGACTAAAACACCTTACGCTGGATGCACTCAATTGTCGGATTGAGGTGTCAGAATCCCATAGTTTGGCAAAGTCGCTAGGAATAGACGGAAACCGTTTGGGACGGTTGCGGAATAATGATGGGGGCGAATTGTTTCTTATATGGATGCGGTATGAAAAGAAAAAACGCAAAAATATCGTGGATTCAGTAATTTGCTATTTTGAAGAACAGGATATCCGACCGGAGAATATAAAATTCATCCAGGATAGAATGAGTGAATTAAGAATATGCAATTATCTGAAACGTCAGTATGCATTAACTAACCGACCTCCCCTGGAACTTATATCTACCTGGCAGGATTATCTCAATATGTCAAAACGGCTGAAACGTGATATCACATTGGAAATATTCTATAAGCCCAAAAATCTGGTTGAAAGCCATGATGAAGTTCTACAGTTGTGTGAAGATAAAAACATAACGCTTCAGGCAGTTGATATCGCAAAAGTATATCCGGATGTGGATGCAATCTGCGAGTCCATCAAAGAAAAGTATGAGTATAGAGATCAGAAGTATGTTCTTCTTATTCCAAATCGGATTGAGGATATTATACAGGAGGGCAGGGCACTCAGGCATTGTATACGATTCAGCGATGACTATTATGAACGGATACAGAGAAGGGAAAGCTATATTGCATTTTTGAGGAAAGCAGATCAGCCAGAGAAGTCATTCTATACATTGGAATTTGAACCGGACGGGACTGTCCGTCAAAAGCGTACAAGCGGTGACCGACAAAATGTAGATTTCAATCAGGCTGTCAGCTTTATAAAAAAATGGCAGAAGGCAATCCAGCCACGATTAACAGAGGAGGATTACCGGCTGGCCAAAGTAAGCGCAAGTCTCCGTGTAGAAGAATTTAAAGAACTGCGGAAGAAAAATGCGAAAGTATGGCATGGTCATCTTGCGGGCATGCCTTTAGCTGATGTTCTGGAAGCTGATTTGATGGAAGTTTCTTTGTGTATGGAGGATGCAGGGGTAACGGAAGCAGACGGTCAGAATAGCGAACTTGTGGCCGCATAAAATCAAGGAGGGATACGACAAATGAAACAGAAGCTTTACTATATTAAGAATGAAACAGCGGAAAAAGCGATTTATAAGAATTTTGAGAATCAGAGGTTTTCAGTGATAGAAAAAGACAGCGAACCTCCAATGGTACTATCGTTTTTCGATGATAAAAATATGACTGATGAATATGAGTATGTTTATATTCCACGCGAGATGTCTAAAAAAGAGGTTGAAGGTCGTTTTGAAGTGGAGAAGCAATGCCCTATGTGTGGAACCGTTACAAGTATTTATCTTACAGATGAGGACATGAATAAATACAGCTGGTACAGCAACTCGCGTTTTAATCGTAGGGGAAGCGGCCTGCCGGCTCCGCATATCCAAAACTTATTTCCGGACCGGACAGAAGAAGAACGGGAATTAATGATGTCAGGGTACTGCTATTGGTGCCAGGAATTGATTTTTGGAGAGGATGAGTTTCTTCTAATGACAGAAGCAGAATTTTCGATGGAGCCAGACCACCTCATTGCATATAACCGTGCAGACCATGATGGATATCGGTGGTGGAATAAGTGGTTTCCACAAAAGGGTACGGATGGAAACCAGTACATGGTGCAGGAAATGGAAAAATTCTCTGCGTATATTTTGGAGGAACAGCTTGGCAAGGGCATTTCCGACATTCCGAAACTTGGAGCGTATTATGGAGCAGAGCCATCTGAAGACAAGGAATATCACTTGTACTGCGAGGGAACATATTGTAATTTTCATGTGAAGCTTATAAATAGGAAGAGAAGCTACAATGTGTACATATATGTTTACGAAACAGAAGAGTAAATAAAAAATAGGCAGGAAGCCGCCGGGACATATGATATCTGGCGGCTTCCGTACCATTTCTTATAAGAAGAGGATATGGGATGAGAGACTATATTAACAGAAATATCAGGATAGATGGAAGATTGATTCCCTATCCGGTGTATACATCTTGGGAATATTTTGAGTTGCATGATGGGATTGAAGATGTGGAAGATTTTGTAGATTCAAATCCTGCGATAGAAGAATTAGTGACTCAGATTTTAGCGTTAAAACAGAGTTGTTTTCTTTTGCGTCATACAACACATAGCTGCCAAAGCTTAAGCGACAGTTTGTTTTCCCTAAAACTTAAACTTATTAAAGAGCTCAAAGAGAAATATAATTATAATTTTGATGATGTATGGATGGAAAATCTCATAGGCAGGATTTGATACCATAATGACATTGTTCCGTAGTTATTATACAAATATGAAAAAAGATAGTTGCCCATAGTGGCATGAAATGGAGGCTTATATGAAATATGAAGAATTTATTGCGGCGCTTTGCCAGAAAATACGCGAAGTAACAAAAGGATGGAATGGAACGAGTATAGAATTTAGGACAACACCACAGAACAATGGGAGAACCTTGGATTTACTGGTGGTGAGCAAGCAAGGAAAAAAAATGAATGGAACTTACGAATTGAGTTTCCATACACAGGAATTATATGAAGCACTTGCATTTGACAAAATGGATTTGAAACATATTTTGAGAATAGTGGAAAGTAAACTGAGACAGGCTGGGGAAGTTGGAAAAATCAGCCCGCTGGAAGTCGCTGATGATTATGAGCAGATACGAAGTCACCTGATTATTCGACCGATTAATTATGTAAAACATATGGAAAAGTTAAAAGACGGTATGTACGATTTAATTGGTGACATTGCTTTGACTGTCTATATTCATATTGGCTTTGTTCATGGAGCCTATGTAAGCAGTGCTGTGAGTTCCGAGTACCTGGAGATATGGAATAAAGGAAAAGAAGAGGTAATAAAAGAGGCATTTACGAATACATATAATTTATTCCCGCCAATTATGTTGACAGGTCTTGAGGCATATTCTGTTATGGATACCGATATATTTCAAAAGGATGCTGGATATGATATGGTTGGGGTTACAAATGAAGTCATATTCAATGGAGCAGTTTCAATTTTCCTTCCTGGAGTAGCAAAAAAATTAAGTGATATCTTAGGGGAAGATTTATATATTGTATTCCTTAACTATGATTATGCAGTTATTCATCCTGTCAGCATTATACGGCCAGAGGAGATTCGCAGTTTAATAGCTAGCGTCAATTCTGATAGTCCGGATGAAGAAGGATTTTTGTCGGATATGATATTCACTTACAGACGCGATTCTGATAAAATGGAAGTAGTGAAAGAAGTTTATAGTTAGGTAAAGTACAGTTTACAAGGGACTACACTTGTATATCTGAAATAACGGCATTTACCAGCCGTGAAGAATGGACAACTCTGGAGATGCAGATCATGTAGGCATAGTAGAATACTGTGAAAACGGTGTCGTACATACAGTGGAAGGGAATACCAGCGACTCGTGCGCACGCCGGACCTACTCAGTAGGAAGCAGCAGCGGCTTCCGAATCCATACCAGGACCAAAACGGGGAGCCGCCTACATTTCTAAGCTGTGTCAATGCGACCACAGTTTGGCGATGCTTATCTGACTGCCAACCATTCAAATCTTAATTACTCGGCAGAGTTTAAGCTGCTGGTAGTTAACGCTTATCTTGCAGGAGGGAAGACATATCAATCGGTAGCAGCTGAATACGAAATATTTGCACCAACTACTGTCAGACAATGGGTAATGATGTATAATAACCATGAAGAATTAATGGATTCAAGGCCGGAGGGATCATTTGACATGGTTAAAGATACAACACGAAAAACAACATTAGAGGAACGTATACGGATTGTGGAGCATTGTATTGCGAACAATAATAATTATGCATTAAGCGCCAGAGAATTCCAGGTTTCCTATGGACAGGTTTATTCATGGGTAAAAAAATACAATTCCGGTGGAGCGGAAAAACTGGTTGACCGACGTGGCAAGTTAAAATCTGAGGAGACTTTATCGGAACAGGAATGTCTTCAGATTGAAAAACGAATGTTACGAGCTGAAAATAAAAAGCAGCAGATGGAGATTGATTTCTTAAAAAACTCGAAGAAATAGAGAGGAGGCGATTTTAGAAAGAACACGGCATTTAACTGCATATCTTACAATCAAGGAATTAACAGGAGAACACAACGGTTATTCCGTAATAGAATTGTGCAGATTAGGGGGAGTAAGCCGTGCCGCTTATTATAAATGGCTGAATCACACGGACAGCCCAAATGATGCGCTGAATAAAAGGATCGCTGAAAGAATCGAATCTATGCATACAGAACATCCAGATATGGGATACCGGCGTTTGCGGGATGCCCTCGAACATGATGAAGACATCTGTGTGAACGAGAAACGGGTATTACGCATCTGCCGTAAAAAGAAGATCCAATCCATCGTGAAAGGCCGTCATAATTGCTGTACAAAACCGGCATCGGACCCGGCTTATGTAGCAGAGAATATATTGAACCGTGAGTTTGGGGCAGAAAGACCGAATGAAAAATGGGTAACAGATGTCACAGAATTCAAATATGGGGTTGGTACAGAGAAAGCAGGTAAAATATATCTAAGTGCCATCATTGACCTTTGTGATAAGAGACCAGTTTCTTATATAATTAGCGATCATAATGACAATCCGCTGGTATTTGACACCTTCGATTATGCAATAAAGGAAAATCCGGATGTACATCCGCTGTTCCATTCAGACAGAGGCTATCAATATACAAGCAACGATTTTCGCCAGAGAATAGTGAAGGCAGGTATGAGACAAAGTATGTCACGAGTTGCAAGGTGTATTGACAATGGACCGATGGAAGGCTTCTGGGGCCTGATGAAAAGGGAGATGTATTATACGAAAAAGTATGCAGCGAAGGAAGGACTGATAGCGGCCATCCATGATTATATGAATTATTACACGAACAAACGTGTACAAAGAAAGCTGGAAATACTAACACCGACAGAGTATCACAAAAAAATGATGTTAGCAGCGTAAAAATGCCGCCCTGTTACGGGCGGCAAAAGCCAAAAATCTTTCGATATTTAAAATGTCTACTTGACGGGTAGCACACCATTTTCAAGGGGTTTGAGCGTTTGCCGTCATTTATTCAATTCCTTTTCCAAGTTGAAATGTGACGAGAAAATTATCGAATAAAGGAGGCTGTTTCATTACCGACAAAATTTAATAGTGCCAGCGGTCCGGTGTATTGCCTGGCCGCTGATTGCCGTGGGCGTTTCACTTTAACAGGTGGGCGCCCTTTTTTCATACCCATTTTCAGAAGAAAGGAGATTCACATGGAACTGAACGAAATGGAAAAACGGATGCTATATCAGACAGAAGGCTGTGAACGGTATGCCGTTATCAATGAGCTTTCTATGGCTTCACAGTATGCCGGCGATCCGGCGCGGAGGAAGGCGGCAAAGAACCTCATGGAAAAGTTGCGCCCCCTGTCAGATGCCGAGTGCATGGATCTGGTGAGGGATATTCAGAAAAATTACCGACTTCCGCAGGCAGGACGCACTATCGGGGAGCTGATCGCGGAGGACAGGCAGAAATCCGGCGCTGAGAAATTGAAGGGGCATGACATCATGGCGCTGGAACGCTTTGACCCGGAGGTTCGGCACATGATCGTCTTTGATGTGCTCTCTTATGATGCCCCTGTGGGTGACAAGGGCGATAAGATGCGCCTGTTCCTTACGGACGCCGGCTATCAGAAATTTTTAGACAGCCAGGAACGGGGCGAAGTGAAACTGAAAAACCATGCGAAGGTCTCAGGCGGCCATCTCCACTATGACCGCAGGGACCGCGCCTTGTAACGGAAATAACCGGAGAAAGGAGGCTGTGAAATGGCTGTATTCCGGGTAGAAAAAACAAAGGACTTCACGATCATGTGCAACCACCATTTGCGCAATACAGAACTGTCCTTAAAGGCAAAGGGGCTCTCTCCCTCATGCTGTCGCTGCCGGAAGATTGGGACTATACCACAAAGGGGCTCGCCCATATCTGTAAGGACGGTGTGGATTCGATCACCACCGCCCTGAAAGAACTGGAGCGGCATGGGTATCTCACTAGGCAGCGCCTCCGCTATGAGAACGGGCAGCTCGGAGACATTGAGTATACGATTCATGAAAAGCCTGCAGGCGCCGAAAAACAGGAGGATTCACCTAAACGGGAAAATCCAAGACAGGCAAAACCTGAACAGGCTGAACCTGGACAGGAAAATCCCGCACAATTAAATACTAATCCATTAAAAACTAAACAATCAAAAACGGATATATCAAGGACCCATCCATCAATCTATCCGGCAGGGCCGGAGGCGGCAAGCCGCCCGGATGGGATGGATCGGATTGAACTGATAGACGCTTATCGTGAAATCCTGAAAGAAAATATTGAATATGACTGTATGGTCTCCCGGTATGGGAAAGAACGTCTGGACGAGACTATGGAGCTTATGCTTGAAGTGGTCTTGTCCAAACGCCCCTTTATCCGTATCGCCGGGGATGATTTTCCCAGGGAGGTGGTAAAGGGCCGTTTCCTGAAAATCAATTCCGGCCACTTGGAGTATGTCTTTGACTGTATCGACAGGAACACCACAAAAATTGGAAACATCAAGGCATACCTGCTGGCGGCACTGTATAATGCCCCGGCAACAATGGACAGTTATTACCGTGCCGAGGTCAACCATGACCTGTACGGCTGTTAGGCGCCTTCGGGTGCTTTTTTTCATCATGGAAAGGAGGCGGGCACGATGAAAAGAAATACTGTGCCGGTATTATGAAACGTATTTATTAGGAAAAAACTAACAAGCTAATTTTTTCAGAGGTCAACCCACCGCTTTGTGGGTGTTGGCCTCTATGTATTCTACTACACGGCGGTACTCGTCGGCAAAATTAAACTTAACACTGATATTTCCATTTTCGTAAACTTTGATGTGGTCTATTAGCTCAACGAGTAATTCTCTTGTCAGCGTTGTGATATTCTGATATTTGCGGAACGTGACTAAGAAAGCATTTTCTATATCCACGCCGTTATCAAGTTCCGCCTGTTCCCGGTTTAAAGTTTCTAATACCGTCTGGATTAGATTGGTCTGTCTTTCGTAGTCCTCACTCATTTGGCCTCACACAGATGCATTATTCACAAATTAAAAAGGGGTGTTTGCGTTGACTTGAAAAAAATAAATCTATTATAATAAAGAGAGACAAAAATAAATCTATCAATCGGAGGAACCTGATGGAAGGAAAGACTTGCTGTGTCACAGGACACAGAGATATACCTGCTGATGAAACAGCCCATGTAAAGGTGGCTCTGCGCCAGGAAATTGGAAAAGCAGTAAACGATGGTTTCACTGTCTTTCTCTCCGGCTTTACGGATGGCGTGGATCAATACTTTGCGGAGATTATTCTGGAGCTGCAGAATAAAAATCCAGATTTGAAGCTGATTGCGGTGCTTCCATACCGGAAACGGAAGGACAGCCTGTGCCAGAAGGAACACACAAACACCCTGCTAGATGCCTGTGCAGAGGTTCTCATAATTCAGGAAGAATACAGGCCCAACGTTTATGCCAAACGCAGCCGCTACATGGTGGAACATTCAGACCGTGTAATTGCTGTATATGACGGACGGGAAAAAGGCGGTACGGTTAAGACGATCCGCTTTGCTCACCAATTTCGGAAGGAACTGCGGGAAATACCCGTAGGATTAATCTTGGACAAAAACGGGACAAATCTTGGACAAAACCGGATATGAAAAAGTGGAGATACCGGTTGCTCTATGGTATAATAAATGTTCAACCGAGAAGGCCAGTGACAAATTCGGTTGAACTTACAGATAATTATAGATAACCTTTTGTGGAAATGGGAAACCACAGTTTAAAAGGAGTATTTGCATGAAACATGTATGTATGCTTATATCGGTGGCCGACATTAACGCCGCGAGAAAATTCTATGAGGATTTATTTGGATTGGAAGTATTTCAGGATTACGGTAGAAACATTGCTTTTACCTGCGGCCTGGCATTGCAGCAGGATTTTGACTGGCTTGTAGATCTGCCAAAAGAAAAGGTAATAAAAAAATCCAACAATGCGGAAATCGTCTTTGAGGAACAGGACTTTGACGGTTTTTTAAACAAGTTGAAAGAATACCCGGATATTGAATATCTGGGAGAAGTGATCGAGCATAGCTGGGGCCAGCGGGTGATTCGGTTTTACGATTTGGACGGACACATCATTGAGGTTGGCGAGGATATGAAAATGGTGATAAAACGTTTTCTTGATTCCGGCATGACTATGGAAGAAGTTTCTGTGAAAATGGATGTTTCTATTGAGGATTTGACAAAACTTCTAAACAGCTAATACATGATAGACGAATAAACAAATCGGAGGTTATGGAGGTGTCCCATGAAACGAGAATTAGGAATTGCTAGATGTGGTCTTGCGTGTTGTTTATGCTCAGAAAATGTTGAGTGTAATGGATGTGGTTCAAACGGTTGCCCAGATAATGATTTTTGTGAGAATAAAAAGTGTTCGATTGCAAAAGAGTTGACTCATTGTTATAAGTGTGAAGAAAATTGCAAAAAAGGATTATTGGGCAAAATTAAACCATACACATTTACTCTATTTGCTAAAAAATATGGAGAAGAAAAGCTTTTGGACTGTTTAGAGAGAAATGAGAAAAATGGAGTTTTGTACCATCGAGCTGGCGTAAATGGAGATTATGATGATTTTGATGATGTAGAGCAGTTAATGAATTTTATCTTGACAGGAGTGAGATAAGTTTCAGGTTGTATTGTGAACGATAAATGAGAATTGATGGAGGAATTGACAATGAACAGGTATGAAGAAGGAATGAAATTAATCGAAGAAAGTTGTGGCAACAAGAAAGATAATGTCATTGCACTTTCAACTACTGCCACGGAACCGAGTGCTGATGGTTTTCCTCGCTCTAGTGTTCGTGATGTTAGTGCTTATTATGAAGATGGCGTGTTTTATGTCACAACGTCAGCAAAATCAAATAAAATGCAGCAAATAGCTCATAACAAAGAGGTTGCGTTTTCGGTTTGCTTTGAGGGGATATACGGACATGGAATTGGAGAAAATCTCGGATGGGTTTTGGAACCCCAAAACGCTGCTCTAAGAACGAAACTCCGTGAAGTATTTGCAGACTGGTACGACGATGCAAATAATGAGCAGGATGAAAACTGCGTTATTTTGGCAATCCGTATTACAAGTGCGACGATATTTAGAGACCACGGTGCTTTGCGTTATAATTTGGACTTTGTAAATAAGGTAGAGGTTGAATGACTGTCAATTAATAAAGGCGTTAAGCGGTATCTAATGAGCACTCTATTGAGGGAAGCCACTCTTACAATTCCAGTTTGTGGAGTAGCTATGTAGAAAGGGAAATCAAAATTTTTATTAGAAGGTACAATCATGAAGATAGAGATAGGAAAAGATTTTCCGCAGTATTTTAAGCCATCATATCCAGTCGATTGCCACTGTAAATATCGAAAAATATGACTGATAGCTTCCAGTCTTTGGACGGACAAGAACTTATGAAAATGCTAAAGAAGATATTGACACAAGTATGTTTGCTCAATCCGCTCTGTTCAGCTCCATACTGATGACATGGACGGGAACGATTGCAGCAAATGCTGTAATGATTCTTTTTTCAATAAAAATCGTTACTGTATATAATACATCTAAGAAAATAAGTTAAAATATTTTAGGAGGTACATATCTATGAAGGATAGGATTGCATACTGCGGACTTGACTGTGAAAAGTGTGACGCATATCTGGCAACAATCAATGACGACCAGGCGTTGCGTGAGAAAACTGCAAAACGATGGGCCGAGTTAAATAATGCTCCCATTTTGCCTGAACATATCAACTGTGAAGGCTGTCGTGTTGATGGAATTAAAACTGTATACTGCGATAGTCTTTGCGGTATTCGTCAATGTGCATTGAAAAAGGGTGTGGCGACATGTGGCGACTGCCCAGACCTGGTAATATGTCAGACAGTTGGAGAGATTATCGCAAATAACCCCGACGCTCTAAAAAATCTGAGGGGATAGGCTGCATATCAGTTTGACAACTTACAGTCTGTCGGAACTTTGAACAGAGAGCAAACCGTGATTCAGAGAGAGAATAATTTAATGAAACAATTTAGTCGAGAAGCCGAACAGATAATGATTGAACGCTTTGGAAAAGACACAATTATAGCATTGGCAACAACAGAAAATGAAATGCCTTATGTGCGATATGTAAATGCTTATTACGAAGATGGTGCATTTTATATTATTACATATGCACTCTCGAATAAAATGAAACATATAAAGGAGAATCCTGTTGTTGCAATCGCTGGCGAGTGGTTTACAGCGCATGGAAAAGGCGCTAGCCTGGGTTATTTCAGAAAAAAAGAAAACTGTGTGATTGCTGAAAAGCTGAAAAAAGTCTTTGCTGAATGGATTGATAACGGTCATACTGATTTTAACGATGAAAACACCATCATTCTGCGTGTGGAATTAACAGATGGCCTGTTGCTCTTGCATGGTACAAGATATGAATTTTAAATTTTCAAATTTCCTACAGTGTTAGGTCAAGTATTATTATAGCTTATCCTAACCGTTTGCAGGTAGGCTGTTTAAGGAGGTTCCATGAAAGGATTTAACCGGAAAAATCAATTATTTTCCCTTTGCGGTTTGAATTGCGGGCTTTGCCCCATGTTCTTGAATAAAAACTGCCCCGGCTGCGGCGGCGGTGAGGGGAACCAATCCTGCAAAATTGCAAGGTGCAGTATGGAACATGGCGGTGTTGAATATTGTTTCCAATGCAGCGAATACCCCTGTGAAAAATACGGTCATATTGACGATTTTGATTCCTTTATAACACACCGAAACCGAAAATCTGATATGGAAAAGGCCAAACGATTCGGGATAGATGCTTATAATGCAGAGCAGGCGGAGAAGGCCGACATTCTGGAGGTTTTATTATCCAATTATAATGATGGCCGTAAAAAGACACTCTTTTGTGTAGCCGTCAACCTGCTGGAACTGCAAGAGCTGCAAACGGTACTTAGAGAAATGGAGCGTAAACCTGATATGGAAACACTGACGCTCAAAGAAAAAAGCGCTTTTGTCGCCGGATTACTGCAGGATGCAGCGGCAGCGAAAAATATTGACTTAAAGCTCCATAAGAAAAAGGGATAATTTGAATATGCTATGATTTTTACACATGAATCAATGCTTATAGATCATCTAATCTTCCCTTCCCCCAAATAAACTTTCTCGCAGCAAGCTGCGGAGAATTAAACCCTATTTTGGATTAAATATTTTTGAAACTGCGCCACATATTTTTAGTGGTGCCTTTTCTTTGTAATAAAACGCAAAGGTGTTGAAGGCCTTTGCGTTTTTTATTAACCAAGCTCAATAAGGAGGCGATTTTTATGTGGAACATGATTACACACTTTCTTACATTCACCGGAGGAATGTCTGCCGGCGTTGTGCTGATGTGTCTTTTGCAGACAGGAAAGCAGGCGGACGAAGAATTTGAAGATATGCAAAGGAGGTCTGAACATTGAAGTTAGTAATTGCGGAAAAGCCCTCCGTCGCCATGTCACTGGCGGCGGTTCTGGACTGCCGGGGCAATTCCTTCACGGCAAAGGGGAAAACCGTATTACAGGCCGGATGGAAGGAAGTGGAATGCCTCTACCGCATGGGATTGAAACAATCCAGCCCGGAGGATGACGGGAGTACGGACGCTTCCCTTCCCATGCTGCAGGAGGGGCAGGTTTTTGAAACGATCTCTGCCGGCATCCGGGAGGGCAAAACCTCCCCGCCGAAGCACTATACGGAGGATTCCCTTCTGGCGGCTATGGAGACCGCCGGAGCCGGGGATATGCCGGAGGATGCCGAGCGCAAGGGGTTAGGCACCCCGGCCACCCGTGCGGCCATCTTGGAAAAGTTGGTCTCTGCCGGATTTGTGGACCGGAAGAAAAAGCAGCTTATCCCTACGGAAAAGGGGACGAACCTGATTACCATACTGCCGGACAACATCAAGTCGCCGGTCCTGACAGCAGAATGGGAGTCCATGCTGAAACAGGTGGAACGTGGCGAGCTGGCAGCAGGGTCCTTTATGGGGCAGATCGCGGATATGAGCCGGACGCTGGTAAAGGAGCATACCGCCCCGGAGGAACGTTTTACCGGCCTGTTTCCGGATGCAAAGAATAACGGGCGCAAGGCTGTCGGCACCTGTCCGCGCCGTGGTGCTTCTGTGTATGAAGGTAAAAAAGGGTTCTTTTGTGATAACCAGGACTGTTCCTTTGTACTGTGGAAAGACAATAAATTCTTTTCCGGCAAGAAAAAATCCATAACAAAGTCTGTGGCGGCGGCCCTTCTGAAAGAGGGCCGCGTTTCCATATCCGGGCTTTACAGCGAAAAGACGGGAAAGACCTATGACGCGGTGGTGCTGCTGGATGACACAGGCGGTAAATATGTGAATTTTAAGCTGGAATTTCCGGCTAAGAAAGGCAGGGGGAAATGAGCAGACTGCCCTCACGGGAACTGACCAGGCAGGAACGGGCGGCGATCCGAAAGCAGGTGACGGAGCTGTGCGCCAACTATGACAGCCGGGATAAGCTCTGCTGCCCCCTGGACTGCCCCTGTTACATGCTGCACAAATGGTGGACCGGCTCTTTCTGCCGGTATTTTCAGAAGTCGGTGCTGCCTGTGGACCCGGCGCTGGAATCTGCCATTACCGGAGAGGACACTTCCCTGAAACAGAAGACCTGCCCGGTCTGCGGGAGTGCCTATCTGCCTACGACCAGCCAGGCTTATTGTTCGGATTCCTGCCGCGCTTTTGCCAGACGGAAATCCGAGCGGGAACGCAAGCGCCGGATTAGGAAAAATTAAGGGTGATATGTCCGCAGCTTAACCCAAAAGAGGCTTGCTTTTCAAGGCTTTCGGGACTTGGTTTGAGGGGCGGCTGTATAAGAATACTCTGGCGCCCCGAAACGGGTCTAAGTTGCGGACAAATCAATGGACGGGAGGGATGCGGATAGAAAAGACAGCGGTTACAAAAGAGCTTATGCGGATTGATACCAGGATGCAGATGATTGATATGCAGCAGATTGATAACCGGCGCTTTATGTATAACCCGAAAATCGGCATATTGGTCTTAGGTTATCAGTATGCAACTACAAGCACATTGATTTCCAGCCATGCCAACGAACTGGCCGATGCTGGAATTACAAAAGGCTATGATGATTTTGTCCGGGGCTGGATTGGAACCGGCGGGGATTATCCCAAAGGGGTGATCCACTTTGCGCCCTGTGTAGACGAAAGAAATATCAAGCTGTTTAACCAGGCGTTCGATACGCTGGAAATGTTCAAGGAAAACGGCGCACTGGAGGGCACGGTGGTCCGTGGCTTCGGGGAACGCTGGGAGCAGCCGTTATCCGATATTTTTACGGATATGCGGGAACCGGGGCAGAAATCCTCTGTCCGCAGGCAGCTAAAGAAACAGCCGGAGGCAAAAGCCGGCCGGCAGAAACTCAATTATCAACAGGAACGATAGGAGGCGGTTTATTTGAATATCAATACGATCACAACCGATGACCTGCGGCACATGGAGGGCAAAGACGGCCTGATCCTGCAGGGCTGCGGCGGGGATTTGAAGGAATGGGTGGACGGGATCAATGAGATGTTCACCGAGGCGGGGATTTTGAAGGACGGCAGTAAATTTGAGGATGTTTCCACTTTCCAGTATGGGGAGCTTACCTGTCTGCTCTATCCTTTCGAGGATGTAAAGCTGGACATCGGGAAACTTGCCATGTGGCGTTTGCAGACCCATGAGAATTTTGGGGGCACCTGGCTGTCCGATTTTGTACCGAACCGGTTAGGCGGCTTTATCGGGGAACCTTCGCCGGAGCCGGAAAAACCAGATTGTGCGCTGATCGGCCAGGACGGCAATATCTTTAATCTGGTAGGCATTGCTGCCCGTACCCTGCGGGAGCATGACCTGAAGGACCAGGCGAAGGAAATGAAGGACCGGGTGTTTGCTTGCGGCAGTTACGGGGAGGCGCTTTGTATCATTGGCGAGTATGTCAATATCACGGATTCCGAAGCGGAGTCGGAGTACAGACCCTCCCTCCGGCAGCAGATAAAAGAGGCAAAGCACACGGAGACGCCCCAAAAACAGAAACCATCAAAACAGCAGGAACGATAAGGAGGATCAGAATGGGAAAAGAAACAACCTACGGCGTATGGGCGGTGCGCAGCGGCGCTTCTATCTTCGGCCATGCCGAGGCATGGTGCAAGGAGAATGGAAAACCTTTGGAATTTGATACCCGCGAGACTGCGGAGGCTTACGCCAGGGAAATGAACAGCAAAACTACCGCCAATGTCCATTATTATGCACAGGAGGAAGAACCGGAGCCGGGCGCGGTAAGAAAGACTTCCGCGCAGGCACAGCCGGATTTGGATGCCCGCGCCCATGAGGAAGTGACACCGAGAAATGACGGGGCAGAAAAGCAGAACGAGATTCCCGGCAGACAGATTATGCCGGAGGCGGACCCATTGGTGGAAATCCGCTCTGCGGTCCACAGCAACTATGCAGGCATGGTCGCCATGCTGGGTGCGGATAACCGGGTGTACCTGGGGCGTGAGGAACGCTGCCACTACCAGAATATGCAGACGTCTTATTATGACAATCAGGACGGCTCCCTGTGCTTTGTCTGCGACCAGCCGGATATGTACTATTTTCTCTATGGGGAGGGCTGGGCGCATACCCAGGCGGAAATGCTGGAGCGCGGCCTTACCCTGCGCCAGTATGAGGAATTTGCAAGGCTTCGGGACGGCGTGCTTTCACAGTTTACACCGAGCCGGGAAATCCTGTTCGCCGGGCAGCTTTTCCAGCCGCCGGAGAGCTATCTGCGTAATGCGGAACTCTACGAGGAAGGACAGACCGGAAACTACAATATGCTGGATGGCAGGCTCAACAACGAGCCGCCTGTGCGCCCTGACCTGACAGACGGGCAGACTTATGAGGAAATCCGGGAGCTTGCCCCGGAGATGTTGCCGGAAGAAAAAACCTCTCTCATGGAAAAGCTGAAAGCAGACCGCCTGGAACATGAGGCCAGGCAGATTGTCCCTCCTGCGCCGGAAAGGGAACGCTGATGGCGGCGGTAAAATTCGAGGGTGTGGATATACTGGACAGCCTGGAGCAGATCATGGAGCTGCACACGCAGCATTATAAGGATGATTTTGACCTGGATAAAGAGCTGATTCCAAAGCTGTCCGTATCGGGAGAACCGGAGGATCGGCGCCTTCTCTGGCTATCGCGGCCCTGCGGCACCTATACCCTGCGGGAATGGGAGGTCTATCTGGAAGGCAGCCATGCAAATAAAGTGTGGAAGTTTTACCATGAACAGACGAAAGACTCGGTTCTTGCCTATGCCCTCTCTATCAAAGAGGTTCAGGACGGAAAAGTGACCGGCAATATTTATACACTGGATTATGGGGCGCATGTGGAGCGGGTAAAGCTGCTGACCTGCCCTATTGGAAAAGTAGCCGTTTTGTTTGAGGACGGAGCCAATATCACAATCCCTTATCAGAACCAGAGGCAGCTTATGAATGAGCTGATGCCGGTACATGGAAGTCCAAAGACGATGACCGAGCTGCCGGAGAACGAGCGGGAGCTTGCCGTGATCCTGAAACGAGAACGGCTCAAACGCTCTTACCATGCCACAAACGGTGATATAAAAGAGTATATTGACAGTCTGAAAAAAGGTACCCTGCGTGGAAAGCTCAAAGAGTCTCGGACAGCTGCCGTTTCCGCTCATAAACCGCCTTCCCCTTCCCCAAAAAAGGAGCCGGAACGATGAAAGCCGGGCATAACAAAAAATCCGTCCAGGTGGAATTCGTCATGTCTGAACAGGAGGCAGAGCTGGTAAAGGGTCGCATGGCAGAACTTGGTATTACAAACCTCTCTGCGTATCTGCGCAAGATGGCGGTAGACGGTTATATTATCCATCTGGATATGAGCGACATTCAGGAAATGATACGGCTCCTGCGTATCTGCTCCAATAACTTAAACCAATATACCAGACGTGCCAATGATACCGGCAGTATTTACGCTGCCGATATGGACGATCTGCGCACCCGCCTGGACAGTTTGTGGGATGGCATGGATAAGCTGCTGCGGGGATTTGCGAACATTTCGTAAACTGGAAGAACCGCTGTTGCTTTTCGTAGACCGGCACGGTAAAATTTTAATGAAGGGGTAAATATGCTTCTCTATGAAAGGAGGCGGACGTATGCGTCTGATTGGCAAATTGTTGGCACTTCCCTTTGTATTGGTTACGGGGATTCTTTATCTGGTGTGCAAATTCCTTGTGGTGATTTCCGGCGCTGTGCTGGGGATTCTATCAGGGATTGTATTTCTGGCGGCGCTGGTGCTGTTCTTCACTGCCGGGTTCTGGCCGGGGCTTTCATGGCTGGTGATTGCGTTTCTGATCAGCCCCTACGGTCTGCCAATGGCTGCGGCCTGGTTGGTGGGGATCATTGGCGATGTAAACAGCGCATTAAAGGATTTTGTATTTGGTTAAACAGTTTCGGCGGGGCGCATTGGCAGCCCCGCCCTTTTTCTATAATATGACTGTCGGCTATGGCAGCTTTTTGATTGGAGGAATTTCATTGAAAGATACAACGCCAATTTATTTTCATTCTGCCACCTATGCGCATGAGCATGGGGAACTAAATCAGTACTACACTTCCCACAAAGCAAACATTGCGTGTAAGGAGGCAATCGAACAGGCCATTGCGGATAACTACCGGGATAACTGTTTAGGTTCCGCATGTGTGCAACAGGTCTTACAGCAATTTGATCCTGGTCGGATTTTCTATGTGCTTGCCAATACGGTCCGGCAGAAAGATTACGACGGGCGCATTTCACGGGACAATAAGGCATGGGCGCAAACGGTCCCGGTCTGTGAGGATAAGGACGGTTTCGGATATGACCAGAATGTTTACTTTGTTGTAGACCGCAGCCATACAGGGCTGATGGATTTATTTCTCACCCAGGCAAGACGGGAGTATGCGCTGGCACAGGAGAAACCTTCTGTCCGTGACAGCCTGAATAAAAGCGCCGGGCAGCAGGCGGCGCACAGTGATAAACCGAAAATAAAAAAAGAACAGGCGATAACAGGGCCGATTTTGTAGTAAGGGGGTGATGGAATGGCAACCACACGGCTCATGCCGCTACACGTTGGGAAAGGCCGGGATGTTACCACGGCCATAGCGGATATTATTGACTATGTGGAGAATCCGCAGAAAACCGATTTTGGAAAATTCATTTATGGCTATGAGTGCGACACCCGGATTGCTGATGCAGAATTTCTTCTTTCCAAGCGGCAATATACAAACCTGACCGGAAGAAGCCGGGGTGCGGATGATGTGATTGCCTACCATCTCCGTCAGGCGTTTAAGCCCGGCGAGGTCACGCCGGAAGAAGCGAACCAAATCGGGCGGGAACTTGCATTGAAGCTGACAAAAGGTAATAATGCTTTTGTTGTCTGCACCCATGTGGACAAACACCATATCCATAACCACATCATCATAAATTCTACCACGCTGGACTGTCAGAAAAAATTCCGTAACTTCTGGGGTTCTACCTGGGCGATCCGGCGCATGAATGACAAGCTCTGCCTGGAACATGGGCTTTCTATTGTGGAGAATCCGAAACCCAGCCGGGACCATTACGGCACATGGATGGGAAGTCAGAAACAGCCCTCCCACCAGGAACAGCTACGTTGGGCTATCGACGCAGCTCTGGAAGAAAAGCCGAAGGACTTTGAAGAACTTTTGAAGAAACTGGAGGCGGCTGGGATTGAAGTCAACCGGGAACGAAAGAACCTTCGTTTTCGCCTGTCACCGGAAGATAGATATACCCGGTGTGACACGCTAAAGGACGACTATACCGAGCAAGCCATCAAAGAACGGATCGCCGGCACCCGGACAGCGAAGCCGCGCCGTACCTTTCCCCAAAAGCCTGTTTCCAAAGTCGGGCTGCTGGTGGATATTGAGGCGGCGGTCCGTTCCGGCAAAGGTCCGGGGTATGAACGCTGGGCGAAAGTGTTCAATCTGAAACAGCTCTCTCAGGCGGTGATCTGGCTCAAAGAGCATGGCGATATGAGCTATGAGGACCTGCAGAAAAAATCAGACGCCGCTACCGCCAGCTTCAATGCGCTGTCGGTAAAGATCAAGGAACTGGAATCACAGATGGCTGCCAATGGGGAGCTGCAGAAACAGATCGTAAATTATGCCAAGACGCGGGCAGTCTATGTGGAGTATCGAAAAGCCGGGTACAGCAAAAAATTCCGTGCGGCGCATGAGACGGAAATCCTTCTGCACCAGGCGGCGAAGAAACACTTTGACGAGTTTGGTATTACAAAGCTGCCCTCCGTCAAATCTCTGCGGGAGGAATACGCCGGACTTCTGGAATAAAAACGGAAAGCCTATTCTTCCTATAAGCAGGCCAGATCTGATGTGAAGGAACTCTATAATGTCCGGGCGAATGTGGAGCACCTGCTGGACATTTCCACCGGGCGGGAAACACAGAGGGACACGCAGAAGTCACGGCAATAGTTTTCCTTCTGCTTTTGGTTTTCAGCGTTCCAACGGAACGCGCAGCCATCACCGCAGGTGATGATCTCAGGGGTTTGGGGACATGTCACCAACAAGCATTTTGGCAGGAATACCGGAAACGGATTCCTGCCAAAATACGCAATCTTACGGAAGATTGCATTGCTTGCCATTTTGTGGTGACTAGGAAAAAGTTCTCATACCATGAACAGCATTGATAGACTGAAAAAAAGGCGGTATAATAGGATGTAGCAAGTAGCATATAAAGCTGTGATGAGATAAAAGTACAAATATAGTTGGAGTAGGTGGTGAAACGATGTTTAGAATAGGCGAATTTTCAAAGCTGACACAAGTATCTATCCGTATGCTTCGATATTATGATGAAATGGAGCTTTTGAAGCCCACAGAGGTTGACAAGTGGACGGGACACCGACTGTATTCGGTGGAGGAAATACCGCGTCTAAATAAAATCCTGTATTTGCGGGATAGTGGACTAAATGTTTCAGAAATCGCGCTTGCCCTGACGATGGACGATAAACCACTTCTTACGCAGCTCGACAAAAAGCGCATAGAGATAGAAAATGCAATACAGGCCGAACGAGAAAAACTGCGGAAGATTGAACTTGCAAAAAGTGAAATACAGGGTGGTAAAGGAGAACTGCACTATAACATCTCCGTTAAGTCGATCCCCTCGTATCAGGTGCTATCCTTGCGGAAAGCTGTACCAACCTACTATTCCGAGGGCGATTTATGGAAAGAGCTTTCTACTTTTACAGGTGCGCAAAAAATAGAAATAATGAGTAATACATTTTCCATTTATCACGATACTGAATTTCGGGAGACAGATGTTGATATTGAGCTATGCGCTCCGGTAAAGAAAATGGGAAAGGCAAAAGATCCATTTTGTTTCCGCATGACAGAACCAGTCCCGTATATGGCTTGCACAATGGTCTATGGCGATTTTGCAAATATAAAAGGAGCCTACCTTGCCTTTGCCGAATGGCTGCAGAAAAACAGCGAATACAAAATGTCTAACCCTATGCGTCAAATTGTGCATAGAGGCCCGTGGAATGAGAGTAACCCTGAAAAATATTTGATTGAGCTTCAAATACCGCTGGAACACACATGATTGTACAGACTTTGAAATGTCCCGCTAAAAATGCAGGGCATTTTTTATTTTTCCCTGTTGCATCTCACATGATGTGAGGTATTATACTGGATTTACCAACAAAGCAAGGAGGAAAAATATGACCTATCAATTAAAAGCCATTGGCAAAGTAAAGAATGATGAAAACGGCACATTTATTCAGTTAGAGCCGGAGTACATTCCCGGACTGCAGGCCTTAGAGGGTTTCAGCCACATCAATGTCCTTTGGTGGTTCAGCGATTGCGACAACGACGCAGACCGGAATGAATTACAGACAGAACAGCCCTATAAAGGCGCACCCGAAGTCATGGGTGTATTTGCAACACGATCTCCTGCGCGTCCGAACCCTATTGCATTAACAGCGTCTGAAATTATTAACATTGATTTCACCAACGGCATGATTCGTGTTACATTCATTGACGCAAATGACAATACGCCCGTACTTGACATCAAGCCGTACACTCCGAGTTTTGACAGGGTTGAAACACCCGGTGTTCCCGCATGGTGCAGCGAATGGCCGAAAAGTACAGAAACGTCCGGCTATTTTGATTGGGGACAGGTATTCAAATTTTAAGAGGGGAGTGGCTTATGAAATTACAGGATTTTGTTCAGAATAAACCTGTTCTTGAAACGGAACAACTTATCCTGCGCCCTCTGCGAAAAGAAGATGTTTCAGATTTGAAAGAATGGATGGGTGACAGTTCTATTTATCAGTATTGGGGAAAACGCCCAGGAAAAAGTGATTTAAACCCGGAATTGCTTTTTCAAAAGCCGGAGAAACCAACAAAAAGTTTTCATTGGGGTATTGTTCACAAACAAGATAATAAAGTTATCGGGGATATGTGGGTGTATCTCATTGAAAATGACCGCATGGCAAAAGTAGCATTTCGCCTTTCTCCTGCCTATCAAGGCAACCGACTTATGACAGAAGCGTTGGCGAGAGTAGCTATCTTCTGCTTTGAAGAAACAGAATTGCAGCGTCTTTGGGCTGATGTTCATATCTGTAACATTGCGTCATTCAAAACTCTTGAAAAAGCGGGCTTCAAGCGTGAAGGGCTTATTCGTGAGGGAAAAATGGTAAATATCTACTGCGATTATTATTTATATGGCATGACAAAAGATGATTATATTGAGGCGATGGATAAATCCCAGCACCCCAGCCGGAACAGTCCGTGATCCCCGGTATGGGCAAGGATGCTCCAGCCCGGCCTGCTCCGCAGGCTGAGTCCGAAAAAGTGGAGAAATCCCCCGTGCAGGATAAAACGGCGGAGCCGGCAGAAAAGGCTACAAAGCGCCGGGGCTGTCCCCAGGAAGGCAAAGCGGAAAAGGGGCCGGAGCCTCGTAAGAGCCGCCCGGCCAAGGTTGACAAGGCGGCCCTTGACGAGTCCCCGTCCCCCGGCGTGGGGAGTTCCCCAACAAGCATTTTTGCGGACTCTGGCCACGCAAAAATAGCAAGTATGTCCAAACTTGCCCTGCTTGCCGTTTCGTGTTTTACGCACTATAATTACTTTCAAAAAATTTTTCTGATATTCTAAGTCCTTTTTGAAAAAATTGCGTTAATATAAGTAGGACACCAAAACAGGAGGCAATGCAATGAAAGTTTTTACCAAAAAAAGCGCGCTTGCTCTGATAGTTGTTTCCACACTATTATTCAGTTTAGCTGCCTGTGAGGACGACACACCAGAAGTTAAGGTATATTCAGATCGTGTTTATGTAAGCGATCATCTTTTTATTTCAACTGGAGATAGCAGTGATACTCTCCCGGATGGTTACATCTCCATTGGAACAGTAGAAACTTTACTTTCAAAAACAGAACCAGTAGAAAGCAATAACGCTTCAAACTGTTTGGAAGTTGGAAGCGAGTTATATTTACCTGCTGGTATTAATCTTGATGATATGACTTCTTCTATAAAATTATATGGAAAGGATAATACTAATGATGAATATGAAATTTTTTCTTTAATGTTTGTGATTGATTAGAATGTATCTATGCCACAAAAAGAGGGGGAAAGTTATATCACAGAATTTGCACTTATCCAAAAAGCTCAAAAGGGCGATACAGAAGCGTTAGAAAAGCTTATTGACCGATACTATGACAATATTTTTTCGTATTTATTTCGCAAGGTCGGAAGCATAGAACTTGCAGAAGATTTGACCCAGGAAGTTTTTCTACGACTGGTTAAAACACTATCGCGTTATCGTCCTACGGGGAAGTTTTCTAACTATGTATTTACGATTGCAGTAAATGCAGCAAATGATTATTTTAGAAAAAATAAATTATTTATACATGAGGAACTCAATTCAGTAGATATTGATGCAGGGATAGATATTGAGGGGATTTTGATTGAACAAGAACAACACATTCGTTTGAAAGAAGCGTTAGAAAAATTACCTGATATGCAGAAAGATGCAATTCTTCTCCGCTACTTTCACAACATGAAAATTAAGAATATTGCAAAAATAACAGGAACAAATCCATCGACTGTAAAATCACGCATTAGTCAGGGTCTAAATAAATTAAAAATAATATTGTTGGAGGACGAATCCGAATGAAAGATAATCAATCTTTTTACGATTTTATATCCGCTTATCCGATAGTTAAAGCAAAAGATTGTGTCAAGCAAGACACAATCAAGAAAGCGGTAGAATTGTTATCGCAACAGACAAAATATGTAGGTGCAAAGCAAAATTTTGTACTAAATCAATTCAAGAGTATTTCAAAGGTGTTTTGGTTCATACAGTTTATTTGTTTTTTGCTATTCCTCGTAAACTTTACGACTACACAAAGATTAAAAGATATTCAAATACTTTTCCTAACAATAGTCCCGGTAATGACTTTTTATATTCTACCAGAACTATTTAAAACCCAGTTTTATAACATGGAAGAAATAGAGGCGGCCTGTTTTTTTAGCCCGTTCAAAACACTGGCAGTAAAAATGACATTAGTAAGTAGTTGTAACTTTTTAATTATTGGAATTATGTCATTGGCGTTTGGCATTTATCATCAACTTGATATTTTAGAATTGTTGTGCCGTGGACTAATTCCATTTAATATTTCGATTGCTCTAACTATTATAGTCTTTGATTTTATAAAAGTCACTTCGCCGTATGCTATGTTATCTATATCTGCATTTTTAACTTTGGCGTTAATCCAGATGCGTAATTTTTCTTTTCTACTGGATAATACATGGCTGGGTGTTTACTTCGGAAGTGTTCTCTTGATGCTGTTAGCTATTGGAATAATGGTGATCCAGTTCAAACATATGGAGGAGCGTTGTTATGGTGCTTGATATAGATAAAATTAGTAAGCGATATAAAGACAAAATCGCAATTAACAGTTTCTCTGTTTCCTTGCATCCAGGTGTGTATGGTCTCTTGGGACCAAATGGCGCAGGAAAAACAACTCTTATGAGAATAGTCTGCGGACTGACCAGACCGGATAGCGGGAGTATATTTTATGACGGGAAATCAATTCATGATTTAGGGGAACAATACCGAAAAATTTTAGGATACCTGCCACAAAATTTCGGTTACTATCCGAATTTTACTGTCCAGCGGTATATGGAATATATTGCTTCATTGAAAGGGTTAAATAGGAATTTTAGCAAGCGTAAAATTAGTGAACTTTTAGAAATTGTCGGATTGCAGAAAGCTCCAAAAGCTAAAATTTCTTCCTTATCTGGCGGGATGCGTCAAAGGCTAGGAATTGCTCAATCTATGCTGAATGACCCTGATGTTCTTATTTTGGACGAACCCACGGTGGGGCTCGATCCTACTGAACGTGTGAAATTTAGAAATTTAATCAGCACAATTTCACAGGGAAAAATAACTATTTTGTCCACTCATATTGTTTCAGATGTTTCTTATATTGCCGATGATATTCTTTTAGTCCAGCATGGAGAATTGCAATATTTTGGAGATGTCCAACAACTTACAACAGCAGTTGAAGGGAAAGTTTGGGAGGTGCTTGTTGAAAACCAGCAGGCTAACAAGATCGCACAAGATTATATGGTTAGTAATATGCACCATACTTCGCAAGGCGCTATATTGCGTATTATTTCAGACCACAAGCCCTTTCAGCAAGCGAAAGCAATTACGCCCACTTTGGAGGATGCGTATTTGTTCCACACAGGAGAAAGAGGCGGTGAATTATGAAATTTGAACTGTATAAAATTTTTAAAAAGAAGATTGTTTTAATTTTTATTGGTATAGGGTTATTATGGCTTTCCATTTCTATATTACTTCCAGTCTTGCAATACAGAACATTTACTGAACAAATGGAGCCTTTGACTGGAATAGAGGCTATTCATTATGATCGGGATATGCAAAATTTGTATGCTGGACAATATACAGCAGATGAATTTGCACCATTGTATGCGGAATATAAAAAAATATATAATAACCCAGACTATCGGCGTTCAAACAATGGGGATGGACATTCCTTTTCTCTATCGGATCGAAACACTACTCCACTAACCGATGAAGCTTATTATAAATATCTTAATCGGTATGGAGTGATTGCTAAAATCGGCAATCGTGCAAACGCATTACCTTTGTATATAGAAGATGCAAAAATATCTGGAAGTGTGGCAGAATTTTATGAGGGTTCAATCGTTCAGTCATCGGCGGAGGATAATCTTGTACCTCCTGCTGATTTAGAAAATCCTATTGTCCAAAAAGTATTAGGAATGTATGATAACTTGAACACTTCCTTTTATGGCGAATATCCCGATGGCTGGGAGTCGTTTTTTAATACCGTTCCTATATTTTTTCAATACATTGTGGGGTTAATCATTCTTATTGGAGTTTCCCCTATATTTGCCGAGGAAAGACATTCTGGCTCTGACAAAGTGTTACTGACAACACAATACGGAAAAAGCAAGTTAATCCGAGACAAAATTGCGGCTTGCTTCCTATTTGCAACATTTGTTTTTGTCCTTTTTTTTGCTTGTTCTTTATTTGTGTGTATAGCGGCATATGGAACATCCGGCCTAAAGGCCAGTATTCAATTAGTCGCACATTGTACTTTGTCCCCATATAACCTTTCTATTGGCGGTGCACTCATTTTATGGGGACTGTTAGGATGGGGAGCTGCTTTGGTGACTGCAACTGGAGCATTGCTAATTTCAGCGGCTAGTCCAAATGCTTTTGTGGCGTTTATTCCCTCACTTGTTGGATATATAGTGCCGGTAGTAAGTTTTGCAGAACTGTCCCCTACAATACACCGATTTATGCAACTACTACCGATAAATATAATTGGAGCCATAGATCGCCTTTTTAGTATGTCTGATTTCTATAATATTTTTGGTTTACTGGTAGAGAAAAAGATTGTTTGTGTAATTGTATGGGTCATTCTTATTGTACTTTGCGTTGTTTTTTCTTCTTATCTCTTTAGAAGCAAAAAAGCATCAAATTGATTAAGACTCCTTTTGGACATAGTGAGTCTGTTGACAAAGCGCCTGTTCATTTATTACACGCTGCATTTTCCTAATTAAAAAGCGCATTGCGTGAAAAGCCCGGCAAAAAATGAAATGATATAATTTGAACATCAAATATAGGAGGTGCCGCAATGCACGCATATGAAGCAATCGAACAATCCTTGACTTTTATCGAGGAACACCTGACAAAAGAAATTTCAACGGAAGAACTGGCAAATACTGTCGGTCTGTCCCCCTTTTATTTTCAGCGCTTGTTCAAGCGGCTGGTAAATAAACCGGTTCAGGAATATGTGAAACTCCGCCGTCTGGCAAAGGCTATTGAAAATCTGAAAAGTACCGAACAGAGGATTCTTGACGTTGCCTTGGACTATGGCTTTTCAAGCCATGCGAATTTTTCACGGGCTTTCAAGGAAACGTATGGGATTACGCCTGAAAACTACAGGAAGGATTTACCAATGCTCAATACATTTGACAAGCCGGAAGTTTCCATGAATTATGTTTTAGTAGACGAAGGGGTTCCGCTGGTGGTAGGAAATATCGTCTTGGAGATCCAGAGAAAGACATTGGAAAAACCGGAAATTTATCTCGGCTTGGAAACGGAAGTTCGCATTTCTGAACAAATACCGATTGGTGAAAGCACAGGTGTAGATGTGCCAGGACAGCTTTGGAAGCGCTACCACATGGAGAAGGCTTCAATCGAGGCCAATCTAAATACTACTGTAGAAATGGGAATGTCCCATACGGAAGGTACTTCACAAAACCTTTTCACTTACTTTGCAGGTGGCCTTGTTCAAAATATTCCGGATCGGCTACAGGATGGTTTTGTTAAGAGAGAACTCTCGGCAGGAGAATACATCGTTTGCAGAGTCGAAGCAGAAAATTTTGAGGATTTGGTGACGGTCGCTTTAGATCAGGCCAGCAAATACCTTTTGGTATATGGCTGCCCCACCACAATTTAACCACGGAGCCTTTCTCGGCAGAAAAGTATTATCGTGACTCAGAGGGTATGGCTTGTATGGAAATTTGGGTTAAGCCCCTGCCGCTGAAAAATAAAAGCTAAGGAGGAATTTATGATGGATTGGAATGCGCTATATTCAAATGAACAACCTCCATCGCTGGAGCAAGTCACGGAATACATTAACAATCCGTTATGGACAGATTTTAATAACCGTATCCAGTACACCTATCGGACCAGGCCCTGCATGGAATACAGCCGTTGTTCCATGCAGGCAGGCTGGAATATTAAGTATAAAAAAGGTGGAAGGTCTCTTTGTACGCTCTATCCGATGCAAGGCTATTTTATCGCTCTCGTGGTTGTAGGAAGTCATGAACTTACGGAGGCAGAGTTTCTTATGCCACAATGTTCCGACTATGTGCAGACAGTATTCAAAAACACGAAAACCGGTAATGGACAGAAATGGTTGATGCTGGATGTACGGGATAGAGGAATTATGGATGATGTATTTAGCCTCATCAATCTCAGGAAGCGTATACCGTCATAACAGGAAATATTATGGATTAACCTGCCATACACTTGTCAAGTTTCTTGCGTTATAATAAAGACGGAGGTGTACGGTATGCAGATGAAAAGGCTGTTTCAAATTGTTTACTATTTATTGGAAAACGGAAAATCCTCGGCTCCTGAACTGGCAAACAAATTCGAGGTTTCTACTCGGACCATTTACAGAGATTTAGATAGCATTAGTGCGGCAGGAATCCCAATTTATGCTACACAGGGAAATGGCGGCGGTATCTCTTTGATGGAAAATTATGTTCTGGACAAGTCTATATTTTCAGAAAAGGAGCAGGAACAAATACTGATAGCCTTACAGGGCATTGCTTCCACAGAAGGTGAAAATGCGGATGAACTGCTTTCTAAATTGTCAGCACTCTTTCAAATTAAATGGACGGATTGGATAGAAGTTGATTTTTCTGACTGGAATAAAAATAAGGCGGATCAGATATTTAGTGAAATTAAAAAAGCTATTTTTGACAGAAGAATCGTCACATTTTCTTATTTTGGCAGTAACGGCCAGTATTTATCTCGCTCTGTGAAGCCGCTTAAATTGATCTTCAAGGGCAATGACTGGTATTTATACGGATTTTGCCTTTTAAGAAATGACTACCGCTTTTTTAAATTGACGCGCATAAAAGATTTGGTAATTTCCGCTGAAACGTTCATAAGGGACGTGTCGGACTTACCAAAGAATAAAATGGAACTACCCTATTACAATACGGTTTCTGTTACTTTGAAATTCTCTCCGCAAGTTGCTTTTCGCGTGTATGATGAATTTGCCGAAAACATTACAACAGACGGGGAGAATAATCTATATGTAACCGCAGATTTACCGGATCATCAAGTATTATATCATTATCTGCTTACCTTCGGGGATAATGTTGAGGTGATTTCCCCGTCGCATATCCGGGCTGGGATAAAAGAAAAGGTATGCTCCATTCTAAAAAAATATGAAACATGACACAGGATTTCAGGTCTTGTTTGTTATACTTTTTTTAGAAACGGAAAACTTTTAGTATACAGTCGAAATGAAGGCACAAATACCCATACTGACGGAGGGGGGGGGGGATAACATGGGAAATTAGCTGTATTTGATATATCTGAACCGGGCGGTATAATTGCAGAAAAGCTGCTCATGCTGTTAAACGCCCGTCAGCGTCAGGAATTGGTAAACTATCTTTTCGATTCCCAAAAACAACAAAATAATCTGGCCGACAGCCCATGCGTCATTTCCGAAACTTATAAGGTGCGAACAGTTATTGATGAACCGTTTACAGAGATTCAAGTGGACAATTTACATTTCTGCCAAGAACAACGACTTGTATGTATTAGCGAGCAGGTAATTGAATTAACCGCTAAAGAATTTGACATTCTTGCTTTGTTAATCACTCACCCGAAGCGAGTATTTACTTATGAGTTGATTATGGAATTGGTCTGGAATGAGGATTATTCCTACTACTCCCGCAAGGCAGTCAATAATCATGTAAGCAATCTGCGGAGGAAGCTGAAAGTTACGCAGGATTCCCCGGACTACATCAAAAGCGTTGTTGGTATTGGTTATAAATTTGAAGTGCCATAATATAGGTTCCCGGCTATCGCTGAATTTATCATCAACACATTAGGTAATCTGAACTATTCCCACCGACGGTACACCACAAGCTAACAGTCGGCGGAACTTCGGGCCTAGTTGGAACGAATGTTGTCAGATTGTTCTAGCTATTATGTATTTGTCTTTATACCAATATGCTTTTGCGGAAAAGCGAATGCAAGTTAATGCAAAAAGGCAGCTAGAATAAAAATCTAAGGAGAGAAAAATGAAATTCAAAGTAACAAGAATACTCGCATTTGTTATGATTCTTATGCTGTTATCTTTAGCGGCTTGTTCTAACAAACCAAAACAGAATGATGCAGCCACAGACTCAGTACTCTCGGACTCAGAAGCAATGATCTCCGCAAAACCATCACAATCTCCCATTAGTGCAGCACCAGGAAATACCTCGTCATTGGCGCAGTTTGCAGATGTTCGCGGTGGTTTTTTTACAGGAGATAACGTGCTATCACCAAGTGAGTATAAGGCCAAGGATATGTACACATATCAATTCAACGAGCATACTGTTTTTACAGGTAATGAAACACTTCAGCAAGAAATTATGGAAAATGGCAAAAACCCCGGACTTGGCATACGTGCTTTGCATGGGCAGGGTATCACTGGCGAAGGTGTATCAGTTGCAATTATTGACGAGTCTATTTTTTTAGAACCGCCTGAGTTTTCAGACAGAATTGTGGATTACTATGAATGTTATGATGTACAGTCACAGGGGGGGATGCACGGCAATGCCGTTATCAGCATATTGGCAGGAAGAACCTGCGGCGTTGCTCCTGGCGTGAAGGTTTATTATGTTGCAGTTCCTTCGGGGCTTTCTGATTCGGCTTATTGGGCGGACGGCCTAAATTGGATTATAGATAAGAATGAATCCCTACCGGAAAAGGATAAAATACGTGTAGTTTCGGTATCTGCAAATCTGTCAGGGTCGGACTGTGATTTTGAAAATCAAGAAAAGTGGGAAGATGCGGTTGTGCGCGCAAAAGTGGCGGGAATTTTAGTGATTAGCTGTAGCGTTGGAACGGATACTCATTTTACATCGGGTGGATATTACGATTACACAGACCCCGATAATATTAAGAAGGCGCGCAATGGTTGGTGGAGCTACGGACAAAGCAAATCGGAACCGATGCAAGAAGGGTTTATTTCCGTACCTGTCAATTTCCGCACAACGGTGGAGCAGTATGATGCGGGAGATTATTTCTTCCGCTATGGAGGACAGGGTGGTGAAAGCTGGGGCGTTCCATATGCTACTGGGGTGCTTGCACTTGGATGGCAGATAAACCCTCAGCTAAGTCCAGAAGAAATAAAGAAAATTCTTATTGACAGCGCCTACGAAAATCAATACGGTGAACATATTATTTATCCCTCCGCATTTATTGAAATGGTAAAAAATACTCTATAATCATGCAATGAAAAAGCGGATACCATTAATTTTGCGGGATGGTTTGCTTTCGTTTTTTGGTAAAAGGTGTATCAGAAATCTTTTTAGAGAGGAAAAAGCGTTTTGGCTTTTACCTCTCTTTTTACATTGCATAGTGGGAGTTTGAAGAAATAGTAATAACAAGATTAAAAGGTTTTCCGGCAACGTACAATACGCCTGTCTGCGATTTTGCAGATAGGCGTATTGTACGTGTAAGGTTGATTGGAGGTAGCCTACATTGTGGATAGGCTTTTCACTCACAATAATTCTTTGGAAAACGTATTTTATACCTACCTTACCAAAACCATGATGGTTCAGGAAAGAATATAGAATTTCCCCCTATATAATTTCCCCCTATATAATTTCCCCAAAAGGAGGCTGATGAAGGATAAGCCTTCTGCGCTTCCTTTTCAGGGAGGGCTGATAAATGTTGCCAAAGGGGAATATTCAACAGAAAGGTTATTTTGCATATAGAGCTTTATGCGCCGTAATCCATGTGGTGTGGATTGCGGCGTTTTTTAGTTTGATCACATTTGAAAAAATACACTATTATATATCTTTCTGCGCGCCCAATCTTTTATGGGCGCGTATTTCATATATAAGCGGCTGTTACAACAAGGATTATCCGTGTTGCCGTTCCCCACCCCCTGATTTCGATTTTACTTTCCAACCTAAAAATCGAAATTGGAGGAATTACCCATGAAAAAAATCAATCTGCGGGATTACTATCCATTTTATACACAGGACGTTATTGTTGAAGTGCCGGACGAGGTAGCAAATCTTCTCCGGGAGTACAAGCTGGCTGAAGCCGCTTATATCCTGCGTACATACCGACATAAGGCATATTATTCCTTGGACTATGACGCCAACGTAGAGCGCGACGCTCTAGTGATTGTCCTAACGCCGGTTGAAATTCTGGAACAGAAAGAAGAAAATAACCGGCTTTATGCGGCGCTTGCTTCTCTGCCGGAGAAACAGCGAAACCGAATCACCTCGCATTTCCTGCTCGGCATGAGCCTATCGGAAATTGCAAAGAGCGAGGGTTCCGGCGTCAGCTCTGTGCATGAAGGAATCCAGCGTGGACTTCGACGTCTGAAAAAAGTTTTAGAAAAAATGGAAACAGACCCCGAAAATAATGCCCGAAAATGAAATGAATAATAGAGGGACATATTCGGCGGGACAAGCCTGACGGGTGTGGCGGCGCACATGCACCCGCCCACCCAACTGTAAAACTGTCATAACTGCCACGCCCCTCGCTTGCTCCTTGACAACCGAATATACGCTGTTACAGGTACTTCATTCTGTATTCCGAGCGGCAGATGGGGCGGCGCGGTGACAGGCAGCCTAAGGAGGTGATGAATCCAAGCTGTCCGAGCGATAAACGCAACCCACGAAACCGGCTGTGGCAGGCTGGACGCGACGACGGCACAGATCACAATGGTACTTCTTCACGGCTTCCTAAGGACTTGGGGAGAGTTCCTGCGGCGTGCGCCTGCTCTGGCAAAGCGGCGGCGTATGCGGGGCTATGATGCGGTGACGCTATCCGCAGCCTGTAACAGCCCCGCCCTGGTAGATCAGACAGGCCTTCTTCTGAATGGGTCCGTGTGGAGGGTACCCATGAGGCGATCATCCAGAAACATGATTTTGACTTGGTGCAGCGCCTCCGCAGGATTGATACCCGGACATCTCCAAAATCGGATAAAGTCTACCTGTTCTCCGGCATTTTGATCTGCGGATGCTGCGGATGCCGTATGACACGCAAGACCAACCGCTACAAAGATAAGGAATACCACTATTATTATTGTCCTACCGGCAAAAAGAACGGGTGCACTTCCTCGGTCATGGTAAAAGAGTCCGACCTGATCGAGTGCGTGCAGGGCAGCTTAAAAGGCCATATTGAAAATGTCGCTTCCCTGGATGCGCTGCTGTCCAGTATCAGCCAGGAGCGGATCAACCGGGAGCTGGCCCAGGAATACGCAGGGCAGATCAGAGCGAATGAAAAGCGTATGGCGCAGGCTGAGGGCTTCAAGGCAAAGCTCTATGAAAACCTGGTGAGCGGGATTCTCACCAAAGAAGAATTCCTCTCCTATAAGCGGAAATACAATGCGGATATTTAACTGCTACAGAAAGCGGTTGCAGAGTGGAACGAAAAGCTGACGGACGTACTGGAGAACCGCAGCGAGCGGAACCGCTGGATCAACCACTTCATGCAATTCTCCACGATGGAGGAAATTGACCGGAGGGCGGTCATGCAGCTTATCCGCAGCATACGGGTAATGGGGAAAGACGAGCTACATATTGAATTTAATTACCAGGATGAATACCAGAAAGCGGTTTACCTGACGGAACAGATTGCTGTACAGGGCAAAGAATGGAAGGTGGGCTAAATGGCAAGAAAGAGCAGGAAACAGAGGTTGGCTCCCATGCCGGCACCGTCCTTATATGTGCATGTGGCACTGTATATCCGTCTTTCTGTGGAAGATAACAAAAAGCGGGGCTGTTCGGTGGAAAACCAAAAGCTGGTGCTGAATGATTTCCTTGCGGACAAACCGGATTTCGTTGTCTATGATACTTATATCGACAATGGAACGACGGGCACAAACTTCCACCGCCCCGGTTTCCAGCAGATGCTTTCCGATATTGAGGCAGGCTATATTAACTGCGTGGTCGTCAAGGACCTCTCCCGGTTGGGGCGGAATTCCATTGATACCGGTTATTATATCGAACAGTATTTCCATACCCACAACGTCCGTTTTATTGCGGTCACGGACCAGTTTGACACGGCAGACCCCGGCAGCCTCCACAGCGGTATTATGCTTCCCTTGAAAAATATGATAAACGAGGCTTACGCATTGGACATTGGCAGGAAGATCAAGGCCCAGGCAAGGCAGGCCATGAAAGACGGCGATTATATCGGTGCACGGGCGCCCTACGGCTACCGCAAAGACCCTGACAACTGCCATAAGCTGTTGATCGATGAAGATACCGCCCCTGTTGTGAGGCAGATTTTTGAATGGGCGCATGAGCATGTGGCGCTGAACCGTATCGTCCGCAACCTGAATGAAATGGGGATCACGGCGCCCAGCCACTATAAAAAATCCACCGGCGAGATTACCAGCCCCGGCCTGATCGGGAGCGGGAAATGGCAGACACGTACCGTAATGAAGATTCTGGAAAGTGAAGTCTATACGGGCGATCTGGTGCAGGGCCGGACAAAGATTGTAGACCACCAGCAGGTCAGAGCCGGGGACGATAACCTGATCATCGCAAAACATACCCATGAGCCCATCATCAGCCATGCGGTTTTTGATGCTGTCCAGGAGTACCGGAAACAAATCTGCGAAGAAAGCCGGGCGGTCCCAAAGCGTCCCTATACCCCAAATATTTTCAAAGGGAAAGTATTCTGTGCCGACTGTGGCAGGAGCCTCCACCGGCAGCGTGCCGAGCGGAAGAAAGGTCCGGACGTTTACTGGTTCCATTGCCTCACCAACAGCCGGGTGGCAAAAGACAGCTGTAAAGGTGTGATGATGCAGGAAACGGAACTTATCTCCACGGTCACAGCCATTCTGGAAAAAGAGCTGGCTGTTGCCCTGGGAATGTCCCTCCCCCTCTTTCAGTTGGAGGCAAAGCAGAAACAGGACAAAGACAGGCTGAAAACCCGGATGTCGGCCAGGCGGCAGGAAATCGAAAAGAAACGGCGGCTGATCCACGGCCTGTATGAGAACTTCGTCCAGGGTATCTTAACAAATGAGGAATACTTTGAGCTGAAAGCGGATTATGAGGAATCCATCAATACACTGTCCGGCGAGATTGAGGCGCTTGAAAAAGATATGGACGCCCTGGACAGTCGGCTTGTGCGCTACCGGACAATGGAAAAGGATGCGAAATCGCTGGCACAAGACCATACGCTTACGGCAGAACTGATTGACCGGCTGATTGAGCGGATCGAAATCGACCATGAGCGGAATATCCATGTAACTTTCCGCTTCAAGAGTGAATTCCAGGGAAAGGCGGTGGAACCATGCACAAAAAATATGTGATCGCCCTTTATATCCGCCTGTCCGTGGAGGACTTTAAGACCGAGAGTTTGAGCATTCCCAACCAAAAGCTGATCCTCCGGGAAAAGGCCATGTCGCTGCCGGAATGGGATGACGGCGAGGTCCTGGAATTTGTTGATAACGGCCATACGGGTACGAATTTTGAGCGCCCTGCGGTACAGGAGCTTTTGACGATGGTCCAGGCCGGGAAGATCGACTGTATCATCGTAAAAGACCTCTCCCGGTTTGGGCGCAACAGCATTGAGACCGGCTATTTCATTGAGCGGGTGTTCCCGCTCTACCATACCCGGTTTATCTCGGTCAGTGATGATTTTGACACCGCCAATTTCAAAGGAGATACCGGAGGGATTGACGTTGCCTTTAAGTATCTTATCAGCGAATGTTACAGCCGGGATATGTCCATGAAAACGAAAAGCGTCAAATATGCAAAGATGCGCCGGGGCGAGTACCAGAGCGTTATCTGTCCCTATGGCTACCGCAAGAGCGCGGACGGGCGCATGGAGCCGGACGGGGACGTTGCAGGGATTGTACGGCAGATATTTGAATGGGCGGCTGACGGCAATACGGCCGCCGGGATCACGCGGAAACTGTATGCCATGAATATCCCCACCCCTGGGGAATACCGGAGGGATAAAGGGAAAGACCATTATAATGTGTCCCGGACACACGGCGTCTGGAGTAGCTCAACGGTCCTGCGGATGCTGGAGGACCAGCGGTATATTGGCACTTATGTGATCGGCAAGCGTAAGGTACAGGAAATCGGCAGCCGCCGCATGAAGCTAAAGGATGAAAGCGAATGGTTCAAAATACCAGATCACCACCCGGCAATCGTAAGCATGGAGCTGTTTGAGAAAGCCAACGCTTCGATCAGGCGTTTCTCCCTTCCGAATAAAAAACGGCGCGACTACCTTCTCCGCGGGAAAGTATTCTGCGGCTGCTGCGACCATGCTATGTCACTTAGAAATGGAGCGTGGTTTTACTGCCGTCACTCCGAAGTGGCAGAAACCCTCCCCTGCCATGGGGTGCGGGTGAAAATGGCTGATCTGGAGCAGGCGGTTCTTGAAACAATCCGGGCGCAGATGTGTCCGATGCTGGGGATTGACAGCAGCAAGGATAAGCTGAATTTGCAGACGGTCCAGCAGACCGAGCACGAAGAAAAGCTGCGCTCTATCCAGGACAGCAAACGGCAGCTTTATGAACAGTATGCGCTTGGAGAAATTGACCTGAAAACCTATCAGGAGTGCAAGGCGGTATATGATGCGGAGCTGATGCAGGCCAAGAATGTTTATGCTGCCATTACCGCGCAAACAAGGCAAATACAGAGCGATTATGAGGCAAAGCTGAAACAGCGAGAAATCGTCCAGGAAGTAGGTAGCTCCGACACACTGACGCAAGCCCTGATTGACCGGCTTATCAATAAGGTCTATATCTTTTCGGGAGACCGGATTGAGATTGAATACGTGACGCAGGATTTCTTAGGGATAAGCGAACCGGGAAGGGAGGAATGAGCCATGAATACTATATTAAGCAGCTACGGGCAACTAAGCGGTTGCCCGAAAATCCTCAAAAAAGTTGTAAATTTTTTTGTCGTGGGCTTGACATACGGGTGACGCAACTGGTGAAAATGGAAATCTTCAAATCCTTCCAGCTTCTTTGCCACTGATCTGCATACAATGCCGAGTGTACTTGGCAGTTCCAAAGAGCCATCTGGTCGCAGGCAGACAAAGGAGATTTCTTTGTAGTCGGCTGGGACTTCCTGTGTTCCGTCAAGATGATAGCATTCATAATATACCCTGTTTTTCACATGCACTTCTTTGTAGTAATTGCGGTGATATAGCTCGCCATACTGCATCCGGTTTTTGAGCTGTTCTTTTCTGGCGGCCTTCAGTATTTCAGTCAGAGTATCTCCAAAATCAACAATCCTTACTTTCTTCCGCTTCGTAGGTCCGATAATATTTTTGTGTTTCATACCATCGTAGCGGATACTGCGTTTTATGGTAAGGCATTGTTCCTCAAGGTTAATGTCCTGCCATGTAAGACCACAAGTTTCCCCGATACGGAGTCCGGCATAATATGCAATCTGGATTGGCAGAATGGCAGGTGGATTTTTCTTTTCCAGATATTTGATAAGTCTTTCATAGTCCTCATGTGAAATCGGCTGCATGCCTTCTTCTACTTCATCATCAGAAAACAGATCGACTTCTTCAGCCAGCCTTTTCAGCTTGATATACTGCATCGGATTGAAGCTGATTAGCTGTTTTGGAAATACCGCAAAACGGAAAGACTGCTGTAACACTGCAGAAAAAGAATGGATATAATCTTTGCTGTATCCTTTTCTTACTTTTCCATCTGGAAATTCGCCACCGAATGTAAGCAGCTCGAGGAAACTCTGTAAATGTTCAGCAGTAACCGTTTTCAACTTGCGTTCTGCAATCGGGTGTTTCTTGATACATCGGATTCCGGGATTGTGTACTGGCTGATTGCTGGTGTTGTTATTGGAATTTTATTCGTAATAACAGGATTACTGATAATCGGGATTGGATATCAGGTAGGAAAAATCTACCGGAAATATTGTTGGGATATCATCAGCATCATTGTGGCAATAATGAGTACAGCTATTGCAATCTACTTAGGAGACTGGATAAAATCTGTTATTCCAATAAATCTTATTACGTTGTTACTACTGGTGCATGCGATTTATATAGGGATTAGATGCTATGTGAAAGATTAGCGGGACGAACGGGATATTATTAAAATTTAATTTTTCATTGGTGCTATTTATATTTACTTTCGTGCTAATGTGTATTATCATATTAGCATGAAAGGGGATGCTATATGACTCAATTTGAAAAATTAGATTTGTTGTTGCGTGAATGTGGGGGGACAATTCAGACATTTCAAGTTATAAATAATGGAATTAGTAAATCTATGTTTTATTCATATGTGAAGGAACGAGGATTAGAACAAGTTGCTCATGGTGTGTATGTATCGCCGGATACATGGACAGATGCGATGTACATTTTGCATTTACGTTGTAGTCAGGCTGTATTTTCTCACGAAACTGCATTGTTTTTTCATGATTTAACGGACAGAGAGCCTTTGAAATACACCATAACAGTAAGAACTGGATATAATCCAAGTCGTTTGCAGGAAGACGGTTTTCAAGTGTATACAGTAAAAAAGGATTTACATGAAATAGGTATTACGACTATGCAGACATCATTCGGGCGTTCAGTTCCGGTTTATGATATGGAGAGAACGATTTGCGATCTGCTTCGCAGCAGGAAAAATATTGAAATGCAGGTCTTTCAGGATGCATTAAAGCAATATGCTAGACGCAAGGACAAAAATTTGCGGATGCTTATGAAATATGCCTCCATGTTTCATGTTGAAAAGATACTAAGACCATATTTGGAGGTGTTACTTTAAATGATAACAACGGCAAGACAATTAAAGGATTTGATTCGTAATCTGTCAAAGAAAAAATCTGCTGATGCACAGATTTTGATGCGGAATTATATGATGGAACGTTTTTTGGAACGAATTTCTTTATCCGAGTATAAAGACCGGTTTATATTAAAGGGTGGAATGTTGGTGGCAGCAATGGTGGGTTTGGATGCCAGAGCTACCATGGATCTGGATGCAACTATAAAAGGCGCTAATGTTAGTGTTACGGATGTAGAGACGATTATATCAAAAATTATATCAATACCTATAGATGATAGTGTTTCATTTCGTATTAAACGAATATCAGAAATCATGGAAGAAGCAGATTATCTGGGGGTTCGCGTAAGCATGGAAACCAAGTTTGATGGAGTGATCACACCATTAAAGATTGATATTTCCACTGGGGATGTAATTACACCAAGAGAAATAAGGTATAGATTTAATCTTATGCTTGAAGATCGTACAATTGAAGAGTGGGCATATAATATGGAAACCGTATTGGCTGAAAAATTGGAAACTGTTATCAGTCGAAGTGTTACGAATACACGCATGAGAGATTTTTATGATATCTATATTTTACAAAAGTTATATGGAGAACAGTTCCAAAAAGAAGTATTATGGAATGCACTTGTGGCTACAGCCAGAAAACGAGGAACATTGAAACAGATAGAATCTGGGGACACAAGAGAAGTGTTTGATGAAGTTGAAACAAGTTCTATTATGGAAAATTTATGGAACGCATACCAAAAGAATTATTCTTACGCTGCTGATATTCCATGGCATAGCATTATGAAATCAATCCGAACACTTTATGAAGAGATACACAGAGAAAGGATTTAAAAATGAGTAAAATATTTCTTTTAGAAGATGACCTGAGTCTTATAAATGGTCTTTCATTTGCTTTCAAAAAGCAGGGATTTGACACCTGCATCGCCAGAACGCTAGGAGAAGCATATGAACTATGGGCAGATGGAAAATATGACTTGCTGGTGTTGGATGTATCATTGCCGGATGGCTCAGGATTTGAATTTTGTAAGAAGGTACGACTTGCATCAAAGGTACCTATCATCTTTCTTACTGCTTCAGATGAAGAAACAAGTATCATTATGGGGTTGGATATTGGCGGAGATGACTATATCACGAAACCTTTCAAATTGGGCGTTCTCATTTCAAGAATCAACGCTCTGCTTCGCCGGGCAAATTCTTTTCAGGCAATAGATACAGAATTACAATCGAATGGTATTAAAGTTCTTTTGCTACAGGGACAGGTTTTCAAAAATGGGGCATTGCTTGATCTGACTGCCGCAGAATATAAGCTGCTGTGTCTGTTTATGAGAAACCCGAACATGGTACTTACCAAAGAACAAATTTTAGATAAGCTATGGGACTGCGATGGAAATTATATTGACAGCAGTACCCTTACCGTATATATGAGGCGGCTGCGTATAAAGATCGAGGATAATCCGAGTGAACCACAAATGCTCCTGACAGTTCGGGGAATGGGGTACAAATGGAATGTGATTGGGTGAGGTGGACTATGAAAATATTTGCAAACAAAGAAATCAAAAAATTGTTTCTTACAGTATCCGTTATTTGGGTAGCCTCCCTTCTGTTGACACAAGGGTTCTTATGGTTGTGCTATCAGCGGTTTTCTTTGTTCCTATTGCTCGTTTTCGTATTGGCAGGAGGGGCTATATTGGCGGTGTGTTGTTCCTATTTCAAAAAACAAAATCAAGTCCTGGAACAGGCGGTATCACAGCTTCATGAGTATCTTGACGGCGATGACAATGCCCGTATTGAATGTGATGATGAGGGCGAACTATATCGGTTGTTTCATACTGTCAATTCTCTGGCGGCTGTCTTAAATGCTCATGCAGATAACGAACTCCGGGAAAAGGAATTTTTGAAAAATACAATCTCTGATATTTCCCACCAACTGAAAACACCGCTGGCTGCTTTGAATATTTATAATGGTCTGCTTCAGGACGGGGATATGGAATTGAGTGCGGTAAAAGAATTTGCTGATTTATCCGAACAGGAACTTGACCGCATTGAAACACTGGTGCAAAACCTGCTCAAGATTACAAAACTGGATGCCGGTGCCATCGTGTTGGAAAAGACCACAGAGAATGTGGCGGATATGATGCGGGATATTCAACTGCATTTTGCATATAGAGCCAGACGGGAAAAGAAGAAAATCATTTTGTCTGGCTCGGATCATCTTTCTCTTTTCTGTGATCGTGATTGGATGTCTGAGGCAATCGACAATATTGTGAAAAATGCGTTTGACCATACGGAAAGTGGTGCTACTATCCGCATTGCGTGGAAGGCATTGCCATCCGGTGTTCAAATTGTGATAAAGGATAATGGATGTGGCATCCACCCAGAGGATATACATCATATTTTCAAGCGGTTTTATCGCAGTCGTTTTTCCAAGGACAAGCAAGGGATTGGACTGGGTTTACCTCTGGCAAAGGCAATCGTTGAAGCACATAACGGCACCATTGAGGTTGACAGCGAATTAGGCATAGGGACAACCTTCACAATGAATTTTCTGATTCCTACAAAATTGTAGGCTGGTTGTAGGGTTACAGTAATATTCAGGTGCTATTCTTTCAAACATAGGCAGGACAAATAAAGACAGCCTGCCTATACGGTAAAATCATTCAGAAAGAGGTGTTTGCACTATGAACTTATTAGAGGTCAAAAATATAAGTAAGACCTATGGCAGCGGAGAAACCGCAGTCAAGGCATTGAAGGATGTTAGCTTTTCTGTCCCAAAGGGCGAGTATGTAGCAATCGTCGGGGAATCCGGTTCCGGTAAAAGTACGCTACTGAATATGATTGGTGCTTTGGACACGCCGACATCGGGCAAGGTGCTGATTGATGGCAAGGACATTTTTTCCATGAACGATTGGAAGCTGACCGTGTTCCGACGCAGGAACATCGGTTTTATCTTTCAGGCGTTCAACCTGATCCCGGAGTTGACCGTGGAACAGAATATGGTTTTTCCGTTGTTGCTGGATTACCAAAAGCCGGACAAGAGATATTTGGAGGAACTGTTGACGGTGCTGAATTTGAAAGAACGTCGCAATCATTTGCCCAGTCAGCTTTCAGGTGGTCAACAGCAGAGAGTGGCGATTGGCCGCGCATTGATTACCCGCCCTTTTCTGATTCTGGCAGACGAGCCAACAGGAAATTTGGACTTCCAAAACAGCAGCGAGGTTATCGCATTGCTCAAAGAAACATCGAAAAAATACGAGCAGACCATCATTATGATTACTCATAACCGCAGCATTGCGCAAACGGCAGACAGGGTATTACAGGTATCGGATGGCACTTTGACTGATTTTGGGAGGTGCCGTGAATGAAAAGTTATCTTAGTCTCATTCCCATCTCTGCTAAAGTCCATCGCCGTCAAAATCGTATGACGCTGCTTTGCATTGTATTTGCTGTATTTATGGTGACAGCAGTATTCAGTATGGCTGAAATGGGTGCTCGGATGGAGTATACGCGGCTGCTTGGAAAGCATGGTAAGTTGTCCATGACAGATTTACTTGGAAGTTACATGGGACAATCGCTTCTCCTGGTCGCTTGTGTCCTATTCATGCTGATTCTGATTGCAGGTGTTTTGATGATTTCCAGCAGCATGAACAGTACTGTCGCACAACGGATCAAGTTCTTCGGGATGATGCGTTGTATCGGCATGAGTAAACAGCAGATTGTACATTTTGTGCGGCTGGAAGCATTGAATTGGTGCAAGACCGCCGTTCCCATTGGCCTTGCGCTGGGCGTTGTTACGACATGGGGGCTGTGTGCGGTATTGCGTTTTCTGGTGGGCGAAGAATTTTCTAACATTCCGCTCTTTGGTATCAGCATCATCGGCATTGTCTGCGGTATCCTTGTGGGCGTTATTACCGTTCTTCTCGCCGCAAATGCTCCGGCGAAGCGGGCTTCCAAAGTATCCCCTGTTGCAGCGGTGTCTGGAAATGTGGGCAATGAGAAAACAATCCGCCATGCAGCCAATACCCGCTTTGGAAGAATTGAGACGATCCTTGGTATCAACCATGCTGTTTCGGTGAAGAAGAACTTGATTTTGATGACAGGCTCTTTTGCACTCAGCATCATTCTGTTTTTGAGTTTTTCCGTATTCGTCGATTTTGTGGACTATCTGATGCCGCAGTCTGTTGCCACATCAGATATTGATATTGCAAGTGATGACGGCAATACGATTCCCCATGAGCTGCTTGTTTCTATTCAGGGAATGGACGGTGTAAAAGAGGTCTATGGACGTCGGAGTGCGTTTGATCTTCCAGCTTCCATTGATAAGAATGTAAGTCCTTCCGATACCGTCGATTTGATTTCTTATGACGATTTCGATTTGCAGAGCTTGAAAAAAGACGGCAATTTGAAAAAAGACAGCGATCTGTCCAAGGTTTACGGAAATAGCAGCTTCGTATTGGCCACATCCGATGCGGACAGCACATGGAAAATTGGTGATACGATTCAGATTCAAGGGGAAACTCTTACGATAGCCGGACTGCTGAAAAATGATCCGTTCAGCAGTGATGGTCTGACAAATGGTAAAATCACGCTGATTTCTTCCAGCGATACCTTTGTCCGCCTGTCTGGAGAAGAAAATTACTCGCTTGTGATGGTACAGACAACAAGTGATGCGACAGACGAAGATGTTCAGGCAATTCAAACCGCCGCAGGAGAGACATTCAGCTTCCGTGATAAGCGTGACGAGCGTACATCAGGAACCTATATGGCCTTTGTGTTCTGTGTCTATGTGTTTCTGACAATCATTGCTCTGGTGACGGTACTGAACATTGTCAATAGCATTTCCATGAGCGTATCCGCAAGGATGAAGCAATATGGAGCGATGCGGGCAATTGGAATGGACGAACGGCAAGTGACAAAGATGATTGCAGCTGAAGCGGTGACTTATGCTACGCTGGGGTGTGCTACGGGCTGCATCATTGGCCTGCCGTTGAGCAAACTGCTATATGATTTCCTTATTGCTGAGCATTTTCCTTATGCCGTTTGGCACTTCCCGCTGGAATCACTTTTAATCATTCTCTTGTTTGTTTCGTTCGCAGCAATCGTGGCATTTCTCGCCCCGTCAAAGCGCATCCGCAGTATGCCAATCACAGCGACGATCAATGAATTATAGTTTCATATTTTGATCTGCCGGACGATAGCAAAAGAAAAAAGTCATCGTAAAGTAGGCAATTTGAAACGGTGGCTTTGAAAAAAATCAGAGCCGCTGTCTCTTTGCATTTATACAAACTTATGATGACTTTTGGGATACAGTAGCGATATGCAGTTAATATGGTATATTTCTTTGGACATTAAAAGATTTCCAAAGAATCTTCAGCATCTACCCATATTTGCATATTGCCATCAAGATACAGTCTTGCATATTCAAGTGGTTCATCAATGGCAAGTGCGTTCAATGCATAGTCTGAACCGGGTGTTGTTTTTAAATTCTTTTCTGCTTCCCAGCAGTCAATGCGGAGCATGTAGCCAGCGCTTGTATAAACATCAATACTGTTTCGCCTGGGATTGTATTCTGCAATTATTGTTTTCATCGTATCTAATCTCCTTATCGCTCAATCAATCATTAGTTACAAAAATTAGAAGCATTTCAATCAGTTCACCATGTCATTTTCATTTTGTGTTATAATATGTTATCAGATTTTTTTACCCTTGTATTTGCCCTTAACAGAGTTCGTAAACACTGGTGGGACGATATAACACAAGGGAAACAATAAGGGAAAGCTCACCTGTCACAAACTTAGTGTTTTCAAGGGCTTGTGAGGAATTTGATAACAAATCTTAACAGTTATTAAATTCTTTTGAACAGGTGAAATCTCAATCGGAATTGATGGAGGAATTGACAATGAACAGGTATGAAGAAGGAATGAAATTAATCGAAGAAAGTTGTGGCAACAAGAAAGATAATGCCATTGCACTCTCAACGATTGCTACGGAACCGAGTGCAGATGGTTTTCCTCGCCCTAGTGTCCGTGATGTAAGCGCTTATTATGAAGATGGAGTGTTTTATGTCACAACGTCAGCAAAATCAAACAAAATGCAGCAGATAGCTCATAACAAAGAGGTTGCGTTTTCAGTTTGCTTTGAGGGGATATACGGACATGGAATTGGAGAAAACCTCGGATGGGTTTTGGATCCCCAAAACGCTGCTCTAAGAACGAAACTCCGTGAAGTATTTGCAGACTGGTACGACGATGCAAATAATGAGCAGGATGAAAACTGCGTTATTTTGGCAATCCGTATCACAAGTGCAACGATATTTAGAGACCACGGTGCTTTGCGTTATAATTTGGACTTTGCAAATAAGGTAGCGGTTGAATAATTGTCAATTAAGTAAGGCGTTAAGCGCTATCTAATGAGCACTCTATTGGGAGAAGGCGCACTTACAATTCAAGTTTGTCGAAACGCAAAACGGGAGGCACGCTCTCCTTTTACAATGCGCAGGTGTGAAGTTGCTAAAGAAATCCCTTGATAAAAAATCGGAAAAAGTAGCAGACAGAAAAATGAAAATTGTGCGGGCAAAATGAAGCAAGGCAAATACTCAAAAGTTGGAGGTACTGCAAAATGAAAATACAAAGAGCTCTGGGTTTGCTCTTTTTGGGCATGGCTCTTATCCTGACTGCCTGTAAAGTGGAAAACACCGCTGACACAACAACAGAATTAGCCCAAAACAAAAACAGCACAACTTCAGGCGTGGACACAACAGCAACAGAAATCACACCTGATGAAGAAGGCTCTGTTGTTAGAGGTACACCTGATGATAACGGTCTTGGACAGCTTGAATATTGGGACATTGACGAATTTGAAATCTGGATGGAACAACAACATGAAAGAAACCAGCGTCTTGCGGATAACCATGAGAAGTCGTTTTACGACAAAGGCGCAAATGGAGGTTATTATTGCCGAGAATGGACACAGGAAGATGTTGATACGCTTTATGGCCAATGGCAAGAACAGCTTGCCCTTATGAAAGAAGGCTATCGATTCACAAAGCAAATTCCTTTTGATGATGAGTGTGGGATTTCTGGCGTATTTGGGCCTGAAGCAGATGAGCCGCCCGTATCGGCCTCTGGTGCCACTATTATCACTTTACCAAACGGTTCAAGGGTTGATTTAGGACATTTTGATACAACGGATGAAGCAAAACATGCCGTTGAAGAATATCTGTCACAGCAAGTTGAGGCTGGTACGCTTACACAATCGGAAGCTGACAATATTCTCATACATGGTGCAGTTGATAAGTACTAATGGAGTGTTAGTAAAATAGGGGAGGGAGAGATTATGGAAGCGTATAAGGACATGAAGAGTATTAAAAAAAGACCATTTAGTATATTAGCAGATTGCGATAAAATATATCAATTTTTGCTTGGAATTTATGAGAGGGATTGGAGAAACGGCGTACCAGCTCCCTTCTTTGAATACGCATACGTATCCTTTTCCTACTGGATGGACATATCCTATTCTTACAAAAACCGAATTTGGGAATGTGATGGAGAGATTGTTGCATTTTGTTTCTATGAAAATCCAGTAACAGATATCTATTTCTGTCTGAAACCCGGATATGAAAAGCTGGCCTTAGAAATGGTGGCATATGCTGATGAAAAAATGCTTATGAACGGAAAAAGCATACAATTTATTTTCTTTGGCGGGCAAGATGCATTGATGAATGCTGCGCGGCAGTTGGGATATGGACAGAAATCAGAGCACTGGGAAATGCAATATGATTTTGAATATGCATTGGATTATCCACTGCCAGAAGGTTTTCAATTTATAAAACCGCAGGATCTGGATATATCAAAAGTAGGAAAATGCTGCTGGAAAGGGTTTGACCATGAGCAAAGTGAAGGCCCATGGAACCATCAGTATGAGCAACATAACTGTTTGCTGAGCATCGCGCCGCACGCAACGCCGGAGCTGGATGTGGCTATTGCGGATGAGTCCGGGGAATATGTCTGCTATGCAGGAATGTGGTGGATTCCTGAAAATCATCTGGCATATATGGAACCGCTCTGCACCATTCCCGAATATCGACATAAAGGTCTCGCCGAAGCGGCATTGTCTGAAATGTATCGGAGAACAAAGGCGTTAGGGGCAACGCATATGACAGGCGGTGCAAACAGGTTTTATCAGAAGCTTGGATACCAGAATGCAGTAAAATGGACCTTCTGGCAAAAACAATAAAAGTATGGGGGACATCCAGTGAAAAGTTCAACAGTGACAGCACAGTTTTCCTGCGACTGTAAAACGGCCTGGGACATTGTTACAGATAATGAGAATTTTGAATGGCGGAGTGACCTGTCCAAAATCGAAATCATTGATAAAAGTTGGTTTGACGAGTATACAAGGGATGGATTTGTAACACATTTTCGGATTACCGCAAAAGAGCCATACCGAGAATACCGCTTTGATATGGAAAATCAAAACATGAGAGGTCACTGGAGCGGCATATTTGAGAGCTGTGATGGGGGTACGCAGATTACTTTTACAGAAGAGGTTCAGGTGAGGAAACGGATTATGAATCTGTTTGTAAAGGGGTATCTGAAGAGACAGCAGGCCAGATATATTGCAGATCTCAGAAAAGCGATAGCAAAATTGTAAGATTGTTGGCTGGTTATAGATAAAACAGTTTACAGAAAAATACTGATAATTTAATTAGGAGAACTCAAGGTGGCAATAATATAACGAGAGAACAAAATGAGAAATCCAGAACAAACAATAGGAAATTTAATTGATAAGCAGAATGTTTCTTTTAGTGCTTCTATTTCTAAACACGATGCTCCATGAACTCTGGAAAGGAAATGTCTGTAAGGCGGGAGAAGGTTGAAGATGAGTAAAATATTATTGTTAGAGGATGATGTGAGTCTGGTAGACGGACTGAGGTATTCCCTGAAAAAAGAAGGATATGACGTTACCGTTGTACGAACAGTGGAAGAAGCGATTGGCGCATTGCCGGTTATCAGCGAATATGATTTGCTGTTGCTTGACGTTACATTGCCGGACGGAACAGGGTTTGATGTATGTGAAAAGGTCCGGCGGCAGAATACACAGATACCGATTATTTTTCTGACGGCTTCCGATCAGGAAGTCAGTATCATACGAGGTCTGGATTTGGGCGGAGACGATTATATTACAAAACCCTTTATGCTTGGGGAACTTTGCTCCCGTATCCGTGCGCAGCTGCGCCGGTCTGGGATGGGCAGTCAGGAGAAAACCACTTTTTTAAAAAGCGGAGATATTACCATTGACCTTCTTGGCAGCAAAGTATTGCTGAACGGAAAAACTTTGGAACTGACGAATGCAGAATATCGTCTGCTCTGCCTTTTGGTAAAAAACGAAGGTCTCATTATGACACGCGAGAAAATTCTGGATGAATTGTGGGATAGCAATAAAGACTTTGTGGATGATAATACTTTATCCGTCTATGTCCGAAGGCTTCGTGAAAAAGTGGAAAGCAACCCCTCCCAGCCAGAACATCTGATTACAGTCAGAGGTTTCGGATATCAGTGGAAGGAGGTTTCTTTATGAAGCTTTTTCAGGACAAACAGGTTCGGTATTTTTGCTGCTTTCTCATTTCCTTTCTTTTCATTTTATTGGGGAGCGGCGCATGGTTATTTTCCCATCAGATTGATTCTGCAAAAGAAATGCTTTTTGTAAGGGAAAATACCATGATATCAGTATTACTGGAGCAAGGAGTTTCGGAAGAGGTGATTGCTGCAGCGATTACCAATACAGAAAGTGGTGAAAGTGGAGCAGACTATTTGAGCAAAACAGGAAGAACAGGAAATACAGCAGCCAATGCCTTACCGGAGTTTAGTGAATTTCGTAAGGAAGCTGGAAGACATATTGTATCTGCCGCCGCTTGGTTATCAGTGCTTCTGACAGGCGGCGTTTTTATCTTTTTATGGAAAAGGGATAGATTATATCAGAAAGCAGAAGGTATCATGCAGCAATACATTGCCGGGGATTTTACCAGTCATTTGTCCCAAAGCAGTGAGGGCACGATTTATCAGATGTTTTCTTCTATGGATGAGCTTGCGACAATACTGCAGGCAAGAGGAGAGTCCCAGCAGAAAGAAAAAGATATTTTGAAGAGTACGATTTCTGATATATCCCATCAGCTTAAAACACCTCTGGCAGCGCTTACCATGTATCAGGAAATTATTGCGGAGGAACCGGAGAATCCGAATACGGTAAAAGAATTTTCTGCAAAGATGGGCGTTTCCTTAAAACGCATAAAACAGTTGATTGAGGCGATGCTGAAAATCACACGGCTGGATGCGGGCGGTATTATGTTCGAGAAACAGAAGAATTCCGTTTATGAAGTGGTATCTCACGGCATTAACGAGCTGAAGCTGCGGGCAGAGCAGGAGAATAAAGAAATCATCCTGGAGGGGGACAGAGACCAGACAGTTTCCTGTGATCTGGAATGGACCGGGGAAGCAATCGGAAATATCGTAAAGAATGCACTGGATCATACTGACTCTGGCGGAAACGTTCAAATCATATGGGCGCAGTCCCCGGCAATGGTTAGAATACAGATTAAGGATAACGGAAGCGGGATTTTGCCGGAAGATATCCATCATATCTTTAAGAGGTTTTATCGCAGTAAAAAATCGTTGGATACACAAGGCGTAGGATTGGGACTTCCCCTTGCAAAAGCGATTGTAGAGGGCCAGAAAGGTGTAATTTCAGTAAAAAGTGAACTGGGTGAGGGAACAACCTTTACAATTTCCTTCCTTACAGACTCGTAAGCGGAAATTCATCGGAATGTAAGGTGCCTCTGTTATACTCTATAATTACAGGAGGTACTGATATCATGGAAATACTAAAGGTACAAAATTTATGTAAGACCTATGGCAAGGGTGAAGCCCGGGTAGACGCATTAAAAGATGTTTCTTTTGCTTTGGAAAAAGGAGAATTTGCAGCAGTTGTTGGTGAATCCGGTTCCGGAAAAAGTACATTGCTCAACTGCATTGGCGCGTTGGATGCTCCTAGTTCTGGCAGCGTGACGATTGAAGGACAAAATCTGCATACTATGAAAGAGGAAGAGCGGACTATTTTCCGCCGTAGGAATATCGGCTTTATCTTCCAGTCTTTTCAGCTTGTTTCGGAACTGACGGTAGAACAGAATATTATTTTCCCTATACTGCTGGATTATCACAAGCCTAATGCGCAGGATGTAAAGGAAATTCTGGATATGCTGGGTCTGACAGAACGCCGCAGCCATTTGCCTAACCAGCTTTCCGGCGGACAGCAGCAGAGGGTAGCTATTGGCCGTGCCTTGATTACAAGGCCAAAGCTAATCCTGGCGGACGAGCCGACGGGAAATCTGGACAGCAAAAACAGTCAGGATGTGATGGATTTGCTGACACAGGCATCCCGCCACTATCAGCAGACAATCTTAATGATTACCCATAACAATAATCTGACCGTTTCTGTAGATCGTGTTTTGCGGGTAACAGACGGTGTGCTTACAGACTTGGGAGGGAATGCGAATGAAAGGTTATCTTGATCTTGTCCCTATTTCCGCTAAAGTTCATAAGAAACAGAGCCGGATGTCCGTTTTCTGCATTATTCTTTCGGTGTTTCTCGTAACGGCTATTTTCGGTATGGCAGATATGTTTATCCGGGGACAGATTTTACAGGCTCAGTCGGAAAACGGGAACTGGCATATCGGGATTCGGAATATTACGGATGAAGATGCAGCAGTATTGGCAGCCAGACCAGATATAAAAACGGTGTCGGCATACGGAGTCCTGAATTTCCGCGGGGATCAGGGGTATACCTTTGGGAAAAAAGATACTGCAATTTTTGGCTGTGATGAGGCCATGGTGAAGGATATTTTTGATATGCTTTCAGAAGGTACTTTCCCGCAAGGGGAGAAGGAAGCCGTGGTATCCGATAATGCAAAGGAGGTGCTGGGCTTAAAAATAGGAGACCAGATTACTGTCCAAACTGCTTCCTATGAAGAGCTGCCGTTTACAATTTCCGGTTTTGCAACAAATACGGCAAATCTTTTGCATGAAGATTCTTTTGGAGTGTTTTTGTCTACAGAGGGGTTCCGCGCCATTTATCCAGAAGTTGAGAATGGGAAAGCTTCGGATTACAATACGATGTTTTATGTGCAGATTTCAAATACAAGGCACATTCAGAATACGATCCGGGATATAAAGACATCGTTTTCTCTGACAGACGACCAGGTTTCTGAAAATACAAAGCTATTGGGACTTTTAGGTCAAAGCAGTAGCGCTTTCATGATGCAGGTATACGGCGCAGCAACCGTCCTGTTCGTTTTGGTACTATGTGCCGGTATTCTGATGATTACCAGCAGCCTGAACAGTAACGTGGCGCAGAGGATTGAATTTTTCGGACTGATGCGCTGCGTTGGAGCAACGCCAAAACAGGTGATGCGGTTGGTCCGCAAAGAAGCGCTCCATTGGTGCCGACTGGCAATTCCCATCGGTGTAATTACCGGTACAGTCGTGGTATGGCTTATGTGTTTCGTTTTAAGATGGCTTAGTCCGGCTTATTTTGGAAGCATGCCTATTTTCAGCATCAGCATTCCTAGTATCATTGCTGGTATCTGCGTGGGACTCCTCACGGTGCTGCTTGCTGCCCGCTCTCCAGCAAAAAAGGCTTCGAAGTCTTCTCCATTGGCAGCGGTGTCGGGAAATGCAAATGATCTGCAACCTGTCCGGAAGGCGGCCAATACTACGCTTTTTAGGGTGGACACTTCCCTTGGTATCCATCATGCGAAATCAAGTAAAAAGAATTTCGTGTTAATGGTAGGCTCATTTTCGCTGAGCATTATTCTTTTCCTGTCCTTTTCGGTGACAATTGATTTTATGAAGCATACTTTGACGCCGCTGCATCCATGGACGGCAGACTTGTCTATTGTCAGTCAGGATCAGACTTGCTCTGTAAAGAATGAGTTAATAAAAGAACTTTCCAGCAATCCGGCTGTAGACAGTGTATATGGACGTATGTTTGCTTATAATGTCTTCGTTGTCATAAATGGTGAAACAAAGCCGGTGGATCTCATCACTTATGAGGAAAAACAATTTGACTGGGCGAAAAACTATCTGCTGTCCGGTAGTCTGGGAACAGTCCAGAATCAAAATGGAACGGCTCTGGTTGTTTTTGAAGCGCAGAATACAGTCCAGGTAGGAGATACCGTCACCTTGAGTATGGGAGAAAAGTCTTCCAATATGGAGATTGTCGGTATGGTTTCGGATTGCCCGTTTAATAACAGCGCGGATGTCGGAAAACTTATTTGTTCAGAAGAGACTTTCCGGCAGCTGACCGGGGAAAGCGACTATACGATTATTGATATACAACTTGCACAGGGGACAACAGAAAATGACGTAAATGCAATCCGTAAAATGGCGGGCGGAACCTATACCTTTTCTGATGACCGTATGAGCAACAGTAATACGCGGGGAACCTATTATTGCTTTGGCCTGTTTGTGTATGGATTTCTGGTTCTTATCACATTGATTACGATATTCAATGTGATCAACAGTATTGCCATGAGTGTTGCAGCGAGGATTAAACAGTATGGCGTGTTCCGAGCAATTGGATTAAGCAACCGGCAGCTTGTTAGAATGATTGTGGCAGAAGCCTCCACTTATGCGGTTATAGGCAGTATCTGCGGCGGTATATTAGGTCTGCTTTGTAATAAGTTCTTATTTGATAAGCTGGTTGGGTTCCAGTGGGGAGATCCTTGGAACGTTCCTATTGCAGAGCTTGCGGTGATAATTGCAGTGGTAGTACTTGCGGTAATCCTGGCAATCAGAGGGCCAATTCAGAAAATCCGCAAAATGTCTATTGTGGATACTATTAGCGCACAATAGATGCTGGTACCGGAGAGATAAAGAATCATGTTTTTCCGGCACATGTTGGAATAAAATGGAATAGAGGTAATTATGCTGACAATTTTATTTGTAGATGATGATGCCGGTTATTTGAAGGTTTTATTCTATACGTTTACGAAGGAGCTTGCTACGAAACTTTCTTCTCACTACCTACAACGCCGGGAACCTCTGATTTGACGGAATTTTGCAAAAGAATGCCGCAATATGCAACGTATCCAATAGTTGTAAAAACAAAGAAACGGAGGATTTTATTCCCCCGTTTCCTTGCTGTTGGCTTCCTGTATTCCCTTTGTAGTTGCCGCCATAATCGTTAAATTCCGGCTGCTCATATCGGCAAGCAGACTATCGAGCTGCCGCCGTTGCGTTGATTTGTCCGTTTCCTCATTCGGGAAAATAACTGGTCTATCGACACATCTAAAAAGGTGACAAGCTCATAAAAGATTTGTAGGCTTGGGTGCTGTCTGCTGTTCTCAATGGACGCGATATAGCGCGGCGCAATGTTCAGCCTGTCCGCTAAATGGTTGCGCGATATGCCCTTTGCCTTTCTTGCTTCCTTTATGGCTTGTCCGAAAGCCTTAAAACGCAATTCTTGACCCCATTTTTATTCACTTTATGGGCTTTCATGGTGCTGCGATTGCAACCCTGCTTTCGCAAGCCGTTTGTCTGGTTTTTATGGTGATATATCTGAAAAGGAAAAGATTGTTTTCTTTGCATATCACTTGTTTTGACAAAGCTGATGTTTTACCTCTTGTCCCAAAAGCCATACCGTCCGTCATTCAACAAAGCATTCAGGCGGTAAGCACAACATTTTTAACCGCGTTAGTAAGTACATACAGCATTATTGAGATTGCGGCATATGGCATTACCGGAAAACTGGAAACTATACTTTTCTATCCGGCTATGGCGTTGAATATGGTCTTAACTGCAATTATAGGTCAGTGTATCGGTGGACAACGGGCTGATCGCGCAAAAGATTATTTAAAGTGCGCTTTGAAATATGGGTGTTTACTGCTCTTAATTCTCTCTATTGTCATAGTAACATTTTCAAGACAGCTTTCCGGTCTTTTTGTAAATAGCCCTGATGTTGCAGCTATTGTCGGTGTGTACTTTTCCATTGTGGGTATCGGCTATGTTCTAAATACAGTAACAAATAGCTTTCTTGGAGTATTGAACGGTTTTGGTAAGCCTGCAAAAAGTATGTTGTTAATGATTTTTTACTATATTGTCGTTCGTATGCCTTTAGCTTATCTTCTTTCATTTTTAGGATTTGGGCTAAACGGAATATGGGGTGCCGTACTTATCAGCCATATTTGTGCGGTAGCAGCTTCCGCTATTGTATCGATATTACAGTTTAAAACACCAAAATAATTCAAACATATTTTACCCCCATCACTATAATACTGTTTATATTTCACTTGTGCCCGATTGCATATTGCAGTCGGGCGCATTTTGTATTTTCTCAAATGTTTTTCTGTAAAATTTCTAAATAATCCCATTCTAATCCTATTTATATTATATAAGATTTATTTTTTGTACATTGAAAATAGCATAGGTTCAGTTGTCCTATAACAAAAACTGAAATCGAGCATACGAGAGATACGCCATAGCAGAAATGCTGCGAAATATATCAAATCAAAATAAGCCCGGGCAGGGGGTTGATGGCTTGTGACGGCCGCATAAGCTGTGCGAGGATGATATCAGTTGGAAACTTGTGGGGACTGCCGCTCACCTAATGAGGGGAGGCTGCGTTAGTATGGAAACATCTGGCGTGGTTTAAGCTGTTTTGCGAACAGGTAGGACAACTCCAGATGCCGGGGGACGAGTAAATACGGCATAAAATTTGCTTTGGAGAAAGCACAACCACCTTAATGAAATATCATAAGAAGTAAAAAAATTGTGAAATGCTCTTGAGGAAACAAAAGCCAATTTTTTACAATGATTGTAGAGAAACAGACTGTTTTAAAAACTGAGCGGTTTTGTGAAATCAATATAGTATTAGCGATTAGCCTAAGATTGAACCATGTTAGGTGGCATCAATCATGCTCATGGCTAGTTGCCTTTGTAAAGGGGGTGACAGCGATAGAAGTTTTACAGAAAGATAAAAAAGTATATAACGCAGAGGAAATCCAGGAGATTTTAGGGATTGGGAGGAGCAAAACATATACCTTTTTAGACGAGGCGTATCGGAATCAAAAGCCGTTCCGGGTCCTTAAAGTTGGAAAGCTTTTCAGGGTTCCCAAACAATCTTTTGATGACTGGCTAGACGGAATTAGTTAAGGCGGGTGAGACAGTTGAAAAGAAAACCACAGAATAGTGCAGCTTTTTTTGAAAATAATTCATGGTATCACCGTACCAAGATACTTCAGGACGATGGTTCGATAAAGTACAGCAAAAAGGGCGGGTTTGCTACCAGTGAAGAGGCTGATAAGAGCTATAGGCGACACGAAGATGAGTTTAAAAAGGCGTATCGGGCCTATCATCTGGCACATCAAATCAATACAGAAGTCACGCTTAAGGATTATTTGATTTATTGGTTTGAGGAGATATTCTCTCAAAGAATTGAAACAACAACCAGAATGGTAGGCGCGTATGCGGTTTATGACTTAATCCTGCCGAATATTGAGTACGACATCAAGGTCCGGTTCACCAATGCAGAGTATCTTGATGCATTGTTGGAGCGGGTAGCAAAGGTCAGTGCCTCTGCAGGAAATAAAGGGCGAGAGATTCTAAATATGGCAATGAAAGAGGCAGTAATCGGTGGGTATACTAAAACCAATCCGGTTACTGGCACAAAGCCGTATAAGAGACAAAAGCCAAAGATAACAATTCTGAGTAAAGAAAAAATCAAGGTCCTGCTGAAAGCATCTTCCGAAAATAACTGGTATTTGGAAATATTGTTAGGGCTATTCTGTGGCTTACGAAAAGGCGAGATTCTTGGACTTAAATTCAGTGATTTGGATATGGAGAAAAGGACCGTAACTATCAGAAGGCAGATTGCTTCAGATCCACTTATCAAAAAAGGGAGTGGAAGTAAAATAGACAATTATGGGCTGATTGAACGAGATCCAAAAACACCAAACAGTTTCCGGGTTTTGCGGGTTCCAGCCATAATTATAGAAGAACTGGAAAAACGGAGACGACTTGTGGAGTCCAATAAGGTAGTGTATGCCGGTCAATATGATGACAAGGATTATATCAGCTGTCAGAAAAATGGAAAACTACATAGTTTGTCAGCTTTAAATAGCGCTTTAACTGGAATTTGTAGCAAGAATGGCCTTCCGCATATCACGGTACATGGATTAAGGCATATGTATGCAACAATTCTGATTGAGATGGGGGTTCCACTGATTAAGATATCTGCATTACTTGGGCACGGCTCTGTCCACACAACGTTTGAATATTATTGTGATGTAATGGATGAAAACGAGAATATATTGGCATTTATGAATCAAGCATTCGTTCCTGTGGAAAGGAGAGCAGTATGATAATTGATTTGAGCCTTCAGCAGTATGTGGATTGGGAAGTAAAGCCAGTGATTCCTATAAAGGGAAAATTCGGATACCGTGTTGTGTTAAAATACATAGATGGTACTGAAAGAACTCAGCAAAAGTCGGGGTTTAGGACAGAAAAAGAGTCTAATGCTGCCAGGGATAACACAATAGGCAAATTACATGCTGGAACTTATATTGTATATGAGAATGTTAAAGTAAGTGACTTTTTAGAGTTTTGGCTAAAGGAGGATATATGCAAGAGGGTAAGAAGCGAAGAAACTTATGCTGCTTATTCCAATATTGTGTATAACCACATTATTCCAATCCTTGGAAATAAAAAGATGTCAGCCGTTAACCGTGGAGATGTTCAAAAGCTGTATAACGACCGGGCAGAATATTCTGTATCAGTCTCAAGGCTGGTTAAAACGGTGATGAATGTCTCTATGAATTATGCTGTAGAGAAAAAAATCATTGCGGAGAATCCGGCAGTTGGTATCAATCTTCCTAAAAAGGTAAAGAAGAAGGAATACCATGCCCGCAGTATTGACACACAGAAAACCCTGACAATGGATCAGATTCTGATTCTATTGGAGGCCAGCAGGGACACGCCGATACATATGCAAATCCTGTTTAATGTATTAATGGGACTTCGCAGAAGGGAAATCAACGGCGTGAAATATTCGGATATTGACTATATTAACCGAACACTAAAGCTTCGCCGGCAGTTGGGGAAGAAAATCAACACAAAAAAAGAAGACTTTCCACCTAAAACCTTTACAAAACAGGAACTTGGATTGAAGACCCCATCGAGCTATCGTGATATTCCGATACCAGATTATGTGTTTGAGGCGATTCTGCAACAGAGGGAGGTGTATGAGAGAAATAAGAGTCGCAGGAGAAGCCAGTTTCAGGATTCAGGATATGTTTGCTGCTCTAACTACGGAAAACCGCGAAGCAAGGATTTCCATTGGAAATATTATAAAAAACTGTTAGCGGATAACAACCTGCCGGATATAAAGTGGCATCATTTACGCAGTACCTTCTGCACACTGCTTTTGAAAAATAATTTTAATCCCAAAGCGGTATCCAAATTAATGGGACATGCAACGGAGCTAATCACCTTAGATGTATATGGTGATAACCGGGAAATTATTGCTGACTGTGTAGATGAAATTCAGCCGTTCATAGATGAGGTGCTTCCGATAAAGGAGGTAGACAAGCAGCTTGAGGAAGAACTGTTGGAAATCGAAGTTTCGGCAGAAGATTATTTTTAAAAATTAAGGGCAGTAGTAGTTTCAATCAAATATCAATTTGGTTCTCAAAATGAAACAAGGCGCAGGGAAAGAACAAATGTTCCTACTTGTGCCTATACTTTTTCCTTCCGCTATGTTATAATTTTGGTGACATTTGGTATTACTAATTTCATTGAGTTTATATAGTGTTGCGGAGTTAAGAAAATAGCATTTTGGTGACCTTCATTCGTAAAATGGCAAAAGTTCGTCTATTAGGCAACTCAAAACGGTCTTCTTTTACGAATTTCTGCCTAATAGGCGAACTTTTTAAGTGGTCACCAAGGAAGGAAAAAGCGAAAATGGAGTTCAAATTACACTCAGAATACCAGCCCACCGGCGACCAGCCGCAGGCGATTGAAGCCCTTGTAAAAGGCTTCCAGGAAGGCAACCAATTCCAGACTTTACTAGGGGTTACGGGCTCTGGAAAGACCTTCACCATGGCAAATGTCATCCAGCGAATCCAGAAGCCTACCCTCATCATTGCCCATAACAAAACCCTTGCCGCACAGCTCTACAGCGAGTTTAAGGAATATTTCCCGGAGAATGCGGTCGAGTATTTTGTGAGCTACTACGACTACTACCAGCCGGAAGCCTACGTCCCTTCAACGGACACATACATTGAAAAGGACTCTGCCATCAATGACGAGATAGACAAGCTGCGCCACTCCGCCACGGCTGCGTTGTCTGAGCGGGAGGATGTAATCATTGTGGCCTCCGTGTCGTGTATTTACGGTCTGGGAAGTCCCATCGATTATAAGGAGATGGTAATTTCCCTGCGGCCTGGGATGGAAAAAGACAGGGACGAGGTGATTCACAAGCTTATCGACATCCAGTATACACGAAATGATATGGATTTTAAGCGAGGCAGTTTCCGCGTAAGAGGTGATGTGCTGGAGATTTATCCGGCTTACTCAGGCGGAGACGCTTACCGGGTGGAGTTCTTCGGGGACGAGGTGGAGCGGATTACGGAGATCGATTCGCTTACCGGCGAAGGGAAGACGGAGCTGGGACACATTGCGATCTTCCCGGCTTCCCATTACGTGGTTTCGAAGGAAAAGTTGGAGCTTGCGACTCAGACGATACTCGCAGAGCTTAAGGAACAGGTGGCTTATTTTAAGAGCGAAGATAAGCTGCTGGAAGCGCAGAGAATTTCCGAGCGGACGAACTTTGATGTGGAGATGATGCGGGAAACCGGGTTCTGTTCCGGTATAGAGAACTACTCCAGGCATTTAACCGCATCCAGGGCGGGAGAGCCGCCCTGCACGCTGATCGACTATTTTCCCGATGATTTCCTGATTATCGTGGATGAGTCCCATATCACCCTGCCTCAGGTCCGCGGTATGTTCGCGGGAGACCGGTCCAGGAAGACGACCCTGGTCAACTATGGATTCCGTCTGCCTTCCGCTCTGGACAACAGACCGCTGAATTTTGAGGAATTCGAGTCGAAGATCGACCAGATGATGTTTGTGTCGGCCACACCTTCTGTCTATGAGGCGAACCATGAGATGCTGCGGGTGGAGCAGATTATCCGGCCTACGGGACTTTTGGATCCGGAGATCGAGGTGCGTCCGGTGGAAGGCCAGATCGATGATCTCGTCTCGGAGGTCAACAAGGAGGTCGCGAATAAGCACAAGATTCTGATCACAACGCTGACAAAACGTATGGCCGAGGACCTGACGGATTACATGAGGGAGATCGGAATCCGGGTTAAGTATCTTCACTCCGATATCGATACGCTGGAGCGTTCGGAGATTATCCGTGATATGCGTCTCGATGTATTCGATGTACTCGTCGGAATCAACCTGCTGCGTGAGGGCCTCGATATTCCGGAGATTACGCTGGTAGCGATTCTTGATGCGGATAAAGAGGGCTTCCTCCGTTCGGAGACGTCTCTGATCCAGACGGTTGGGCGTGCGGCGCGTAACTCTGAGGGCCACGTAATCATGTACGCGGATTCTATCACGGATTCCATGCGGGTGGCGATCGAAGAAACGAACCGAAGGCGCGCGATTCAGCAGCAGTACAACGAAGAACACGGCATCACGCCGACGACCATCAAGAAGTCAGTCCGTGATTTAATCGCTATTTCGAAGGCAGCGATTGAGGACAAGAAGTCCTTTGAAAAGGATCCGGAATCCATGGACCAAAAGGAACTGGAGAAACTGGCGAAGGAGCTGACGAAGAAGATGCATCAGGCGGCGGCAGAGCTGAACTTCGAGGAGGCCGCAAGGCTGCGTGACCGTATGGTGGAAGTGAAAAAGATGCTCCAGGAACTGGACGAGTAAATAAAACCAGAAAACTATCCGTAAATCATAGAAAGTCAGTAGCATTTGATATTGACAATAATTCTCAATAAGTGTAGAATTTCTATGGACGCCGGAATATATGAGGTGCCCAGGCCAGCGATTGTGAGGCCTGGGTTTTCCATTTTATAAAACAGGGGAATGCATTTGAAACGGCAGTCCGGAGGAGAACAGAATGAAATTGCACGAAGGCGAAATAGGTAAGACATATATTGTCTACAGCGTAATGGTGGATGACACGATTACGAGGCGGCTGGAGGCCCTCGGCGTCAACGAGATGACGCCGGTAACCCTGATGAATAAAAAAGGCAGTGGGACCGTGATTATAAAGGTAAGGGGTACCCGTCTGGCGTTAGGGCGCAGAATATCAGAGGGAATTGAGATCAGGGAGGCCGCAGACCATGAGTGATGAAAATAGGGTAATTAACGTAGGCTTCGTCGGAAATCCGAACTGTGGTAAGACAACGCTGTTTAACGCCTTCACAGGAGCAAAATTAAAGGTGGCAAACTGGCCCGGAGTTACGGTGGAGCGGGTGGAAGGTGAAACCAGCTATAAAGGACGGCCGATCCGTGTCATTGATACACCAGGAATCTACAGCCTGACTTCCTATACCATCGAGGAGAAAGTCACAAGAAAATGCATCGAGGATGGGGAAGTCGACGTCATCATCAATGTAGTGGATGCCTCTTCACTGGAACGAAATCTTTACCTGACCCTTCAGCTCCTGGAACTGAAGAAACCGGTAATCCTCGCTTTGAATATGATGGATATCGTGGAGGACCGCGGGATGGAAATCGATCTGCACCGCCTTCCTGAGATGCTGGGTTCCATTCCTGTCGTACCGGTATCGGCCAGAAAGCGTACCGGCCTGGATGTGCTGATGCACGCCGTGGTTCATCACTACGAGGAAGGTCCCCAGGGCACGGTAGTGGGGTATACCCCCCGGATCGAAAACAAGATTTCCAAGGTGGAGACGGTGCTTAAGGCCCACTATGGGGAGATGGACAATTTACGGTGGCATGCCATCAAGTTTATGGAATACGATGAGACCGTATGGAATGATCATCCGGTAGATTTAAATAACATCATTGACCATAATTACGAGAAAGAGATTATTAATCAGAAATACGATTACATAGAAGAGATCATAAAGGAGTGTCTGGTCAACAAGGAATCAAAGGCCGCATCGACCGATAAGATTGACGCGTTTTTAACGCATCTAATCTGGGGAATTCCTATTTTCTTAGGGATCATGGCAATGGTATTCTTCCTGACGTTCACGGTCGGTGATTTCTTAAAGGGATTTTTTGAAGTCGGTCTCGACTGGCTCTCGGGCAGTACGCTGTATTTCCTTCAGAATATTCACGCTTCGGAATGGATCACGTCCCTGGTTGTGGATGGCATTGTGGCCGGTGTCGGCGGAATTCTGACGTTTCTGCCGAATATTTTTATCCTGTTTCTGGCCCTGGCCTTTCTGGAGGACAGCGGTTATATGGCCAGAGTTGCCTATGTCATGAATGAGACGATGGGGCGGGTAGGGCTTTCCGGCAAGGCATTTTTACCCATGCTGTTAGGCTTTGGCTGTACCGTGCCTGCCGTCATGGCGGCCAGGGCTCTGCCAAGTGAAAAGGACAGAAGAAGAACCATTCTGATCACACCGTTTATGTCGTGTTCAGCCAGACTGCCTATTTATGTTCTGTTTGCGGATATGTTTTTTCCGCGGCATGCGTTGATCGTGGCCTATTCCCTGTATCTGATCGGACTCGCTGTAGCCATAGCGGTGGCCCATGTGACGCACCGGATGTCAAAGGGCGGGGAAGAGGATACCCTGTTGATTGAGCTTCCCGAGTATAAGACGCCGAATATGCGCACGGTGGCCATCTATGTGTGGGATAAGGTAAAGGATTACTTGAGCAAGGCGGGAACCACCATATTCCTGGCTTCCATTGTCCTGTGGTTTGTGTTAAACAGCGGACCATCCGGATTTGTGGAGGATGTTTCCAACAGCTTTGCCGCTATGATCGGGCGGGTTCTGGTGCCTGTTCTGAATCCTGCCGGCCTTGGGGACTGGAGAATCGCGGTGGCGCTGATATCAGGCCTGTCGGCTAAGGAGGTCGTGGTATCCAGCTTCTCCGTTTTGTTTGGAATTGGAAACATCAATTCGGCCGGAGGCATGAACCAGCTCTCCGGAGTTCTGTCCTCCATTGGTTTTAGCGGGGTCAATGCTTATGCGCTGATGATTTTCTGCCTGCTGTATTCTCCGTGTATCGCTGCGGTGGCAACCATACGAAAAGAGACCGGTTCTACAAGATGGACTCTGGGAATGGTTCTGTTTCAGCTATTGACCGCATGGGGAGCCGCGGTGCTTGTGTTCCAGATTGGAAGCTTACTCTTTTAATTTCAATAAAAATAGTTTGTAACGCCCGAACGGTAAAGTTGTTCGGGCGTTTTTCTATACAGGTATGAAAATGAAATTAGGATTTAATCAGGAACTGGACATGACAGGATGCCGGATTAAAGCAGCGAGTAACCTTTCTTTAACTGTTCCAGCAGTGCGGTGAAAAGGGACGGAAACTGGTCCGTTTCATCACCGTTTCCACTCAGATAACGGATGATGACGGTGGATATCTCCTCAATATAATCGGCACATCTGTGGAAACAATCCGCTGCTTCAATCCAGCCTGCCTGCGGCCGTACCATACCGCTTTCCTCCGACCGCACCATACCGCCTTCCTCCGATTGTACCATTCCGTTTTCTTCCAACCATTCCGTTCCGATTTCGACAAGCATTTGGGCCATTTTGTCGAATGTTCCCCGGTAACGTATTTCATCCGGCTCCGCGATTCCCTTCAGCGCATTAGGAACTGTGGGAACGGTACCAAAAAATGTGACCATATTCAGCAGGATTTTGTCATACTCTTCTTTTGTCAGCTGTTTTTTCCAGTCGGGAAGCTCGCGGATCATCTTTTCAAGGCCTTTGTATCCCAGGAATGAAGCGGGAGGATTCAGAAAATGCTCCTTTTGAAGCGCCAGAGCTTCGGAGGCAATCTGGTTCTTGCTCCTTTTTTCCGTCATTCTGACCGTACAGATCGTATTTTCACTGCTTAATCCTGGATAACTGCAGTTCATGCTGTTTTTCAGTTCGTCATATCCCAGGGTAAGAAGCTGCGTCCGGCCGCAGTCATAGAGGCAGATGAGGCGCTGATCGTCGTCGTATCCTGTCATCAGTACGTAATGAAAGGGAATGTGCTCCTTCTGGTAAAGCTTTGGATAATAGGAGAGATAGTACATATCGAGAGCCCCCAATACAACGGGATAACCTGCGTCGATTTCCTCTTTCGCCTTTTTCAGCGCCCGTTCAAAGGTGCTGTAGGAATGGTGTGCGTAGGTGAACCCTGCGATCGGCGCCAGAAATGCATACATGTGTTTTGTCCGGCCGTCGCCGAGGGCTACCATGCGTTTCAAGTCTGATTTGTCTGTTTTTCGGTAGCAGAAGGAGCCAAAGCCGGAGAGCAGAAAGAAAAATCCATCCGGGAGAGATTCTCCTGTTTCGTTCATATAGAGATCTTCGATTCCATTCCACATGCATTCATAGTCGTGGGAGTGGTGTTTCAGTTCAATGATTTGTTTCATAGTACACCTCGCTTTTCGTGATTATGTTTCTTGTGTTATCCTGATCTTAAACCATGACATTGTGATAGAGTCAAGAGGCTTTTGAGCGTTTGTACGACCGGTTTATCTATTTTTAGACATATTTCTGTTTTTGTCTAAAAACCATCCAACTTAAATAAATTGTATAATTACAAAAAGGCAAAATGGTATTATTGTTAAGGTCGTAAAGATTTGAAAAGGGTGATGGCTGTGAAGACGAGAAAAATAAGAGAGAAAAAGCAGAAAAAGCGTTTTAGTATGGTTGATGTAATTGTACAGAAAGGCAGATGGATCGAGAAAATTTTTGCCATTGCGGTGATTCTTTCGGTGATATCTGCCTGTTTTGTGCATGTGAATTACGATTTGAGCGAATACCTGCCTGACTGGGCGCCTGCTAAGGAAGGTTTAAACCGGATGGAAGAGGAGTTCGGCTATCCGGGAACCGCCCGTGTGATGGTGGGGCCGGTGACGCTGTATGAAGCCAAGGCCTATAAGGACCGGATTGCGGAGATTGACGGCGTGGACATGGTTATGTGGGCGGATACGACGACAGATGTGTACAACGCCAATATCTTTATTAACTACGACGATATCCAGGATTACTATAAAGATGGCTATGCGGTGATGGATATCATTTTTGAGGAAGGCGATTCCAGCAGTTTGACGAAATCTGCCATCAATGTAATGCAGACCCTCACAGGAGACAAGGGCTATTTCATGGGCTCCGCAGTACAGAATAAGTCTTTAAATGAGACGCTGATGCGGGAAATCAGCATTGCCATGGCTCTCGGTGTGGTGATGATCGCGGTTATTTTATGCCTCACGACCACTTCGTGGTTTGAGCCGGTCATGTTTTTGATGGTCATGGGAATTGCCATTATCATCAATATGGGAACGAATCTGATTCTGGGGACCATATCATTTCTGACCTTCAGCGTGGCCTCGATTCTGCAGCTGGCCGTCGCCATGGATTACTCGGTGTTCCTGCTCGACATGTTTACAAAGGAGCGGGCCAAAGGAAATGATCCCGTTACCGCCATTACCAACGCAATACATAAGTCACTGCCCTCTATTCTTGCAAGCGGCGCCACCACCATTATCGGGTTCGTCGTACTGATGCTGATGCGTTTCAGTATTGGTAAAGACCTGGGATTCGTTCTGGCGAAGGGAATCGTGGTCAGTCTGATTACCGTGCTGTTTCTGATGCCGTCGCTCCTGCTTCGCTGGGGAGACCGGATTAAACGGACGGAGCATAAGTCCTTTATGCCTTCCTTCCATGGTCTGGGACAGGTGGTCTACAGAGTGCGGTATGTGGTTCTGGGAGTTGTGCTTCTATTTGTGGTTCCCGCATTTACAGCTCAGAATATGAACTCATTTACGTTTGGAAACAGCGCTCTCGGGTCCAGCCCCGGAACGAAGGTGTATGAGGATGAGCAGCAGATCAACGGGCGCTTCGGCAAGAGCAATCTGATTCTGGCCGTGGTTCCGAACACCAGCATGGTGAAAGAGAAGGATTTGACGGATGCGCTGGATGATCTGTATTACGTAAAATCGGTGACTTCCCTGGCAGGCACCATTCCGGAGGGAATACCGGAAAAAATCATTCCAAAGAGCGCAACGAGCCTGCTGCACACAGACAACTACAGCCGAATTATGATCTATGTAAAGACTTCGGATGAGAGCGATTTTGCTTTCCAGTGTGCCAATGAGATCACGTCCATTGTACGGAGCTATTATCCGGAGGACTCCTATATAACGGGAGTGATCCCTTCCACGCAGGATATCAAATCAATTATTACGGCGGACTACAATTTCGTCAACCTGTTGTCAATTCTCGGCGTGGGGTTGGTGGTTCTGATATCATTTAAATCGCTGATAATCCCGATTGTCGTCCTGATTCCTATCGAGGTGGCAGTCTTCTTCAACATGGCGGTTCCGTATTTTACAGGAGAAAGTATGCTGTATATGGGATATATTATCGTCAGCTGCCTGCAGTTGGGGGCTACGGTGGATTACTCGATTCTGATGACGAATAATTATATGGATGCGAGAAGAACGTATCCCGAAAAGGCACGGGCGATCAAGCATACAGTATCGCGAAGCGCCCTTTCCATACTAACATCGGGGACGATTCTGACAATTGCGGGGTACGGCCTGTATTTCGTTTCCTCGGTGGCTGCAATCGGCGGTCTGGGTCATCTGATCGGACGCGGGGCATTGATCAGCGTCCTGATGGTACTGTTCCTGCTTCCCGTGCTCCTTACCATGGCGGATCCGCTGCTGATGAAGGAAGAAGCTAAGAAAATTAAGATAGAGGAAACGCGCCATGCGGTGAAGCAGAAAAAACGGGATTTGAAGAAACAGATGAAGCAAAAAACGGTGCAGATGATGCCGGGGCAGCCAAAGAAGAAAATGGAAGCGGAGCAGATGGGGCCGGTGAAGCAAGATAAGAAAATAGAAGTGGTTCAGCCGTCAAAAAATATTGAGGATGAGGTGAAGGAAAATGAGAAATAGAAGAAAAATCAGATATAAAATTACCGCCGCCGCATTGATCAGCTCGATGCTCGGCATGTCCATGGCGGGCAGCGCCCTTGCGGGACCGCCCGCTGTTGCTACGGATGAGGCGCTGTATGTGAATCTGGATTATTACGGAAATCAGGTGGACAGCAGTGTAGTGAAGGGAGTTTCCTTAAACGGCCTTCGAACATTTACGGATTATGGAAATTATACAGATGTAACGAATATGTCCAATTACGCGGAACCAGTGATCAGCGGGGATGGAGTCACCTGGCAGCTGCCGGAGGACTCAAAGGAACGGTTTTACTACGAGTGCCAGCTGAACAACGACGAGGTGATTCTCCCATGGAATTTTGACGTGTCCTATAAATTAAATGGTATTCCAAAGGAAGCAAAGGAACTGGTCCATGCCAATGGACTGGTGGAAATGGATGTACACTGCATTCCCAATGAGAATGCAAAGGAGTACTACCGCAACAACATGCTTCTTCAGGTGGCGACCATGGTTAATATGGAAGATGTAAACGCTGTGGAGGCGCCAGGCTCTCAAACACAGGCATTAGGAACGTATAAGGTTGTGATTTTTGCCGCTGTCCCAGGGGAAGAGAAGACCTTTCACATCGGGATCAGCACGACGAATTTCGAGTCGATGGGCCTGATCATGATGATGATTCCCGGAACGCTGGACCAGATGAGTGAGATTACCGATATCAAAGAGGTAAAGGACACGGTAGGGGATTCCACCGATAAGCTGCTGGATGGTATGAATGAAATTCTGGATACCCTGGACCGGATCAGCGGCGGCATGAATGTGGCACAGGCGGGTCTGGAGGATTTGCAGAAGGCGAGAGCGGGGCTGGACGCGTCGAAGGACGAAATCATAGCCAACGCGGATAACAGCCTGGACAGTCTGGAAGCTGTCAATGAAAAAATCAGCCAGCTGGCTCCGGATATTAATACGAATAAGCAGTCCCTGGATGAAATCAACACGAGAATCAACGCCATCGTGAAGACTCTGAGAAGCTCCGGCAATGACTTCTTTGATCTGGCAGGAAAACTCAGTGATCTGGAGGACTCTCTGGGGGATTTGCGGGATGATTTGAATAATTCCAACAGGGACGAGATTCTGGATCATCTGCAGATTGTAGACGATCAGCTGGAACAGATAAATGAAGTACTTCAGAATATCATACAGACGGCCGGAGGTATCCCTGCAGAACTGGATGAGGAAGATCTGGCGGAGCAGCAGGAGACGCTGAGTGATTTGCTGGAGGAGACGTACGGAATTTTGGATGACATGGAGTCCGTTGTCGGCTCCGATGCCGTGGACCGCCTGCGCAGCCAGCTGGATGCGATTAACGGAAACGGCCTGGGAGACGCGGCCAGCCTTTCGAAGCTGGCGGCAGCGGCCAGGGCGCTTCTCCCTGTGGTTAATGGTCTTCAGGGCATGGTGAGCGATCTGGAGCGCACACTGTCTGGAATCCGCCTGGACGACGGCCTTGAGAGCGGCCAGGATGCGGCAGGGGAGATCAGCTCCATCATGGGCCGTATCGAGACCTTGATCGGAGATGTCAATGATTTAAACAGGACCATCAATGAAGATAAAGCCGGTTTTGACCTGATGCTTGATGACATGGCCGCCTCCCTCGATCAGATGAGTTCCGGCACGAGCCAGGTGATCGCGCTCTTGAGAAGTGTGCAGAACACGGCCAGGACCAACCGGAGCGCGGTGGAAAACGGTACGAAGCAGACCCTTGACGGCCTGATTGATATTCTGGAAAAGGCTGCGGATACCAAGGGCACCAGCGACAAATTAAAGGATGCCAACGAGGACTTGAGAGCCAGTGTAAAGGATGAGCTGGATAAGATCGAGGATGACACGAATCTGCTGGAAATGGACCCGTCTCAATCTATGATTTCCTTCACCTCGGATAAGAATCCGTCTCCGGCCAGCATTCAGATTATTCTGCGCACAGAGGAGATCAGCGAAGAAGATGTGAATACGAACGCGGTTGATATCGAACCGGTTCCGCAGAATGTCGGGCTGTGGCAGAGAATTGTAAATGTGTTTGTGAAGATATGGGATACGGTAACAGGATTTTTTACTGGAAAATAGTAACAGATACTCATGGTAGGCCGGATCTTTAATGGGTATCCGGTCCTGGCCTCCGGCAGAATCCAGGTTCTCTTTTCTGTTCATGCTTTTGCAGGCTGGGTACCAATACCGTAATATGGAATACGTACACGATTTCTGAAATTGGTTTTTCCGTTCACATTCCTTCCGATGTAACAACAAATGCATTTGATGGAAATACAGAGACGTTTGATATTACAGCTTCTAACCTGTTAATTAGTTTTTATTTTGAGAAAATACCTGAGAATCTAAATCCGGAAACCTTTGTTGCGTATTTTGAATTGGGCTTTTCCGAAAGTATGAAAGATGAGTTGACTTATGTCGACAAGTTTGAAGTACAATTGGGGGAATTGACTTTTCAGAAAACCAGGTATATACACACAGGAGATATTGAATACTTTGAAAGGTGAGTAATCATGAAAAAGTCAGAACGTCCTTCCATGAGGGGCGTTCTGACTTTTTCATGTTAAAGGGCGTGACTCTACCGTGGCAAAACAGTCATCCATACAGCTGTTTGATAGAATGTTTCCTGTGCTGAGAAAAATAACTGTCTCAAAAATTTAAAAATCAAAAGAAAAGTTTGCTGCTGCAGCAGCAAAAACATGGCAGTAAAAAAGCCTTATTTTAAGCAAGAGAAATCAAAACCGCTTAAAATAAGGCTTTCATTAGGAATGCACCTGATAGGAATCGAACCTACGCACGCAGCTCCGGAGGCCACTGCTCTATCCACTGAGCTACAGATGCATCTTTCATATTCTACTATATTTTCTTATGAATTGCAAGACTATTTTTATTGATTTTTATATCATAGTTTGTTAGAATAAAACGGAGATTGAATCTCCAGGAGGTTAAGGCCCGTATGAAGGACTTGTTAGAAAACTTAAAAAAACGTCTTGCAGATGAAGAAACCATCCGATATTTAAAGTTTATGGTGATTCCGCTTGTTGTGATTATCCTGATTATTGTGATCGTTGTGGCGGACAGGCCGCAGGGGGAAGAGGGAGAATCGACGGAAGATGTATCACAGATCGAAATCGGGACGGCGGAAGCGACAGAAGAGAAGACAGGGGATACGGAGGACACCGCATATCATCTGGAAGAGGCAGGGGAAGAGATCCGCAGCCTGATGGAGGCTTATTTTAAGGCGAGAAGGACCTGCGATATCAATGGTCTTGCAGAGGTATACGGAGACAGCGCTTCACCGGAGGAGCTGAGAGAAGAAGGCCTTCGTATGGAGGAAGAAGTAAAATACTATCAGAGTTATAACGATATTGCCTGCTACAGCGTGAACGGCCCTGAGGAAAATACCCTGGTGGTCTATACCAGGTTTCAGATCAAGTTCCGTCAGTCGGATACCATGGCACCGAGCCTGTTTGCCTGCTTTGTGAAGCGGGGAGCGGACGGAAGCTGGCATATGATGGCGGAAGTCACTCCAGAGGATGGGGCGTACATGGCTAAAGTAAACGAGTCGGAGGCCGTGCAGAGTATGGCGGAAGAAGTCAATGTCGGCCTGCGCGCCGCACTGGAAACGGATTCCAACCTTCTGGCTGTCTATCAGGCACTGATGAGCGGTGAAGAGGCAGAAGGCGTTGGGGAAAACGGTGAGAGCAGAGAAACCGGAGAATCCGTTCAGAGCGAAGGCGCCGACGGCGGAGACGAAGGAGAAGCTTCCGAAAATGAAGTGACGGTAAACGGAGACGAAATGTCCGGAAACGAATGACAAAACATACATAACAACAGATGCTTCTCTGCGTAGCACCGTGCAGGGAAGCATTTTGAGATTAAGGAGAAGAGACATGAATGTAAAAGATTTTGATTTCGAGCTGCCGCAGGAGCTGATTGCGCAGGACCCACTGGAGGACCGTTCGTCTTCCAGGCTTCTGGTTCTCGATAAAAAGACGGGAGAAATCGAACACCGGACGTTCCGGGATATCCTCTCTTATTTGAGGAAGGGGGATTGCCTTGTCATCAACGACACGAAAGTCATCCCGGCCAGACTGTTCGGCGTGAAGGAAGGAACCGAGGCGAAGATCGAGATCCTGCTCTTAAAAAGACGGGAGAATGACATCTGGGAGACGCTGGTGAAGCCTGGAAAAAAGGCGAAGATCGGCACGGTGATTACCTTTGGCGACGGGCTGCTGACGGGTACGGTGGTGGATATTATAGAGGAAGGAAACCGGCTGATACAGTTTTCCTACGAGGGGATTTTCGAGGAGATTCTCGACAGGCTGGGCCAGATGCCGCTTCCGCCGTATATCACTCACCAGCTTAAGGACCAGACCCGCTATCAGACCGTTTACGCAAAGCATGAGGGCTCGGCAGCAGCCCCCACGGCGGGACTCCACTTCACAAAGGAGCTGCTGGCAGAGATCGAGGCTATGGGAGTCGCGATCGCCCATGTAACGCTTCATGTAGGGCTCGGCACATTCCGGCCGGTCAAAGTGGATGAGATCGAGGAGCACCACATGCATTCCGAATTCTATATTGTGGACGAGGCGGAAGCGAAGAAGGTGAACGATGCGAAGAAGAACGGAGGACGGATCGTCTGCGTAGGAACCACCAGCTGCCGTACCGTCGAGTCTGCTTCCACGGACGACGGTGTGCTGAAGGCGGGGAGCGGCTGGACGGAGATCTTTATCTATCCGGGATACCGTTTTAAGACGCTGGACTGTCTGATAACCAATTTCCATCTTCCGGAATCCACACTCGTCATGCTGGTTTCGGCTCTGGCAGGCAGGGAGCACGTGTTGAACGCATATGAGGAAGCCATCAGAGAGCGCTATCGTTTCTTTAGTTTTGGAGACGCCATGTTTATCACCGATCTTCACGAGAAAGCGGTTCCCGATGGCGGAGAGCAGAACGGTGATGGAGATCAGGTCGGCAACGAGGCCGGAGAAAGGACGGAAAAATGAAATCAGCAGAAGATCTGAGACAATTTCTCCGCTCCGTTGACCGGAAGGGATATCCCGCCTACAAGGGAGCAAAGGGTGTTTACCAGTTTCCGGACTTTACCTTAAGCATCGACCATGTGCAGGGCGACCCGTTTGCGTCGCCATCCAGGGTCAGCATCCGGGTGGAGGGAAAGAAAGCATGTTTTCCGGCAGAGTCCTATCACCTGAGTCATAAGCGGGTGGCGCTGCAGGACCTGCTGCTTCGTAAATTCGCCGCCAGGGTGGAACGGTACAATTTTAAGGCGAGAGGTTCGGGAAAGAGCGGTTTGATCGCAGTCAGCCGGTGCGGCCAGGAGATTCTGGAGAGAACCGCGTGTGTGGCAGATCCGAAGGATGGAGGCATTTTGATCCGCATAGAAGTCGGATTTCCGGCGAACGGAAGGACGATCAATTCCGGGGAACTGATTAAGATTCTGTTTGAATTTCTGCCGGAGTGCGTGGCGGGCACGTGTTTTTACAAAACCTATCCGGCCGCAGAGAAGGAGAAGGTGAAAAAAGTCTCTGAACTGGCGGAGGACCAGGAGGAAGCGAGACGGCTGCTTTCTGCCATGGGACTCGTAGCGTTTGTGGCGAACGGATCCATTTTGCCGAGGGAATCCGGGGTATCGGACCGGCCGATGGCGAAGGCGGTTCCATTTACGTCCCCATCTTCGATGGAAGTGGTGATGAAGCTTCCTTATGCAGGGGCGATTAAGGGGATGGGTATCCCCTGCGGTGTGACTCTGATCGTGGGCGGAGGCTACCACGGTAAATCCACGCTTCTCTCTGCCCTCGAGTCGGGCGTGTACAATCATATCGCCGGAGATGGCAGGGAGTACGTCGTCACGGAGGCGTCGGCGGTGAAGCTGCGCGCAGAGGATGGACGGAGTGTTAAAAACGTGGATATCTCACTGTTCATAAAGAATCTTCCGGATCTAAGGGATACGAAACGGTTCTGCACCGAGGACGCCAGCGGAAGTACGTCTCAGGCGGCCGGTGTGGTGGAAGCGATGGAGAGCGGAGCAAAGACATTTCTGGTGGACGAGGATACCAGCGCGACCAATTTCATGATACGGGACGAGCTGATGCAGATGGTGGTGCACCGGGATCAGGAACCGATCACTCCATTTGTGGAGCGGGTCCGGGCGCTTTATGACGAGCAGGGAATCTCCACGATTCTGGTAGCCGGAAGCTCGGGCGCCTATTTCCATGTGGCGGACCGTGTCATACAGATGGACTGCTATGTGCCGAAGGAAGTGACCAAAGAGGCGAAGGAGGCCGCTGCCGGGTTCGGAGAAGGCGTCCAGTCGCTTAAATTAACGCCGGTTTCCTTTGAACGGGTACCGAAGAAGTTTAAGACCGGAGGCAGGGACGAACGGTTTAAGATGAAGGTTCTGGGCCGTGACAGCCTGCAGTTTGACCGGGAGGTGGTGGAGCTTCGTTTTGTGGAACAGATTGCGGATACGGAGCAGATCGCGGCTCTGGGATATCTGTTAAAATATGCGGGAACGCATTTCATAGATGGCAGGCGGAATCTGATTCAGATCGTGGACCTGCTGGAAAAGAAGGTTGCGGCGGAAGGCCTTGCGGCACTGGCGGACGACGGATATCTGCCGGTCAATTTATGTATGCCGAGGCGTCAGGAGATATTTGCCTGTATCAATCGCTGCCGCAGTCTGATGTTTTAGGGAACAGGCGGTTAGCTGGATTAGCAAAGGGGTCAGTCATGGAAGAAAAAAAACATCTGGTTGGGGGGATTTCCAGAAAGACGCTGGAACGCCTTCCTGTGTATCATCATTACCTGGAGCGCAGAGATTCTGAGGGACTTGTCAATATCTCCGCACCGGTGATTGCGCTGGATCTGCAGCTGAATGAGGTTCAGGTCCGAAAGGATATCGCTATGGTGGCGCGTTCGGCGGGGAAGCCGAAGACGGGGTACGTAGTTAAGGATTTGATTGATGACATTGAGGAATTTCTGGGGTACCATAATACGAATCAGGCCGTCCTGGTGGGCGCGGGTTCCCTTGGAAAGGCGCTTTTATCGTACCGCGGGTTTGAGCAGTATGGCGTGGAGATCGTCATGGCTTTTGACGGAGACGCCAAAAAGGCAGAGCAGAAGGTCGGGGAAAAGATGATTCTTCCCATGGAGAAACTGGAAAATCTCTGCCGGAGAATGAATATCCATATTGGCATTATCACAGTTCCGGCGGACTCCGCGCAGGAGGTGTGTGACAGGCTGGTGGACGGAGGTGTGAGAGCCATCTGGAATTTCGCGCCGATTCATCTGAACGTACCGGATCACGTGCTGGTTCAGAATGAGAATATGGCCGTGTCTCTGGCAGCACTGTCAAAATATCTCTACGAAACGGATAAGGATGCAGCGAGGGGGAATGGTGTTTGAATACTGTATTGCTGCAATATGCCGTGGAGGTTGAAAAAACCGGATCCATCACTCAGGCGGCCGGAAATCTCTACATGGACCAGCCGAATTTGAGCAAGGCCATAAAGACGCTGGAGGAAAGCCTGGGAGCACCCATTTTCAAGCGGACGTCCAAGGGGGTCGTTCCTACGGCCAGAGGCAGGATCTTTCTGGAATATGCGAGAAATGTACTGGCTCAGTTAGAGGAGATGGAGGCGCTTTATAAGCCTGCGAAGACAGGCGGTGTGGAGTTCGCCCTGTCCATGCCCCGGGCCAGCTATATCAGCTATGCGTTTTCCATGTTTGTGAGGCGGATTGACCGGAAGGAAGGCATGAATCTGTGGCTTCGGGAGACGAATTCCGCCGACACTCTGCGTGATGTGGACCGTGGGGAGTATAAGCTGGGGATCATCCGATATAAGCCTTCAGCAGAGGCATATTACACCAAGCAGGCCGCGGAATGCGGGCTGAAGACGGAGCTTCTGCTGGAATACGATGAACGCCTCCTGATGTCGCAGGCCCATCCCCTGGCCTTAGCCGGCCACATAGAGCCAGGCGATCTGCTGCCCTACATCGAGATCACCCATGGAGACGGCAGCACTTCCGGCCATCGGGAATTTAAGGCCGCGGACAGCCCGCCGGCCAACAGGATCTATATCTTCGAGAGGGGAACCCAGATGGGGCTTCTCCATGAGAACAGCGACACCTATATGTGGGTATCCCCCATGCCGCCGTCTGTCTTAAGGCAGCACGGACTGACCGAGAAGCCGTGTGCAGACGGAAATCACCGGTACCGCGATGTCCTCGTCTACAGAAATGGTTATAAGATGGGGAAATGGGAACGGCTGTTTCTGGAAGAGCTGGAGCAGGTAAAGGCAGGCCTGATGGGTGAATTTTAATCAGTATCTATATATCGATATTTATATACTGATATATGGGAATTTACATTTGTATTTTTTCCTCCCTGAGTCTACAATAAGATCAGCATAAAAATATGGCGAGGAGGATTTTACTATGGCAAGATTCACATTACCAAGAGATCTGTATCATGGAAAAGGAGCCCTTGAAGAGCTTAAGAATTTAAAGGGAAATAAGGCAATCGTGGTAGTAGGCGGCGGCTCTATGAAGCGTTTTGGCTTTCTCGATAGAGTAATCGACTATTTAAAAGAAGCCGGCCTGGAAGTGAAATTATTTGAAGGTGTGGAACCGGATCCCAGCGTGGATACCGTTATGAAGGGCGCTGAGATGATGCGTGAGTTCGGTCCGGACTGGATCGTGGCGATCGGCGGAGGTTCTCCGATTGATGCGGCCAAGGCGATGTGGGCATTCTATGAATATCCGGATACCACATTCGAAGATCTGTGCATTCCGTTTAACTTCCCGACACTCCGTACAAAAGCAAGATTCTGTGCGATTCCGTCAACCTCCGGTACTGCTACTGAGGTAACGGCATTCAGCGTAATTACGGATTACGACAAGGGTATCAAATATCCGCTGGCTGATTTCAACATCACTCCGGACGTAGCGATTGTTGATCCGGATCTGGCTGAGACGATGCCGGCCAAGCTGACCGCGTTTACCGGTATGGATGCCATGACACACGCTATCGAAGCGTATGTGTCCACGCTCCACTGTGATTATACCGATCCGCTGGCGCTTCATGCCATCAAGATGATACATAACGATTTAATCGATTCCTATAATGGAGACATGGCTGCCCGTGACCGCATGCATAATGCACAATGTCTGGCAGGAATGGCATTCTCCAACGCGCTTCTGGGCATTGTTCATTCCATGGCCCATAAGACGGGCGCCGCATATTCCGGCGGCCATATCGTACATGGATGTGCCAATGCCATGTACCTTCCTAAAGTAATCAAGTTTAACGCGAAAGAACCGGAAGCAGCAAAGCGTTACGCTGAGATTGCACGTTTCATTGACCTCAAGGGTTCCACCGATGAGGAGCTTGTGGATGCGCTGATCACAGAACTCCGAGGGATGAATGAGAAGCTGAATATTCCAACCTGCATCAAAGAGTACGAAGTCGGAATCATCGACGAGACAGAATTCAATGAAAAATTACCGTCAGTAGCAGAGCTGGCAGTCGGTGATGCATGCACCGGGTCCAATCCGAGACCGATTACACCGGCCGAAATGGAGAAACTGTTAACCTGTTGTTACTATGATAAAGAGGTGGATTTCTAAAAATCTCCTTTCTGTTTAGCAATGCAATGTGTGCCGGGGGCGCAGGATCATATGGTCCTGCGCCCTTGGTGCGTAAAAAAAGATACGATTCACTCCCCGCCCGCAGTCCTGTGATCCAGACCGGCTCTGCCGCCGCCCTGGATCACAGGACTGCGGGTGGGGAGTGAATCGTATCAAAAAGCTGTTTGACACCGTTTTTTATCTGTGTTATGGTATCAGGGAATCAAAAAAGAAGGGACAGGACGGAACGGATGAAAAAAGAGGATGCAGTGCTGGTGGTCAGCTTCGGAACCAGTTATAATGACAGCCGTAAGAAGACCATCGAGGAGATCGAGAAGACGATTGCCGGACATTTTCATGGTTACGAGTTCCACCGGGCGTTTACCAGCCGGGTGATTATTAATATTTTAAAGAAACGGGATTCCATTTCGATCGACGGAGTGTCGGAGGCAATGGAAAGACTTTTAAATCAGGGCATAAAAAGGGTTCTGGTCCAGCCCACCCATGTCATGAGCGGCGAGGAATTCGACGCTATGATGGAGGAGATGAGTCCCTATGAGGCTTCCTTTGAGGCAGTGGCCGTAGGCGCCCCGCTGCTCACTTCGAATGAGGACTATGAGCGGCTCGTCCGCATTCTGGCAGAGGATACGAAGGAATTTGACCAGGAGGGAACGGAGATCATTCTCATGGGCCATGGGACAGAACATGCGGCGAATGAGGTCTATGTGCGTCTTGCCGCGGAATTTAAGAAACAGGGATACGGCCGGTACCATGTCGGGACTGTGGAGGCGACGCCCTCGCTGGAAGATATGAAGCGCGAGGCGGATCAGACAGGTGCGCGCCGGGTGGTGCTTCAGCCGCTGATGATCGTGGCGGGAGACCATGCCAATAACGATATGGCAGGCGACGAAGAGGACTCCTGGAAGAGTGTATTTAAGGCGGACGGATACGAGGTGGTGTGCCGGCTGAAGGGGCTGGGAGAGCTGGAAGGGATTCGCAGAATGATTGTTGATCACGCGAAAATGGCGGTGCGGTCCTTGACTTTGAAATAGCGCTTTGCTAGAATGACACTATTCGTTATATAAGGAAAAGGACAGGTAATATGCAAAAAAGAAAGAGAATGGCGGCTGCCGCGGTTTGTCTTGCGGCTGCCGCTTCCATCTGGCTGCTGTCGGGATGCGCCAGAAAGATCGAACCAATTACAAAGTCCAGTTTTATGCTGAATACGTTTGTAACCGTGACTCTGTATGATACAGATGATCCGGATATCTTAAACGGCAGCCTGGAACTGTGCCGTTCCTATGAGAATATATTCAGCAGAACCATCGAGGGAAGCGAGATTTACAAGCTGAACCACCGTTCTGCGGATGAGCAGACCGTGACCGTCTCAGACGATGTGGCGGCTCTGCTGGAAAAGGGAATTCATTACAGTGAAGTCTCGGATGGGGATTTTGATATTACCGTCGAGCCCCTCAGTTCCCTGTGGAATTTTTCGTCGGATGAACATATAGTTCCTTCGGATAGCGAGATCAGGGAAGCCAGGGACAAGGTGAACTGGAAGAATCTGGAGCTGGCTGGGAATACCCTTACGTTCGGCTCGCCGGATACGGCCATTGATTTGGGGGCTATAGCCAAGGGCTATATTGCGGACCGCATGAAAGACTATCTCGTTGGGAAGGGTGTGAAGAGTGCCGTGATCAATTTGGGCGGCAATGTGCTCTGTATCGGGAAAAGGCCCGATGGAACGCCGTTTAAGGTCGGCCTTCAGAAACCTTATGCAGACCGGAATGAGACGATTGCGACGCTGAACATCGACGGAATGTCAGTCGTTTCCTCCGGTGTCTATGAACGCCATTTTGAAAAGGATGGGGTGAATTACCACCATATATTAAATCCCAGAGACGGATATCCGTATCAGAACGGACTTATATCGGTTACCATCATCTCCGATCTGTCCGTGGATGGGGACGGCCTTTCCACGACCTGCTTTTCCATGGGACTGGAGAAGGGAAAGGACCTGCTCGATTCCATCGACGGCGCCTACGGCGTGTTTATCACCGACGACTATGAGATTGTATATTCGGAGGGAGCGAAGCAGTTCCTGGATAAAGAATCTTAAGGATTCCTTTATTCATGGGGATTTGCTTTACATTTTTCCGGCACTATACTACAATAGAAGAAATGTAATTTTGACAGGAGCAGTGTTATGATTAAAAAAATATGGGACAAGGTTATGAATCGAGAGGTCATTTCTTATCTGATCTTCGGGGTGCTGACCACACTGGTGAACTGGGTGGTCTATGCGGCCATGGTAAAGGTTCATATCGATTACCGCATAGCGACAGCGGTGGCATGGGCTGTATCTGTCTTGTTTGCGTTTATTGTGAATAAGATTTTCGTATTTCAGAGCTATAATATGCGCCCGGCCTTTGTTATGAAGGAGATCACGTCGTTTGTGGCGTGCAGAGCCGTGTCGGGTGTGATGGAGATGGTCTTTATGATTGTCATGGTATCATGGATTCATATGGACGAGTATATCAGCAAGATTGCAGTTTCTGTGATTGTTGTAATTGTAAACTACGTATTCAGTAAACTTTTTATATTCAGGAAGAGCGAAGAAAAATCCCTGTGAAAGGTTGGCCGAAGTACGGCCAGGTAACTGCATATGGAACGCGATGACGAGATTGAAAAGATTTCTAAAGAACTAGAGGACATACTAAGAATGACATCAGAGAAAAAACGGAGCAGTGGGGAAACTGAGACGGAGAAGAAAAATTTGATACCTTCGGAGAATGAGACGGACGAAAAAGAACCGTCCGCTTCCCTGGAGGATTTTTCACTTATACTGGATCTGGGCGAGGGCTATACGGTGTCGTCGGATTCTGTCGAGGAGGCGTCTGACCTTGAACATGGGGAAGCGGAAGTGAAGGCCGATGACAGCCTGGATTCCTTTGATCTGCTGGGCGGTCAGACGGCGGCAGAAGGGGATTACGAGGATTCTCTGGAACTTTTTCTGGAACCCGTGGAAGAGGAAGAATACGAATACGATGAAGACGCAGAATTTCCGGATCGGGAAGATACCGGGTATGCAGCCCGTGATGAGGGCCTGTATCCGGATCCGGAAAATCAGGTCCGTGGTGACAGTACCCGGAAACGGAGACGGGACGGCAGAGAGAGCATCAGCCTGATACGGCCATCGGATGGACTTGTGGCTGCATTTTTTGTGCCGATTATTATTATGATCATTATCTTTGCCCAGCGCGGAATCTTTCCGTTTGGGGAGGAGAGCTTCTTAAGAACGGATATGTACCACCAGTATGCGCCGTTCTTCTCCGAGTTTCAGCACAAGCTGACCCATGGCGGCAGCTTCCTGTACAGCTGGGATGTGGGAATGGGCGTGAATTTCGCGGCCCTCTACGCCTACTATCTGGCCAGCCCCTTAAACTGGCTTCTGGTGCTCTGTCCCAAGGCGTATATCATCGAATTCATGACCTATATGATCGTGTTCAAGATCGGTCTCAGCGGGTTAAGCTTCGCCTACTATCTGCGGAAGCACTGCAGAACCTCGGATTTCGGTATCGCATTTTTCGGCATTTTTTATGCGCTTTCCGGTTATATGGCAGCTTACAGCTGGAATATCATGTGGCTGGACTGCATCCTTTTGTTCCCTCTGATCATGCTGGGGCTGGAGCGCCTCGTACGGGAAAAGAAATGTTTTCTCTATTGCATTACTCTGGGGTTATCTATTCTGTCAAACTATTACATATCCATTATGATATGTATTTTCATGGTGCTGTACTTCATCGCCCTGCTTGTGATGGATGGAAAGAAATCGTGGAAGGACTACATGGTAAATATCAGTTCCTTCACGGTGTTCTCCCTTCTGGCAGGCGGTCTGGCCGCGGCAGTGCTCCTTCCGGAGATCTACGCGCTGCAGATGACTGCGTCCGGAGATTTTAACTTTCCGAAGACGGTGACCTCCTATTTTCCGATCTTTGACATGCTGGCGAGACACTTGCCGGATGTGGAGACGGAGATCGGACTGGATCACTGGCCGAATATCTACTGCGGCGTGGCGGTCCTTATGCTGTTTTTGCTGTATCTTGTAAACCGGAAGATCAAACGGCGGGAAAAAGTGGTGTACTGCGGTCTGCTGCTGTTCTTTTTTGCCAGCTTCTCGTTCAATGTACTTAACTTTATCTGGCACGGGTTCCATTATCCCAACAGCCTTCCGTGCCGCCAGTCCTTCATCTATATTTTTCTGGTGCTTCTGATGTGTTATGAGGCGTACAGCCATTTGAAGGAGACGCCGTGGAAGCATGTGGTGCTGGCGTTCTTTGCGGCAATCGTATTTGTGCTGATGGCTCAGAAGCTGATCACGGATGAAGCGTACCATTTTTCTGTGTTCTATGTGGCGATTCTATTCCTTTCCGCCTATACGGGGCTGATCTGTCTGTATCAGAAGGGGGCGAGCCGGAATCTCGTCATCCTGCTGGCGCTGGGCGTCGTTTCGGTGGAAGCGGCGGTCAATACGACGGTGACGAGCGTTACCACGACCAGCCGGACCAGCTACGTAAAGGATAATGACGCCAGCGTGAGGCTGACGGAAGGGATCAGCGATCCCTCCTTTTACCGGGTGGAAAAGGTCACCAGGAAGACGAAAAATGACGGCGCGTGGATGAATTTCCCGTCGGTTTCCCTGTTCTCGTCCACAGCCAACGCGGACTTATCAAAGTTCTTTAAAAAGCTGGGATGCGAGAGTTCCACCAACGCTTACAGCATTACCGGCAGCACGCCGCTGGTGGATTCGCTGTTTTCCGTAAAGTACGCGCTGTATTCAGAGACACCGGCTGATACCGGTCTCCTCACCCCGATGGAGGTGGAGGACCATACGTATCTCTACCGCAATGAATTTACGCTGCCGCTCGGAGTCATGGTCCCTTACGATCTTGAGGACAACTGGCAGTTAGACATCACCAACCCGGCGGATGTACAGAACGATCTTGCCGTGGTGCTGGGAGCCAGCCCTGTGCTGGAGGAGGTGCCGAGCGAGATCCTCGGAACCAGCTTTACCTTTACACCGGAGGTATCGGGCGATTATTACGTCTATGTGAGCAACAAGAAGGTGGAAAAGGTAAGCGCCCTGATGGGGGAAAATACGAAGAGCTTCGACAACATTAACCGCGGATACATGCTGGAGCTGGGATGGATTTCCGCAGGCGAGGAAGTGACGCTCCGCAACGATGACAACGAGCAGGATCTGGTGGCTATGGCCTATCGATTTATACCGGAAGGTCTGGAATCGGTATACAATGTGTTAAACAGAAATTCCATGGAGCTGACGAAGAAGACAGATACGGAAATCTCCGGAAGAATCGACGTTGAAAAGGCAGGTCTCCTCTATTTGAGCATTCCTTACGACAAGGGATGGTCTATATTGGTGGATGGAGAAGAGACGGAGCCGTATAAGCTGTTTGACACCTTCTTAAGCGTGCGGCTCACGGCCGGAACGCATATCGTGGAACTGCACTATATGCCGCAGGGCTTAAAGACAGGTGGAATGATCACTGCGGGCAGCATCGCTGTGCTGCTTCTCATTGCAGGAATCACCGCAGGCCGCAGAAAGAAACCGGTCATGCGCAGAAGAATAAAATGCTAAGGAGAAATGAAATATGAAATTATGGGGCGGACGCTTCACAAAAGAGACGAACCAACTGGTACACAATTTCAATGCTTCCCTTTCCTTTGACCAGAAGTTTTACCATCAGGACATTGAAGGCAGCATTGCCCATGTAAAAATGCTGGCAAAGCAGGGAATTCTGACGACAGAAGACAGAGATGCGATCATAGAGGGGCTGGAAGGAATCCGCAGGGATTTAGAGAGCGGAGCACTTGCATTTACGGCGGAGCACGAGGATATTCATTCTTTCGTGGAGGCGGTCTTAACGGAGCGCATCGGTGAGGCCGGTAAACGCCTTCACACAGGCAGAAGCCGCAACGACCAGGTGGCCCTGGACATGAAGCTGTATACGAGAGACGAGATCGATGAGATGGACGGTCTGGTCAAATCCCTTCTGGAAGAGCTGTTAAAGCTGATGGAGGAGAATCTGGACACGTATATGCCGGGCTTTACTCATTTGCAGAAGGCTCAGCCCATCACGCTGGCTCACCATATGGGGGCCTACTTTGAGATGTTTGACCGCGACCGTTCCCGCCTTTCTGATATCAGAAAACGGATGAACTACTGTCCGCTGGGATCCGGAGCACTTGCAGGCACCACCTATCCCCTGGACCGGGAGTATACGGCGGAGCTTCTTGGATTTGACGGACCAACGTTAAACAGCATGGATTCCGTGGCGGATCGTGATTACATCATCGAGCTGCTCAGCGCGCTGTCGACGATTGCCATGCATTTGAGCCGCTTCTGCGAGGAGATTATCATCTGGAATACGAATGAGTATCAGTTCGTGGAGATCGATGATTCCTACAGTACTGGAAGCAGTATCATGCCTCAGAAAAAGAACCCTGATATCGCGGAGCTGATCCGTGGAAAGACAGGCCGGGTCTATGGCGCTCTCGTTTCCATTTTGACGACCATGAAGGGGATTCCGCTGGCCTATAACAAGGACATGCAGGAGGACAAGGAGCTGACCTTTGACGCCATCGATACGGTAAAGGGCTGCCTTGCGCTCTTTACCGGCATGATCTCCTCCATGACTTTCAGGAAGGATGCCATGGAAGCGAGTGCGAAGAACGGCTTTACCAATGCGACGGATGCCGCGGATTATCTGGTGAACCACGGTGTGGCGTTCCGTGACGCCCATGGAATCGTGGGACAGCTGGTATTATACTGTATTGAGAAGGGAATTGCACTGGACGATATGTCCCTGGAAGAGTTCCAGGCGATCAGCCCCGTGTTTGAGGAAGACATTTACGATGCCATCAGCATGCAGACGTGTGTGAAAAAGCGTATGACCATCGGCGCCCCGGGACAGGATGCGATGAAGAAAGTGATAGAAGCGTGCAGAGAGAGGCTGGAAAAGTAAAATCCATATACTGGAAATTTCCTCAGAAAAACTATTGCATTCCTCTATAGGGGAAGGTTTATACTAAAGTATATTAGATGATTTATACGGAAAGGTAAACAAAATCTGATCAGAGGAGGCTGTCTGGTTTGCTATGGGGGAAAGGCAAAACGCTAAAAAATTATATTCTATCGGTGAAGTAAGCCGTATCTGCAATGTGTCGAAAAAGGCACTTCGTTTTTATGACCAGATCGGAGTGATCTCTCCGGATATGGTAAGCGAAGAGAACAATTACCGCTATTACAGCGAGGAGACACTGCTTCTGGTTCCGGTCGTCAAGTATTATAAACAGATGGGATTCAGTCTGGAACAGATGCAGAGTCTGGTGGAAGGCAGTACGTATCAATGCCTGGAGCGAAGCTTTTTAAGCAAGAGTGAGGAACTGCAGACCGAACGGCAGGAGCTGCTATACCGCTATACCGCCGTGAAGGACTGGTATGAGCTCGTCCGTGAGGCGGAGCTTGTTTCTCAGCGCAAAGAACACGATGTGACCATAAAATATGTGAATTCTACGGTGTATTGCAGTAAAGAACAGGATTTTTCGTACAATTACATGGAGTCGATCATCAATATTCCGTGGGTGAACTATCTGGAAAGCATACATAATGAGATCACAGGGCCGGTTATCTTAAATTTCCCGTCATTTCGTGAGAAGCGGGATGGGACGTGCAGGCGGGCCAGGATTATGCAGATGCCGCTCCGCCCTCTGGTAAAGGAGGCGGAATTAAAGACGCTGGGCGGGACCATGATGGCTTCGGTCTATCACGTGGGATCCCTGGATTCAATCGGACGGGAATACGGGAAGATTGAGGAATGGGCGTCGAGAAAAGGATATATCTGCGGCGAGGAATCGTTTGAACGGTATGTGGTGGATTACTGGACGACGCGGGTGCCGTCGGAGTTTGTGACGGAAATACTGGTGCCGGTTACCCGGATGGAAGAGTGCAGATAATTTGTGAAAATTGAATAATATGATGCCAAAACCTTCCCCTCGAGGGGAAGGTTTGAAAGAGACAACCATAGCTTCGCAGGGAGATGGTTGTCTTTTTTTATGCAAAATTACGCTGTATCATGGTTTGACGGTATTGTTATTGTTTTAACATTACCCTAAGGGGAAGGTACATTATGCAGATTTACCTACACTATGCTAAAAAATATTTAGAAAATTAAATAATAATAAGCATAATATAAAAATATTTTAGAAAAATAGCGTAAAAAATGAGGCTTGACATTCCACATAGGGGGAAGGACTATACTAAATGCATATAAAAAAGATGGATTGAAGATGAAAATTAGATAATGTATCTAATTTCGAATCCAGAAGGAGGATATTTCATGAAGTACGATGCATTGGGAATGATTGAAACAAAAGGGCTGGTAGGATCGATTGAAGCGGCGGACGCCATGGTAAAGGCGGCTAATGTCACCTTAATCGGCAAGGAACACGTAGGCGGCGGTCTCGTTACCGTTATGGTGAGAGGTGATGTGGGAGCGGTAAAGGCTGCGACGGATGCAGGAGCGGCGGCAGCACAGCGCGTAGGCGAGCTGGTATCCGTTCATGTAATCCCACGTCCTCATGCAGAGGTGGAGTGCATACTTCCGGTCTGCAGAAAACCTGAATAGGAGGAGGGCGCGCAGGTGAGATATTACGGAGAAGAGGCACTGGGCCTGGTGGAGACCATTGGCCTGACACCCGCGCTGGAAGCGGCGGATAAGATGTTAAAGGCAGCGGACGTGGAACTCATATCCTACGAAAACGTAGGTTCCACCCTTGTGACCATTATGGTCAAGGGAGATGTGGCAGCGGTACGGTCCTCTGTGGAGGCCGGAGCGGCAGCTGCGGCAGCCATCGGAAAGCTGACGGCTAAGAATGTAATGCCGAGACCGATTCAGGGAGTAGGCGATATTGTATCCGTACACGATGTTGATGCGTAAGAACAGATAAACGGCAGGAAGGAAAAATTTTATGGAAAGATATGAAGCCATTGGTTCCATTGAAACATTTGGCCTGGTATTCGTTCTGGAAGCCGCGGATGCGATGTGCAAGGCGGCCGATGTGGAACTGATTGGATATGAGAATGTAGCTTCCGGATACATTTCCGTGCTGGTGCGCGGTGATGTGGGAGCATGTAAGACGGCAGTAGATGCCGGAGTAAAGGCAGTGGAAGCTATGGGAGCCGAGGTTTACAGCTCTGTCGTAATCCCCAGGCCTCATCCCGATCTGGAGAAGATCATCACACGTTACTCCTTAAAGAATCTTCTTCCGGCGGAGTAAGGAAAGGAAGCGTAGGCAATGCGTTTTGTTGATAAAGACTTGCTTTCTGTCCAGGAAGCCAGAATCCTGATGGAAAATGCCGGAGAGGCGAGAAAAGTGCTGGCTGGTTTTGAACAGGAAAGGCTGGACCGCATTGTAGTACATATGGCGCAGGCGGCGGCAAAACACGCCAGGGAGCTGGCGGTCATGTCCTGCGAGGAGACGGAATACGGAAACTGGCAGGATAAATACAGGAAAAACCGGTATATCTGCGAATACCTGCCCGAGAAGCTTAAGACCATGCGTTTTGTGGGAATCATTTCGGAGGACCGGGAAGAGAAAATGATGAAGGTCGGCGTACCGTTAGGAATTATCGCAGCGCTGACACCGTCTGCCAATCCGGTATCCACGGCCATCTATCAGGCGCTCATCGCGGTGAAATCAGGCAATGCCATCGTCTTCGCTCCCCATGAGCGGGCCGTGAAGACCACGGGCAGAGCGTTGGATATTCTGATGGAAGCGGCTGCTGAGGCGGGACTTCCGGACGGCGCGCTCTCTTACTTAGGCACCGTGACGCGTCAGGGAACGGAAGCGCTCATCGGCCATCCGGCCGTATCGCTGGTGATCGGCACCGGCGTTCCGGAGATGACAGAGGCCGCGAAGGCCGCGGGAAAACCGTTCATCTATGGAGGAACCGTAGGTTCCCCCGCGTTTATCGAGAGGACGGCGGACATACCGAAGGCGGTGAAGGCCATCGTGGCCAGCCGGAATTTTGATTACGGAATCGTACCGGCGGCGGAACAGTATATCGTTGCAGACAGCTGCATCGCCGGTGAGGCAAAACGGGAATTTGAGAGAAACGGCGCCTACTTCATGTCGGGGGACGAGGAAAAACAGCTGATCGGGCTGCTTTGTCCCGAAAACGGCAGTCAGGACCCTGAGCTGGTGGGTAAACCGGCGCGGGAGCTGGCCAGGAGGGCGGGATTTTCCGTTCCGGATACGGTAAAGGTACTGGTCTCCGAACAGAAGTATATATCAGACAGAAATCCATACGCCAGGGCGCTGCTGTGTCCGGTTCTGGTGTATTACATAGAAAATGACTGGGTTCACGCCTGTGAGAAATGCATCGAACTGCTGGCAAATGAAAGCCATGGACACACACTTGTGATTCATTCGAAGGATGAAGAGGTCATTCGCCAGTTCGCACTGAAGAAACCGGTCGCCAGGATGCTGGTGAACACCCCGGCTGTGTTTGGGAGCATGGGCGTGACGACGAATCTGTTTCCGGCCATGACGCTTGGAAGCATTACCGCCGGGGTCGGAATCACCTCGGACAGCGTCTCCCCCATGAACCTGATTTACGTCAGAAATGTGGGATACGGAGTACGGGAGATCGAAGACCGGATGGCTGGAGACGCAGAGCAGAAGACCGGCCGCGCCGATGCCGCGGTTTTAAACACAACCCGACAGACGGCGGTCCCGGAAGGCGGGGATGACAGCCTGGATGACGAGCTGGAGCGTGCCATGAAGAAGCTCCTGGAGTGGATGGCCGAAGAAGAATAAGCAGGAAAGAGGGGTAATACAAATTGGATATTCGTGAGTTTACAGATAAATTTGCAGATGCGACCAGAAACATGTCGCCGGAACAGCGGGAGGTGCTGGTAAAGATGCTGGAATCCGTTTCCGGCGATCTGCCAAAGGACGCTGCGGAGAAAACGGGAGTGTGCAGCGGCGAGGGCACAGAGATTCCCGATGGGATCACCGAGCGTCTTCAGCTTCTGAAGGATAACTACTTAAAGCAGGTTCCTTCCATCACGACTTACCGTGCAAGAGCCATTACAAAGATCGCAAAAGAGAATCCGGGCATGCCGAAGATTCTTCTGCGCGCAAAATGCTTCCGTTACTGCTGTGAGACGGCGCCTCTGGTGATTCAGGACCACGAGCTGATCGTCGGAGCACCATGCGGAGCACCGAGAGCCGGAGCATTTTCACCGGATATCGCCTGGAGATGGATGGAAGATGAGATCGACACCATCGGGACGCGTGCCCAGGATCCATTCTACATTTCCGAGGAAGACAAGAAGATCATGAGAGAGGAGCTGTTCCCGTTCTGGAAGGGCAAATCTGTCGATGAGTACTGCGAGGACCAGTACCGGGAAGCCGGCGTATGGGAGCTCTCAGGCGAGTCCTTCGTATCAGACTGTTCCTACCACGCGTTAAACGGCGGCGGAGATTCCAACCCCGGATACGACGTAATCCTGATGAAAAAAGGAATGCTGGATATCCAGAGAGAAGCGAAAGAGCATTTGGAGCATCTGGATTATGAGAACCCGGATGATATCGAAAAAATCTATTTCTATAAATCCATCATCGATACCACAGAGGGCGTTATGATTTACGCAAAGCGTCTGTCTGATTACGCGGCGGAGCTGGCGGCAAAGGAGACGAATCCGAAGAGGAAAGCGGAGCTCTTAAAGATTTCCGAGGTCAACGCCCGTGTACCGGCCCATAAGCCGGAAACCTTCTGGGAAGCAATCCAGGCGGTATGGACCATCGAGTCCCTGCTGGTCGTGGAAGAGAACCAGACCGGTATGTCCATCGGACGTGTGGACCAGTATATGTATCCGTATTATAAGAGCGATATCGAATCCGGACGGTTAAATGATTTCCAGGCCTTCGAGCTTGCCGGATGTATGCTGATTAAGATGTCAGAGATGATGTGGATCACCAGCGAGGGCGGTTCCAAATTCTTCGCCGGCTACCAGCCATTCGTCAATATGTGCGTGGGCGGCGTGACGAGAGACGGCCGTGACGCAACCAATGAACTGACGTATCTGCTGATGGATGCTGTCCGCCACGTGAAGATTTACCAGCCGTCCCTGGCCTGCCGGATCCACAACAAATCTCCTAAAAAATATATGAAAAAGATCGTGGACGTGATCCGTTCCGGCATGGGCTTCCCGGCCTGCCATTTCGACGACGCCCACATCAAGATGATGCTGGCAAAGGGCGTGAGCATCGAGGACGCCAGAGACTACTGTCTGATGGGCTGCGTGGAGCCGCAGAAATCAGGCCGTCTCTATCAGTGGACCTCCACCGCCTATACCCAGTGGCCGGTCTGCATCGAGCTGGTGTTAAACCACGGTGTTCCGCTCTGGTACGGCAAGCAGGTCTGCCCGGATATGGGAGATTTGAGCCGGTTCAAGACTTTTGAGGAATTTGACGCGGCTGTTAAGGAAGAGATCAAATACGTGACAAAATGGACCGACGTGGCCACGGTTATTTCCCAGAGAGTCCACAGAGACCTTGCTCCGAAGCCTCTTATGTCCATCATGTACGAGGGCTGTATGGAAAAGGGAAAAGACGTTTCCTCCGGCGGCGCGATGTACAATTACGGCCCTGGCGTGGTCTGGTCCGGACTGGCAACTTATACGGACTCCATGGCAGCGATCAAAAAGCTGGTGTTTGATGATAAGAAATATACACTGGAGCAGATAAATGAGGCGCTGAAGGCCGATTTTGTTGGATATGAGCAGATAAAGGCTGACTGTCTGAACGCTCCGAAATATGGCAACGACGATGATTATGCGGATTTGATTGCTTCGGATTTAGTTGACTTTACTGAGGCAGAACATAGAAAATATAAGACCCTGTACTCCCATTTAAGCCACGGTACCCTGTCCATTTCCAACAATACTCCGTTCGGACAGATGACAGGCGCTTCCGCCAATGGCCGCGGCGCATGGCTGCCGTTATCCGACGGCATCAGCCCAACCCAGGGAGCCGACTACAAGGGGCCGACTGCGATCATCAAGTCCGTGTCCAAGATGGCCAATGACAGCATGAATATCGGCCTGGTACATAACTTCAAGATCATGGCGGGACTCTTAGACACTCCGGAAGGAGAGGAGAGCCTGATCACCCTGCTTCGGACCGCCAGTATCTTTGGAAACGGCGAGATGCAGTTTAACTATCTGGATAACAACACGCTCTTAGAAGCGCAGAAGCACCCGGAGAAATACCGCGACTTAATCGTCCGTGTAGCCGGATACAGCGCCTTCTTCGTAGAACTTTGCAAGGATGTTCAGGATGAGATTATCAGCAGAACCATGCTGACCCATTTATAAAGAACCGTAAATTGGAGATGAATAACGATGAATCAGACACATGCAGGTTCCATTGAGCGCAAGGCACTGATATTCAATGTTCAGAAGTATAACATGTACGACGGGCCGGGCATCCGCACCATTGTGTTTTTCAAGGGCTGTCCGCTGCGCTGCAAATGGTGTTCCAATCCGGAGGGAATGGACCGGAGTTTTCAGGTCATGTTTAAGAAACGTTCCTGCGTGGACTGCGGGGCATGTGTAAATGCCTGCCCTGCGGGGATTCACGTGCTCTCCCCGGAGACCGGAAAACACGAAATCCGCAGAGACAGAGACTGCACCGGATGCAGAAAATGCATGGAGGTGTGCCCCCAGGAAGCGCTGACGATCTCAGGTGAATGTAAGACCATCTCGGAGCTGTTAAAGATTATTTCCGAGGATGAGGCCTTCTACGAGCAGTCGGGAGGGGGCGTGACACTGGGCGGCGGAGAAGTAACCGCGCAGCCGGAGGCGGCCTTAAACCTTCTGATGGCCTGTAAGCAGGAAGGCTATAACACGGCGATCGAGACGTGCGGCTTCACGAAAACAGAAACCATTTTAAAAATCGCGGAGTATGTGGACTTATTTCTGTTCGATATCAAGCATATGGACCCGGAACGCCACAACGAGCTGGTCGGTGTAAACAATGAGCTGATCCTGGAAAACTTAAAGGAGCTTCTTCACCGCCGTTACAACGTCAAGGTGAGAATGCCCATGCTAAAGGGGATCAACGACAGCAGGGAAGAGATCGACCGGGTAATCCAGTTTTTGATGCCGTTTCGTGATTATAAGAATTTCAAGGGAATTGATCTGCTCCCATACCACAAGATGGGGGTAAATAAATACAATCAGCTGGACCGGCCCTATCCCATCGACGGAGATCCCAGCCTGAGCGACGAGGACTTATCGCGGATCGAGGGCTGGCTGAAGGAGTATCAGTTCCCTGTCACTGTGGTAAGACATTAGCGGAGCCGGTATACAGCAGGAAAGGAGAGCCATGGCGGGAAAGGAACTTACCAGTGTAAGCCGGGTGATTGAGGAATCCGTACCCGGCAAACAGGTCACGATCGCCCATGTGATCGCATCACCGGTGCCGGAGGTGTACGAGTGCCTTGGAATCGACGCGGCGGGAGCCATCGGTATCCTGACGCTCTCCCCGTTTGAGACGGCCATCATCGCGGCGGATATCGCGGCTAAGGCGGCCGATGTGGAGGTTGGATTTTTAGACCGCTTCACGGGATCGGTGGTCATAGCCGGAGATGTCCAGAGCGTGGAGACGGCTCTTGTCTCCGTCTGCCGGACGCTGGAGACCGTGCTTGGCTTTGCCGTGACCCCGGTGACGAGAACATGAGAACAAAGAGAATTATGGTAATGGGGGCTGGCGGGAGCGGGAAAACGACTCTGGCCCATGCACTGAATGGGGATCACTCTCCGGTAAAGCGGACGCCCTGTCTGGTCTACGGAGCACGGACGATCGATGCTCCCGCCGCCTACTTAGAATCTCCCTGGATGGTACAGCACCTGATCGCGGAGGCCCAGAATGCGTCTCATGTTCTGATGCTGGTGGATCAGACAAAGACGAGGGAGGTATATTCCCCCGGTTTTGCCCTGGCCTTCCGTGCTCCGGTCATCGGAGTCATAACGAAGGAAGGAAAGAGCCGGGAGCAGCTGGCCCGGTGTGAAAAAGAGCTTTTAAAGGCCGGAGTCCAGCCTCCGTTTTACCGGGTGGTATTTCCTTCCGGGGAGGGGCTCCGTGAACTGGAAAAACGGCTGAGCAATGACTAAAATTCAGGAGAAAGGAGGCGGAAATAAAATGGAACAGTTTATTATGAAAACAAAAGTGTATCTCGGGGAAGCTTCTCTGGAAACTCTCCGGGATATGGGGATAAAAAAGGCGTTCGTGATCTGCGATCCGTTTATGAAGAGTTCTCATAAAGTGGATATGGTGACGGATCTGCTGGAGGAAGCGGGAGCGGAATTTTCTGTTTTTGCTGAGGTTGTACCGGATCCCACCATTGCGGTGGTGACTAAGGCCATCGAGCAGATGCTGGTATGCAGGCCGGACGCCGTGATTGCGCTGGGCGGCGGCTCAGCCATTGATACGGCAAAGGCGGCAGGACTGCTTTATTCCGGCATGAGCCAGTCGGAGCGTCCGGAACTGATCGCGATTCCGACCACGAGCGGAACGGGAAGCGAGGTTACCTCCTTTGCTGTGATCTCGGACCCGGAAAAACAGGCAAAATATCCCCTGGTGGACGATTCCATGGTGCCGGATACGGCGCTGTTGGACCCGCGTTTTACCGTTTCGGTACCACCCCATATTACGGCGGATACCGGCATGGATGTGCTGACACATGCGCTGGAGGCGTACGTTTCCACAGATGCCGGTGACTTTACGGATGCCTGTGCGGAGAAAGCGATCCGGCTGGTATGGCGTTACTTAAAAACTGCGGTGGAAGACGGGAGCAGCATGGAAGCCAGGGAGAAGATGCATAACGCGTCGTGCCTGGCCGGCGTGGCATTTAACGGGGCATCCCTGGGAATCTGTCACAGCCTGGCTCACGCGCTTGGCGGAAGATTTCATATTCCGCACGGAAGAAGCAATGCGATGCTGCTCTGCCATGTGATCGCTTACAATGCGGGGCTGGAAACTCCGGGAGAGACGGCGGCCCTGAAACGGTACGTGGAAGTGGCCAATATGCTGGGAATCTCGGCAGGAACCGACAAGGCGACCGTACACGGACTGATCCGTCAGATCAGGATTCTGATGAACCAGATCCATATTCCCCAGTATATAACGGAATGCGGTGTGGACAGGGAGGAATTTCTGGAGGCCGCAGACGGTATGGCACAGCTTGCTTTGGATGACAACTGCACGGTGACGAATCCCAGGAAGCCGTCTAAAGAAGAGCTGGAGAACTTATACCGGTGTCTGTGCAAAGGGGGATATTGATGAAATACATAACCGAAGCGGATTTGAGAAATTTATACCGCACCACCCCTTTTACAACGTATGAAACGGAACCGGGAACACGGCTGACGCCGGGAGCGAGGCAGTTCCTGGGGGATCGTGGAATCAGGGTTCCGGATGAGATACCTTCAGCGAAGCGGCTTGGGGACAGTGGAACCGGAGGAAAGAAGCCGCTGTACTTCTGGAGACAGGAGGAAAATAAGGCGGGGCATGATACGGACCGTATTGGTGCAGATGCAGAAGAAAACGCAGCAGCGACGGACAGCCGGGAAGGTGAGGAGCGATGTAAGGAGGATTTGAATTTCACTCCGGAAAAAATATCGCTCTTAAACCGCCTGAAATCGGCGCAGGCCTTATTTTTGGAAACTGGGCTTCAGTTTAAGGAGCACGACGTGCTTCTGGCCCAGCGAATCTTCGTCATGGAGCGCTGCCTTGCGGGGCTGGCCGCAGAGGAGGAAATATGTCTGCTGCCGTGCCAGGCGTGTACCGGAATCTGCCCGGATAATTTTTCCGAGGATATGGAGGACTGTTTCGAGATTACCTCCTTCCACGTCCAGTCAGACCGGGGGATGGATCTGATCCGGCTTCACCGGCTGCGCTGTCTTCTGCGGGAAGTGAGCCCTTTCGTGGAGCAGGAGCTGGGAGACGGCAAAAAACGGGAGCTTCATCAGGTGATTAATGGTTTATCCCAGTTAATATGCCAGTTATTTGGAGGAAATACATGTCAAAAGAAGGAATAACATTTGAGGAATGCGACAGCCTGGTAAAGGAGTTTGAGCGAGTCGTTAAAAATCCGGTAACAAACGGTTCTTCCGTCTATTACACCGGAGTGGATTTAGGAACGGCCTGTGTCGTAGTGGCGGTTCTGGATGAAAACTTTAAGCCTGCTGCCGGCGCTTACCGGTATGCCGACGTGGTGCGGGACGGTATGGTAGTGGATTATATCGGTGCCATCCGGATCGTCCGGGAGATGAAGGAGGAACTGGAGGAAAAGCTGGGCTGTGAGCTTTTATATGCGGCCGCCGCCATTCCTCCCGGGACCGACGAGCTGGATTCGGGAGCCATCAAAAATGTGGTTCAGGGCGCGGGCTTTGAGATCACGGCTCTTCTCGACGAGCCAACCGCAGCCAACGCCGTGTTAAAGATTAAGAACGGCGCGGTCGTGGATATCGGAGGCGGAACCACTGGAATCTCCATCTTAAAAGACGGAAAGGTGGTTTATGTGGCGGATGAGGCTACCGGCGGAACGCATTTTTCACTCGTTATTTCCGGGGCGTATGGGCTTCCCTTCGGGGAGGCGGAACGCTATAAGCGGGACCCCTCGCACCATAAGGAGCTGCTGCCGGTCTTAAAGCCGGTGGTGGAAAAGATATCTTCTATCATCAACCGCCATTTAGAAGGCCATCAGGTGGAAGGCATCTACCTGGTGGGCGGAACCTGCTGCCTGGCGGGGATTGAGGATATTATTGAAAAGAGGACGGGAATTCCGACGTATAAACCGGATAATCCCATGTTTGTAACACCGCTGGGAATTGCGCGAAGCTGTACCCAGGAAGCCTGTGAATGAAATGAGGTAATGTGACATGGAAATCAGAATCATAAAATCACCGGCGCCCGGTACGCTTGATATTCTGTTAAGAAGAAAGGGGTCGGGAGCATCGACGCCCATCGAGTCGGTGGATGCCATCGGGCTGGTTCAGGGCCGGATGATTGAGATGGTGTGCGCCGCCGATGTGGCGGAAAAGGCTGTCGGCGTTACCGTGGAAGACATTCGCGGCAATTGTCCTCAGAATATGGTGCTGCTGGCTATTTTCGGGGATACCGCCTCCGTGGAAGCGGCCCTTGAGGAAATTAAGCGGAAAGAGAAAGAGGGGACACCGGAATGGTAACTGCAAAGCTGATCGGCAATGTCTGGGCGACCAGAAAAGCGGAATCCTTAAACGGATTTAAGTTTATGATGGCGGAGATCATCAGCGGGACGAGGACGGGAGAACGAATGATCGTGGTGGACACAATCAGCGCCGGAATCGGTGACCGGGTGATCGTCACGACCGGTTCTTCCGCGCGCCGCATGCTGGGTGACGACGGGATTCCGGTGGACGCCGTGGTAGTAGGAATTATTGATGAAGATTGTGAATTTATATAGAAGAAACCGGTGCAGCGCTGCACCAGTGCCGCCCGGCACTTGTGTTTCCAAATGGATAGATTCGCAGAGAAGAAGGGGTGTGGTACCATGAAAAAGTTAGTTTGCGCCAGGGATATTGAAGAGTGCAGCAAACAGGGAAAGACCGAGTACTGCGTGGACGGCGATACGATTATCACACCTTCCGCAAAGGACGCGGCCGAGGCGTACGGGATCCGGTTTACGGATCGTATAAGCCAGCCGGAAGCGGTGTGTGCCAATGCATTTGCGGGAATGGATAAGATGGATGCGGCCGGACTCTGCCAGCTGTTAAAGACCATACTGGAGCAGGGCGGTTTACAGGCGCCGTCTAAGCCTTATGAAGAGGAGCGCCACGGAAATGGCTTAAAGGTAGTTCGGGGCAGAACGGTGAAAATGGATGTGTTTGATACCGGAAACCCTGATGCAACGGCGTATTTCCAGGAACTGGTAAGCAAGGATGAATCCCATATCAGCGCCGGGTTCCTAATTATTGAAAACTCGAAATTTGACTGGGAACTGACCTATGAAGAGATCGATTACGTTATCGAAGGCACACTGACGATCACCATCGACGGAAAGACGTATACCGCTCACGCCGGAGACGTGCTGTTCGTACCATCGAATTCCAAAGTCGTATGGGGATCTCCAGACAGGGCGAGAGTGTTCTATGCCACTTATCCGGCCAACTGGGCAGATTTGCTGTAAGGAGGTAAGCCATGAAGGCACTTGGACTGATAGAGACAAAGGGCACTCTGGCGGCGGTGGAAGCCGCAGATGCCATGGTAAAAGCCGCGGATGTCACACTGGTTGAGAAAACACGAGTCGGCGGCGGCCTGGTGACCATAACGGTGACCGGCGATGTGGCCGCGGTACAGGCGGCTGTGGACGCCGGTGTGGCAGCAGTGGAACGGATCGCAGCCTCCAGCCTGGCGGCAAAACTGGTCATTCCACGGCCTCATGAGGAACTGGAAATCCTGTTTACACCGAAGGGGCCTGGCGGAAAGACGGATCCTGGTGTGAGGGACGAGGAAGAGCCGGAAGCAGAAGACGCAGCGGTTAGAGAAGTGGTTGAAGAAGTAGTTGAAGAAGTGGAAGACGTGGAAGAATCCCCCCACCCTGCCCTCCCGGAGAAGCTGGACCGGCAGACCTTAGATTCCATCATTGAAAAATACGGCATTGCCGAAGGTATGGCGATGGCGGACGGACTGAAAGTAACAGCGTTAAGGACACTGGCCCGCGAATACGGAGAATTGAAGATTTCCGGCAGGGAAGTGTCCAAAGCCAATAAACAACTGCTGCTGGAGGAATTAAAGAGCTATTACGAAGCTCGAAATGATTGACGCGGTTCTTCGCGGGAACAAAATAATAGAAAAGGAGATCCTGACAATGGAAAACTTTGATTTTGATTTACGTTCCATCCAGGAAGCCAGAGATTTAGCCAGAAAAGGAGAAATCGCGGCGAAAAAGATGGCTACCTACTCCCAGGAGCAGATAGAGGTTATATTACAGAATATGGTAAGAGCAGCAGAGGAACACGCGGTCTGCCTGGGTAAAATGGCAGCAGAGGAAACCGGGTTCGGTAAGGCGGAGGATAAAGCCTATAAGAATCACGCAGCGTCCACTCTGTTATATGAAGAGATAAAAGATATGAAGACCGTGGGAATCATCGACGAGGACCCGGTAAAACATACGATGGATGTGGCGGCGCCTGTGGGCCTGGTTATGGGAATCGTTCCATCGACCAACCCGACTTCCACCACAATCTTTAAATCCATTATTGCAGTGAAATCAGGAAATGCCATCGTCTTTTCCCCCCATCCGTCTGCGGCGAAATGTACACTGAAAGCAGCAGAACTGATGCGGGATGCAGCGGTGGAGGCGGGGGCGCCGGAGGACATTATCGGCTGTGTCACCATGCCGACCATGGGAGCCACCAATGAACTGATGAAATGCAAAGAGGTAAACTTAATTATTGCCACCGGAGGCCCAGGCATGGTGAAAGCAGCGTACAGCGCCGGAAAACCGGCTCTGGGCGTAGGCGCGGGCAACTCCCCGGCATACATAGAGCGGACCGCCGATATCAAACAGGCCGTAAGCAACATCATGGCCAGCAAGACCTTCGATTACGGAACGATCTGCGCTTCCGAGCAGTCGATCGTTGTGGAAGAATGCAATAGGGACGCGGTTGTCGCAGAGTTAAAGAGCCAGGGAGCCTATTTTATGACTCCAGAGGAGACTGAGAAGGTGTGTGCCCTGCTTTTCAAGAGCGGCAGCCATAACATGAATGCCAAATTCGTGGGAAGAAGCCCGCAGGTCATCGCGGAAGCGGCGAAGATAACCATTCCGGCAGGAACGAGAGTTCTGATCGGAGAGCAGGGCGGCGTTGGTGAGGGATACCCTTTATCCTATGAAAAACTGACAACCGTGCTTGCCTTCTATACAGTAAGAGACTGGCAGGAAGCCTGTGAGCTCAGCATCCGCCTGCTTCAGAACGGTATCGGCCACACCATGAGCATCCACACGGAAGACAGGGAGATGGTGAGAAGATTTGCGGCGAAGCCGGCTTCCCGTATTCTGGTCAACACCGGAGGAAGCATGGGAGGTACCGGAATCAGCACGGGATTGGCAACCTCCTTTACCTTAGGCTGCGGAACGTGCGGCGGAAGCTCTGTTTCTGAAAATGTCAGCCCGAAGCATTTAATTAATATTAAAAAAGTTGCGTTCGGTGTGAAAAATTGTGCTACACTGGTGCAGGAAGATAAATCGTTCCGTCATCCGGAACTGGCTTCACAGTCCTGCTGTCAGGGATCCTGCGGTACGGCTTCCAGCCCGGCTGATTTCGTTGCCTCCTTTGAGGAAAAACACTCTGCATCCGGTACGGCGAAGGCTGACACTGCGGTTTCCGCAGACTGCGGCAGCGATAAGCTGGCGGCACTCGTAAGAGAGCTGGTTATCGCCATGAAGAACCAGTAAAGCGGCAGAAGGAGGAGACCCATGGATCAGTATGAGGCAATGATCAAGCTTCTTTTGGAAGCGGTAAAAAATGAGGATGGCACAGCGGCGGGTAACGCTTCCGCGAACACCCCGGCAAATGCGGTGCCGGTCGGCGTATCCAACCGGCACGTACATTTATCCCAGGCCGATTTAGATACCCTGTTCGGCCGCGGGTACGAATTGACGAAGACGAAAGACTTATCCCAGCCGGGCCAGTTTGCCTGCAAAGAGACCGTAACGGTCTGCGGACCGAAGGGGGCCATTGAAAAGGTAAGAATTCTGGGACCTGTAAGGAGCCGGACACAGGTGGAGATTCTCGCAGGTGACTGCTTTAAACTGGGCGCCAAGGCGGAACCCAGGCTGTCCGGTGATCTGGACGGTACGCCGGGAATCACTCTTGTGGGACCGAAGGGATCTGTACAGACGAAGGAAGGTCTGATGGTGGCGCAGCGCCATATCCATATGCATCCGGATGACGCGGCCAGGTTTGGCGTTCATGACGGCCAGTCTGTTTCTATTGAGACAGATGGATTACGCGGAGGCGTTTACCGCAATGTATTAATCCGTGTAACGCCGGAATCCGCACTGGAGTGTCATGTGGATACAGAGGAAGCAAATGCGATGGGAATCGGTTGTTCCGCGGCTGTCACTCTGATAAAGTAAAAAGTCTGTTTATAAAAAGTATAGCATTTAAAATTAAAATAAAATTCAGGAGGATTTCACAATGAAATACGATGCATTAGGAATGATTGAGACAAAAGGTTTAGTTGGATCCATTGAGGCTGCAGATGCCATGGTTAAGGCTGCTAATGTTACATTAATCGGCAAGGAATTCGTAGGCGGCGGTCTCGTTACCGTCATGGTAAGAGGCGATGTCGGTGCGGTAAAGGCAGCGACTGACGCAGGCGCGGCAGCAGCTCAGAGAGTAGGCGAGCTTGTATCCGTTCATGTGATTCCGCGTCCTCACGCAGAGGTAGAGACCATTCTTCCGGCAGCTGCAAGAGAAGAGTAATCAGTCAGGGAGTGCTCTCGTTTCGGAGAGTGCTCCTTAACCAATAAGGAGGGCTTACAAGAATGAATGAAGGTGCAGGCGCAGCAGCTGTTGCTGCAAAGAAAAAATTATCTGCTCAGTTTTTTAAGAAGGGTGTATTTGTTGCAATCATGTCCGGTATCTGTTACGGGCTCTATTCCGCGTTTATGACGCTGGGAATGACAAAGGGAATATGGGCGGACTGGTATGGTCCTAATACGGCGGCTTTGTCTGCTTTTGTCATTACGTATCTGCTCGGCTCACTGGGAAGCGCGATCAACGATACGTGCAGCGCGGTATGGGCCCTGCTGATTGCCGGAGCAAAGGGAAAGCTGGGCGACTTTTTCCGCTGTTTAAAGACGAAACCGGGCTGGATCATGATCGCTGCCGCTCTGGTGGGCGGCCCTATCTCCAGTGCGGCCTATGTGGTTGGACTTCAGATGGCTGGTTCCATCGTTATTCCGATTTCGGCTCTCTGTCCTGCAATCGGTGCAATCTTAGGAAGAGTGCTCTACAAGCAGGAACTGAATAAGCGCATGGTTGCCGGTATCGGTATCTGCGTTCTTTCCAGCTTTATGATCGGAAGCACAAGCCTGGGCGGCGATGCTCCCGAAGGCCGACTCCTGGGAATCTGTATCGCGTTTATCGCGGCTCTGGGCTGGGGAATAGAAGGGTGCGTAGCCGGTTATGGTACGACCCTGATCGACTATGAGATTGGCATTACCATACGCCAGTGTACCTCCGGACTTTCCAACCTGTTTATCCTGGTTCCGATTTTTGGTATCATTGCCGGCAACATCGGCATTGCTCCTCATTTAACGGTTCAGGCATTTACCAGCGGTCCGGCCATGATCTTTTTCGTGATCAGCGGATTCTTCGCCCTGTTTGCATATAGTCTGTGGTATAAAGGAAACAGCATGTGCGGCGCGGCTCTCGGTATGGCGTGTAACGGAGCGTTTTCCTTCTGGGGACCGTTCTTCTGCTGGATTATCCTCGGCGTCATCTGCGGCATCGACGGCTGGTCACTTCCGCCGATCGTCTGGGCGGCAGCGATTCTGATGATATTCGGTATCCTGATGATCGCCATGAATCCGCTGGATTTATTTAAGAAAAAGGAGGACTAGGCAGATGAAACCACTGAGTTATGCGATTATCAAACACTTTACGAAGGTCCCCGAGGCCTGTGCGGAAGATGTAATCGACGCCTTAAAGGGAGATTACGGTAAGTTCAGGGGATTGACCCTTAAGTCAGTGATCGAGACCCTGATGACGGACGAGGCCAATGGTCTTCTTGAGGAGTCCAGATTTGAACTGGATGAAGTCGGAAATTTAAGGATTTACTACCGGGCGAATGAGGAGCAGAAGGCGACCATCAACCGGTATATCAAAGACTGACGGCGGGATACGGTATAACCGCTGAACAGCCATCGATTGGAGGCGGGCCTGGCCCTTCCAGTCGATGGCTGTTTTGTGTAATAGGAAGGCGCTCCGCACCCTTTACTACTCTGTGTATGGAATTTACTGCAGTGTATGAATTCACTACAATGGAAGAAACTGCGCTTTCCGCTGGCGGAACACCGTATAATACGAGAACCCGCATTCCTTCAGCAGTTCCCTTGTCCGCTCGAAATCGGCCCCTAAATCTTCGGGTATATGGGCATCCGAACCGATCGTCAGGATTTCTCCGCCTAACTCCCGGTAGCGTTTCAGCACGTCTGCTGCCGGGTTGGGCTGGCTGATGCCCTTCCGCAGTCCAGCCGTGTTGCATTCGATCCCCTTGCCGTGTTCGATGACAGCCTTGAGAATTCTGTCGAGGATGTCCCTGTACGCCTCATAGCTGTAGAAGGCGGCCTTGTTGGGACCGTAACGGACGATGTAGTCGATGTGGCCCGCCACGTCGTAATCGTCCAAATGGCTGACATTATCCAGCGTAGTCTCAAAATACTGGAGGTAGGCATTGGCCTCCCCCCTCTCTTCGAAAAACTCCGGGTAAGCGGGATCCTTTCTGTCTATGAAATGGGTGGAACCGATGACGAAATCAAAGGGATATCTGCGGGTCACTTCCTTAAAATATTCCTTTAGATGGACCTGCAGTCCCAGTTCAATTCCGATCCTCACATCAATCCGGTCTTTATATTCTTCCTGAAGCCTGGTGAGAGAACTCATATAGGGGTCCAAATCCAGGTTGAAGTCGATGATGGATTCCACGTCATAGTCGTGGTGGTCCGTGATGCACAGCGAATCCATTCCCAGTTGTATGGCACGCTCGATCTGCGCCCTTGGGGGAGTCGTGGAGTCGCCGGAAAAATCCGTGTGCAGATGGTAATCTGGCAGCATGACTGTCTCCTCTCTCTCTGAATGAAAGCTAGTACTAGAACCATTATAATCAATATCGTTGGGAAAAGCAACGCAGGATTCGTCAGGTTTACACACATTTTACCAAAAGTTTACAGAATTTATAAAAAGCGTTGAAAAGACATTCCGGTCTATGATATCATTAGAGATGCGCGCGGAGGAGGGAATCCATGCGGGTATGACGCCGGCGCTTAAAAAGAAAATGAATGCAGTTGAAAAAGGGGTTACAAGGAGGTAACTATGTCTGTCAATGACATATCAAGTCTGTTCAGTTTTATCGGTGGACTGGGGATGTTCCTGTATGGCATGAACATCATGGCCGACGGTATGCAGAAGACCGCCGGAAGTAAGATGAGCCAGTTTTTGGGAATGTTAACGAACAATCGTCTGATGGCGGTCCTTCTGGGCGCGCTGATCACGGCAATTATTCAGAGCAGCGGCGCTACGACGGTTATGGTAGTCGGTTTTGTAAGTGCCGGGGTCCTGAATCTGACGCAGGCGGTAGGCGTGATCATGGGTGCCAATATCGGTACGACGATTACGGCCTGGATTGTATCTATGAACCAGCTGGGAGATGCGTTTGCCGTATTCCAGCCGGCATTTTTTGCTCCGCTGTTGATCGGGATCGGAGCGATTTTCATGTTATTTGGTAAAAAACAGAGGATGAAAACGGCGGGAGAGATTCTGGTCGGCCTTGGTCTTCTGTTCATTGGTCTTGATTTTATGTCGAGTTCCATATCGCCATATACCGACGCGCCTGTTTTCTCTGAGGCATTCCGCCTGCTGGGAAGCAATCCATTCCTGGGAATGATCATCGGTGCTCTGGTTACGGCTCTTCTTCAGAGCTCCTCCGCCTCAGTCGGTATCTTACAGACGCTGGCGATGAACGGTGTGGTAACGACGAACGCGGCGATTTTTATCACGCTGGGACAGAATATCGGTTCCTGTGTGACCGCCATGATATCCAGTATTGGCGGGTCCAGAACCGCTAAGAGAGCAGCAGTTATCCACCTGACATTTAATGTGATGGGCGCTGTAATATTTGGAGTGATTTCGTTTATCCTGTTTTCCCTTCATCCGGTGCTTGCGGCCCATAACATTACATCTGTGCAGATATCGATTTTCCATACGATCTTTAACCTGACGAACACGGCGCTTCTGTTCCCGTTTGCCAATCAGCTGGTGAAGCTCTCCGGAGTCTTCGTTCCGGAGGATAAGAAGGAACCGGCTGTTACTGACGAAGAGTCCGAGACGATGAAGCATCTGGATGAGAGAATCTTTGAATCTCCCGCATTTGCCCTGGAGACGGCGGCCATGGAAGTGGTTCATATGGGACAGATCACCATGGAGAATGTCAGACGGGCCATGGACGCGGTTCTGACTAAGAATGCAAATGAAGTCGAAGATGTGTATAAAACGGAGCAGACCATCAATAATATGGAGAAGATGCTGACCGAATATCTCGTCAAGGTCAACAACCTGTCGCTGACGGAAAGACAGAAGCTGGTTGTGAATGACTTATTCTACAGCATCAATGACATTGAGCGTGTGGGAGACCATGCAGAAAACCTGGCCGAGCAGGCGGAATACATGGTTCAGCATAATATCAGCTTTTCAGAAACAGGAGAGTCGGACCTTCATGTTATTTGTGAGACCGCGTTTAACTCTTTCAAGCACTCCATCAACGCCCGGCAGAAGGGTGACATGGACGATGTCAGAAAGGTAAGCCAGTACGAGGACGAGGTGGATACGTTGGAGGAGGAGCTGAGGGAGAAGCACATCGAACGGCTGTCTGCCGGTAAATGCGACCCTTCGGCAGGGGTGGTATTCCTGGATCTTATCAGCAATCTGGAACGTATTTCTGATCATGCATACAATCTTGCCGGTTATGTGAAGGACGAGATGTAGAAAATGTTAAAAAAGTAACAAAAACCAAAAAATGAAAAAAAGGACTTGCTATTTAATGGATTATTAGGTAAAATAATGGGTAGTTGATTTTATTTTAACAAAATCACAAGAAATCCACTCTTCATTACAGATAGTGGATATGTGAATTAAAAGGTACAATTAAATTAATTTTATTCTTAGGAGGAATTGAATTATGGCAGTAAAAGTAGCGATTAACGGTTTTGGTCGTATCGGTCGTCTTGCATTCAGACAGATGTTTGGTGCAGAAGGTTATGATGTAGTAGCTATCAACGATTTAACAGATCCGAAGATGTTAGCTCATTTATTAAAATATGACACCGCTCAGGGTGGATACACAGGACGCATCGGTGAAGGCCTTCACACAGTAGAAGCTGGAGAGGACTCCATTACTGTAGACGGCAAGACCATCAAGATTTACGCAGAAAAAGATGCTGCTAATCTTCCTTGGGGAGAAATTGGCGTAGATGTAGTATTAGAGTGTACAGGCTTCTACTGCTCTAAAGATAAATCTCAGGCACATATCAATGCAGGCGCTAAGAAAGTTGTTATCTCCGCACCGGCAGGCAATGATCTGCCAACCATCGTTTACAGCGTAAACGAGAAGGAATTAACTGCAGAAGATACCATCATCTCCGCAGCTTCCTGTACAACAAACTGCTTAGCTCCTATGGCTAAGGCTCTGAACGATTACGCGACCATCCAGTCCGGTATCATGAGCACAATCCACGCTTACACAGGCGATCAGATGATCCTTGACGGACCGCACAGAAAAGGCGATTTAAGAAGAGCAAGAGCTGGCGCTGCCAACATCGTTCCGAACTCCACAGGCGCTGCAAAAGCAATCGGCCTTGTTATTCCGGAATTAAACGGCAAGTTAATCGGTTCCGCTCAGCGTGTTCCGGTTCCGACAGGTTCCACAACAATCTTAGTTGCCGTAGTTAAGGGCAAAGACGTTACAAAAGAAGGCATCAACGCAGCTATGAAGGCAGCAGCTTCCGAGTCCTTTGGCTACGAAGAAGATCCAATCGTTTCTTCTGACGTTATCGGCATGAGATACGGTTCTCTGTTCGATGCTACTCAGACCATGGTTTCCAGCCTTGGTGATGACTTATATCAGGTACAGGTTGTTTCCTGGTATGACAACGAGAACTCCTATACAAGCCAGATGGTTCGTACAATTAAGTACTTCGCTGAATTAGGCTAATTTTTTAAGATCCATGGAGGGTCCGGTCGTTTGGACCGGACCCTTTTATCGTTCAAAGGAAGGGGCGTTCCGGCGTGTCCTTTGAATTATAAAACAGGTTCATATCCTGTATCCATAACCATTTTGTTATGAATACAGCATCAAGTAGCGAAAATATGGAAAGGAGCATGAAATTATGCTTAACAAGAAAACAGTTGATGATTTAACCGGATTACAGGGAAAGAAAGTGCTCGTAAGATGTGACTTCAACGTTCCGTTAAAGGAAGGCGTGATTCAGAACTACAACCGTATCGACGGTGCAATTCCAACCATTAAGAAATTACTCGATCAGGGTGCAAAAGTGATCCTTTGCTCTCATTTAGGAAAGCCGAAGGGAGAGCCGCTTCCAGAGCTGTCCTTAGCTCCGGTAGCTCCGGCACTGAGCGAGAGACTTGGCGTAGAAGTAAAATTCGTGGATGATCCGAAGGTAACAGGACCGGAGACACAGAAGGTTGCTGCCGAATTAAAGGATGGCGAAGTTTTATTACTTCAGAATACCCGTTACAGAATCGAAGAGACAAAGTACGGAAAAGATGAGAACGCAGAAAGCTATGCGAAAGAACTGGCTGATCTCTGCGACGGCATCTTTGTTAACGACGCGTTCGGTACGGCCCACAGAGCTCACTGCTCCAACGTAGGCGTTACAAAATACACCAATACCAATGTAGTTGGATACTTAATGGAAAAAGAAATCAAGTTCTTAGGACAGGCTGTTGAGAATCCGGTTCGTCCGTTCGTTGCCATCTTAGGCGGAGCGAAGGTTTCTGATAAGATCAACGTAATCAACAACCTGCTTGACAAGGTAGATACCCTGATCATCGGCGGCGGTATGGCTTATACATTTGAGAAGGCACAGGGCGAGGAGATCGGCAATTCCTTATGTGAGGAAGACAAGCTGGATTACGCTCTGGAGATGATCAAGAAGGCCGAAGAAAAAGGTGTGAAGTTATTACTTCCGGTTGACCATGTAGAAGGTAAGGAATTCTCCAACGATACAGAACGCAAGGTCGTTGATGTTATCGATGCCGGCTGGTCAGGATTCGATATCGGACCGAAGACCATCGCCCTTTACAAGGCTGCTCTGGAAGGTGCTAAGACTGTTGTATGGAACGGACCGATGGGCGTATTCGAATTCTCCAATTTTGCGGAAGGTACTCTGGAAGTATGCCGCGCCGTTGCTGATTTACAGGACGCAACAACCGTAATCGGCGGCGGAGATTCCGTTAACGCTGTGAAGAGACTTGGTTTCGCTGACAAGATGACTCATATCTCCACAGGCGGCGGTGCATCCTTAGAGTTCCTGGAAGGCAAAGAGCTGCCAGGCGTAGCTGCTGCAGATAATAAATAAGTAAGTAAGAGGAGAATAAGATAAAATGGCAAGGAAAAAAATTATTGCTGGTAACTGGAAGATGAACATGACACCAACAGAGGCTGTAGAGCTGGTTAATACCTTAAAGCCGCTGGTTGTTAATGAGGATGTAGATGTAGTATTCTGTGTACCGGCCATTGATATCATTCCGGTTATGGAAGCAGCAAAGGGAACCAACATCTGCGTTGGTGCCGAGAATATGTACTATGAGGACAAGGGCGCCTACACCGGCGAGATTTCCCCTGCCATGTTAGTAGATGCTGGCGTTAAATACGTAGTAATCGGCCATTCTGAGAGAAGAGAGTACTTCGCTGAGAGTGACGAGACTGTAAATAAAAAGGTCTTAAAGGCATTCGAATACGGCATTACACCGATCGTATGCTGCGGAGAGTCCTTAACGCAGAGAGAGCAGGGAATCACCATCGACTGGATCCGTCAGCAGATCAAGATCGCCTTCTTAAACGTACCGGCAGACAAGGCTGCAGAAGCTGTTATCGCTTATGAGCCGATCTGGGCAATCGGTACCGGCAAGGTCGCTACGACTGAGCAGGCTCAGGAAGTATGCGGAGCGATCCGTGCATGCATCGCTGAGATATATGACGAAGCCACAGCAGAAGCGATCCGTATCCAGTACGGCGGTTCTGTATCCGCTGGAAGCGCACCGGAACTGTTCGCACAGCCGGACATCGACGGCGGCTTAGTAGGCGGAGCTTCCCTGAAGCCAGACTTCGGAAAGATCGTTTGCTATAACAAATAAGTAATGAATAATACAGGATTATGAAGTGTCCTGTAATGAAAAAAGGTGGAGACAGTCGCAAACGCGGCTTCTCTGCCTTTTTATTGTTCTGTACACGGCCGGTATTTCGCGAAGCGTACTGCCGGTCGCAGCGTGTGCAGTAACTTTTTATTCCGCTGAAAAGCCCGTTTATGCGCATACGGTTGACAAGTGATGAGAAAAAGTAAATAATAGTAATGAATATACCGATATCAGGGTGCGCAGAATGGGTAAAGGAGGAGGAGTTATGGATACAAAAGAGCCGGGACTGATGCAGAGGAGTATTGAGATCGACATGGAGCAAATCCGGAAGGAACTGAGTGAACAGGAGCTGCTTCCGGGAGCGTACTGCCAGGAATACGAGATATTCAAAGTGATATACCGGTTTGTGGCGCGGAGGCTGAAGCGTACGAATGAGAGCGCCTATATCATCCTGCTGACCCTGACGGACCGGAAGGGAGAACTGCCCTGTCTCGAGAGCAGAAACGGGCAGATGGAGATTTTGAGGGAACTGATCCAGTATTCGATCCGCTGCGGGGATGTTTATACGAAATACAGCAGCTGTCAGTTTCTCATTATGGTGACAGACTTATCAGAGGCGGATGCCGATATGGTTGCGAAGAGAATTGCGAATGCATTTTACCAGAGACTAGGCGAGGGAGCGGACCAGGTGCTGCTGCACCACTGCTATCCCATGAAAGCCGTGGAAGAGCGGCCTTAAACCAGGGTTTATGATAAAAATTTATCATTCAGCAGTTGCAAGATATCCGCAAATCATGTAGAATATAGAGTTGTGAGAAGATAATTACCATTATATAGAAAAAACAAGATAAGGAGATTAAGTTATGAGTAAGAAACCTGTTGTACTTATGATACTTGATGGATATGGACTGAATGATAACTGTGACCATAACGCAGTCTGCGAAGGCAGAACACCGGTTATGGATCAGCTGATGAGTCAGTGCCCGTTTGTAAAGGGCAACGCCAGCGGCCTAGCCGTAGGACTTCCGGATGGTCAGATGGGAAATTCCGAGGTTGGCCACTTAAATATGGGTGCCGGCCGTATCGTTTATCAGGAACTGACCAGAATTACAAAATCGATTCAGGACGGAGATTTCTTCGATGTTCCTGAGTTTTTACAGGCTGTAGAGAACTGCAGGAAGAATGATTCTGCCCTTCATTTATGGGGACTTGTCTCCGACGGAGGCGTTCACAGCCACAATACCCATATCTACGGACTCCTGGAACTTGCCAGGAGAAATGGCCTCGACAAGGTTTATGTACACTGCTTTTTAGATGGCCGAGACACACCGCCGGCTTCCGGCAAGGGCTACGTGGAAGAGCTGGAAGCGAAGATGAAGGAACTCGGAGTGGGCAAAGTGGCTTCTGTGATGGGCCGTTATTATGCGATGGACCGTGACAACCGCTGGGATCGTGTGGAGCGTGCTTACAACGCTCTGACCAGGGGAGAAGGCGGTACTGCTGTCAGCGCTGCGGCAGGAATCCAGGCTTCATATGACGCGGAAGTAAACGACGAGTTCGTGGAGCCATTTGTCGTAGTGGAAGATGGAAAACCGGTTGCTACCGTAAAAGATAACGATTCCGTTATTTTCTTCAATTTCCGTCCTGACCGTGCAAGAGAGATAACGAGAGCGTTCTGTGATGACGATTTCAAAGGATTTGCCAGAGACAGACGCCTGAACTTAACGTATGTATGCTTTACCGATTATGATGACACCATTGCAAATAAGCTGGTTGCATTTAAGAAGGAAGCCATTGTGAATACCTTTGGCCAGTTCCTTGCAGACCACGACATGACCCAGGCCAGAATTGCCGAGACAGAGAAGTACGCACATGTGACATTCTTCTTTAACGGCGGTGTCGAGGAGCCGAATAAGGGTGAGGACAGAATTCTGGTTCCTTCTCCTAAGGTGGCTACCTACGACCTTCAGCCAGAGATGAGCGCCCCGGCTGTTTGTGACAAGCTGGTGGAAGCGATTAAGTCTGAAAAATACGATGTTGTTATCATCAACTTCGCGAACCCGGATATGGTTGGCCATACGGGAATTGAGGATGCTGCGATCAAGGCGATCGAGACCGTAGACGCCTGTGTGGGAAGGGCCGTAGACGCAGTCAAGGAGATGGACGGCGTACTGTTCATCTGCGCTGACCACGGAAATGCAGAGCAGCTGGTAGATTACGAGACAGGAACACCGTTCACCGCTCATACTACAAACCCGGTTCCGTTCATTCTTGTGAACGCAGATCCGTCCTATAAGCTGCGCGAAGGCGGCTGTCTGGCAGATATCGCTCCGACATTAATTGAATTAATGGGCATGGAACAGCCGAAAGAGATGACTGGAAAGTCATTATTAGTGAAGTAAGATATGGGAAATATCCTGTAAAAACGGCAAAAATATAAAAGAAAAGTCATGTTATAATCTTAGACATAAAAAAATAGTTATGAAAAGTCGAAAAAGGGCCGCATATTTGAACCTTAGGAACCGCAGCGATCACCGGCGGGGAAGAGGGAACAGAGTGACGGCCTTTTTCCGGCTTCCGCGGGAACGAAAGGTGGTTGTTCGTCTGACCGGCGGATGATATAATACGGGAAGAAAACAAAAGAAAGGGGAATTACCATGTTGGATCAAAAAGTTGCAGAACTTATTAATGTGCAGGTGAATAAGGAATTTTACTCGGCGTATCTGTATCTCGATTTTGCCAATTACTATCGCGAAGCGGAGCTGAATGGATTTGCAAACTGGTATCAGGTGCAGGCGCAGGAGGAGAGAGACCATGCCATGCTGTTTATCCAGTATCTGCAGAATAACAGCGGCAAAGTGACTCTTGAGGCCATTGACAAGCCAGATAAAAAGTTTGAGGACTACGTAGGACCGTTAAAGGCAGGGCTGGAGCATGAGGTCTATGTGACCGGACTAATCCATGCGATCTATGATGCGGCATACTCCGTAAAGGATTTCCGTACCATGCAGTTTCTCGACTGGTTTGTGAAGGAGCAGGGCGAGGAAGAGAAAAATGCAGATAACCTGGTGAAGCGTTTCGAGCTCTTTGGCCATGATCCGAAGGGGTTATACATGCTGGATTCTGAGATGGCGGCCCGCGTATACACCGCTCCGTCCCTGGTGCTGTAATGGGAAAGAATGAATATCTCTGTCCGTGCCTGAAGATCACGAAAAAGGATATCAAGGAGGCGATCGCAGACGGCGCGGATTCCTTTAAAAAAGTGAAAAAGAAGACGGGAGCTTCCCTGAAATGCGGCCATTGTGAATGCCGGGTGAAGAAGTATGCGAAAAAGCAGTTGAAGAAACAGAGCGAGAAAAAGGCCTGAGCTTAACCAGCAGACAGAGCCGCTTGACAAGCGCAGCAAAGAAATCTATACTAAAAGTGCAAGGGTTTCTAAACAACTCCCTTAGCACTAAAGGAAAGATGAATATGAGAAAACCACTTATTATTCAAACAGATTTTGGCACTGCGGACGGAGCTGTCTGCGCGATGTATGGAGTATCCTATGGGGTAGACCCGGAACTTCGGATTACAGACTTGACACACGATATTCCCCAGTATGATATCTGGGAAGCATCCTACCGGCTGATACAGACGGTAAACTACTGGCCGGAGGGCTCGGTATTTGTCAGCGTTGTGGATCCGGGAGTGGGATCGACGAGACGAAGCATTGTGGCGAAGACCACCACGGGACAGTACATAGTGACACCTGACAATGGAACACTGACCCATGTGAAGCGGATGTGCGGAATCACGGAAGCACGTATCATCGATGAGAATGTGAACCGTCTGCCGGGATCAGGAGAGAGTTATACGTTCCATGGCCGTGACATTTACGCTTATACCGGAGCGAGGCTGGCTGCCGGTGTCATCACCTTCGAGGGAGTAGGCCCTTCCGTGGAAGCGGAAAGCGTCATCGAACTTCCTGTTGTGGAAGCGGCTTATAACGGAGACAGAGTGAGCGGTACCATCGATGTGCTCGACGTCAGATTCGGAAGCCTGTGGACCAATATCTCCAGAGACCTGTTTTTAAAGATTGGTGTAAAACACGGACAGCGTGTGGAAATCAGTATTGAGAATGAGACGAGAACCCTGTACAAGAATATTCTGGTTTATGCAAAGAGCTTTGCCGACGTTTATGTAGGCGAACCGCTCATCTATGTGAACAGCCTGGACTGTATGGCGGTTGCCATCAATCAGGGCAGCTTTGCAAAGGCCTATAACATTGGAACAGGGAATAAGTGGCAGATTACGATGCGTAAGGCGCCTAAGATTATATACGAAGACTAAACACTTTATATAACTAAATAAATGAATAGACATTGAAGACGGCTGTCCCGCCGCTCCGGAAGAAGGAGCGGGCGGGACAGCCGTCTTTACCGTGCAAAGGAAGTATGGCCGCTGAAGCGGCCGCGCTCCGGCGCGTGAGTCCGGTCAGATGGTAATCGCGTATTTTATGACATGATCGGCCTGCTTTTCAAATATCTCGTAAGCCTCCAGGATATGGGCTAAATCTGTCCGGTGCGTGATGAGGCAGCCGGTATCCAGCTTTCCTTCCTCAATCAGTTTCAAGATTTCACTGCAGGAATTGGCATCCACGCCTCCTGTCTTGAAAATCAGATTTTTCCCATACATAGCAGGCAGAGGAAGTACCTGTGGTTCCTCATAGAGTGCGACGACGCAGACAACCGCGTTGGGACGGGCGATCTGCCAGGCCATCTGGAAGGTGTCCTTCCCTCCTGCCACCTCGAGAACGGAGTCGGCGCCCCGGCCGGATGTGAGTTCCAGCACTCTTTCCAGGACATTTTCATTGCGTGGGTTTAGGGTGTAATCGGCAAGACCGCGGCGTTTGGCAAGCTCCAGGCGCTCCTGGGAGGTATCGATGGCGATCAGCTTACCCGGATGGTAGAGGCGGGCGCACATCATGGTACATAAGCCGGTAGGGCCGGCTCCGATGACGGCCGCCGTGCCGCCCTCCCCGATCTCAGCAAGCCCCGCGCCCCAGTAGCCGGTGGATAGGATGTCCCCCGTAAAAAGGGCGGCTTCATCGGTCACAGAATCGGGAATTGGCGTGAGGCCGTTGTCTGCAAATGGAATGCGGACGTACTCCGACTGACCTCCGTCGATCCGGCAGCCGAGAGCCCAGCCGCCATGCTCATCAGTACAGTTATTGACATAGCCGCGCTGGCAGTAAAAGCACTCCCCGCAAAAGGTCTCCACATTGACGGCAACCCTGTCGCCTGGTTTTACCCGTGTCACCTCACTTCCGGCTTCTTCTACGATCCCCACAAATTCATGGCCCAGTATGGTGCCTGGAACGGCCCTGGGAACCGCGCCGTGCAGGATATGGATATCGCTGGAGCAGATGGTGGTGAGAGTAACTCTCACGACGGCATCCCTGGGGGTCATAAGATGAGGGATTGGCCGTTCCTCTAAACGCAGGATTCCATTGCCTTCGTAGACGACGGCCTTCATGGTCTCCTTATGGGGAAGGTCTTGTGATGTATGGTTCTGTGATACCTGATTTTGTGACATAAGTTTCTCCTCTCCATACTTTAAAAGCGGTAAAAATACCTCTTACCATACTCTGTATAATAGTCTAGTCAATGTCATACCAATTGTCAATGCGCATGCCTCGAAAAATATCCGGCAGCTCGCAGCAGAGGCTGAACTGTTATCCGAAAGCATATCCGAAAGACTGAACAAAAAGTAAATGATTTTACCTGTAAACTTTGTAGAAATCTGTTGACAGAAGGAAATCTCTGTACTAAACTTAACTTGTTGAACAAGTTGGACGGGAGGCGCCTATGGTTAAGAGATGTACCGGGGAAGATGAGAGCCGGCTGCTGGATTTTTTGCAGAATGATGCGGTCTATCACACATTTCTGCTGGCAGATATCGGCAATTACGGATTCGATCAGGAGTTTCAGACCGTATACGCGGGGATGGAAGAAGACCGGATTACTCATGTTTATCTGAAGTTTTACGGGAACTTAATTGTGGCAGGTGAGGCAGGGAACATCGACGGGGAGTTTTTAAGAACGCTCACCGAAGAATGGAAGCCGGATGTGATCATGGGAAAGGCGGAGCTGACGAAAGCGGCCGGCAGATGGCTTCCCGGATATGAGCTGGCGGAGAAGAACCTCTATCTCCTGGAGGACAGTGCGCACCTCATCGGCGAGGCCGGACTGCCGGAGGGCGTGACCATGAAAAAGGGCGTGCCGGGAGACGAGGATAAGATTCATGCATTTCTCATGACGATTCCGGAGATACGCGCGCTTTATGCTTCAAAAGAGATGATCGCGGACCGGTTAAAGAGCGGAGACGGGACCCACCTCTATCTGGAGCGGAACGGGGAAATGATTGCCCATGTGAACAGCGCGGCGAAGAGCCCGTTTACCGTCATGCTAGGCGGCGCGGCTGTGAAGGAAAAGGAACGGGGAAAGAACTTAGAGGCCCTGCTGATCAGCCGGATAAGCCGCGATATTCTGGCGGAGGGGAAGAAACCGTGTCTCTTCTGCGACAGAGGGGAAGAACATAATCTATTCGTGCAGATCGGCTTTTTAAAGGCCGGAATCTGGGGAACGCTGACCCCTAAGAAGCCGGAAGAGGGAAAGAGCCGGCTGCCATCCTACATACCGGTTTATAATCGGCTGTTTCAGGATTTAATGGATGGCGTCTATGAGAAGGACAGCCTTCTTCCCAGTGAAAATGTGCTGGCGGCGGCCTATAAGGTGAGCCGGAACACGCTGAGGCAGGCGCTGACCATTCTGACACAGGACGGATTTATCTATAAACGGCAGGGAAAGGGAACCTTCGTATCCTACGACTGCCGCAGAAATGAAAAGAAGAACCTGTATAATTTTTTGAGAGAGTGTGCCAAGGAACCGGTGAGCCGGGTGACTATGGATTACAATATCGGACTTCCGACGAATATTGCAAAACAGAAGTTAAAGCTTAAGGACGGCGACGAAGTCCTGGCGAGCAATAACGTATACTGGGGCGAAGAAGGTCCCATCGGCCAGTCCTTTCTGCAGATTCCCATGGAGGTGATCATGGGGAGCGGCATAGATGGAAAGGAACCCGACGAGGAACAGCTTCTTCATTTTATGGACAGTTTGATTTATCAGAAGGCGGCGAAAGCCCACATGACGATTCAGGTAGTGGCCGCCGATGAACAGGTGATCTCCTATATGGATATACCGGAGGGAACTGTGCTTCTTCATATGGAACAGATTTTATACGGGCCGGATTATACACCCGCCGCCCGGATTAAATATTATTTCATTCCTGACAAATATCAGGTTGACTGTCAGCTGCAGGCGTAACCGCCGAATGCTCATAACTAGGAGGCATATATGGATACGAATAAGAAACCAATTATTCAGTTCAATTCATTCCAGTTTCACTATTTCAGCCAGGCGGAACCAACCCTTCATGATATCAATTTAACGATCTATGAAGGGGAAAAGGTTCTCATCGTCGGCCCCAGCGGAAGCGGTAAGAGCACCCTGGGAAACTGTTTAAACGGTCTGATCCCTTTTGCCTATAAGGGGGAGATTGAAGGAAGCCTTAAAATCAACGGCAGGGAGACGAGGGAGATGAATATCTTCGAACTGTCGAAAATGGTGGGCACCGTGCTTCAGGACGCAGATGGCCAGTTCATCGGACTGACGGTGGGCGAGGACATCGCGTTTGCACTGGAAAACGACTGTGTGGACCAGGGCAAGATGAAGGAAGCCGTTCAGAAGGTGGCGGACATGGTGGACATGGGAAATCTTTTGAAATCTTCTCCTTTCGAGCTGTCCGGGGGACAGAAGCAGAGAGTATCCTTCGCAGGCGTCATGGTTGATGATGTGGATATCCTGCTCTTTGACGAACCGCTGGCCAATTTAGACCCGGCCACGGGAAAGACGGCCATCGATCTGATCGATCACGTGTGGAAGGAACTGGGGAAGACGGTTGTGATTATCGAGCACCGTCTGGAGGATGTGCTTTACCGCGATGTGGACCGGATCGTGGTGGTAAATGATGGCCGGATTGCAGCAGACATGTCGCCGGATGAGCTGATCGCGGCGGACATCCTTCCGAAAATGGGAATCCGGGAGCCCCTCTATGCCACTGCACTGAAGTACGCGGGAGTCAGGGTGACGCCGGATATGCGCCCCGGCCGTATGGAGACACTGCGGATCGACATGGTAAAGGACGCGGTGCAGAAATGGGCTCTGAGCCGTGTGCCGGACCGGGAAGTTAATAACAGGCCCGATATTCTGGCGGCGGAACATTTAAGCTTCCAGTATACGAAGAGACGGAGAATTCTGAAGGACATCAATTTCCACATCAGGGAAGGGGAGATGGTCAGCATCGTGGGCACCAACGGCGCCGGCAAGAGCACCCTGGCCAAGGTAATCTGCGGATTTGTCACGGAGGACGAGGGACGTCTTCTGTACGAGGGCGAAGATTTGAAGGGGAAGACGATCAAGGAGCGTTCCCGGATGATCGGTTTCGTGATGCAGAATCCCAATCAGATGATTTGTAAGCCCATGATTTACGATGAAGTGGCGCTTGGACTGAGAATTCGGGGGGTAGATGAGGCGGAGACGGAAAAACGTGTGGAAAAAGCGCTGAAGATCTGCGGCCTGGCTCCATTTAAGAAGTGGCCTATCTCCGCGCTGAGCTTTGGGCAGAAGAAGCGTGTTACCATTGCCTCCGCGCTGGTTCTGGATCCGAAGATCCTGATTCTGGATGAACCCACGGCGGGCCAGGATTTCCACCACTATACGGAGATCATGGAATTTTTAAAGAGCCTGAACAGCGAGGGGGTCACCATTATCATGATTACCCATGACATGCATCTGATGCTGGAGTATACGCCTCACGCCATTGTGATCTCCGACGGGCAGAAGATCGGGGATGCGACCTCGGCGGAGATACTGACCAATGAGGCGATAACGGAGCAGGCGAACTTAAAGATCACCTCCCTCTATGAGCTGGCCGTGGCATGCGGGGTGGAGAATCCGGAGGGCTTCGTTCAGAACTTCATTGATTACGAAAGGGGGCTTCGTCACGCATGAAAAGCAAATTGTTCGACTACATAGACCGGGATAATTTAATCTTTAATTTATCGGGGCTTACGAAGCTGGTATGCTTCATCGGTATGACCTTCGCGGTCATGTTTTCCTACGATATCCGCTACATCCTGTTTGTCATGGTGTTGTCCGTCATCTTTTTTGCCATGTCGGGCCTGCAGTTTAAACAGATCAAGCTGATGGCAATTTACGTTGTCGTATTTCTTGCCATCAACTTTGTGCTGACCTATATCTTCAGTCCGCAGTACGGAACGGAAATTTACGGGACGACCCACGAGCTGTTTCGGTTCAACAGCCGCTACACGGTGACGGAAGAGCAGCTGCTCTATCAGGTGACGAAGGTGGCCAAATACGCCTCCGTGGTACCTCTGGGAATGATTTTCTTACTGACGACCAACCCCAGTGAGTTTGCGGCCTCCTTAAATCGTGTGGGCTGTAATTACAAGGCGGCCTACGCGCTGTCTCTGACGCTTCGGTATTTTCCGGACACGATCCGGAATTACCAGGATATCGCTCTGGCACAGCAGAGCAGAGGACTGGATTTATCCAGAAAGGAAAAGCTCGGAACGAGGGTGAAAAACGTGATGAATATCTGTGTGCCCCTGATCTTTTCCACGCTGGACCGGATTGAGCTGATCAGCAACGCCATGGATTTACGCGGCTTTGGAAAGAAGAGAAAACGGACATGGTACGTGGCAAAGCCGTTAAAGACTGTGGACTGGTGCGCGATGGCGGCAGCATTGGCGATTTTCCTGGGATCTCTGGCTATGACATTTTTTGTCAATGGAGGTACCAGATTCTATAACCCATTCATTTAAACAATCATAAAGGAGAAAAACTATGAAACCAATTTTAGTATTTCAGACAGATTTTACTTACAAAGAAGGAGCAGTCAGTTCCATGTACGGCGTGGTGAAGTGTGTGGACCGTGAACTGGAGATCATGGACGGCACCCATGAACTTCCGCAGTATGACACCTGGAGCGCCAGCTACCGCTTATATCAGAGCCTTCAGTTCTGGCCGGAAGGAACCGTTTACGTGTCTGTCGTGGATCCTGGAGTAGGAACGAAGCGCCGCGCCTGTGTGGCAAAGACTGTTGACGGATACTATATCGTAACGCCGGATAATGGTTCTCTGACACATGTAAAGAAGATGATCGGCATCGAAGCGGTGCGTGAGATCGACGAGACAGTAAACCGTCTGAGAGGAAAAGGCACGGAAGGCGTTGCCATCTTCCACGGCCGTGATTTATTCGGCTATACAGCGGCTCGTCTGGCCAGTGGAATCATCGATTTTGAGGGCGTAGGACCGGAATACCCGGTGGAGGAGATCGTGGAGCACCCGATTTTGGAACCGGAGATTACAGAAGGAAAGGCCTGCGGCGTATTCGAAATCAATGATCCTAACTTTGGAAACTTATGGACGAACATCAGACTGGAAGACTTTAACCGCGCGGGATTTGCTTACGGTGACTATGTCAATGTAACGGTAAAGCATGACGGAGAGGTGGCTTTCCAGCAGAAGGTATTATTCCATCAGAGCTTTGGTTTCGCTGAAAAGGGCGATCCGATGATTTATAACAATGAGCTTATGAAGGTGTCTCTGGCCGTCAGCCAGGGAAGCTTCTGTGACAAGTATAATCTGGGTTACGGGCCAGAATGGACGGTTGAGTTTACAAAGTAGAATTTACTTGACAAATTATGGGAATTTGAGTAGTCTTAACTCGTAATCTACCAACCAAAGGAGGGTAATCATGAAAAAGTTATTTGAGTTCAAAACAAAGACCATCGTTGCAACCGGACTTGGCGCGGCTTTATTCACCCTGTTATTTATGTACGTGAAGATTCCGACCGGAATTCCGGAAACCGACATTCAGACCGCATACGGCATCGGCGCGTTTTTCGCCGCGCTGTTCGGACCGATCGCAGGCGGACTGATTGCATTCATCGGACATGCGCTGTCTGACGGTATTCAGTATGGGTCTATATGGTGGAGCTGGGTAGTTGCCAGCGGCATTTCCTGCTTCATTATCGGTCTCGTATATCCGAAGCTTCATGTGGAAGACGGTGAATTTGGAAAGAAGGATATCGTTCTTTTCAACATTTACCAGATTATCGGCAACTTTGTTGCGTGGGTTATCGTAGCTCCGCTTCTGGATGTTGTAGTCTATGCAGAGCCGGCAAACCTGGTCGTGACACAGGGCGTCGTAGCTGCTATCAGCAATGCGATTTCTGCAGGCGTCATCGGTTCGATCCTGCTGGTACTCTACAGCAAGACACGTTCCAAGAAGGGCAGCCTGACAAAGGAATAAATCAGTATATAAGGAACCGCCGCCGGCAGGCAAGACCTGCAGGCGGCGGTTCCTTCGTTATTCACGCATTACTCGTCAAACAGCTTTGAATAGATATCTTCACACAGCGCATCCACGTAAGACTGGTTGGGAAGGTCCTTCGAGGTAATGAGGAGGTCAGAAATAAGCTCGAACCGCTTGAGATTCCTCTCATCCTCGCCCAAATCAGAAAAATCAGCATCGAGCCGCCCGTCAATATCTTCTCTGCGGTAGGCAGAGAGGAACCAGGAGATCAGCTCCTCCGTCTGTTTTTCTTCTTCCTCAATCTCACTGGCCATGCCCTTGGCGGAACGGAATGTCAGGATGGCGATGACCAGACAGCCAATTCCCATGACGGTCAGTGTACCCTGAATCAGGTACTTGGAAAAGCCCGCCATCGGCATGTCGAAAATGCCTGCCCAGCATAAGACGGCAAAGACGGTGATGGCTCCTCCAACCAGTAAAAATGCGGAGGCGCTGGATTTACGGTCTTCGTATTTCTGAGATTTCTTCACGTAGGCAGCGGGCGGGCGCACCGGCTTTTCCGCCTTTGGCATCGCCCCGGATGCCTCTCCGGAGGCCTCGCTGTTCATGTCTTCCTGCATCAGGGCGTCCGGCGCTTCCTCCAGCGCCGCCTTCTGCATGGCGAGGGCTTCCTCCTTTGATTCAAACAGAGGACCGCCGCAGTCGGAACAGACGGTAACTCCTTTGATAAATTCCATGTCACATTTAGGACAGTATGGCATGACGTTCTCCTTTGCATATGGTAATATAGGTAAATTATACCTCTCAATCACAATTTCGTCTATGAAGAAATGAAAATAGAAAAAAGTAAGGGCGTTTTATGCTTCCCTTTCTGAGCAAAATACGATAGAATAGAGAAAGACATATTAGGAAGGGTTTCAGATGAGTATTAGGATCAGGTTTGCGTTAAGGCCAAAGAACCGGCTGACCGGCTACCGTGAATGGACGCCGGATGCAGCGGAGACGATGATTAGGGAACTGGCTGGAGAGCAGGGCTATACATGCGAGTCTCTATCCGGATGTCTGCTTTGCAGGCTCTGTCCAGAGGGCTATATATGGTTCCACTGGGATAAACGGGTCCTTAAGGGGGAGTCCCAGACCAACATCGTGGGGCCCGGCTTTCATGTGGCTGTCATAGCATTTTTAGAGCAGCTGGCCGGGCAAGGAAAATTAAAATTAAAAGTTGATGACAAGACGGGCTATTACTGGAGAAGAGATTTTCTGACTATGCGGAGAAAGTATTTCTATCAGTGGTTTATGGATCTGATGAAACTGGTGTCCGGATGGGAGAATGGGCCGGAATATACATTTTGCTGGCCTTCCAGCTACTATATACCGGAGAAGCAGGAAGGAAAGCTGATTACACATATCCGCCCTTTTTCGTTTATGGAAATTCGCGGAGTCGTGAATTCAGGACTCAGTATGGCATTTGCCAGGGATTTTTTTATTTGGAATGAGATTGAAAAGGATGCCGTTTACTACAGAAACTGCGCACTGGTGCTTTTAAATCAGAGCTGCTTTTTTATGCCCTCCAGCAGGTGTGAGACGGATAAGAAGGTCAATGACAGGATTATCGAGTGCCTGGAAAAGGCGCTGGCCATGGATTCCAGTCTGCCGTTTCCATTAAAAGAATATCTGGAGATATGCCGCCTTGCAGAGCATGAACCAGTGGATGTAAGCCATGCGGAGCCGCTTTCGAGAGAGCTTTTCGTGGGCTGCCGGAGACATCTCATTTACCGGAAGCTGGGCAATATGAAATTCTGCCTGCCGGGATCTTTCATGTTCGATGAAAACTGCCGCAACGGCATGGATCATTACTACGACGGCGTGGAATACGGCGGTCATGATCTCTACATTTACGCGGTGGTCTTAGGTACAGGCGGCACATCCAAATTTAAAAAAGCATGGTTCGAACAGGGGACGCCGGAAGAGGAGTTCCTGTTTGATGTGGATAAAGGAAAGGGAAAAGCGGTTTTTTATGCGCCCGAAGAGAAGGACGGAGAGATGGTTTACAACATGTCCGCCCAGGTTCTCTACAAAGAACAGAGAACCAATATCAACATAACCTGCAGGAAGCCCGGGGAGATGGAGTGGGCTCTTGATCTGGTGAAAAAGATTACAATAACGGAATAGAGGATTTTATGGAACAGAAAGAGATGAAAACGGGAACACTCTTAAAACGGTTTGTTCCCTATTATAAGAAATACACACGGATTATGGTGTTTGACCTGCTGTGCGCCTCGCTGACCACGGTCTGTGAGCTGATCCTGCCGCTGATCCTGCGCTATATCACCAATCAGGGACTGAAGGATCTGGCCTCACTGACCGTTCAGACGATTGTGGGCATCGGTGTACTCTACTTTGCCCTCCGGATTGTGGACGGTCTGGCCAGCTTCTATATGGCGTACACAGGCCATGTGATGGGTGCCGCCATTGAGACGGATATGCGTCAGGATGCATTTGAACATCTGCAGAAGTTGTCGGATAATTATTTCAACAATACGAAGGTGGGACAGATCATGGCCAGGATCACCAGCGATTTGTTCGATGTGACCGAGTTCGCCCACCATTGTCCGGAAGAGTTTTTTATCGCCTTTTTGAAGACCGTTGTGTCCTTTGTCATACTGGCGGGAATCAATCTTCCCCTGACGGTGATCATATTTGTGTTTATCCCCGTGATGGCGGTCTCCTGCTCCTACTTCAACATTCAGGTGAAGAGGGCATTCAAGAAACAGCGTAACCATATCGGTGAGCTGAACGCCAGAATCGAGGACAGCTTACTCGGCAACAAGGTGGTCCGCGCCTTTGCCAACGAGGGTGTCGAGATCGAGAAGTTCAATCGCGACAATCAGGAATTTTTAAATATCAAGCGCCAGACCTATAAGTATATGGCGGCGTTCCAGAATACCATCCGCATGTTTGACGGACTGATGTACGTGGTAGTCATCGTTGCGGGCGGCATCTTTATGATTAAGGGGCTTATCGATCCCGGCGATTTAGTGGCCTATACCATGTATGTGACGACGCTTCTGGCGACAATCCGCAGAATTATCGAATTTGCGGAGCAGTTTCAGAGGGGAATGACGGGAATCGAGCGTTTCACGGAGCTGATGGACGCGTCGGTGGATATTTTCGATGAGGAAGGGGCGGTTCCCTTACGGGATGTACACGGAAGCATTACCTTTGACCGTGTGTCCTTTGAATATCCGGATGATCATAATCCGGTCCTTTCGAATATCGATTTAAAGATCAGGCCGGGGGAGAAGGTTGCCCTGGTGGGGCCGTCGGGCGGCGGAAAGACGACGCTGTGCAATCTGATCCCGCGTTTTTACGATCCTACCGAGGGACGGATTCTGCTGGACGGACAGGATATTAAGAATGTAACGCTGCAGAGCCTTCGCGGAAGCGTCGGCGTCGTGCAGCAGGATGTGTACTTATTCTCGGGTACGGTTTATGAGAACATCGAGTACGGCCATCCGGGTGCCTCCAGGGAAGAAATCCTTGCGGCGGCGAAGATGGCGGGAGCCCATGAATTCATCATGGGGCTGAAGGACGGCTACGACACGTATGTGGGCGAGCGCGGTGTGAAGCTTTCAGGCGGCCAGAAGCAGCGGATCAGCATAGCGAGGGTATTTTTAAAGAATCCGCCCGTCCTGATTCTGGATGAGGCTACATCTGCCCTGGACAACGAGAGCGAACATCTGGTATCGCAGTCTCTGGAACGTCTGGCGGCGGGCAGGACAACTCTTACGATTGCACACAGGCTGACAACCATCCGGAATGCGGACAGAATTCTTGTCCTGTCCGGCAGTAATATTATAGAAGAAGGAAATCACGAGGAACTGATTAAGAAGCAAGGAATCTATTACCAGCTGTACACCTCCGCAGGCGAAGCGGAGCAGAATTAGTGCGGTCCAGCGTATTTACGCCGGAAGGCACCAGTGCAGAATTCATCGGAACTTATGCAATGCTGTACTAGATGGAAAATGAAGGAGAATAGCAGATGAGAGTAGCAATTGTTACGGACAGTAACAGCGGAATTACACAGGAGCAGGGAAGACAGGCGGGAATCAATGTGGTTCCGATGCCCTTTATGATGGCTGGAGAGACGTATTTTGAGGATATCAGCCTTACACAGAAATCCTTTTATGAGAGGCTGGCGGAGGGCGCGGATATCTCCACGTCACAGCCGTCACCCGCGTCTCTGATCGACTTATGGAACGAGTTGTTAAAGGATCACGACTCTGTGATTCACATTCCCATGTCCAGCGGCTTAAGCAGCTCCTGCGAGACGGCCCACGCGCTGGCTGCCGACTTCGGCGGAAAGGTGCTGGTGGTCAATAACCAGAGAATTTCTGTTACACAGCGGCAGTCCGTTCTCGAGGCGAAGGCCATGGCGGATCAGGGAATGAGCGCGGAAGAGATTAAGAAGGTGCTGGAAGAGACGGCCTTCGATTCTACCATCTACATTACGGTGGACACCCTGGAGTATTTAAAAAAGGGCGGCCGGATTACGCCGGCAGCGGCACTGCTGGGAACATTTTTGAAGATTAAGCCAGTTTTGACGATTCAGGGAGAAAAACTGGATGCATTTGCCAAGGCGAGAACCATGAAGCAGGCGAAGAGTATGATGGTTACAGCCATTAAGAAGGATTTGGAGGAGCGCTTTTCCGATCCGGAGGGCGCGGCTGTCCATATGGCGGTGGCCCATACGGATAATGAGACGGCAGCTCTTGAATTTAAAAAGGAACTGATGGAGCTGTTCCCGAAGACCGGCGATATCTACGTGGACCACTTATCCTTAAGCGTGTCCTGCCACATCGGACCGGGAGCGCTGGCTGTCGCCTGTACGAAGAAGCTGTCTCTATGAGCGGAACAGACCGGGAGGTGTGCTTAAGATGTTCTTCCAGGTAAAACCGATTAAACTGAAACACACCGTAAGCTTAAGGCTGGTGCTGATCCTGTTCTTCCTGATCATCGGTCTGGCTCCCATGCTGATCCAGAATAAGATCATGCTGGGAACCTACAGGCAGAACCAGATCGACGCGCGGATACAGGATATTCAGAACCAGTGCTCGATCCTGAGCAATAAGATGACGCGGGGCGGCTACCTGGTGAATGAACCCAGGGATACGCTGTTAGACAATGAGATGTCCGTGAAAGCAGACATGTTCAATGGAAGAATTGTCATTGTCAATAAGAATTTCCGGATTGTTTCCGATACATTTTCATTGTCTCTTGGCAAGCTGAACGTATCGGAGGAGGTGATCCGATGCTTCAACGGGGAGAACAGCAGCAAGTATAATTCGGATAAGAATTACGCGGCTCTGACGATCCCGGTTTACTCCAACAGCGAGGACAAGGTAATCGACGGTGTCATGATCGTGACGGCGTCCACCGAGGATCTGCTGACGCGGCTGTCCTCCGTGTCGGAAAAGGGCAGCTTCCTGCACCTCATGATATTTTCCATCCTGGCGATTCTCGTCGTGCTTCTCGTCAAGCTTCTGATGAACCCGTTTAAGGAGCTGCAGTGGAAGCTGAAACGGGTGGAGGAAGGCAACTTGGATGAGGAACTCTCCTCCAACGCATATACGGAGACGCGGCAGATCACGGAATCGATCAGCAAGACGCTGAAAAAACTAAAGGCGGTGGACCAGTCGAGGGAAGAATTCGTATCGAATGTATCCCATGAGCTGAAGACGCCCATCACCTCCATCCGTGTTCTGGCAGATTCCCTGATGAGTATGGATGACGTACCGGTGGAGCTGTACCGGGAATTTATGACGGATATCTCGGACGAGATTGACCGGGAGAGCAAGATTATCGACGACCTTCTGTCTCTGGTCCGCATGGACAAGACGGCGGGGGCCGAGTTAAACATTGCGCAGGTGAATGTCAACGGCCTGCTGGAGCTGATTTTAAAGAGACTCCGTCCGATCGCCGGAAAACGCAATGTGGAGCTGACCTTTGAGAGCATCCGTGAGGTGACGGCGGACGTGGACGAGGTAAAACTGTCCCTGGCTCTCAACAATCTGGTGGAAAACGCCATTAAATATAACGTGGAAGGCGGATGGGTGCGCGTCACTCTCGACGCGGATCACAAGTTTTTTTACGTCAAGGTGGCAGACTCCGGAATCGGCATATCGGAGGAATTCCAGGAGCACATATTTGAACGATTTTACCGCGTGGACAAGGCACGTTCCAGGGAGACCGGGGGTACCGGCCTGGGCCTCGCCATCACGAAGAATATTATCCTGATGCATCAGGGAGCGATCCGGCTTACCAGCAAGGAAGGCGAGGGAACCACGTTTACCGTGAGAATCCCGCTCACCTATATTCCATAGAAACAGGAGGACGTAATTTATGAAACGATGGATATACAGTCTGCTCCTCCTGGTGCTTCTTGTCGTTCTGGCAGGCTGCCAGAGGAGAGACGGGAATGAGGAACAGACGGAGGAAGTGTACCAGATCTACTATATGAATTCCTCCATGACGAGGCTGGAACCACAGGACTATACGATGCCGCAGATGCCGGCGGATGGGACGGCCACAGAGACGGACTGGAAGATCACCAATCTGATGGAGCAGCTTAAGACGGTGCCGCAGGATTTAGACCGCCAGTCGGCTGTACCGGATAAAGTGGGATTTGAACGGTATAAGCTGGAGGATACGGTACTCTACCTCTATTTTGACAACAATTACGCCATGATGAATCCGACGAGGGAGATCTTATGCAGGGCCGCTCTCGTGCGGACACTGACCCAGGCGGAGGGCGTGGACTACGTGGCTATCTATACGGCGGAGCAGCCTTTGATGGACAGCACCGGCGTGCCGGTGGGCGCCATGACAGGAGCCGATTTTATCGATAATATCAGTAATGTCAACGCGTTTGAAAAGACGGAGCTGACCCTGTATTTTGCAGACAGCACCGGAGAAAAGCTGGTGAAAGAGCAGCGGGAGGTCGTACATAACGTGACCACATCACTGGAGAAGCTGGTGGTGGAACAGCTGATCGCCGGGCCGGACAGGCCGGGAATAGGCGCGACGCTTCCAAAGGATACGAAGCTGTTAAATGTATCGGTCAATGAAAACGTCTGTTATTTGAATTTTGACGCATCATTTTTAAATAATTCGCTGGATGTTAAGGAATATATCCCAGTCTATTCCATTGTGAATTCTCTGGCTGCCGTTTCATCTGTCAATAAAGTGCAGATCGCGGTCAATGGTTCCCAGGATGTGATGTTCCGGGATTCCATATCCTTAAACCAGCTGTTTGAACGCAACTTGGATTACAACGCGGAGAACGAAGACAGTCCGCAGTAAACAGGAGGAAAGTATTTATAAAACGTCCATTATGTCTGATAGCAGGGGGATTCGTACTTGGAGAGACCGTCGTTCTGCTTTCTCTGACATCGGGACTTCTGATTCCGGCGATTTCAGCGCTTCTGGCGCTTCTGGCGGCGGGAACAGGTGCAGTATGCAAAAAAAGGAGGAGCAAAGGTGCCGTGTGGCTGCCTGTGTTCCTCCTTTTTGTGCTGCTCGGAATGGGACGGGCAGGGGATACGAAGCAGAAGTGGGAGGCGCGGGAACGGGCCTGCATGGAGATGGCTGGCATTTATTCGGAGCTGCATGGACGGGTGAGTGCAGTGGAAGAGGCTGAAGGAAAGGTACAGATTAAGCTTGAGGAAAATGTGGTGCGGCCGCTGGCGGGGGGTGGAGAGGGCCGGTCCTTCAGCATGAGCCGGCAGATTCCTTGTGTCCTGGTATCATGGAAAACGGATGGGGCGGAATATATGCCGGACGCCCGGGACTTTAAGATTGGCAGTTATGTTACTGTGAGAGGTAAGCTGGAGTTATTTGCACGCGCCAGGAATCCGGGGGAGTTTGATTCCAGGAGTTATTACCGCGGACAGGGAGTGGACTGCCGTATGTATGGGGAAGATGTGGAGATTTCGGGAGGAGACGTCTCTCCGCTTCCGGAGCTTTTGCGGCAAATCAGGGAAAAGGCGAAGCAGAATATTATGAGATCTGCGGCGGCGGAAGACGCGGGTATCTTTTCTGCGGCCGTTTTGGGGGATAAGAAAGCGCTGGACAGCCAGATTAAGGATTTATATCAGAAGAACGGTATTGCACATCTGCTGGCCATCAGCGGCCTTCATTTATCAATTATCGGAATGGGGGGATATAAGCTGTTAAGAAAAGCCGGTTTAGGCTATAAAGGAGCCGGACTGGCGGGAGCTGCTTTTATCTTCTGCTACGGCGCGATGACTGGCGGATCACCTTCCGTGGTGCGGGCCGTCGTCATGATGATTACCGGTTTCCTGGCTTCTTATCTGGGAAGGACCTACGATCTCCTGTCGGCGCTGTCCCTGGCGCTTCTGATGCTGGTATGGGAAACGCCGGAGCTTTTGACGCAGGGAGGTGTTCAACTGTCGTTCGGCGCTGTCTTTGCCGTGGGAGGCGTGCTTCCTGTTATTCAGGATTATCTGGGGAAGGAACGAAAGATTCTGGGCGCGCTGATGGTGAGTGCTGCAATTCAGCTGGTGACGCTCCCGGTAATTCTGTGGGATTTCTTTCAGTTCCCTGTTTACGGAATTTTCCTGAATCTGCTGGTGATCCCGCTGATGGGAGGCGTCATATGCTCCGGGATCGGGACGGCTCTGCTGGGCGGGATTTCCTGTAAGGCGGGTGCGCTGGCTGCGGGAACCGGTCACTATATACTACAGTTTTATGAATGGCTCTGCCATGGGACGGAACGCCTCCCGTATCATACGCTGGTGATGGGAAGGCCGGCTGCTGCGGCTGTGATTCTTTACTATATGGTGCTGCTGGTGGCGCTGATCGGGATGAAGAGAGCGGTAGGGAAGAGAGCAGAGGCCGAAAAATCCCGCCCAATATGGCTGAGAACAGTCCTGTTTTTCTGTATCTGCGTATTTCTGCCCTGTATTCTGATGCCGCGCCCTGTTGACGGGATGGAGATTCTGTTTCTGGATGTGGGACAGGGGGATGGAATTCTGATTCGTTCCGGCCGCGGCGCCATGCTGATAGATGGGGGGAGTACTTCGGAGAAGAAGCTGGGAGAGTACCGGCTGGAGCCGTGTCTGAAGAGCTGTGGGGTATCGGTGATTGAGTATGCCTTTGTCAGTCATGGTGACCTGGACCATATAAGCGGTGTTCGCTATCTTCTGGAATCCTGTGAGGAGATCGAGATACGCAATTTGCTTCTGCCCTGCCAGGGAAGGGAAGATGATGCGCTCCTAAGCCTTGCTGAACTGGCCAGGGCCAGGGGGACAAAAGTATCATTGATTGAAGCTGGAGATAGCTTTTATATGGAAGGGATCGGCGTGACCTGCCTCTATCCGGGAATTTCTGATCTGCCTGCGGATAAGAACGAGGAGTCCGAGGTATTGAAGGTGGACTATGGAAACTGCCATATTTTATTTACCGGAGATATGAGCGGCGAGGGAGAACTGCGGCTTTTGTCTGCCTTATCGGAAAAAACGGGCGTGCTTTCGGAGATTCAGATATTGAAGACCGCTCACCATGGTTCCCGGTTTTCTTCCGAAGAGACATTTTTAGACGCCCTGGGCGTTAAATGGGCGGTGATTTCCTATGCGGAAGGGAATTCCTACGGCCATCCTCATAAGGAGGTGCTGGAACGTCTGGGTGACCGAAGCGTGAAAATCTATGGAACGGCGGAAAGGGGAGCGATTACGATGAAGACGGATGGGAAAATGGTGAGGTGGAAGGCGTTTTTGGATTGAGAGCGGTTTTTGTTCGTTGACGCATCGGAATTCCCTTAGTATAATGGTATAGTGTCTCCCAGCGTATATATGCTGGGAGGCACTAGTGACGAAAGGCAGGTAGAGAGGAAAGACATCATGCAGAATCTCACTCAGGATATTAAAAATCATAGCTTCAAACCGGTGTATTTACTGTACGGCGATGAGGCATTTTTAAAAAACAGCTATAAAAACCAGATGAGAACCGCCATATCCGGCGATGATACCATGAATTATAACTATTTCGAGGGGAAGGGGCTGGATTTGAACGAACTCATCAGTCTTGCAGACACAATGCCTTTCTTCTCGGAAAAACGTCTGATTATGGTCGAGGATAGTGGATTCTTCAAGGGTGCATCAGATGAGCTGGTCGCTTATTTGCCCCAGATGCCGGATACGACCTGCATCATTTTTGTGGAATCTGAAGTGGACAAGCGCAGCCGGATGTTCAAAAAGGTGAAGGAAATCGGCTATGCAGCGGAGATGGCCAGACAGGATTTTGCGCAGCTTTCCAGGTGGGCAGGAGGAATTCTGGCCAGAGAGGGGAAGAAGATTACCGGGCGCACCATGGAGCTTCTTTTAAATATGACCGGAGATGATATGGAAAATATCCGGATGGAACTGGAAAAACTGGTAAGCTTCACTATGGGGCGCGACGTGATTACGGACGAGGATGTGGAAGCGATCTGTACGGTTCGTGTGACCAATAAGATATTTGATATGGTGACAGCCATTGTGAACCGTCAAACGAAAAAGGCCATGGATTTGTACGAAGATTTACTTACGCTCAAGGAACCGCCGATGAGAATTATGTTTCTGATTGCCAGACAGTTTAATCAGATTCTGCAGGTGAAGGAACTGATGGCAAAGGGAATGGATAAAGGGGCCATTGCTTCCCGAATCAAGGTGCCGCCGTTTGTGGCAGGCAAGATGATGCCCCAGGCCAAGACATTTACGCGGGAGCAGATCCTGTCCTGTGTGACTCAGTGCGTGGAAGCGGAAGAAGCGGTGAAGACCGGGCGGCTGAATGACCGGATGGCGGTCGAACTGCTGATTACAAGAAAATTTTAAGACGTTGAGAAGTCTTTATGGCAGAGTAAAAAAGAAAAAAAGGAAGGAAGATACCGTTGATGGTAAGCTTCCTTCCTTTTTCTATACAAATTCAGATATTGAATTTTATTGTATCTGAAAACATGCCATATAACGCTGGCCTGCCTGTTCCCAATTTATTACATGGAATAAATCGTCGATATAGTCGGCTCTGAGATTATAGTGCTTTAAATAGTAGGCGTGCTCCCAGACATCGAGATTGAAGACGGGGCATAAGCCCAGTGGGAGCGGAGTATCCTGATTTTTCGTGGTAGTAATCATGAGAGAACCATCTGCGGCGACTACCAGCCAGGCGTATCCGGAGCCGAAGACGGATAACGCAGCCTCCTTAAACTTCTTTAAAAAGGCGTCGAGACTTCCGTATTCCCTGCGGATGGCATCGGCCAGTGCACCGGTTGGCATTTGGTTCGAAGCGGGAGCCAGGCCGGTAAAGTAGAGCAGGTGGTTGTAAACTCCGCCGCCGTTATTTCGTACCGCTGTCTGGATCTCCTCAGGAAGGCTGGCAATATTGTAAATAAGCTGTTCCAGCGTCCAATTATGAAAACGGGAGTAATCAGCCAGCGCCTTGTTGAGATTGTCAACGTAAGTCTGAAGATGACGGTCGTGGTGAAGCTTCATGGTCTTTTCATCAATATAGGGTTCGAGTGCCTGATAGGCGTATGGCAGCGGGGGATTGGTGAATGGATAATGATAAGTAAGATTGGTCAAGGGTAACTTCCTTATGCGCTTTTTCTATCATATGCTGTCGGGAAGCGTGTCGTGAGAAGTGCTTTTCTTTTTTAAAGGGCGGAGGAGGAGAAGGATAACCTCCGCCCCTGGGGGGATGAGCTGCAAAATACAACTCACTTTAATAACGTATATAGTTTCTATTTGTGATGCATTTTTTTGAAATAGACAAAATGTTTTAAAAGTAGAGCAAGATTGTGATAAAATAGATTGAACTATAAGATAAATAAGGCGTTATAAGCCCTTTTCTTATAAGAGTGACCATTTTAACCGTGGGACCGGGCCGTTGCTCATGCCAGGCGCACAAGAATGGGCAAGAAGGTGTACAGCCCGGAAGGATGATCTGGCAACATATGGGGGCATTACTGGTTACGAATAATTTAAGACAGGGGAATCTCGTGGTACAGTGGACAGAATAATCACGACTTGTCACCTTTGTCCCCTCTCTGCATATAATAAATTATAATTTAACATATATAAAAAGGGGAAATAAATTATGTGTAATATATGTAGATGTCTCTGTGGTAACTGGTGTGGTTGTAGAAATAATAGCTGTAATAATAGCTGTAATAATAGCTGTAATAATTGCTGCAGATGCGTATGCAACAATCCCTGTGAAAATAATTGTAATAACAATTGGAATTGCAACTGCAGCAATAACAACAATAATTGCTGTTTCGATCCATGTGCCAGAGAAAGAAAAGAAGCTTATGAGGCCGGATTTAGAGACGGCTGTAACAATGCCTCCTGCAGGCAGGATAACTGTGGTTGCTAATGATATCTATAAAAAGGGCGGTCCGTTTGGGCCGCCTTAAGTATTCTTATATTTGTATTTGTGTTTGTATCAACCGTTTTCATGATAGAATGGTCTTCCCGCAGCCACACGTTTCCTTATAACAGTATTTACATCTGTTGATATCCGCATCGGGTGTGCAGATATTAGATATAAGCCAACTTAAATAAAAAAATGCCGCTGGCTGGAGTCAGTGGTCATATCTTTTAAATCGTTTTTCAAGCAGTCTGGTATCCATTCTTACGTGCCGGGCTATTAAAATATCTTATGCGCTTAAAAATAGAACATATGGAATTATATATCCTGTTTCTTCCTATTATAATTATTAGAATCTTTTTATAAACAACAACAAAGTAATAACAAATCAAAATATAATAAAACAAAAAATCCCCATCCAGTGGGTTAAGCCGAACGGGGAATTCCTTTATTATCAGGTTTTTCTATGAATTAAGCCATTGCGTTAACAGCCTTAGAGATACGGGATACTTTTCTGGAAGCAGTATTCTTATGATATACTCCCTTAGTAGCAGCCTTATCGATTTCAGCGATTGCGCTTGTTAAACATGCCTGTGCAGCAGCCTTGTCACCGGCAGTAATAGCAGCGTCAACCTTCTTAATCGATGTTTTCACTCTGGATCTGATCGCTTTGTTTCTAGCAGCTTTAGTCTCGTTAACTAAAATTCTTTTTTTCGCGGATTTAATGTTAGCCAAATCTGTACACCTCCAATTTTAATTGATATATGGTTATTCTTTGTTTTGCATCAAAGCCTGGACACGGACAGTTCAATGTAAACATACCTTAGTATTTTAACGAATAAAGCTTCTATTGTCAATACATAATTCCTGATTTTTTGCAGAAAATACCAGAGAAAAGAAAAAAAGTCGCAGTTTATGCCCCGTCGGCACCTGCTGTCCGGTCTGCCCCGGCCGGGGCAGACCGGACAGCAGGTGCCGACGGGGCGTGATCTGTTAAAGAAAGGTGAGAAATATGGAAAATACATTCGAAGTTCGGACAGATCTTGCAGTAGAGGAGAAGGAAAGCTTTCCGGGAAATGGCGGAGAAATAAGTGGGGTATCCTTAAGAGAGTGGCATCGGGCGGACAGCCGGATCAAGATGACGGAAGTGAAAATACTGGATAAGAAGGGCGAAAAGGCCATGGGGAAACCGATGGGCTCCTATATAACACTGGAGGCTGACCAGTTATCCAGAAAAGATGAAAACTACCACAGAGAGGTCTCGGAAGAACTGGCACGGCAGATTGGGCAGCTTCTGGAGGGAGAAGACTACCGGGCCTCCGGCTTCCATGTTCTGGTGGTCGGCCTCGGCAACAGCTCTGTGACACCGGACTCTCTGGGGCCAAGAGTGCTTAACAATCTTCAGGTCACGAGACATTTGAAGGTGCAGTATGGGGATGAGTTCTGGAATGGGCGCAGTATGCCAGTCATCAGCGGTATTGTTCCAGGCGTCATGGCTCAGACCGGGATGGAGAGCGCGGAAATTTTAAAGGGGATTATTCATGAGACGAAGCCGAATCTGATTATTGCAATCGACGCGCTGGCAGCAAGGAGCGTGAAAAGGCTGGGAACCACCATTCAGCTGACCGATACGGGAATTCATCCGGGTTCCGGCGTTGGCAACCACCGTCACAGCTTAACAAAGGAAAGTCTGGGGATTCCGGTTATGGCGATCGGTGTTCCTACCGTGGTTGGAGCGGCAGCTATCGTTCATGACACCGTATCCGCCATGATTGCCGCCCTGTCTAAGGGGATGGAGACGAAAGGAATGGGGGATTTTGTGGGAAGCATGAGCTCTGACGAGCAGTATGATCTGATCCGGGAACTGCTGGAGCCGGAATTCGGCCCACTTTATGTGACTCCTCCGGATATTGATGAGACGGTTAAGGAATTGAGCTATACCATTTCCGAGGGAATTCATCTCGCTTTTATGGGAGAGGAAGAGGAGTAAGGGGTAAATGGTGATTTTCCTGCATAGTATATAAGCGAGGGACTTTTTTCTTTCCGGGGCGCCGTGAAAGAAATGCAGGAAGGTGTTTATGAAGGAGAAGGGCGGAAGGATTAACTGGCTCATCAGACATATGATGCTTATCACCGGCCTGGTACTTGCCGTCCTCCTCTTGATCAGGGGAGCAGCTGGAACCGGACGGGCGTCAGGCAGAGAGCGGCTTACTGCCTTGATAATTGGCCAGGCGGATACCGGGCTTGAGTGGATCTGGCGTATGAATTATCCGGCAGCCGGACGGGCAGAAGAAAATGAGACGAAAATGGTGAAAGCGGAAGAGGAAAGCATCAGCGGTCTTATCTGCCGCTTCATATTTGGGCAGTCACCCCTGTACCGGTATCTGGGCAGGGAAGAGGGCGGTGAAATAAACTACAAGGAAGAAGATCCGGCATTTGCAGGGTATCTGGAAAGCGGAAAATTCTATGAGGAACACCAATACCTGATGTATGACGGCGGTGAAGAGACCGGAGCCGGTACCATGGAGCAGGCCGGCACGACGGTGCTGGCCGCTAATGGCGATGGAGCCGCGGGAGACAGCGGAAATACAGGTAGTGGTGGAAACGCGGGAGACAGCGGAAATACAGGAAATGGCGAAAACACAGGTGTCAGCGAAAACGCGGGAATCAATGGAAACGCCGCAGCTCTCCCGAAAAAGGATGATAATATGACGTGTGCTGCCAGTGTCCTGCCTCTCATCGGCAAAACCTACAGGAAAGAGCAGCTGGCCGACTACGACTACATGATGAAGCATTTTTACAGCGTGCACACCTCGGCGACAGCGGGGCGTGATCTTATGAAGGCGGATGAATTTCTGGCAAAAGACTTTACGCTGGAGGGAAGTAACGACAAGCCGCAGATTTTAATTTACCATACCCATTCCCAGGAGGAATTCTCCGATTACGGGCCTGATAATAAGGAAGCAACCGTGATTGGGATCGGAAATTATCTGACGGAGCTTCTGACGGCCAAGGGATATCATGTAATCCATGACAAATCAGTCTATGACCTCCAGAACGGAAAGCTGGACCGGAATAAAGCGTATACATATGCCCTGGACGGAGTCACGAGGATTCTTCAGGAGAATCCCTCCATAGAGGTCATCCTGGATCTGCACCGGGATGGGGTCAATGAAAGCCTTCACATGGTCAATGAGGTGAATGGAAAACCGACGGCTCCTATCATGTTTTTCAATGGCGTCAGCCAGACTCCGGAGGGACCGATCGAGTATCTGCCCAATCCGTACCGGAGTGATAATCTGGCATTCAGTTTCCAGATGCAGCTGGATGCGGCGGCCTATTTCCCGGGACTGACCAGGAAAATTTATATCAAGGGTCTCCGGTATAATCTCCATCTCCGTCCGAGGTCCGTGTTAATTGAGGTCGGCGCACAGACAAATACATACCAGGAAGCACGAAATGCCATGGAACCGCTTGCGGAAGTTCTGAATATGGTGTTGCAAGGAAATTAAAAAAATGGTATATTTTTAAAGCAGGAACATCATTGCCGTGTCATTTTGTATTTGTATCATCAACTGCAGAAAAATGGAAAAGAGGAAAGTAAATGGCAACTGTTGACCAGAGTAAAATACGCAATTTTTGCATTATCGCCCATATTGATCATGGGAAGTCAACCCTTGCGGACAGAATCATAGAGAAGACCGGACTTTTGACAAGCCGGGAAATGCAGGCCCAGGTTTTAGACAACATGGATTTGGAGCGGGAACGCGGAATCACCATCAAGGCCCAGACCGTCCGTACCGTATACAAGGCGGAAGACGGAGAGGAATACATTTTCAATATGATCGATACGCCGGGGCATGTAGATTTTAACTATGAGGTGTCCCGGAGCCTGGCGGCCTGTGACGGCGCTGTGCTCGTGGTGGATTCATCTCAGGGAATCGAGGCCCAGACGCTGGCCAATGTCTATCTGGCGCTGGATCATGACCTGGACGTATTTCCGGTTCTAAATAAGATCGATTTACCGAGTGCGGAGCCGGAACGTGTGGTGGGAGAGATTGAGGATGTGATCGGAATCGAAGCCCAAGACGCTCCAAGGATCTCGGCTAAGACAGGCGAGAACATTGAGGAGGTTTTAGAGGCCATCGTGAAGAAGATTCCCGCACCCAGGGGGAATCCGGACGCACCGCTCCAGGCTCTGATCTTTGACTCTCTGTACGATTCCTACAAAGGCGTCATCGTATTCTGCCGTATCATGGAAGGCCGTGTGAAAAAGGGCGTCAGAATCCGTATGATGGCTACCGGAGCTGTGGAAGAGGTTGTGGAGGTCGGCTATTTCGGCGCGGGTCAGTTTATCCCCTGTGACGAACTGAGCGCGGGTATGGTTGGCTACGTGACAGCCAGTATCAAGAATGTGAAGGACACCGCCGTGGGTGATACGATTACGGACGCGGACAATCCCTGTGATAAGCCGCTTCCGGGTTATAAGAAAGTCACCTCCATGGTGTACTGCGGTATGTACCCGGCGGATGGCGCCAGATACAACGATTTAAGGGACGCGCTGGAGAAGCTTCAGCTTAATGATGCCTCCTTGTTCTTCGAGCCGGAGACGTCTCTGGCACTGGGCTTCGGCTTCCGGTGCGGTTTTCTGGGACTTCTGCATCTCGAGGTTATCCAGGAACGTCTGGAGAGAGAGTATAACCTGGACCTGGTAACCACGGCGCCCAGTGTTATTTACCGGGTCTATAAGAAGACCGGTGAGATGATACAGCTGACGAATCCGTCAAACCTCCCTGATCCGTCCGAAATCGAATACATGGAAGAGCCGATTGTCAGCGCGGAGATCATGGTGACCACCGAGTTTGTGGGAGCGATCATGAAGCTGTGCCAGGAGAGACGCGGCGTCTATCTGGGAATGGAATATATGGAAGCAACCCGTGCCCTTTTGAAGTACGAGCTTCCGCTCAATGAGATCATTTATGACTTCTTTGACGCTTTGAAATCACGTTCCAGAGGTTACGCCTCCTTCGATTACGACTTAAAGGGATACGAGCGTTCCGAACTGGTGAAACTGGATATCCTGGTGAATAAGGAAGAGGTGGATGCGCTGTCCTTTATCGTACACGCGGAATCCGCTTACGACCGGGGACGCCGGATGTGCGAAAAGCTGAAGGAGGAGATCCCGAGACAGCTGTTTGAGATTCCTATTCAGGCGGCCGTTGGAGGAAAGATTATTGCAAGAGAGACCGTCAAGGCCATGCGCAAGGATGTACTTGCCAAGTGCTACGGCGGTGACATAACCCGTAAGAAAAAACTCCTTGAAAAGCAGAAGGAAGGTAAAAAACGTATGCGCCAGATTGGTAACGTAGAGATACCACAGAAGGCATTTATGAGCGTACTGAAGTTAGATGATGAATAAAAAGAAATTGGAAATCTATGTGCACATTCCTTTCTGTGCAAAGAAATGCGCCTATTGCGATTTCCTGTCGTTTCCGGGTAATATGCGGATGCGCCGGGAGTATACGGACAAGCTGCTGGAAGAGATACGCATTCAGAGCAGCTTTGTACGGGAGTATCAGGTTGATACCATTTTTCTGGGAGGGGGAACGCCTTCTGTCCTGGATGTGACCGATATGACTGCCATCATGGGGACGCTTAAGGAACACTACGACATTGCGCCCGATGCGGAGATAACGATCGAGGTCAATCCGGGGACGGTGAAGATGGAAGGTCTCGTCGCCTACCGGGAAGCTGGAATCAACCGCGTCAGCATGGGACTTCAGTCGGCGGATGACACGGAGCTTCGCTATCTTGGGAGAATCCACACCTACGACGAATTCTTAAAGAGTTTCCAGAGGGTGCGCATGGCAGGATTTACGAACGTCAATGTGGACCTGATTTCCGCCATTCCGGGACAGACTCCGGAATCGTGGAGGAATACGCTGAAAAAGACGGCTATGCTGAAGCCGGAACACATATCTGCCTACAGTCTGATTGTAGAGGAAGGAACGCCTTTTTACGACCGTTACGGCGGCCATGTGGAGATGGAGAGCTATGAGATGTCTCCGGAGGAACGCCGCCGCTTAATGGCGCTTCCGGATCTTCCGGACGAGGATACCGAGCGGGAAATGTATTACATGACCAGGAACTGTCTGGCCGAACAGGGGTATGAGCGGTATGAGATATCCAACTATGCCAGACCCGGCTTCGAATGCCGCCACAATGTGGGATACTGGACCGGAACCGGGTATCTGGGACTGGGACTGGGGGCCTCCTCCTATTTGGAGGGATGCCGTTTCCACAACACGTCCGATTTCCAAAGCTACGTATCGGCCCATCTCGACGACGAGGCAGAGTTTTGTCAGGCACTCAGACAGGATATGGAGCAGCTGAGCGTAAAGTCCAAGATGGAAGAGTTCATGTTCCTGGGGCTTCGCCTGACACGGGGCGTATCGGCAGAAGGCTTTATCACCCGGTTCGGACAGAGTATACGAAACGTCTATGGCGGTGTGATCGACAAACTGGAGCGGGAGGGCCTGCTGGAACATAAAAACGGCTACTACCATCTGACCGAGCGGGGACTTGATTTGAGCAACTATGCGATGAGTTTGTTCCTGCTGGATTGATATGATTTTAATAATTATATAGAAGAGAAGAAAAACGCATAATTCGTTTTTTCTTCTCTTTTGTTATGTAAAAGCAAAATAATCCACCTTAATACAAAAAATATAGAGTATTTAATGCTTTGCTTTTAATTGTATAATTAATACAAAATTATAAACTGTGAAGTGTATAAAATTATAGCTAAATACTGTGAAAGGATGTGAGGCGCTAAAAGCCAGTAACGATAAGTTCAGGTTGAAAAGTTAAAAAACGTAAAGAAACGATGTTGTGAAATAAAGAAGGAAGCAAAAACAGGGGGATTTAAACATGAAAAAACTTTTCGTTTCAGCAATCAGTGTTTTAACTGGTATTGCAGTGGTAAGCACGTCGGTTATGGCCCAGCCATTGGGGGAACCGGATTCAGGTGCAGCGCTTCAACCGTCACAGGAATTATCTGTGACACAGCAGTACAAGACGGTATTGCCTGGCTCTGATCCAACTAACACAAAGAATTGGATTCTGGACGAAGCTCTGTCAGATGATTTTGATGGTTCAGAACTTGACATGGAAAAATGGCAGCCTATACCGTATACATGGGCTGGTGCATGGCGTTGGCAGGATGACAATGTAAGTGTTAGTGATGGCAGCCTTCATCTTACGGCAAGACATGATAAAAACGATCTTCTGGACGAATCACCTAATGGCTGGGAGAGCCATAACATGTATGACGGCGACTCTGTAAACGGTGAGTATGTGACATCGCTTTACGGATCGCGGTCTGGAAAGTCTGCACTTGTATATGGTAATTTCTTTCCTATTTGGGTGAGAACAGATACAGTGATTCATAATTTGAATCCGGATAAAATGTATTCCTTTACAGCATACGTTAAAAAAACCGGTAATCAGCCGATTGCACAGATGTATGCAACCGATCCTTCCGACAATGAGATTCCCTTAAGGGGGCCGATCATGGAGTTTGCCGAAAGCGATGACTTTGCTGTATATACTATAGAAGGCATCCGTCCTTCTGATGACGGAACATGTAAAATTGGATTTGAGGTGAAGGCAGATCCTTACGCTATGACAATCATTGATGATGTCACTTTCCGGGAGGAAGGGAGTACGACTAATCTGGCGCCTAATCCGGGCTTTGAAGATATTACCGATATGAATTACTCATCCGGCGGAATCATAAGCAGACAATCTATGAAATATGGATACATGGAAACACGTGCGAAGGGAGCGCCTGCTCTGCCTGGTGCCTGCAGTGCCATCTGGCTTTTGGGAAGAACGGAGAAATGGGGAACAGAGATTGATGTTCTTGAGATCGGGCAGACACAGACTGTGAATGAGCTTGATTTTGCAGTCCACACGTTCAAGACTCCCACTTCGGTACAAAAACCGGCACAGGACAAGAATCCCCATGGAAGTGCAGGAATATGGGGAAGCGGGAATTCCTTTAATCCGTCAAACGAATACCATACATACGGACTGGAATGGGGACCCGGTTACCAGAATTTTTATGTGGATGGCATTTTAAGAGGCCGTTTCTATGCAGGTTCAGCTGGTGCCGTGCAGTCTGACACTATCTGGAAGCAGACCTCAACACAGCACGCCTCCAATATGGATGCGATTCCTCAGAATCTATTGTTATCACTGGGCTTGCGGCCTCCATACCGGGATGGAAACGTTGAAAATTTTAATACCGTTTTTGATGTAGATTATATCCGTGTATGGCGCAGCAATAATACAGAGGCAACCGGTATCATAAAAGAGGTTAATACGAAGGAAGGGAACATAGTCGTTCCCTATGGGACCACCAGAGAAGAATTGGAGTCCAGGTTGGATTCTACTGTGGCAGTTATGCTGAACCAGGCGGTTTCTCTGGCAGATCAACGAGACATTGAAGTGAAATGGGATACGAACGGGTTCGACGGTACGGCAGAAGGAACGATTTATACCCTGGAGGGAAGTTTGATAAATCTTCCGGATGGTGTGACAAACACGAATAATGTTACGGCAGAACTCTATGTTTATATTCAGTCCAAACCATACCGGATCGACAGAGAAGAACTTCAGAAGCTGGTAAACCGTGTATATCACGAAAATGAATATAAGGCGTCGTCGTGGGGGAATTATCTGCTCAAAAGGAAAGAAGCACAGACGGTTTTAGATAAGTCTGATGCAGGAGATCAGGAAATCGTTGATGCATACGAAAATTTGAAAACGGCAATACAGAATTTAGAACTTCTGCCGGATTTAAACGGACTGGTTATGCAGGAATACTATGCCGGGAATTATACATCACAGAGCTGGTGGTTCTATACGCAGGCCCTGAAAGCAGCAAAAAAGGTTCTGGCTGATCCGGAAGCGGCCAGCGGAGATATTGAAAAAGCCTATGACCGGCTAAAAAACGCAATTGATACTCTTGAGGCCGTGCCGATGGGGAAGAATCTACTTTTTGGCAAAATACCGGCATCGAACACGGCAATCAGCAACAATAGGCAGGCTGCTACAGATGGCAGTGTGGATACTGACATTGGCTGGGGCCCGTCAACAGATAAGAGTATTTATACGACTGTTAACGCCGGAAATGAAAACGGTGATGCGGATAACGGCTACTCAACCTGGGAAGGGGCATATCTTCAGTATGATTTTGGAGATGAGAGGCCTGTGAAACAGGTTGTAATCAACCGCTTTTGGTATTTAACAGACTTACGGTCAGTAACCTGGAAAGACTGCATGGTCCAGCTTAGCACATCACCGGATTTTACATCGGATACAACTACGACGATCTTCGGGAAAGCGGATGTGGTGATGGAAAGTGATACCGATATATCGGGCAATTTGCGGAAAGCGCCTCAGATCATCTCTCTCAATGAGCCGGTGTCTGCACGGTATCTGCGTGTATTTGGAAGAGGACATAAGGGGGGCTGGGGAAATTACAGTGCTCGAATGAGTTATTCGGAAATTCAGGCTTTTGAGGCTGCCTCTGTGAATTCCTATGGGATAGCCGGGCGTGTAACAGGAGAAAAAGGCGAGTGCATGGAAGATGTTTCCGTAAATCTGTATGAGGGCAGTGATATCAGCATGGCAAGCCCCTCCGATGCAGCAAAAACAACTGAAGAAGGAGCCTACAGTTTCTGGAATTTACCAGAAGGTAGATACAGCGTAGAGATTCCCGCCAAAAACGGATATAAGCAGGAAGTAAAGACCATTGAAATCAATGGCAGTAATGCGGAAGCTGTAGATTTCCAGCTGGTAAAGATGGAGGAAGAGCACGCTGACAGGGAACTTAGGATAAAAACGCTGCCTGTGAAGATAAAATACTGGATCGGGCAGCAACTGGATTTGACTGGCCTGGAGGTTTCTATCTGCAAAAATGGGGTGGAGGAAAGACAATTAGAGGCTGAAGAGTATACGGTAGGAGAGCTGGATCCATTAAAAACGGGAGCACAAAAAATTACGGTTTCGTACACGGACAGAAGCATAGCCGAGCCAATTACTTATGAAACGTCATTCTCTGTTATGGTTTATGAAACGAAACTGAATCAATCTATTAAAGTGGTTAAAAAGCCGAATCAGCTCATTTATACTGTTGGAGATGAGATTAATCCGGAGGGATTGGAAGTACGCGGACTTAACTTAACGGATGAAAATGTTGTAGTGCTAAAGGATGGAGATTATACATTAGAGTACAATACTAAAAAAGCAGGAACATCTACGGTTACAGTTACAGCAGCCATCACAGAAGGCGATGAACCGGCAGCAGAATTAAAGGATTATTTTGATATCCGAGTATTGGACGGGGATGAATCCATACGATCTGTGGAAAAGATCAATGTTACCCGAAAACCGTATAAGTTGACGTATGAGCCGGAAGACGACTTTGATGCAGATGGTATGATCGTGGAAAAGACAGTAAAGGTGTATGCAACTTCCAGTAATGCAACGTATACGGAACGGGTGCCGATGGAGGAATTGGAAGTAGAAATATCAGATTTATCGAAAACAGGAAACCGGAAAGTAAAAGTTTTTTATTACGAAGAAGGCGAGGATGGCGAAGAACTCGTATTTTCTGACAGCTTTACAGTAAAGGTGAGTAAGGACAGGGAGAAGTTGATAAGCGGGGCGCTGTCCGCAGCACAGAACCGGCTGGAACAGGCTTTACAGTACGGAGAATATATGATGGACAGTGAAAAAGAAGCTGCATTCAGCCAAGCTCTTGATGAGGCGAAGGAGTGCCTGGATACGTACGGTAAAAATGGCAGAATAAGCGATAAATTATATTCCAAGCTTTTATTTCTTGACAGGTTGCTGACAAAGGCGTATCCGGATATCAAAGTCGTCATCGATACAAACGGCTTCTTTAAAAAAGTTAATACACAGGGGCTTATCTTCAGTGCTGACATAAGCTTGAGTCACTCCCAGCAGGTCCGGCTTAGAATTGGTAATACTACGGCTGATGAGATGGTATCTGAAATCTCAGAGGTGTTAGACAACCCGATCGCAGTCAATACATTTCTTACCGCAAATGAGGAAGAGATTCAGCCAGTGCTTCCCATTCGTTTTCAGATGGAGATACCGGCCGGTCTTACTAAAAAGAATCTGATGATTTATGAGTATCGCAATAACGGGTGGAATACTCTAATTCCTACGGTCAAAGGAGATCAGATAAGCTTCCTGATATCAGATTCATCATTGTTTGTGTTGGGGAATAAAAAAGAAGAGATAATTCCACCAAGTGGAACTGACAGCAGCGACAGCGGCAGTATAGGGGAATCAGTCAATACGATTCCGGGAGCATGGAAGAAAGATGATATTGGCTGGTGGTATCAGAAAATTGCAGGCGGATATATCACTTCTTCTTGGGCGCAGATTGACGGCCTCTGGTACTATTTTGATGGAATGGGATATATGAATACTGGTTGGATTTTAGTAGATGGCCTCTGGTATTTTATGAATCCGAATGGAAGCATGGCGGAATCCTGCTGGATAAGCTGGGAAAATAGTTGGTACTATTTGGGGTGGAACGGAGCTATGGCAGTAAATACTGTGACACCGGATGGATTTACTGTCGGTAAGGATGGCGCCTGGATACAACAGTAAGCTGTCATACAAATTTGCAGGGAATATTCTGAAAATATAATATGAGACCGTATACCGTAAGATATGCAGATGTACAGGCAGCAGGCAGCTGCATATGGCAAAATGCCGTGTACATCATGGCATATACGGTATACGGTCTTAATTCCCGTTTTAGGGAAGCCTTATTGATTTACTGAACCAGGAACACTTCCGCACTTCTGGTACCATATGCCCTCGTCTCTCCGTGTGTATTAAAGAAGATATCAACATGGTTTCCTTTTACTGCACCGCCGCGGTCCTCTGCGGTATAGATCACGCCGTTGATCATAATCTTGCTTCCGTAAGGAATCACTCTCGGGTCAACCGCGATCGTGTGGTTGGCGGAGGCGATGGCTCCTGTGCTGGTGTGGCGTCCCCATCCCTCGGAGCAGGCGGAACATGGGCAGTAGCCGGTGGTCTTAAAGATACCGAGGGAGCGAAGCGTTCCTGCGCTTCCGTCAGAGCTCATGACCTGCATGTCGCCAACACTGTGTACCTTCGGGCTGGAGAGCTTCATTCCTGATGCGTAGGCTTCAACGAGATAGGAACCGTCCTCATATGATTCCCACGGTACGATTACTTCAAATCCGTAATTGCCGGTTCCGGTGCCTTTCCTGACCAGGTCTTCCCGATAGTCATCGGCGGGAGCCGTGTACTCGGCTTCTGTCTGTCCTGTCGCCTGATTGGTGACTGTGACCTTGACTTCTACCGCGGAAGCGGGATCGGAGCTGTTCCAGGCCCAGCCCCGGACGCTGTCGCCTTCCACACAATCCAGAACTCCGGGTGTCTGCCCTGCGAGAGCCGGGACAGCGGTACCTAATAAAAATGTCATCATAAGTAAAGTTCCGAAGAACAGTTGATTTCGTTTCAATCGTTTCATGTAATAAATACATCCTTTCTTTTTTACTAACTGTAACATATTTTAATATATTATATATATATATGTAACAGTTTTGTAATAAATGAGGTACAAGTACACATTTTACACTATTTTCCAGATTTGTCAAGGATTTGAATAAAAAAATAGAGATGCCCGATGTTTCATAAGGCGTCTCTATTCGTTCTGATGTGTTGATTGAAAGGCTTTTCTTCTTATATTATAATTCAGGATCTACTCCGCAATTGCCTGAAATACTTCCTGTTTTTTTACTCCATAATCCAGTGCTTCCTGGTGGCTTGAGAAGTAGAGATCTACGGTATGGCCGTCCACTCCGCTTCCGATGTCCTCTACCGTGTAAACAGTTTCACCGATTATTACCTTTGTTCCCAGGGGAAGTACGGTGATGTCTGCTGATATGGTGTGATTTGCCTGCGGCACGGTACCGGAATAGGTGAGGCCGCTGCCGCCGGAACATTTACTGCATCCACAGTATCCGGTGGTCTTGAAGATCCCGAGGGACTCTCCTTTTTTATATCCTCCGAAGGTTTCTTCCACTGGTTTCTCCTCTTTTTTCGGGATTCCAGGGCCGATCTCCTCGCTGGTGCTTTCAGTTTTCTTTAAGGCTTCTGGTGCCGGTTTGTATTCCAGGGAGCCGGTAAGAAGTGTTTTTTCATCTCCGGTTACCAGGCAGGCTTCTACTTTATAAGCGCTTCCGCCTATTTCTTCCCAGTTGATCTTATAGTCAAATGCACGACAGCCGTCTCCATAGGACTTTCCTGCCTCTTCGCTGTAGCTTTCTTCCGGTACTGTGATGACCTTTGCCGCTTTGGCGGCTCCGTCTTTGTAAATATGCAGTTCAACCGCTGCCGTCTCGCCGGATTCCGCGTTGTCCTTCAGCCACCCTGTAATATGGTTTCCATCCACGGCTGTGAGAGCGCCTTTTTCTTCGGCAGCCAGAGCTGTTATGGATAAAAACAGGGTACAGAGGAGCGTCACACACAGCATCAGAAGAAGCTTTCCTGATTTCTTTTTCATGATTTACCTCGCAATATTATGATTTTTCCGTGAAATATGATAGAAAAATGCGTTGTTATGGTGTATCAATTTTCATTATATTACAAAAATGTTAAATGTCAAGGAAATACTGGCAATACGTTTGTAACATTTGTCTTACTTCATTAAAATGCTTTATAATTTATAAAGAAGAAGTTCACAGAAAATTCTCAAAAAATTTTCAATCGAATGTATTGACAAATGAGGGAAAAAAGAATATATTATGAAATGAAGATGTTAGCACTCCCAAACGTTGAGTGCTAACAGGAAGACTCAGAAAGGAAGTGTGGCGGGTTGAACGATAAGGACCAGTTGGACGGCCGTAAGGTTACGATCTTGAAGGCTATTATTAAAACGTACTTAGAAACTGGCGAACCGGTTGGTTCCAGAACTATTTCCAAGTACACCGATCTGAATTTGAGTTCAGCCACGATCCGGAATGAGATGTCTGATCTGGAGGAGCTGGGATACATTGTACAGCCGCATACGTCGGCCGGGCGGATTCCCTCCGATAAGGGATACCGTTTTTATGTGGATCAGATCATGCAGGAGAAAGAAGAAGAGTTTACTGAAATCAAGGACCTGATGCTAAAGCGTGTGGACCGGGTCGAGCTTCTGCTGAAGCAGATGGCAAGAATCCTGGCGCAGAACACGAATTACGCGGCTTTGATCAGCGCTCCCCAGTATCACAGAAACAAGCTGAAATTCATCCAGCTGTCCAAGGTTGATGATGGAAAGCTTCTGGTGGTCATCGTTGTAGAGGGAAACATGATTAAGAACACCATGATCCCCGTCAGCCAGCAGCTAAGCGATGAAGGGCTTTTAAATCTTAACATTCTTCTTAATAATGCCTTAAACGGGCTGACCATAGAGGAAATCAATCTGGACGTGATCAGCAGATTAAAGGAGCAGGCCGGCATACACAGCGAGGTGGTCGACCGGGTTCTGGGCGAGGTTGCGGAAGCAATCCGGGCGGACGACGATGATTTGCAGATTTACACCAGCGGCGCCACGAACATTTTCAAGTATCCGGAGTTAAGCGACGGAGAGATGGCAAGCCGTCTGATCGGTACGCTGGAACAGAAAGAACTTCTTCAGGAGCTGGTCGATGATGTGAACAGTTCAGAAAGCAGTTCGGGAATTCAGGTCTATATCGGCGAGGAAGCGCCGGTGCAGACGATGAGGGACTGCAGTATCGTCACAGCGAATTACGAGCTGGGCGAGGGCTTGAGGGGAACGATCGGTATCATCGGTCCAAAGCGTATGGACTATGAAAAGGTTTTGAATACGCTGCGGAATCTCATGACGCAGCTGGATTCAATCCTGAAAAAAGATGAAAGGTGAAGGGAAGAACAGTGAGCAGCGAAGAGACGAGAATAGAAGAGGAACTGGTAGAAGAGGCCATGAAGGCTGAAGACGCCGGTTCCGTTGAAAAGGAAATAGAAAAAGGCGAAAAAGAGGCCGCAGAGACAGACGCGTGTGCCGAGGATGCCGCTGAGGAAAAAAACGGAGAAGAAGAGCCGGTAGAAGAAAAGCAGACAGAACCGGAGAAAAAAGGATTTTTTGGAAAGAAGAAAGAGAAGAAAGATCCGAGAGACATCAAGATAGAGGAACTGACCGACCGTCTGCAGCGGAATATGGCCGAGTTCGATAACTACAGAAAGAGGACAGAAAAAGAAAAATCTGCCATGTTTGAAATCGGTGCCAGAGATATCATTGAAAAGATACTTCCGGTGGTCGACAATTTCGAGAGAGGCCTTGCAGCCGTTCCGGAGGAGGATAAGGGCGCTCCGTTTGCAGAAGGAATGGAAAAAATATATAGACAGCTTATGAAGACGCTGGAAGATGCAGGTGTAAAACCGATCGAAGCAGTGGGTCAGCCATTTGACCCGAATTTCCACAACGCAGTGATGCATATTGATGACGAATCCCTTGGTGAGAACACGATCGCCATGGAACTTCAGAAGGGTTATACCTACCGGGATACCGTGGTGAGACACTCCATGGTTCAGGTAGCCAATTGACTGTGAGCATTTAACGAGGTCTTTTCGGGTTTAGTGCGAACGTCGTTCACGAATCTTAGCGAGGTTCTTTCGAGCTTAGATGAGCTGAACATACCTTTATTAAATGATAAAATTGAGAGTAAAGACAATTATAGGAGGAAAAAACTATGGGCAAGATTATTGGTATTGACTTAGGTACTACTAACAGCTGTGTGGCTGTTATGGAAGGTGGAAAACCGGTTGTTATTCCGAACAGTGAGGGTGTAAGAACAACACCATCTATCGTAGCATTTACAAAAAACGGTGAGAGACTGGTAGGTGAGCCTGCAAAGCGTCAGGCGGTTACCAATGCGGACAGAACCATCTCTTCCATTAAGAGACATATGGGTACAGACTACAAGGTAGCGATCGACGGAAAGAACTACACACCGCAGGAAATCTCCGCGATGATTCTGCAGAAGTTAAAAGCTGACGCAGAGGCTTATCTGGGTGAGAAGGTAACAGAGGCCGTTATCACGGTTCCTGCATACTTCAACGACGCACAGCGTCAGGCAACCAAGGACGCAGGCAAGATTGCCGGCCTTGATGTAAAGCGTATTATCAACGAGCCGACGGCAGCAGCGCTGGCATACGGCCTTGACAATGAAAAAGAGCAGAAGATCATGGTATACGATTTAGGCGGCGGTACATTCGATGTTTCCATCATCGAAATCGGCGACGGCGTAATCGAAGTGCTTTCCACAAACGGCGACACCCGTCTGGGCGGCGATGATTTCGACAACCGCATCACCCAGTGGATGGTAGACGAATTCAAGAAGACAGAGGGCGTAGACTTATCTGGTGACAAGATGGCTATGCAGAGATTAAAAGAAGCTGCAGAGAAGGCTAAGAAGGAATTATCCTCCTCCACAACCACCAACATCAACTTACCGTTCATCACTGCTACGGCAGAAGGCCCGAAGCATCTCGATATGAACTTAACGAGAGCGAAATTTGACGAGCTGACACTCGATCTGATCGAGCGTACAGCTGTTCCGGTACAGAACGCATTAAGAGATGCCGGAATCACAGCTTCCGAGCTTGGAAAAGTTCTGCTGGTAGGCGGTTCCACCCGTATGCTGGCAGCACAGGAAAAAGTAAAACAGCTGACAGGAAAAGAACCGTCCAAGACCTTAAATCCTGACGAGTGTGTGGCGATCGGCGCCAGCATCCAGGGCGGTAAGCTGGCAGGCGATGCCGGCGCAGGCGATATCCTTCTTCTGGATGTTACTCCACTGTCCTTATCCATCGAGACCATGGGCGGCGTAGCGACAAGACTGATTGAGAGAAACACCACAATCCCGACAAAGAAGAGCCAGATCTTCTCCACAGCGGCTGACAACCAGACAGCGGTTGATATCCACGTTGTACAGGGCGAGAGACAGTTTGCAAGAGACAACAAGACACTCGGCCAGTTCCGTTTAGACGGAATTCCGCCTGCAAGAAGAGGCGTTCCGCAGATCGAGGTTACCTTTGATATCGATGCCAACGGTATCGTAAACGTATCCGCTAAGGATCTTGGAACAGGCAAGGAACAGCATATCACCATCACCTCCGGCTCTAACATGTCCGATGATGATATCGATAAGGCTGTAAAAGAAGCGGCTGAATTCGAGGCTCAGGATAAGAAGCGCAAGGAAGGCATTGATGCGAGAAATGACGCCGACTCCATGGTATTCCAGACAGAGAAGGCTTTACAGGAAGTAGGCGACAAGATTGACGCCAATGATAAGGCTGCCGTAGAAGCTGATTTAAACGCTTTAAAAGAAGCCATCAACAGAGCTCCGATCGAAGAGATGACAGACGCGCAGATCGAAGACATCAAGGCAGGCAGAGAGAAGCTGATGAACAGCGCTCAGGCACTGTTTGCAAAAGTATATGAGGCTGCCCAGGGTTCTGCAGGTGCCGGCCCAGATATGGGCGCTGGTGCGGATAACGCAGGCGGCGGAGCTTCCTATCAGGACAGCGATGTAGTTGACGGAGACTACAAAGAGGTGTAAGATAGTCTGGTCAGTTGACTGGGCTTTGGAAAAAGTGTTGTAGTGATACAGCACTTTTTCCGCAGTTTTCATATCTGGCTGTCCGGCAGGCATGAAGGGCCGGAAACAGGTAAAGCGATAAGTGAAAGGTAGACCTAAGATGGCAGAAAAGAGAGATTATTATGAAGTCCTCGGCATTCCCAAAGACGCAGACGATGCGGCGATTAAGAAGGCCTACAGGGCATTAGCAAAAAAATACCATCCTGATACGAACCCCGGCGACGCTGCCGCAGCGGAGAAGTTTAAAGAGGCTTCGGAGGCGTACAGCGTGCTCAGTGATCCCGATAAGAGACGCCAGTACGACCAGTTTGGTTCCGCTGCGTTTGACGGAAACGGCGGACCGGGCGGATTCGGCGGTTTCGATTTTTCCGGCGCAGATATGGGAGATATCTTTGGCGATATCTTCGGCGATATTTTTGGCGGCGGACGATCCAGAAGCGGTGCCCGTTATAATGGACCATCGAGGGGCGCCAATGTCAGGACCAGTGTCCGGATCACATTTGAAGATGCGATTTTCGGATGCGAAAAAGAGATCGAGCTTAATTATAAAGAGGAATGTGCGTCGTGTCACGGAAGCGGGGCGAAAGCGGGAACCTCACCCGTTACCTGTCCGAAGTGTAACGGAAAAGGTAAGATCATGTATACCCAGCAGTCCTTCTTTGGTCAGGTACAGAATGTCCAGACTTGTCCGGACTGCGGCGGAACAGGCCGTATCATAAAAGAAAAATGTCCGGATTGTTATGGAACCGGATATATTACGAAGCGTAAGAAGTTTAAGGTCACGATTCCTGCGGGCATCGATAACGGACAGAGCGTGCGTCTGGCCGGAGCCGGTGAACCTGGAACCAATGGCGGAGAGCGGGGCGACTTACTGGTCGAGGCCGTAGTATCCGGCCATCCGATCTTCAAACGTCAGGATACCAGCATTTTCTCCACCGTGCCGATTTCCTTTACCAGGGCGGCGCTGGGCGGTCCGATCCGTATCAAGACGGTGGATGGAGACGTGGAATACGAGGTGAAGGCCGGAACCCAGACAGACACCAAGGTTCGCTTAAAGGGCAAGGGCGTTCCGTCTCTGAGAAACAAGGCAGTCCGCGGCGACCATTATGTCACACTGGTTGTACAGGTGCCAGAGCGTATGAATGAAGCTCAGAAGGAGGCGCTGCGCAGGTTCGATGAGGCGATGGGCGGCGACAGCTCCGAGGGCGAGAAGCATAAGAAAAAAGGAATTTTTAAATAGCAGTTATCGATAAGGCCGTCATCAGGCAGTAATCCCTGATGGCGGCCTTTTCATTTACTGAAAATTCATATAAAAATTTATGAATCCTTACAATTTTATACAATACACAAAATATAATTGGTTCTATCTTGTAAAAAACAGTAAAAACCAGTAAAATAGGAATCAGTAAAAGAAACGTATCAGTTTCGGTTTTGGGGAAATCCGGAAAGGGTAAGGGATGACAGAAGAAGAGCGGCAGGTTTTAGAGTTTGTCAGGCGGTTTCACCAGGTCTGTCTGGAAGAGCAGGATATGGAACAGGTCGGTCAGATGATTTCTGACGATATCGAATGGACTGGTGCAGGAAGATACAATACAGTAAAGGGACGTGAGAACATCTTAAACGTCTTTAAGGCGGATCAGAACGGAAAGAAGTACGATTATCAGATTCTGAATGCGGATTATGCGGTATCGCTTCTCGCCGGACATATTTATTCCTTTTCAGGAAGCTGTTACGTCAGAGGAATCCGGGGGGGTCTGGAGGACGGCGAGCATGTGGTGCGCGCAACGGGCATCTGCCGGTTTGAGGACGGCGTCGGATATATGATGAGACTTCATCACTCTCTTCCGAACCGTGCGTGGGAATCCGACCTGCAGCGAATGACACAGGAAGATGTGCGGGTGCTGCGGAGTCTGGTCGGTTTGCAGTCAAAGGAACTGGAGGAGAAAAACTCTAACTTGGACGCGCTGATTCAGAATATCCCCGGCGGCGTTATCTGCTGCAGGGACGATGAGGACCTGGAGCTTATATTTTACAGCGATGGCTTTTTAAAGATGTTCGGCTATACAAGAGATGAGATGGAGATGGTCCTTGAGAATAAGTTTAGCCGGATGATCGTGCCGGAAGATTTACAGAGCACGCGTCTGGACGTGATCCGTCAGATGAAGAACGGAAACACCAAGGAGATCGAATACCGTGTGATTTGCAAGGACGGAAGTTATCTTGTCATTCAGGATAATGGACAGCTGGTCATGCGGGACGGACAGCCCGTCTTTTACTGCATTCTGATCGACATTACAGAGCGCAGAAAGGCGGATGAGGAGCTGAAGATGAGTCTGGAACGGTACCAGATTATCTTAAATCAGGCGACAGACATTATTTTCGAGTGGGATATCAAGAGCGATACACTGACCTGCTCGCCGAACTGGATCAAAAAATTCGGATATCAGGTGGTCCGTAATCACATATCGGAAGAGGTATTGAGACGGGGCAATTTACATAACGATGATAAAAAGATCTTTGTGCAGATGCAGAAAGAAGTCCTCTTAGGATCCCCCTACGGGGAAAATGAGATCCGGATAGCCACAAAGGATGGGCGCTTTATCTGGTGCAGGGTGCGCTACACGCTTCAGACGGACCAGGACAAGCGGCCGGCACGGGCCATCGGACTGATCGCGGACATCGACAAGGAGAAGCGGGAAAAGGAGCGGCTGCTGGAGCTGGCGGAACAGGACTCGCTGACCGGCCTCTACAACCGGGGCGCGGTTCAGACGCTGATCCAGCGGTATGTGGTGAAGGCGCTGCCGTCGGACCACTGTGCGCTGATGATTCTTGACGTGGATAATTTTAAAAAGGTCAATGATATTTACGGCCATTTAAGCGGTGATGCGATGTTAAAAGACATTGCGGACATGCTCTGCAGGCTGTTTCCGGAAAATGCGGTTCTGGCAAGAGTCGGCGGAGATGAGTTCGCGGTCCTTTTGTACCATGTGAAAACTTTGGGTGAGGTGGAGGAGAAAGCGGACGGGATTCTTAAAAATTTCCGGTCGATTTTAAGGCAGCAAAAAGATATTATATCCTGTTCGATCGGTATCTCCATTGCTCCCGAGAACGGCGATAACTTCGCAAGTATCTACAAAAACGCCGATACGGCGCTCTATCAGGCCAAACGGCAGGGGAAAAACAGATATGCCCTCTATGCGGAATCGCTGGAGGATGTCATGTCACCGGAGGGACAGACGGACGTGGCCGGAGCGGCGGTTATGGATCAGAAACTCGCTGACCAGAACCTGACAGGCTATGTGCTGGATATCCTGAGCCGCTCCCACAGCATGGAAAAATCCATCAATCAGCTGCTGGAGATTGTCGGAAGACAGGTGGATGTGTGCCGTGTCTACATTTTCGAGGATGACGAAGACGGAATCAGATCCTCCAACACGTTCGAGTGGTGCAAGGAGGGAGTCCAGCCCGAAAAGGAGAATCTGCAGAGCATAAATATGGAGGAGCTCGATCATTACTACGATAACTTTAATGAGGAAGGAATCTTTTTCTGCCGGGATGTTAGTACGCTTCTGACGCATCAGCGCATGATTCTGGAAAATCAGGGGATTAAGTCCGTGCTGCAGTGCCGGATCATAGACCAGGGGAAGCCGAAGGGATTCATCGGTTTCGACGAATGCATGGAAAACCGTTACTGGACCGGCAATCAGATCCGGCTGCTTCAGACCATTTCCAGGATTCTTGGTATCTTTTTAATGAAGGGAAGGGCGCAGGAGCAGCTTGGCAGGGCTATGAACGGATTTTCCGCAGCATTGGAGGAGCAGAGAGACTGGTTCTATATTCTGGACATGGAAACGTGTCAGTTTCTCTACACCAGCAGAAAGGTGCAGGAACAAGATCCGGCGGTCGTCTGCGGCGGTGTCTGTTACCGTGTGTTCTTCGGGGCGGACCGGATGTGCGAGGGATGTCCCATGCTGATGCTGGATTCCGTCAGGACCAGTGCGTCGAGTCTCGTCTGGAACCGGAATAGGAAATGCTACGTGCATACCCGCGCCCAGGCTGTATTGTGGCCGGGAGGAAGAGAGGCATGCATGATCAGCTGCCGCATTGTGGAAGGGCTGGAAAAACAGAGAGAGGAACCAGAAAATAGCTTGGAGGAAGAAAAATGAAAAAAATAAGAAGATTTATACAGACGTCGGCACTGGCATTCTGCGCAATCCTGTGGTTTTCCATGGCAGCGTTTGCGGATAATACGCAGGAGGTACGGGATTTTCCGGGATTTAACGGTTCCGGATCGAAGCAGGTCGGACCGATCGAGGGCAGCGTCTCCTATGACTGCTGGTACGATGACGACGACAGCGATGATGACGACGGCGGACCGGGCGCCTATACGTATAAGAGAGGATGGCGCTACAGCCCGGGCGGCTGGTGGTTCCAGAACAGTGATGGGAGCTGGCCTTCCAGCGGTTGGAAGCACATCGACGGCAGATGGTATATGTTTGACAATGGCGGTCACATGATGACCGGATGGTACACCGATGGAAACGGCAATAAATTTTATTTAAATCCGACTGACGACGGCACTCTGGGTTCCATGAGAATCGGCTGGCAGATCGTCGACGGAAAGGCCTACTATTTTAATACAATGTCCGATGGTACGCTGGGACGTCTCCTTGTGAATACGACAACGCCGGATGGCTACCATGTGGGTACCGACGGCATCATGGCACAGTAGCCGGGACGGAAGGGCGGGAGCCCCGTATTCTGAACAGCCTGGATACATGGATGACAGATAAGAAATAACAGATAAGAAATAACAGATGAGGCATATTAAATGAAACAGAAAAAGGCTGAACCTGCTTGCCGCGGGTTCAGCCTTTTTCATTTCGATTACAAACTCTAATTGCCGTTAGATTGTAATATGTGAAAATGCGTTCTGTGTCCGGTCCCTCATGACTCAGGGCGAGTGTGATGTGGTGTAATGCATCAAGGAATTTCGTTTTTCTTGATATTTTTTGCCCCTTGTGATCGGTATGGAACAGAAGTGATTTTCATCCGTTCAATAGATTAATGCAGGAGGATCGTGTTTTATTGCATCTATTTCAAAAAAAAATAAAAAAAAATTGTTTTTCTTTTTCGCTTCCATGCGTTATGATGGAACAGACAGACGTACAGGTCGAAAAATGGCGTAAATCCGCCATTTTTGAAAGAAGAAGGCCCCGGTAAATACAGTTGCTGTTGCAGCGATATCAAAACTATGCTATGATATCATGTGGTTTATTTCCGTGAGCAGCGAGCCATACAGACATGTCTGCATGTCCAGTGGGCGATTTTCGCAGGCCGCGGATCAGGTCGGATTATCTGAATGACTGGAGCCAGTCACAGATGAAAGAGAGGAAACGAATATAATGCACCAGTATCTGATTGTATGTCCGCTGGTATTCTTAGCCGGTTTCGTAGATTCCATTGCAGGCGGCGGCGGTCTGATTTCACTTCCCGCTTATTTGGCAGCAGGGGTTCCGCCTCATTTGGCGCTGGGAACGAATAAGATGGGATCGACCATGGGAACGGTCATCTCCACGGCGAGGTTTGCGAAGAGCGGCTACATCAAATGGAAGCTGTCCTTATTTGCGGCGGCCTGCGCGATCGTCGGTTCCATCATCGGTTCAAATTTATCCCTGCTTGCCAGTGAGAAGTTTTTAAAGGGAATGATGCTGTTCGCTCTGCCGATTGTGGCTTTCTATGTTTTGAAAAATAAGGATATGGGCGATAATAAGAATACGGGAAGTCTTACGGAGAAGCAGATGATGCTGATCAGCATGGCTGCCGCGCTGGTGATCGGTACATATGACGGCTTCTACGGCCCGGGAACGGGTACCTTCCTTCTGTTAGTTTTAACAGGGGCGGCGAAGATGGACTTGAGAACCGCATCGGGAACGACAAAGGTGATCAACCTGTCTTCCAATATTGCAGCGCTGGTGACATTTTTAATAAATGGAAAAGTATTGCTTCCGCTGGGAATTACAGCGGGCGTCTTCTGTATCGCGGGCCATTATATCGGCTCCGGTATGGTGGTAAAGAGCGGCCAGAAGGTCGTGCGTCCGGTTGTTCTGGCGGTGCTGTTGTGTCTTTTTGTGAAAATTGTGAAAGGGTAAGGGATTGCTATGAAATGGAAGAAATTTACGCTGAAGACCACGACGCAGGCCGTGGATTTAGTCAGCAGCATGTTTGATGAGATCGGAATCGAGGGAATCGAGATCGAGGACAATATTCCACTTACGGCGGAGGAGACGAAAGGGATGTTCATTGATATCCTTCCAGAGCTGCCGCCGGACGAGGGCGTGGCGTTTGTCAGCTTCTATCTCGACGACAGCCAGGACATCGCCGGCATCCTGAAAAGTGTGGATGAGGGACTTGATGACCTTTCCATGTTTACGGATCTGGGAGAGCGGACCATCACCGAGAGCGAAACAGAGGATAAGGACTGGATCAACAACTGGAAACAGTATTTCAAGCCGTTTACAGTGGATGATATCCTGATCAAGCCTACCTGGGAGGAGATTCCGGAGGAACATAAGGACAAGCTTCTCATTCAGATCGATCCGGGAACAGCGTTCGGCACGGGCCAGCATGAGACGACTCAGCTCTGTATTCGTCAGCTCCGCAAATACGTGACGCCGGAGACAGTTCTTCTCGATGTGGGAACGGGAAGCGGAATTTTGGGAATCACGGCCTTAAAGCTTGGGGCGAAGACGGTGTTCGGCACGGATCTCGACGAGAACGCCATCACGGCGGTCGGTGAGAACCTGGAGGCAAATGGAATTAATTCAGAGAAATTCGCAGTCCTTCAGGGCAATATTATCGATGATAAAGCTGTTCAGGACGCAGCGGGATACGAAAAGTATGACGTGGCGGTGGCTAATATTCTGGCGGATGTCATTATTCTGCTTCAGAAGGAAGTTCCGGTACATTTAAAAAAGGGCGGAATCTTCATCACCTCCGGTATCATTAATATGAAGGAAGAGGCAGTGAGGGCGGCATTTGCGGCCAACGATGCCTTTGAGGTGATCGGGGTAACGTATCAGGGTGAGTGGCTGTCGGTTACGGCCAGGAAGAAATAGGGAAGAGTATGTATCATTTTTTCGTAAACCAGGATCAGATCGGGCCGGAGACAGTCACAGTCACAGGTCCGGACGTGAACCATATAAAAAATGTGCTGCGCATGAAGCCAGGAGAAGAAGTCCTGATCAGCAACGGTGTGGACAGGGACTATTTATGTAAACTTGAGACGATCGCGGCGGACAGCGTGACCGCGGCGATCGTCTCGGTTACGGAGGGCGGTACGGAGCTGCCTGTGAAATTTTACTTATTTCAGGGGCTTCCGAAGAGCGACAAGATGGAGCTGATCATCCAGAAGGCAGTTGAACTGGGGGTCTATCAGGTGATTCCGGTAGAGACGAGGCGAACCGTCGTGAAGCTGGACGCGAAGAAGGAAGACGCGAAGGTGCGCAGATGGAACGCCGTCTCGGAGAGCGCGGCGAAACAGTCGAAACGCCTGATTATTCCGGAGGTGACCGGTGTGATGTCATTTCGGGAGGCGCTCCAGTACGCTGGTGGATTCGATAAGAACATCATTCCGTTTGAGCATGCGGAAGGGATGGCGGACACAAAGGCGTATTTTACAGGAATCAGGCCGGGTATGAGCTGCGGAATCTTCATCGGCCCGGAGGGCGGATTTGAGGATGACGAGATCGCGATGGCCTCGAAGGCCGGAGTGAAGCCGGTGACACTTGGAAAACGGATTCTGCGCACGGAGACGGCCGGACTGGCAGTGCTGTCCGTCTTAATGTTCCAGATGGAGAATTGACGAGCCAAAAGTGCTCATAACGAGGAGAATTTAAATGGAAGTTTATTTTGATAATTCGGCAACGACGAAGGTGCTTCCGGCGGTGGCCGATCTTGTGCTTAAGGTGATGACGGAGGATTATGGAAATCCGTCCGCGAAGCATGGAAAGGGCATGCGTGCGGAACAGTATATCAAAGAAGCCGCGGAGATCATCGCCGGTACACTGAAGGTATCTCCCAAGGAGATTATATTCACCTCCGGCGGCTCAGAATCCAACAATATGGCGCTGACCCGGACGGCCATAGCCAATAAACGGGCCGGTAATCATATCATCAGCACCTCCATCGAACACGCCTCGGTCTACAATCCGCTGGCGTATTTGGAGGAACAGGGCTTTGAGGTGACGTATCTGCCGGTGGATCATGACGGCCATATCAGCCTGGAGGATTTGGAAAACGCCATCCGCGAGGATACTATCCTTGTATCCATCATGTATGTGAACAATGAGATCGGCGCGGTGGAGCCGGTGGAAGAGATCGCAAAGCGGATCAAAAAAAAGAATCCGGCGATTCTGTTCCACGTAGATGGTATTCAGGCGTACGGAAAGTTTGTCATCCGGCCGAAACGGCAGGGAATCGATTTACTCTCGGTCAGCGGCCATAAGATTCATGCTCCGAAAGGAATCGGTTTTCTGTATGTGGACAGCCGGGTTAAGATAAAGCCTCTCATCTACGGCGGCGGCCAGCAGCGGGGCATGCGCTCCGGCACGGAAAACGTACCGGGGATCGCCGGACTCGGTGAGGCGGCCAGGGAGATGTATCAGAACCATGGCGAGAAGATGAAACAGCTCTATGAGTTAAAGGATTACATGATAAAACGGCTGGATGAGGTCGAGGGAACCACGGTCAACAGCCTTCGGGGAGAGTTGTCCGCGCCTCAGATCGTGAGCGCCAGCTTTTCCGGAGTGAGGAGCGAGGTGCTGCTTCACGCGCTCGAGGACAAGGGAATCTATGTTTCGTCCGGATCCGCGTGCTCCTCCAACCATCCGGCGGTCAGCGGAACCTTAAAGGGAATCGGTGTAAAACAGGAGCTGCTGGATTCCACACTGCGGTTCAGCTTCGGTGTATTTAATACGAAGGACGAGGTGGATATCTGTATCGCAGCGCTTAAGGAGCTGCTTCCAGTGCTCCGGAGGTATCAGAGAGGCTGACAGCCATGAACAATCAGAACGGCTGACCTGGCAGAAGGCCGCAATGCTTAACTGGGCTTTCAGAATGGAATGCCTGGCAGAGAAAAGAAAGGATCAATATGCAGTATAAATCATTTTTGATAAAGTATGCCGAGATCGGCGTAAAGGGAAAAAACCGTTTTATGTTTGAGGACGCTCTGGTGACACAGATCCGGCACGCGTTAAAGGATATCGATGGAGATTTTATGGTGGTGAAGGAGTCGGGAAGAATCTACGCCACAGCGGAATCTGAGTACGATTTTGACGAGGCAGCCCAGACGCTTAAGCGTATTTTCGGCATCGCCGCCATTTGTCCCATGGTTCAAGTGGACGACAATGGATATGAGGATTTAAAGAAACAGGTGCTCACCTATGTGGATGAGGTTTATGAGGATAAGAATTTTACCTTCAAGGTAAATGCAAGACGCGGCAATAAAAAATATCCGGTAAATTCCGACCAGATCAACAGGGATTTAGGGGAAGTGATTCTGGATGCATTTCCCGAGACGAAGGTGGATGTTCATCATCCCGAGGTCATGCTCCATGTGGAGGTGAGAAACCGGATCAACATTTACTCCATCGTCATTCCGGGACCGGGCGGTATGCCGGTGGGAACCAATGGAAAGGCCATGCTGCTCTTAAGCGGCGGTATCGACAGCCCGGTGGCCGGTTACATGATCTCAAAGCGCGGTGTGAAGATTGACGCCGTTTATTTCCATGCTCCGCCTTATACGAGTGAGCGCGCAAAGCAGAAGGTGGTCGATTTAGCGAAGCTGGTATCGAGGTATTCGGGACCAGTCCATCTTCATATCGTGAATTTTACGGATATCCAGCTCTATATCTATGATCAGTGTCCTCATGAGGAACTGACCATTATTATGAGACGTTACATGATGCGGATCGCCGAGAGACTGGCCGTGGATGCCGGAGCACAGGCTCTGATTACAGGGGAGAGCATCGGCCAGGTGGCTTCCCAGACAATGCAGTCCTTAGCCGCCACGGACGCGGCCTGTACGATGCCGGTATTCCGTCCGGTTATCGGATTTGATAAACAGGAAATTGTGGATGTTGCCGAGAAGATCGGAACGTACGAGACATCGATTCTGCCCTTTGAAGACTGCTGTACCATCTTTGTGGCAAAGCATCCGGTTACAAAGCCGAATTTGAAGATGATTGAGCGTTCGGAAGAAAAGCTGAAAGAAAAAATCGATGAAATGGTGGAGACGGCCATCAATACAGTGGAAAAGGTATGGTGCTGATTCAAGCACGCTGTCCTGCCCGGAGAGCTTTTTATGTAATAGGCTATTACATAAAAAGCTTCAACCGTGGGACACGGTTGAAGCGCTTACTTGTCCGATTAATCAACGATATATGGCTTTAAGATGTTTACGATCTCATCCACGCTGCTCTCAGAATGAATGTTTAAATCGATCGGCTTGGATAAGTCTAAACTGAAGATGCCCATAATGGACTTGGCATCAATAACGTATCTTCCAGATACCAGATCGAAATCGGTATCGAACTTGGTTAAGTCATTTACAAAAGATTTTACTTTGTCGATGGAGTTTAAAGATATACGCACTGTTTTCATGTGAAAAAACCTCCTTGAGATTGTTCTTTTTTTGATCAGGGAATCCCCGCTTGTTCAAGTTCAATACTACTGGCATATGGGTTAAAAGTCAATGGTAATTTTACATGAAAATAAACTTCGCATACTGTTTATTTAGATAGGAGAAAATAAAATGAGAAAGGCAGCCCTGCATAACCTTGGATGCAAGGTAAATTCATACGAAACGGAGGCTATGCAGCAGCTTCTGGAAGAGGCGGGATATGAGATTGTTCCATTTGCCGAAGGCGCGGATGTGTACATCATCAACACCTGTTCAGTAACCAATATAGCCGACCGCAAATCGCGGCAGATGCTTCACCGGGCAAAGAAGATGAACCCGCAGGCCGTGGTAGTGGCAGCAGGCTGCTACGTGCAGTCGGCAGGAGAGGCGCTTAAACTGGACGAAGCGGTGGACCTGGTCATAGGAAACAACAAGAAGACTGAGCTTGTGAGAATCCTGGATGACTACTTTGCAAGCGAAGATCACACCGTGGAAGAGACGGTAATCGATATCGGGGCGGCAAAGGATTACGAGGCCCTGACCATCAAACGGATCGCCGACCACACCAGGGCGTTCATCAAGGTCACAGACGGATGCAACCAGTTCTGCAGCTACTGCATCATCCCTTATACGAGAGGCCGGGTGCGTTCCAGAAAGCTGGAGGACGTGCGCGCCGAGGTAGAACGGCTGGTGGAAGCCGGATATAAGGAAATTGTGCTGACAGGGATTCATTTGAGTTCCTACGGCGTGGATTTTGAAGAAGGAGGGAAGAAGACGCTTCTCGACTTAATCGTGTGTCTCCATGAGGTAGAGGGACTCTTAAGAATCCGTCTGGGCTCTTTAGAACCGCGGATCATCACAAAAGAGTTCGCAGAAGCGCTGGCGTCCCTTTCCAAAATCTGTCCTCATTTCCATCTGTCCCTTCAGAGCGGCTGTGATGCGACGCTTGCGCGGATGAACCGCCACTACACGACAGAAGACTATTTAAGCCGCTGTGAGATCCTGCGTGCGGCGTTTGACTGTCCGGCGATCACCACCGATGTCATCGTAGGCTTCCCGGGGGAGACAGAAGAAGAGTTCCAGACAACAGAGGCGTTTTTAAAGAAGGTTCATTTTTACGAAATGCACGTCTTCAAATACTCCAAACGCGAAGGCACCCGCGCAGCCGTCATGCCCTCCCAGATCCCGGAGCCGGTAAAGACCGAACGAAGCGGAGTCCTCCTTTCGCTGGAAAAAGAAATGTCCTTGGAATACCGAAAGCAGCATCTCGGAAAAACCACCGAGGTACTGATGGAAGAAGAGTACGAGTGGGAAGGAAAGCGATACATGATCGGCCATACAAAAGAGTACATCAAGGCCGCAGTACCGTTTCAGGAAGACTTAAAAGGAAGTATGATTTCCGGCATACTTGAGACCCTGCTAAACGACGAAGTATTTCTCCTAAAAAACTAAGAAGATCCATTCAGCCTCCACCCCCTGCGGAATTTCGGCGTAACTTATCCCTAGAAAATTCAGGAAAATCAGGAATTTTTATTTTTTTCTTGCCGAAACAGCAAATATGGTTTAGAATAGAGAAGAACAGTTAAAGGACGTGAGCGTAATGGGCGATATTCATAATACACAATTTTTTGGTTCAGTACAGGAAAACAAGCTGGATGTAAGCCAGGTTCTGGAGCAGGTCTATATTGCCCTTTCAGAGAAAGGGTATAATCCGGTCAACCAGATCGTGGGTTATATCATGTCTGGAGATCCTACTTATATAACCAGTCATAAGAACGCCAGAAGTCTCATCATGAAGGTAGAACGGGATGAGATCCTGGAGGAGCTTATGAGGGTCTATATCGATACGATGCTTAAGTAATTTTACGTGGTAAAGAGAATCTGTAATTTGACTGTCAGATGAAGGAATAAACGGACTCTGGCAGTTGTTTTTTCGTGTTGAAAAAATACCGGCTTTATTTCCAGCGGCGGCGGTCAGAGAGACATGCAGGCTTATATTTCCGCAGGCAATGAGTCAGGCGGACATGCCCGCATGTCTGTCCGGCGGCCGTGAGGGCCAGGGATTCTGCCGTCAGTGGCGGGAGGTTTGACAAATATGGAGAAAATAAATATGAGAATAATGGGCCTTGACTACGGTTCCAAGACTGTTGGCGTCGCTGTATCCGATTCCCTTGGCATTACTGCCCAGGCGGTGGAGACGATTACGAGAGAAGACGAGAACAAATTAAGAAAGACTTGCGCCCGAATTGAGGAATTGATTCGGGAATATGAGATTGAAACCATTGTTTTGGGTTATCCTAAGAATATGAACAATACTCTGGGAGACCGTGCAGAGAAAACAGAGAGCTTTAAAGCCATGCTGGAGCGCAGGACCGGACTGCCGGTGGTACTCTGGGATGAGAGGCTTACAACCGTTCAGTCGGAACGGATTTTACAGGAGAGCGGAGTCAGACGGGAAAACCGGAAGGCGGTCATCGACAAAGTGGCGGCTGGATTGATTCTGCAGGGCTATTTGGACAGTCTGCCAGGCGGCACGACCAGAGGAGAATGACGAACCATGAGCAACGAAGAAAAGAAAATAACATTGGTGACAGATGACGGCGGAGCCGTAGATTTTTACGTTCTGGAAGAGACCAGAATTAATGGAATGAGTTATCTGCTGGTGACAGATGCGGCGGATGATGACGAAGAGGGAGAATGTTACATTCTGAAGGACTTATCAGAGAGCGACGATGCGGATGCTCTTTACGAGTTCGTAGAGGATGATAACGAGATAGATTATTTATTTAAAATATTTTCCGAACTGCTGGAAGACGCGGACGTGGATATTGAAAAGTGATGAAGAATATGGAACAGGAAGTTTTTAAAGACATGCTTCGTAAAAAGGGACTCAAAGTGACAAATCAGCGCATGCTGGTACTGGAAATCATGGCGGAGCGCCCGGGTGAACATTTAACGGCGGAGGACATCTATGACCTCGCGAAAAAGAAATGCCCGGAGATCGGACTGGCCACGATATACAGGACCGTGCAGGTACTGGTGGATCTGTCGGTAATCGATAAGGTGAGCTTTGACGACGGTTTTGCCCGCTATGAATTAGGGGGCCTTGAAAGTGAGTCCAGACATCACCATCATCACGCAATATGCAGCCGCTGCGGCAGAGTATTTTCATTTGAAGGAGACCTCCTTGATACGCTGGAGCAGGCCATTTCCGATACCATGGGATTTAAGGTGACGGATCATGAGGTAAAGCTCTACGGGTACTGCAGGGATTGTCAGAAAATCATGGAAGAAGAACAGGACGGAAAATAATAGAAAGATGGAGGTAACAGATTGAAGAAACAGGACAGTAATGCAAAAATTAAGATCATTCCCCTTGGTGGAATGGAACAGATTGGTATGAATATTACCGCGTTTGAATACGAGGACAGCATTATCGTAGTGGACTGCGGACTTGCTTTCCCCAGCGACGACATGCTGGGCATCGACTTAGTCATTCCGGATGTAACATATTTAAAACAGAACATCGACAAGGTGAAGGGATTTGTGATCACCCACGGCCACGAGGACCATATCGGAGCCCTGCCGTACATTTTAAAAGAGGTCAACGTGCCGGTCTACGGTACGAAGCTGACCATTGCACTGATCGAGAATAAGTTAAAAGAGCACAATTTATTAAAGAATACGAAGAGGAAAGTAATCAAGCACGGACAGTCCATCAACCTTGGATGCTTCCGTATTGAATTTATAAAGACAAACCACAGTATCGCAGACGCTTCCGCACTGGCCATCTATTCACCGGCGGGCGTGATTCTGCACACCGGCGACTTTAAGATCGACTATACGCCGGTCTTCGGCGAACCGGCCGATTTAGAGCGTTTCGCAGAGCTGGGCAAGAAGGGCGTTCTGGCCCTGATGTGCGACAGCACCAACGCCATCCGCCCGGGATTTACCCCATCGGAAAAGACGGTGGGAAAGACATTTGACAATATCTTTGCAGATCATAAATTTAACCGTATCATCGTTGCCTCTTTTGCCTCCAATGTGGACCGGGTGCAGCAGGTGATCAACTCAGCGGCTAAGTACGGACGCAAGGTCGTGGTAGAGGGACGAAGCATGGTGAACGTCATCGGAACGGCCAGCGAACTGGGCTATATCGACATCCCGGAGGGAACCTTAATTGATATCGACCAGCTGAAGAATTATCCGGATGAGCAGACCGTGCTCATCACCACAGGAAGCCAGGGAGAATCCATGGCGGCCCTTTCCCGTATGGCGGGAAGCACCCACAAAAAGGTATCGATTAAACCGACCGATGTGATAGTGCTCAGCTCCACTCCGATTCCGGGCAATGAGAAGGCGGTGTCCAAGGTTATCAACGAACTGGCCATGAAGGGCGCCGAAGTAATCAATCAGGATACCCACGTATCCGGCCATGCGTGTCAGGAAGAGATCAAGCTGATCTACGCTCTGGTGCGTCCGAAATACGCGATCCCGGTTCATGGAGAGTACCGCCATTTAATGGCTCAGAAGAATCTGGTACAGGCTATGGGCATTCCGAAGGACAACATCGTTATCATGTCATCAGGAGACGTGGTGGAACTGGGACAGGAGTCCTGGGGCATCGTGGATCACGTTTCAGCAGGCGGAATCCTGGTAGACGGACTGGGCGTCGGCGACGTCGGCAATATCGTGCTGCGTGACAGACAGAATCTGGCTCAGAACGGAATCATCATCGTCGTGCTGACGCTGGAGAAATACAGCAATCAGCTGCTGGCAGGCCCGGACATCGTGTCCAGAGGCTTCGTCTATGTGAGAGAATCCGAGGATCTGATGGAGGACGCAAGAGCGGTCGTGAATGACGCTGTGCTGGACTGCCTCGACCGCCATGTCAACGACTGGGGCAAGATCAAGAATATTATCCGCGACAGCTTAAGCGATTTCTTATGGAAACGGATGAAGCGGAATCCGATGATTCTGCCGATTATTATGGAAGTATAGGATAAGCATCAAAGAATCAGGACTTTCGTGTTGAAAGGGATGACAGTATGAGCCGTGCTACAAAAGAGATCAACAGAATAACGGGAGCCATCATCGGGATATCCGGAAGGCTGATTGTCTGCGCATTGGTCGTGCTGCTTCTTTACGAAGGCGTGACAAAGGGCTATGAATTCGGCCATGAAATTTTTTACGCCACGTCTGTGGAAGCCGCGCCGGGAAGAGACAGGAGTATCACCGTGGAGGAGGGAACCTCCATCACGGATGCAGCGAAGCTCCTTAAGTCGTACGGGCTGATTGCGAATGAATATTCATTTGTCATACAGGCCATCTTCTTCGACTACGAAGTGAACCCCGGGACGTACACTGTGAACACCTCTATGACCTCCAGGGAGATTCTTCAGATGATGAACGAAAATACCGGAGAAGAGGAAGAGAAGGAATGACAGGGAACGACAGAGTCACGGACTACATTAATTCGCTGGAGAGAAGCCGGGGAACGCTCCTTTCGGAGATTGCGTCAAAGGCCCGGAAGGAACGGGTGCCGGTCATCCGCGAGGAGACCGCCTCATTCCTGATTTCTCTGGTGGCGGCGAAGCGGCCGGCGGCTATCCTGGAGGTTGGCACCGCAGTGGGCTACTCGACGCTTTTAATGGCGGGGGCCATGCCGGAGAACTGCCGCATAACAACGATTGAAAAATATGAAAAACGGATACCAGAAGCCCTGGAAAACTTCGAGAGAGCGGGGGAGAGTGAACGAATCACTCTGCTCCCCGGCGATGCCGGAGAGATCCTTAAGAAACTTACCGGTCCCTATGATTTTATATTCATGGACGCGGCGAAGGGCCAGTATCTTGTATGGCTTCCCGAAATCATGAGACTCATGGTTCCGGGAAGTATGCTTGTCTCGGACAATGTGCTGCAGGATGGCGATATCATCGAATCGCGCTATGCGGTGGAACGGCGCAACAGGACGATCCATGCGCGCATGCGGGAATATTTATACGAATTGAAACATACGGACAGCCTGGCCACGTCGATCATACCCATCGGGGACGGCGTTGCATTAAGCGTTTTTAGAGAAAGAGATGTAAAAAGATGAGAAAGACAGAACTGCTTATTCCGGCTGGAAGTCTCGAGGTGCTGAAGACCGCCGTGATTTACGGTGCGGATGCGGTCTATATCGGCGGTGAGGCCTTCGGTCTGAGAGCGAAAGCAAAGAATTTTACGAATGAAGAGATCAAAGAGGGAATCGCCTTTGCCCATGAACACGGTGTAAAGGTCTATATAACGGCCAATATTCTGGCTCACAACGATGATTTAGCGGGTGTGGAGGCGTATTTCGGAGAACTGAAGGAGATCGGTCCGGATGCGCTGATTATCTCAGATCCGGGAGTATTCGCCATTGCCAGGCGGGTGATACCCGATATGGAGATCCATATCAGCACCCAGGCTAATAATACGAACTACGGAACGTACCGTTTCTGGTATGATCTGGGGGCAAAGCGCGTGGTAACGGCGCGTGAGCTTTCTTTAAAGGAGATTAAGGAGATCAGAGACCACATTCCGGAGGATATGGAGATCGAGAGCTTCATTCACGGAGCCATGTGCATCTCCTACTCAGGGCGGTGTCTTCTGAGCAATTTTATGACGGGACGGGACGCCAACCAGGGGGCCTGTACCCATCCCTGCCGCTGGAAGTATTCCATCGTCGAGGAGAAGCGTCCGGGTGAGTACATGCCGGTTTATGAGAATGAGCGGGGCACGTTTATCTTTAACTCCAAGGATTTATGTATGGTCGATCACATACCGGAGATGATCGATGCCGGGATCGACAGCTTTAAGATCGAAGGGCGTATGAAGACGGCGCTCTATGTGGCGACAGTGGCAAGGGCTTACCGGAAAGCCATAGACGACTATTTAAAGGATCCGAAGCTGTATGAAGCGAATCTGGAATGGTACAGGGCGGAGATTGCAAAGTGCGTCAACCGGGAATTTACGACTGGCTTCTACTTTGGAAAGCCGGATGCGTCCGCACAGATTTATGAAAACAGCACGTATGTCAAGGATTATACGTATCTGGGAACTGTGATGGCTGTGGACGGCCGAGGATACGGAAGGATTGAACAGAAAAATAAGTTCTCTGTGGGAGAGACGATCGAAGTAATGAAACCAGATGGAAGGAATTTATCTGCCGTCGTTCGGGCTATTTATGACGAAGAGGGAAATCTGCAGGAGAGCGCGCCGCACGCACAGCAGATGATTGACGTGGATTTGGGATTTGAGATGGAGAAATACGATATTCTGCGGAGATGTGAGAGCGGAGATAACTACAAGTTTCAGTGAAGAGTCTGACTGTTGTATGGACGAAAGTAAATGGAAAGTCGCTTGATAGCAAAAAGGACTGGGTGGGGAAAGACAGGAGTTAAGGGGAAAATATGTTTACAGTTGTTATTGTGGATGATGAGCCGTTACTACGTCTGGCGGTAACCAGCGGTATAGATTGGGAAGCGATGGGTTGTAGAGTTGTTGGGGAAGCGTCAAATGGGGAAGAAGCTGTTGAAATGATCCGGCATTTTGATCCGGATTTGGTTATTACAGATATCCTTATGCCGGTAATAAATGGTATAGGATTGATTAAAAAAATGAAAGAGGAAGGTATAAAAAGTAAAATTATCGTACTCAGCAGCCATGATGACTTTAAGTTCGTAAGGGAATCACTATTATTAGGGGCGAGTGATTATTTGCTAAAGTCCGACATTAATCAGGACACACTGGCAGAAATCGTTTTGAATACGTTAAATCAAACTATTCATATAAATGCGCAGGACCCGGCAACTGGGGATCGATTATTGGGACAGGATTTACATGATATACTTTTCTCGGAGATTTCAGTAGAGACTCAGTTAAAGATTCTTGAGGAGGCAGGGATAACGAAGAATTGCACAGAAATCGTTGTTACCTGTATAAAGTGCCAGGATTTGTCGGCAGATACTTACTCGGGAAGGGAGGAGATGAGAAAGCTGCTGATTACATCAGTACGGGATATCCTGTTGCAAAGTGAATTCGGTCCTTTGTGTGTTTATGGTGGACATGGCTTCTTTTTCTGTATTTATGGATTAGATGGAATTACAAAGGTAAATTTTTATGAGCAGCTTACAAGAGGGCTTGAACGGGTGCGGATTATGATTGAGCGCTGTACCAATCTTTCCGTAATTGCCGGTGTAAGCCGGGTATGCAGCCTGGGTACGAGCCTGTATCGATTAAAGGAGCAGGCGCTGGCCTGTATTTATGAACACTTTTATTGCCCATCACAATTTTTGTTTACCTATGAATCGATTGGCAAATTCGGTTCAAAAAAACAACTGGATTATCAATATACAGAGATGGTTTACTGGATTAAGACAGAAATAATGGAGGCTGGCCGAAAAAAAACTTATGAATATCTTAGCGGCCGTTGGAAAAGGTTGGAGCAGGAACGTTATTTTCCGGCCGATGTAGCACAGACAGCAGTTCATCTTTTGCAGTTTATCTCAAATTACGTATCAAAAGATAAGATAGAAGCTGACTTGGACTTTGAGACGTTTATACAGCAGGCAGCAAATTTTCGTACATGGTTAGAGCTATCTGAGTGGCTGGATTATGGTCTGAAGCAGATGTTGGAGTGGATGGATTTTTACGATACAAATTTGCAGAATCAGCATCTTCTCAATGCGGTTTCCTATATTCGGGATCATTATAATAATCCCGAACTATCTCTGCAGATGGTAGCTAAAGCAATCTCTGTGAATGCTTCCTATTTAAGCCGTTTATTCTATCAGCAAAAGGGAATCACATATACAGGTTTTTTAACAAAAATAAGAATAGAGCATGCGAAAAAGTTGCTGAGGAACTCCTATGATACAATAGAAGAAATTAGTTTTAAAATCGGTTTTAATAATTCCAAATATTTTTGCAAGGTTTTTAAAGCAGAGACAGGAAAAACTCCGACACAATATAAAAAAGGTAATTAAAGTATACTTATTTGTAAATATTGAAGATTTTGGACATATACGCATTAGATCGGAATAGTAATTAAAGTATTCCAAGTGGTAATGTGTATATGTTTTTTTATTGGAGAAATTAGGATACAATAAAGGCATCAGAAACATGAGGGAATAAGCAAAACAAAGTCCAGCTAAGAAATGTCAAGAGGTGATGTGAAAAAAGTTGATATTTTTATTATCCTAAAAAAGGGTAACTTAAATAAGCCTAGCTACATGGAGATTTTAAAATTAGATGTCCAATT
>NZ_JACOPB010000011.1:0-204983 GCF_014288005.1 Hungatella hominis
TTTTTTACCATCTTGCACTCCGTTTCTCCCCATGGTACAATGGGGCTGTAGAATAATTAGTAGTTACCTTGAATCCCTGGGAGTTGCAGCTCCTGGGGATTCTGCTTTTAGTGTATTTAGGCGGCGTACTACATCTGTAAGCCTTCCGAGACTGTATGTATCCGCATACATATTTACATCTGGATAATCTTCGGTACTCCAACCATCGGAATGTACCTGTATCTCTGCCCAGCCCGTATGTCCAGAAAAATAAAAAAATGCTGTCGGAAGGCTCCCTGTAATAGCCTGTTTTCTGGGTTCCAGTCCGTTGATATCCAGCGCCAAATCAAGCAATCTGTGGATCTGTTCACGCTTCCGCTTCTCCATCTTCTTCTCTAATCGTTTCTTCATCATCCTTCACCTTCTCCTTCCAGTTCCCTTGCATGGGTATTCATAAAATAGACAGTCATGTGGTTGATCTGTGCAAACTCCTCCCGCGTTATTGCTTCCAGCTGACGCGCCATACAAGCTTGTCCATATGTCTGATAAAGCAGGTCGCGCGACAGGGAGCGCTGCGCATACCGCGCTTGTTTTTCCAACTGTTTCATAATTGTTTCCTTCTGCATCTGATTCCCTCCTCTCAAATCAATCTCACCAACAGCAGATACCCTATGTACCCGCAGGCCCCTGCTCCGGCCAGATCAAAGATCCCAACCAGCAGCCATACCACCCAGTCGATCAGCGGCGGCCGACTGTCGTCCTCGAAGTCGTCGAGGTAGTCAATGTACTTCTGCATTCTGTATCACCTCCTGCTTGTCCATCAGTACCGGCATTAGCCGGTTTCCTCCTCTTGTATCTCGTTTTTTGGCTTGTAGCTTTCCAGAATGCGATAAAATTCCGGGAAATCATTTCTGGCTATTTTAACTTGCCTCGGATCCGTGTACACGTTTCCGTCCGGCGCGGTAATTATAACCGTAACAGCCATATCACCACCCCTCTCTGATAGATTGTATGTATGACTGGTTGTACTTGTTTCCGCCTTTTTAGGCGCATAGTCCTTACATGGATACCGCCTGCTCTGCTCCAAGCAGCGATTGCGGTATCGGCAGGTGTTACATGTTATCACTACCTTTGCAGATATCATATTCCTTACTTCGTCTTGTTTTATCTTGCCACCTATGGTAGAATTTAGGCGAAAGGTGGTGAAATTTGTTGTGAATATAAAAAATTATTTTAAAGATTATAGTAATATTTGTTCATTTGGAATAGGGTTAATTCCAGCCATTTTACTCTATATTTTTCCTTCAACAACAGCGGTACCATTTTTTGTATTCATAATATTACTTTTTTTACTTCTCCTTAGCTTATGGTTATGTATGAAATTATTTTTAGATTTAAAAGAACTAAAAATTATCAATAACCATCAAATATCATCACCTACTTTACCTATAATAGAATGTCATCATAATGTCTGCATTTGTAGGCCGAACAATTTAATAGCTAACAATTCATTAGTAACCTTTTATGAAAAAATACGAGGCTATGAACAACAAATTGGTTACGGATATGTTGAAAACATAAACAGCGCCGGATTAGCTCAAATAAAAGTTTATTCTACCTCCGAAGACATACCAGATTTAATAGCCCACATAAATGATAATATGGAAGCAATCATTCTTCGCCCAACTATTACCCTTGATACTATAAATAGTATCCAATTGTAAAATAAAGGAGTTAATTATATGTCAAAAAAAATTTGTGTTGTGTATATTCATGATGACTACAAACTATCTCTTAATGTAGGAAAAAACGATGGTATAAACTTGAATAATCGTTTTCTGATTTACACTCTTTCTGATCACGAGATTATCGATCCCGTAACCAAAGAATCCCTCGGTTACCTAGAATTGGTAAAAGGTACCGGAAAAGTAATACATGTACAAGATAACATGTGCACTATTGAATCTGATAAATATGAAAACTCGCTTCCCAGAAAAACCATACGAAAACATTCACCATCTTTTATAATTAATCCATTGAATGATGGGCCTGTTGAAGAAACTATTATAGAAAAAGAACACATACCTTTTGATAATCCCGAAGTAGGTGATCTTGCCAAGTTGTTTTAATCAAAGACATAAAATTTTAGAATCCAAATTATAAAAATAACTAAAGTTACAGCCCAACCCATAATTCCACTTATCACATACTGGTACATCCTCTCACTGTACCAGTATTTTTCTTTTAACCTCTGGGTTATCTTTTTTATTAATTTCACCGCTCTCACCTCCTTCATTTCCCATTGACACCCATATTCGATAGTGGTATATTTGTTTTATCGAACATGTGTTTGTGTCAGGCACTTAATTCTTCTTTTTCAAATAACCAGTCAATATCATACTCGGGGAAAAAGACCCGCTTAATTAATAACGCTTCAGTAACAGTGAACTCGCTTTGAACCACTCCCCTGCTTTTCTCTGACACCGTTCTTAGTTGGCAATGAAGAAGTTCTGAAATCTGCGTAAATGTAATTTTTTTATTAGACATAGTGTCTAAAAGGTTTTTATACATTTTATCACCTCCTTTTGTGCAATTGCGCTGACCATAGTTGTAATATACGCTCATTTGCATGTATTGTCAAGAACTTTTTCGCGCGATTGCGCGTATATTTTTTACTATTTTTAACTTCTTTGCACTTTTGCGCATATTTCTATTTACTTTTTACGTGATTGCGCGTATAATAAGGTTATAGAAGCGAGGTGGGATAATGGAGAAAGCTAGAATTTTAGAAAAACTGATTTCCGAAACTGGTATGAGTAAACGGGCATTTGCAGAGAAATGCGGTTTATCCGAAAGCACACTCTATTCGATATTAAAGAGAGGTGTTGGCGGTGCAAGCGTTAATATTGTAATTTCAATATGTAAAGAATTAGGAATTACAGTTGAAGAGCTTGATGAAATGGCAAGAGGATCATCACAAACCGTATATGAGCCAACCTATGAAGATATCCAAAGCCTTATTGCCCGAAATGGAAAAAAACTCACGATCGAACAAAAACAGGACATCATTAGAACTTTGTTATCCGATGATGATTAAAGGAGTGATTTTGTTTGGAGCATTGTGAGGTTTCACGTATTATTTTAGATGTCTACGAAACCTGTAATATCAAAAATTTTCCTATTAATTGCATTGATGTAATTAAAAAATTAAAGATACCTCTATATAAGTATTCTGAACTTTCAGAAATAAAAGAACGCGAATGTTACAAAGTAAGTGATGATGCATTTAAGCTAAGAGGAAAAATCTACTATAATGATTCTTTTCCATACATTCGCCGTCAGCGTTTTACTCTGATGCATGAAGTGGGCCACATTTTATTGAGTCATAATGGGGATACAAAAGAAAATGATGATGAGGCCAATGAGTTTGCCAGCCATATTCTGGCTCCCAGAATACTAATTCATAAATATGATTGTAGAACAGTCAGACATATATATGAGTTATTCGGTTTATCCTATAAGGCATCAAACAGAGCTTTGTCAGATTATAGAAAATGGTATGAGAATATCGCTCAAACTACACACAGAGCATCAGAATCGGAAAGGCAGTTGGAATTATTATTCTTTCCAGAGAAGAAAGCGTGCCAAAAGATCGAATATGAAGACTATGACGAGGAGTACACTCCTACGCCTCAAGAAATCTATGCTGATATCCGGCGAACGTTGAAAGCAGGATTACCTTTATCGTCAAAGTATGCATCATTATATCGAATGTACCGAAAAATGGGGTTAAAATAGCTATGGCTGCTTAATAAAATTAAGGAAGAAGGAAATGATATGAAAAAAGCAAGATTATTTTTAGCAACGCTATCAATGTCAGCAATAATGTGTATGACAGCTCTGGCCGGAGAATGGAAACAGGATCAGACAGGTTGGTGGTATCAGAATGATGACGGGTCTTATTCTCAAAACGTGCTTAAAAAAATTGATTCTTATTGGTATTATTTTGATAGTACTGGCTATATGAAAACTGGTTGGTTCCAATTTTCATATGGTTGGTTTGGCTTCCGCGAAGACGGCAGTTGCCTTAATCCCATAAGTGAAATAAATGGGGCTCCGGTAGGTGCACCTGAAAACGGCTGGATTTCTGTCGGCGCTAGCCTTCCAACTCTTGTTGATGGCGCTTCTGATGACCAGATACAATTTTATAATGATATCTGGTGGTGTTCTCCTCAATATTTTAACAACTTATCTGAACTTGCTGAGCAAGATCGTATTGTAAGAGAGCCGACAAACTCGCTAACTCCAGATACAGTTGTTGACTGGAGTAATGCTACTTATGATTACGATAATTATGATGACAGTGATGATTACGACGATTTTGATGATTAAATTGATGGCTTAAAATAGATAAGTAATATGTATAGAATTAAAAAAACCGCCCGGTGCAACCAACACCGAACGGCTTTACATAGATTTTCTCTTGCCGGACGCACCGGAATGAATAATCTACATCAACAATAGAATTATATCATTTCTGGTACGTCCTGGCAAGGGGCGTATTTTTTGTACTCAAATTTAATACACTTAACCAAGGAGATGATATTATGATAAAAGGCGCCTGCTATGTCCGCGTATCCACCGATAACCAGCTTGAGAACTACAGCATCGATGAACAGACAGAACGTCTGACTGCCTACTGCAAAGCAAAAGACATTACCATCGTAAAATTCTACATCGACGGAGGCTACTCCGGAGGCAATGTAAACCGTCCCGGCCTCCAGCAGATGCTCGGAGACATTGCGGCTGGAATCATCGACACCGTGATCGTCTACAAGCTGGACCGTCTGTCACGAAGCCAAAAGGACACTCTCATGCTCATTGAAGACAAATTCCTCGCGAACCACGTCGATTTTGTCTCCATCAACGAAAATTTTGATACCTCTACCCCCTTCGGCCGCGCCATGATCGGAATCCTCTCCGTCTTTGCCCAACTGGAAAAAGACCAGATCACCGAACGCTTTACCATGGGCCGCGTTGGCCGGGCAAGAAACGGTTATTTTCATGGCGGAGCTTATGCTCCCACAGGCTACGATTACACAGACGGGAACCTGGTTGTTAATGAATACGAAGCTCTGCAGGTCCGGGAGCTCTATGAGCGCTTTGCCACAGGTCACACCCTTCACAGCTGCTGGATCTACATGCAGGATAAATACACCACAAAATACGGCGGGTGGAAAAGCGAAACTCTGGTCCGGAACGTTCTGAAAAACGAAGTATATCTCGGAAAGGTCAAATTTAAGGGAAAACTCTATTCAGGCAACCACACGCCTATTATCTCTCAGGACCTCTATGACCGCGTACAGCAGATGTTCCTTAACTCCTCCAAAGCCGATGCTGCACAGACCGGCCGAACATACACCCGATCCCCGTTCAAAGCTAAAACGTTATTGTCTAACCTCATCTACTGCCAGAAATGCGGCGCACGTTTCCACGGCGAACACGGCAATTACTCCTGCTACAGCCGTACCAAAGGGGATAAACGATATGTCATTGATCCTGACTGCAAAAACAAAAAATGGAAGATCGAAGAGCTGGACGCCCTGGTAATCCATTACATAACCAATCTGGATTTCAATGAGCTGCAGCCGGATCCGGACGCGCAGCAAGAACTTCAGCCGCTTAAACCGGATTATAGTGCCAGAATAGCAGAAATAGACAAACAGGTAGAAAAGCTTATTGAATTATACCAGATCGGCGGTATCCCTATCAATGTAATCTCAGAACGGATCCAGTCTTTGGCCAAAGAAAAAAATACTCTGACTGAGATTTTAGAAGCTCCGCAGCCAGAAGCTCTGACACTGCAGGACTTACGCGCCGCGAAGGATCGCTTCGTAAACCTCCTGGAATCCGGAGACTTGCAGGAAAAGCGCTACTGTCTCACCATACTGATTGACAAAATATTGATAGACGACGATGCAATCAATATCATTTTGCGAAAAATATGATTTACAAGTTTACAAAGTCCATGCACATGGTCAGTGCCTGTTTTCCGCAGGCGGCACACCGCTTAAAGCACCGGTCCAGGTTAAATGCAACTCTTGGAAGGTAACCGAAGTCTTCCAGCAGCGTAAACAACGGGAAAAAGATTGCCATTGGAGGCAGCATAACCGATATTACCCATGCCAGAACCCGGTAAACGCCATGAACGAGGAGATCATTTAAAAGCACTGGCATACCGATGGCAAGAAACAGCTCGCTGATCCGGTCTTCCACCCAGAATAAGCCTGTGCTCAAAAGTTCGGACGGATAGTTGGCTCCCGTAATAGTCAGCCAGAAAACGCCTAAAAGAATCAGAAACATAATGGGAAATCCGGTTGCTTTGCTTGTAAACAGACGGTCCAGAAGACGATCCTTCTTATCATACTTCTGATTCTCGTACACCACTGCCCCCCGGCAGATAAACTCTGCTTTTCGTACAAAGACCGATGCCATGTCATCACTTACGCGCTTCTGCGTGATGCCCCGTTCCTTCCACTCTTCCCGAATTTCCGCCAGAAGGGAACTTACTTCCAGCGATTCTGCCACGGGAGTGAGATATTTGCGGACGGCTTCCATCAGGTTCTCGTTAGAATCCAGGAGCCGTGCGCAGAGCCAGCGGATATTGACGCCATCGCCAGCCGTCTTCCTTACCACAGGTGTGAGCCGGGCGATGGCCGCCTCGATGTATTCCGGATACCGGATAAGAATCCGCGGCGCCGGATTTTCATCGAATCGTCTGTCTGCCGCCTTCTCTGCTGTTTTTTGAACTTCGCTTTCTGAGTCTTTTACGTTTTCAGCTTCTGATTCCGCTGCTTCCATATCTCTTGCTTCTATATTTCTTGCTTCTATATTTCTTGCTGCTATGTTTTTTGCTTCCGCTTCTGCTTCCTTTACAGATTCTGCCGCTTCCGCTTCTGCTTCTGCTTCTTTTGATCCCGCTTCCTCTATTTTCATTTTCGCTTCCGCATTTTCTGTTTCTTCTGCTTTCGCTTCATCTTCAGCTTCCATTTCCACGTCTTCCGCTTCATCTTCGGCTTCCATTTCCAGGTCCGCAGCTTCCGTCTCAGCATATTCGCCCTCCACCACTTCCATGTTTCGGGCGCTCTCCAGCCTCTTGTTCAGCTCCAGCACGTGTTTCAGGCCTTCATAAATCTGTTCCAGTCCTTTTCCGCTCCTGGCCGCAGTTCCGATGACGGGCACCCCCAGGCGCTCCTCCAGGACATCGAACCGGATAGAGATCGATTTTTTCTTAGCCTCATCCATGAGATTGACGCAGACCACCGCCCGCCGGTTGGCCTCCAGAATCTGGAGCACCAGATTTAAATTTCGTTCCAGACATGTGGCATCGCAGACAACGATAACCGCGTCCGGATTTTCAAAACAGATAAAATCTCTTGCCACCTCTTCCTCTGAGGAATGAGCCATCAGAGAGTAACAGCCAGGGATATCCACCATAACATATCCCTGCTCTCCATCCTTTGCATAGCCCTGGGCGTTTGCCACCGTTTTTCCGGGCCAGTTTCCGGTATGCTGATTCATCCCTGTCATTTCATTAAATACGGTACTCTTTCCCACATTTGGGTTGCCGGCCAGGGCGATCACCTTATCGTCTTCCTGGCGCTTCCTGATTTCCAGCCCGCAGTCTACGGACTTGATTCCGACAGAATCTCTGCTTAACCCCATATTACGTCCTCCGTTTCCTCCTGTTCTGACTTGCCCTCACAGATCGAGGCAGTATCTGCGGCCGAAACCATGCCTGGATTCTTCTCCGCTTTTGCTTTCCGGTATCCCGGCTCCATCCTGCATACCATCACACGTCCGGAGTCTTCACTCCTCAGCGCAATAACGGCCCCGCGGATCACATAAGCGCAGGGGTCTCCCAGAGGGCTCTTCCCCACACACTCCACTACGGTTCCTTCAATCAGACCGATGTCCTGAAGACGTCGTCTCATATCATCAAAAACGGCCAGCTCGGATATAACTGCCTTCTGGCCCTTTTTTAAATCGGTTAACTGGATTACTTCTGTCATTAAAATTTACCTCCGAAAATGTTTCCATATCCTAACATATGCGAAGGCTGGTACAGTGGTTCCGCAGGATTTTTGCATTTTTTCAGACAGCAGGCTAATACAGCGTTGCATAAGTTCCGGTGAATTCTGCACTCGCTATTCACGCCAGGATCACGTCCACGAAGCTAGACATAGGGTCCACTACGCCGTCGCTTCGCGGACGCGCCCCTGACGCAAATATCAAGCACACAATTCACCGAAACTTACGCCGGGCGGCACTAGTTTCCCTGACCGCAATGATTAAGAAGCGCTTCCCCAGGCCTGTCATAGAACATTCTCCGCCGGAATATACTAAACTGATATGCGGATACCGACAAGGAGGTAACAAATGGACCAGGAAGATAATTTTTATACATTAAAAGGCTATTCCCTGCTGGAACACGTTCAGATCACCTACTCCATGGAGGACTATTTGGAAATGATCTGCCGCCTCAGCCAGGACGGCACTCCGGTCCGGATCGGAGACCTCGCCAAATGCCTTCATGTCCGGCCTTCATCCGCCTCAAAAATGGCCGGAAACTTACGCAGCAGCGGGCTTGTGAGGTTCGAAAAATACGGTACGGTCACACTGACCGAGGCGGGTCTTCAGCTTGGACGCTATCTCCTGTTCCGCCATACGGTGCTGCAGAATTTCTTCTGCTATATTAATCAAACCACCGATGAACTGGAACAGGCCGAGAAAGTAGAGCATTTCATCGATCCGAAAACCGTGTATAATTTAAAAAAATGGCTGGATAAATTTACATAGACAGTCTTGTGCGAATCCGTAATTCGTCGTATACTATAGGTTACACGATGAAATTGTAACAGTTCAGACGGCACATCTTCTTGACCGAAAAAGCCGGTCAAGAAGCATCGGACATTCATCCGATGTAAAAATTGGCGCATAAAGCCGCTTACAAGCTAGCTTGACGCTACTTCCTGCGCCAATTTTCCCGCCATCTGAACTGTTACATGAAATTCAAGGAGGAACAGACACATGGATAAGATTAAGATGACAACCCCCATCGTCGAGATGGACGGCGACGAGATGACCAGGATTCTCTGGAAGATGATCAAAGATCATTTACTGCTTCCCTACATTGACTTAAAAACAGAATACTATGATCTCGGCCTGGAATACCGCGACGAAACAAACGATCAGGTCACCGTCGATTCCGCCAACGCCACTAAAAAATATAAGGTTGCAGTCAAATGTGCCACCATCACCCCCAATGCCGCCCGTGTAAAAGAGTACAGCTTGAAAGAGATGTGGAAGAGCCCCAACGGCACGATCCGCGCGATCCTGGATGGCACCGTATTCCGTGCTCCGATTGTGGTTAAGGGAATCGAACCGTGTGTAAAGAACTGGAAAAAGCCGATCACCATTGCAAGGCATGCTTACGGCGACGTATATAAGGGTTCCGAGATGAAGATTCCGGGAGCCGGTAAAGTCGAATTAGTCTATACGGCAGAAGACGGAAGCGAGACCCGTGAACTGGTACATAATTTCGCAGGTGCCGGTATTGTACAGGGCATGCACAACATAAATAATTCCATAGAAAGCTTTGCCAGAAGCTGTTTCAACTACGCTCTGGACACGAAACAGGATTTATGGTTTGCCACCAAGGACACCATTTCCAAAAAATATGATCACACCTTCAAGGATATTTTCCAGGATATTTTCGACGCAGAGTATACTGCAAAGTTCGAGGAAGCCGGAATTACTTACTTCTATACTCTGATCGACGATGCGGTCGCCCGTGTCATGAAGTCCGAAGGCGGCTATATCTGGGCCTGCAAGAATTATGACGGTGACGTTATGAGCGACATGGTTTCTTCCGCATTTGGCTCTCTTGCCATGATGACCTCTGTTCTCGTATCTCCGGATGGCGATTACGAATATGAGGCAGCCCATGGAACCGTACAGCGCCACTATTACAAGCACTTAAAAGGAGAAGAGACCTCCACCAACTCGGTGGCCACCATTTTCGCCTGGACCGGTGCTTTGAGAAAGCGCGGAGAGTTAGACGGCAACAACGACCTGATGGATTTCGCAGACAGACTGGAGAAAGCCACCATCGATACCATCGAAAGCGGTGAGATGACAAAGGATCTGGCACTCATCACCACCATACCGAATCCTACTGTGTTAAACAGTGAGGATTTCATCAAAGCAATCGCTGCCCGTCTCTAAGGGAGAGCTTCACTCAACGGCCTTCAGCGGAACGTAATCTGACTGCTGCTATTGCAATCCCTCCGAACCGCGAGTCTTCTCACGGTACCGGGGGGGATTTTCATAAACCAGCACTGGTATTTGCGCAATACAGTACTGGCTATTCATTATTATCAGGAGGCTCTGTCCATGAGATACAAACCCAAAGACCACACACTGAAAAACGGTGTTCTCTGCCACTTAAGAAGCCCTCTTCCCGCCGACGCGGCTGCCATCCTTCATCTGATGAAGGCCACCTCAGACGAGACAGACTTCCTGGCCCGGTACTCCGACGAAATTACCATGCCCACCCTGCAGGAAGAAAAATTTCTGGAGTCCACGCTGAGCAGTCCCACCGACTTAATGATCTGTGCCGTTGTGGACGGAACCATCATCGCCCACGCCGGCATAAGCCCTATCGCCCAGAGGGAACGGTACCGCCACCGCGCGACCTTCGGCATATCCATCCGGAAAGAGTACTGGGGCCTGGGAATCGGCTCCCTGCTTCTGTCGGCCATCATTACATGTGCCGGAGAAATGGGGCTGGAGATGATCGAGCTGGAGGTTGTCTGCGAAAATAAGCGTGCGATCGCCCTTTATGAAAAACATGGCTTCCGCATTTACGGCACCCGCCCCCATTCCTTTAAATACCGGGATGGCAGCTACGCCGATGAGCATCTCATGCTGCTGGATCTCTGATTGTCCGGACTTCGAAGTACGGTTCACAGACTGTCTCCCATGACTCTTCTGTGAACCGTTCTGATTTTCGACATTAATTTTAAAAAAAGGACAAAAATCCCTGTTCAATTCATTATCAGAATGATATAATATTTATTATCATATGTTGTATTGGTAATGGAAGGGATCCTGATCATGAATTTAAGACATCTTACTATCTTCAAAACCGTCTGTGAAGAGGGCAGTATTACCGGAGCGGCGAAAACGCTGTCCATGACGCAGCCGGCTATTTCTCACGCGATCAATGAACTGGAGGAATCCGTAGGCGCCTCTCTCTTCGACCGGGTTTCCAGGAAAATTGTCATCAATGAGAACGGCAAATTCTATCTCTCTAAAGTGATACCGCTTCTGGAGCTTTATCACGATCTTGAAACCTGCTCCGGCTCCTTAAACCGCCAGACTCCTCTTCGGATCGGCTCCTGTGTGACTCTGGCCAGCTTCCTGCTGCCCGGAGTTATTTCCCGTTTTATGAAAAGCAATCCGGAGTCCGTCGTCAAGGTCACGGTAAATAATTCCAAAGAGATTGCACAGCTGCTGCTGAAAAATGAGCTGGATATCGGCCTGATCGAGGGCGTCGTGCCGGGCGAACAGCTGGAGAAAATTCCATTTTCCTCCTATCCGCTGGCCGTCATCTGCGCGCCCGACCATCCATTTGCCCGCCTGGCCAGCCAGCCCGTATCCCTGGAACGCCTCGTGGAAGAGCCTCTCATCCTGCGCGAGGAGGGCTGCACGATCAGAGACGCCTTCGACTGCGCCCTGACTCTGCACAACTTAACCGCCGCGCCGCTGTGGTCCAGCACCAATTCCGACGTAATCGTCCAGGCCGCCCGTGAGAACCTGGGAGTTGGCGTTGTTCCCCGAATCTTTGCAGACCCCTACATTCAGCGCGGGGAGATTGTGGAGATAGACGTAAAGGATTTTGATGTCAGCTGTATGAACCATGTGGTATTTAATAAAGATAAATTTCAGAGCGAGAGTTTCCAGGCATTTATTAATCTGGTGCTATTCGATTAATCTTGTTATCCAAAAAGTACGGCAGTGAAACAGGCTATTTACAAATCCACTACACTACCACAGAAAAACCTCTTTCCCCGCAAGCTTCATCAACGCCTCCAGAAAGTAGTAATCTCCATATATAATCGAAAATTCGTGTTCCGTGTCGTGGTAGGCCGCCGTACATTTCTCCAGCAGCTGATCTTCTTCCTCATTCCAATTGCACCGCTCCGAAGCAAGCGTTCTCAAAAGGCGCAGCGCCGCCTGCAAATAGACACGGCTTTCCCGGCCCTTTACCTGCTTTGCAATCTCAATAAGCCCGCAGGCGCCGATGGCGGCGGCGGTGGAGTCTTCCAGCCCGCAGTCCTCCGGCTGCCGGAAATCCACCGGAATCAGATTGCTCTCCGGAATATTGGCGATAAAGTAGTTGGCGATTCTCTTGGCGGCGTCGAGATACTTTCTGTCATTCGTGTGTAAGTAGCTCAGGACAAATCCGTATAAGCCCCACGTCTGGCCTCTGGTCCAGGAAGAGCCTTCGCCGTATCCCTGGCCTCCGTAGTCTCTGACCATCTCCCCCGTCTCAGGATTGAATTCCACGATATGACGGACAGACCCGTCAGGCCTGACAAATGCATTCATCGCTGTATCCGCGTGATCCACGGCGATCTCATAGAATCTCGGGTCCTTCGTCTCCTCAAAAGCCCAGTAAAGCAGCGGAAGGTTCATCATGCAGTCGATGATGGCCCAGCCGCGGTTGTCTTCCTGCCGATACCCCATCCCGTCGTTCCAGGCCCGTAAGAACCTGCCCCGCGGATTGTAGCGGCCCGCCAGGTTACAGGCGGCCAGCATACTGCGGTTTTTCGACTTCCTGTCACCGGTCAGCCGGTAATCGGCAACGGAGGTCAGAAGCCACTTAAATCCATTGTCATGGGTCAGCCCTTCCGCGCACATCAAGTTTCTGTCCATCTTCTCTTCCGTTTCCACGGCGATTTTCTTATATTCCTCATCATGGGTCAGAGCGTACAGCTGCCACATCATGCCTCCCCAGAATCCATTAGTCCACCAGTCTATCTGGTCATCCCCCGACCGGTCGTCATGAACGCCGTCAACGGTCGTATACGGGATCTTGTGGGCGGAGCGTCCGCTCACCTTCTTAAGTTTCATTTCTGCCCTCTTCAGAGTTTCACCGGCCCATGCCAGCTCCTCTTCCTTTAATAGTAATTGTTCTGTCATATTTTCGTCTCCTCCGTCAACCTTTCACCGATCCAATCATAACGCCCTTTACAAAGTATTTTTGAATAAACGGATAAATCACAAGTACGGGAACCATGCTCACCACGATCAGCGCGTACTTGATTACGCCCGCCGCCTGGGCGAGCTGTGCCTGCAGCTCCGGATCCGTCACAGTGGATGGATCGATCTGATCCGCCATTAATATCTCCCGCAAAAACAGGGTCAGCGGGTACAGTGCCTTGTCATGAAGATAGATCATGGCATTGAAGTAGGCATTCCAGTGGCCCACGCCGTAGAACAGCACCAGCACCGCCACAATTGCCTTCGAGAGCGGCAGGACGATCCGGATAAAATACATGAAATCCGAGCAGCCGTCTATCCTGGCTGCCTCCAGCAGTTCTCCGGGAATCGAATTCTGGATAAATGTCTTCGCTATAATCAGGTTGTAGACCCCGATCGCCCCCGGAAGCAGCAGCGACCACACCGTATTCAGCAAATGCAGCTTCTGCACGAGTATGTACGACGTAATCATACCGCCATTAAAGAACATGGTAAATGTAAAGACCAGCATGATCGCGTTCCGCCCAGGAAGATCGTCCCTGGACAAGCAGTAAGCCGCAGTCAGCGTCATGATAATATTGACTGCCGTCCCCACAAACGTATAAAACAGGGAGTTACGGAATCCCGTCCACACTGTCTTCGTATGAAACACGGTCTTATACCCCTCGAGACTGAAATCCACCGGGAACAGGACCACCTTGCCGCTCTGCACCGCGGTGCCGGACGAAAATGACGCGCTGATCACATAGACACAGGGATACAGCACAAGGACAAAGAAAATCGTCAGGAGAGCCGTAATCACAACGTAAAACACTTTGTCATTCAGACTGTAATTCTTAAATTTCCGCATTTTTTCCCTCCTTAAAAGATCCCATTGCCGCTCAGTTTCTTGCTCCCCCAGTTTGCTATCATCAGAAGGATAAAGTTGATTACCGAGTTAAACATACTGATGGCCGTCGATAGCGAGAAATCATTGATTCCGCTGGCGAGTCCCACCTTGTATACATAGGTCGATATAATTTCACTGTAATTCAGATTCAGATTATTCTGCATCAGCAGGACTTTCTCAAATCCCACATTCATGATGTTGCCAACCGCCAGAATCAGCATAATGCTGGCGGTTGGGAGTATGGTTGGAACGTCGATGTAGAGCAGCCGCTGGAACCTGCTTGCCCCGTCAATCTCAGCCGCCTCATGAAGGGACTGATCCACACCGGCCAGCGCAGCAATATAAATAATCGCGCTGTAGCCTGTGCCCTGCCATACCCCCGACCAGACGTAGATGTGCTTAAACAGCTTCCCGTCCGCCAGAATATTCGGCGCCGTCCGGTTAGTAAACATCGTATAAAGACTCCCATAGATTCCGCTCCGGTTGTTCAGTACCTGGAAAATCAGCCCCACCATGACTACGGTCGATATAAAATACGGCACGTACGTGATCGTCTGGATCGCCTTCTTATACCGTTTTCCCAGCATTGCATTCAGCAGCAGCGCGAAGATAATGGGAATTGGAAATGACACCGCGAGGCTGTATAAGGAGATCATCAGTGTATTTTTCATGATGATCGGGAATTTGTATGAGGTGAAGAACTTGACAAAGTTGTCAAGTCCCACCCATGCGCTGCCCCAGATTCCCTGCCTCACATTATATTTCTTAAATGCAATCACCAGCCCGCCCATGGGGACGTATGCAAACACCGCTATGTAGATGAGCGGCAGCAGCAACAGCAGATACAGCTGCCATCTGGCGAGAATCTGTCTCTTCAAATCTCTTTTGCCCGCAACCGGGCTGTCTTTTCTGTTTCCTGCCACAATAAATTCCTCCGGGTTCCTCTCTATTCCACAGAACGGTCATAGGCCGCCTGCGCGCACTTTTGCCACTCATCGAGGCCCATTCCCTTTAGTTCTGACATATAAGCATCCCATCCGCTCTCAATATCTCTAGCCCCGGTGATAAACTCTGCCATCGTCTGGTTTACATAAGTTGGTATATTAGAAAGGGCTTCCTGAATCTGCCCTGCCTCATCCTCGGTATAGTGAAGAAGCGGGAGAACCTTCTCCGGATGCTTGTCAAAATAATACTCATAACTCTTGGCATTTAGCTGTGTCTTGTCTTCCGGGTTGTACGTTACCATGCCGTTTGCAACGGTGTTCATCTCCGAAAGGCTCGCATATCTCGGTGATACGCCGTGCCATGTCTTTGCTGCCGGCTCCAACCAGTAGTTGGAGATATAAGCCAGCGTCACCTTGTCGTAGAGGCCGGCCGCCACATAGGCATTGTTCATCTTCTCCAGTTCCGCCGGGTCGTCGGTATAATCAACACCCTTTTCACCGAATCTGGCTACCGTGGATGCCTCATGGTCATAGAACGCGTCCGCCAGTTTCACAGCCAGATCTACATTTTTACAACCATTAAAAATAAAGAATTCCTGGTTTGGCGAGTATTCTGTATATGGTGTATAGTTGGTTCCGTCCGGCCCCTTAACCGGATTTAAAATCTCCATTTCCAGGTAATTGCTGTTGTTTGCCGCATCCGGATAGTTGGAGAGGGAACCGAAGGACACCAGCCCTACCACATTGGTTTCCTCGTTTAAAGTAGCCTTAAACTGCGTATCGTCATCGGTAAAGATGGCCGGTGAGAGCAGGCCCTCATTGTAAAGATCGTTCATGTAAGTCAATCCGGCCTTCCAGCCCTCCGTCGTAAACGGAGCGATAACAGTCTTTCCGTCCTTGTCAAGGGCGAGGCCGCCGTTTAAATTGCCGCCGTTCCAGAATTCAAAGGAGTTCATGAGTGCGGCCGTGATATTCTGGCCGTAGCCGCCTGCCTGATAGCCGTAAGCGCCGATCTCATCCTGCACGCCGTTTCCGTTGGGATCCTGATCATGGAACGCCTTCAATACGGTTTTCAGTTCATCCGTTGTCGTCGGCATGGTCAGTCCCAGTTTGTCGATCCAGGCTTTATTGATAAACATACGATTGGGCGTTACATTCCAGGTCTCCGGTTCATATTTGGATAAGCTGTACATGTTACCGTCCGCCATTGTCTGGGCCGCTTCCATCACCTTCTTGTCTTCTTCCGGGATTGCGTTGTAATTCGGCATCCTGGAAGCATCCTCTGTATATTCATTTAAAGGCAGGAACACTCCGCTGCTGCCGTATTCCAATATTGTCTCCGGTGTCAGTGCATTATCCACAATCAGCACATCCGGCAGATTGTCATTGGAGGTGGCCATCAGGGACACCTTTGTCCTGACCTCATCCGTAGCCGCCGGAAGCTGATAAAACTCAATCTCAATCCCCAGCTTATCTTCCAGATATTTCGTGAAGTAGTTGTTATCGTAATCCGTCACATAGCTGTTTGTCTGGATCGCAACCACCAGCTTGTTGTCTCCGCTGCCCTGTGCCTCCGTCACAGCCGCCGTTGTATCGCCTTCTGCGCGGTCTGTCCCGCCGGCCGGCCCGCCGTTTCCTTTCTGGCAGCCCGATAATGCGGCTGCGGCCATCACTGCGGCCATTCCCAGCGCCGCTGCTCTCTTCCCATTTTTTCTCATGATACTTCTCCTCCTTTAAGATCGTTTCTCATTACTGCTTCCTGGTAGGAATACGTACGGCCATCGGAAAAAGCCACTTCCATATCCCCATCCTCTATGTTTTCACCCCCGTAAACGCGGCAGGCCGTGACCTCCCCTGCGCCGTGCGGGTATAAAACCGTTACCATTCTAATAGTGTCAGACTCTGCACGGGCGACGATACAGTTGATCTCCCGGTACATTCCCTGCTCGGTCCCTGTGGCCGCATACCCCTGCCACTCCGGCTCTTCTCTCCCGCGGATTATTTCCATGGTTTTCCCGTTCCCGGAAACGCAGACGGCCATCTCCTCCAAGTCCACCCCCGCCTCCGTGATCACTGGATTTTCACTGTCTACATGCCAAAGGAAATCGTACACATGAGTATTCCTGGACTCCAGCCGGTCCACCACAAGGAAAAACGGGTTCAGCCCCTCCGGCGCTTTTTTGATAAAATAGACCGATCTTGTATGACGCACGCCGGTCTCCTTGGGCGGAACATCGTCTTTTGCATTCTCCTCATTCTTTCCGGGTTTTCCCCAGTTCCAGCATTCCATACCGCCGTACGCCCCGTCATAGCAGCCTTCCGCCCAATCACAGGAGTCTCCGATTCCCCACTTCATCCCGGAAAGCTTTTCGATATCGCTGTCTTCCCAGACATACGAAGCTCTTCGATTCTGCCCCTTGTGGTCCACGAGGACCGTATTGTGTGCCCTGGAGGACAGACAGTAGCGTCTCATCTCGGAATCGTCGTAGGCATAATTTCCGCCTTCGGTCAGCAGGTACTTCCCCTGTGCGTAAATGAGTAAATTCAGCTTATCCTCATGCTGATGGCCGCGACCAAATGGCGCGGCGTCCAAAAGTCCCCAGACGCTGCCGTTCTCCCATCCATTTCTCATAATGAAGAAACCCGAATAGGGAAGTGCGGTTGACAAGTAATCAGGACGGGTTCCCCGTGTTCCGCCGCTGGCCGCCCAAAGGATGGTTTCCGCCTTCTCTTCTCTTATGAAGGAAAGCTTTTGCTCCAGCAGTTTCCGGCTCGCCTCCCTCCTTCCATCATTGATATCCGGCAGACATCCATCAGGCATCATAAGCTTCACATCGATCTCACAGGCGGTTGTCAGCCGCTCCGTCATTCGTTCCGGGACCGGCACACCGAACGCCCTGGCCACCAGAATCAGCCGCTCGTAGTTATTGATTACAACATCGTGATATCCCGTGGACAGTTCATACTGGAAGCCATCCGGATATATCTGACGCCCCAGCTCCTCCTCCAGCGCGGCAAACGCAGACTGAAGCCACTCTTCCCGCTGTTTAAACTGAGGATAGAGAATTCCAATCTGAGCCAGCCCGTTCATCTCCATAATCAGCCAGTTTCCATGCGTCCTGTTTCTGTAAAGCCTCTGCCCGTGTTCCCAGACCGATTGATACCAGTCCACCAGAAGATCGTCGGTAAACGCCTCCGTATCAAAGAATGTGAAAAGCACGTACGGCCAGTTCGCTCCCATCCGGATCCCGCATTCGATCGTTCTCCAGCACTCGGTATCGTACCCGGATACTGACTGCTCCGGGCGTACTGCCTGGCGAACCCAGGAACGGAAAAATTCCGCAGCCTGATAAGCGTATGCCTCCTTCTTTGTCCGGTTGTACTCGTGAGCCAGCATCTTCCATTCATGATGGCGGTTCAACTGCCACGTCCACTCCCTGTACTGATTATAGGTAGGATTGGCTTTCCAGTTTATCTCCCCCGCTGCCCCAAAATCACAGGGGACCCCTACCGAGATCAGGACGTGCTTTTGCAGACGCTCACATGCCTCCTCATCCGTCTCGCCCGGATATTTATAGACGTTCTCCGGTTCCTCATACGGAATTGCCAAAAAGCGTTCCCTCCTCGCGGCAAGACCGGACCGCAGCGAAGCTGCCAAAGCTTTTCTCGCCTGACCGTAATCATGGTTCTCTGCAAAATGGCGCACTTCGTTCATTTCCGGCCGGTCCAAATCGAGACAGCTATGGAAAAATGTCTCATCCGTAAGAAGAGGGCCTTTTTCTGTTTCCGGCATCTTTATGCCTCCTCTCCAATATGAAATTTTTTGTATGGCCGTATCGTACCATACCTCTCTGTCTTTTGGATACTGTCATTGAATAAAAAGAATACCGGAGGGTAAGAAAATGGTATCTCATATTTTTCCTGCCCTCTCATATGGTAAGAATTCAAATTCTGCTTTCATTTTATAAGGTTTTGTTGCATAATAAACGTATTGATTAAAATAGGAGATTGAATATATGGATAAGAAAAAAGAATTTCTTGATTACCTCCTGGAAAGATTTCAAATCGAAAGAAAAAAGTTTGACCGATCAGGAATCTATGGTTATACCCAACGGTTATTAGCCTACAACTCTAATAAGATTGAAGGAAGTACATTAACAGAAGAACAGACTGCATCTCTGTTTGACACAGGTATTTTGCCGGGAACAGATGATTACTATAGAGCAAAAGATGTGGAAGAGATGAATGGACATTTTCTTATGTTTAATAAAATGCTGGAAACATTAGAGGAAGACTTAACACAAGACCTGATCAAACAATTTCATTATGAGCTTAAAAGTGGTGTATTTGAAGACCGGGCAAATGGGTATGCAATTGGAGATTATAAAAAAAGGCCCAATATGATTGGCACATACCAGACTGCACGGCCGGAAGACGTAAAAAATGAGATCATTTCTTTATTACACTGGTATCGCAAACAGGAGGTTAATCTGTCTGTTCTGGCCGAATTTCATGCCAGTTATGAATGCATCCATCCGTTTCAGGATGGAAATGGCAGAACCGGCAGACTGATCATCTTTAGAGAATGCCTGAAAAATGGACATGTACCGGTTATCATTGAAGATTCGAACAGATATCGATATTGGGAAGCGTTAAAACAATATAGGGAAGAAAAAATTGTAAAAAATCTTGTTAAATTATTTGAGGAAGAGCAGCAAGTCTATTATGATAAAGCGATTTATTTTATGTAAACAATACGATTTGGCTTTTGATTCCTGGCTAAGATTTCTGCCGTCACAGAATGTACCGTCAAAACAACATAAGGGACAGCGCTGATAAAATTCTTTCAGGCTGTCCCTTGTATGATCTGACATAAGAGTCCCTTACCGGGCCTCACAGTTCTCCTTATACACCTTCGGTGTGACGCCCACCTGTTTACTGAAATTCCGATAAAATGTATTGACCGCACCGAAACCGGTCATCTGGGCGATCTTATCGTTGCTGTAGTCCGTCGTCGCCAAAAGTTCCTTCGCCTTCTCAATCCGCAGCCGCAGAAGGTACGAGGAGAAGGTCTCACCGGTCTGTTCCTTCAGGAACTGTGATAAATACTTTTCGGAAATTCCGATCTCGCTGCTGGCCCGGTAGGCCGAGAGACCGGCCTCCTCGTAGTGGCTGTTTAAGTACTGGGTAATCTTCTCCTTCAGCCCCTCGTTCTTGCTTTTCTTCGTCTGGCTGATGAAGTCACAGAGTTCGGCAGAACTTCTCCGCAGCATCTCCATCATTTCCCCGCACTTTAAATTCTTCTGGAAGACCGGAAAATTCTCCCTGGAATCCGTCTCTCCGTCCAGATGGAGCCAGGCCGAATACAGGATATTCCGGATCGAATAGAAAATCTGTTCCTTCTGTGCCTCATATAAATAAGGCATCCTGCTGTAATAGCTCTCCACCTTATCCAGCTGGGTGCAGATTTCCTCCTGCTGCCCGCATATGAGAAGAGTATAAAAATGATTCAAAAAATCCATATTGACCGGATTTGCGTAGAGAGCGTTAGCAGAGATATCGTACGTCTTTACCACATTTTCATTGCTGCAGGCATACTGTGCCCGCACGACCTGGCGGGCCTGCTCATAACATTTGTTCACATTGGCAAGGTCTGTTCCGATAGCGCTGATTCCGACATGAAGAATCACGTCGTACGCGGCGGTAACCATGACGGCCACCTCCTCAAAGAGCTTCTTGATGCCGGAAACATTGGCCTCCTGTTCCGGTTTCAGTTCAAAAAGGAACAGCTCGTCGGTCAGACCGCTGTATACATTCGTAAATTTCCCGGGATAATGCTTTTTTAAGTACTCCACCATGGCAAGTGTTATGATATCTGAATTTCCGTATTCCTTCTGCTGAAGGCGCACCACTGCCACGCAAAAGAATTCCGGCACCTTCTCAAAGCATTTCTCAAATACCCGCCGTTCCTCGGGAAGCCAGATTCCCATAACGATCAGATGCTCCAGCATCATGGCTTCATTCTGCTTCGCCAGCTCCTCCATCTTCGCGCGGTACTCATTGCCGTTCTTCTTCAGGGCCAGTATATTGTCTGTCAGAATCCCGTACTCGTCAAACCTCTTTTTGCTGCTCTCCACTCCGTTTTCCGCAGGGAGGGCAAATAAAACCCGTTTCATGCCGGAATACTGCTGGTAACTGTAAAATGCAGTCAGCCCGATTACCAGCAGCAGACCGATGCAGAGATAGATGATCAGGAGTCTGCTCACCGGCCAGATCTGGCTATCAATAAATGTCATGGGAATCCCGGTAACGATCTTCCACTGCAGGTCATCCTGCTGCTTCACAATCAGGCGGTAACTGCCCCCGTCCCCGACGATCTGTCCATTCTCATACGCGCCGATCCCCTCCGGGACATTCCCATACTCCAGCAAGACATCCCCTGTCCTGGAATCCTGAATATAGAGGAATCCATCCTTCTCCAGCTCTGGCATCATAATGCTTTTAATCAGATAGTCTCTGTCGATGACAAAGCACGACAGGTACTGCGGGTTCAGCCGCGTAAATTCACTGCTCGTTAAGTAGAGGATCGCGTCATGAAGCTTACGTTCCTTCTCATTATAGATAAACTTTATCTGATCCAGACGGACGAACTGGCTATGCTTCGCATACCGGCCAAACAGTTCGTCACGCACGGCATCCGAGTCAGAAAAGTCCACGCCTTCCCGCTGGATCCGGAGAAATTTATTGTAGTAGTCCTGGAAATTGAAGCTGCACTGACTGGTGGATAAGTACAGGTCATTCTTTTTGAACAACATAAATACGTAGGGGGTGTAATCCGCCACAAAGCCAATCTCACTGAACATTTTATTGGCCTCCTTAAGCTTTAGCACATCCTCCTTTGGAATCTTCCCCTGCTGGTAGACAATGGTGCTGAAGGTCTGATTCTTCGCCATCATTTCATTGATCAGCTCCATTTTATTTACCATCTCATAAATACCGTTGATTCCCTCCTGGTTCTTCATCTCCCCTTTTTCAATTATGTAGTCCTCAATACTGCGGCTGGCTACGAAGGCCACCAGAATACTGCTCAGGAAAACAATCAGAAAACCCAGAAAGTATTTTGTTATGTAGTGCATCAGCATTTTTGTAAATTTCATAAATTTCGGCTCCATTTTTACTTCGACTGTTTTAATCATCGTGTGTTGAGGCTGTGATTCATGACTTTGCCGGCAGCATACACCGACAAAAATAAAGTCATATATCGTATTATAGAATGCAAACCAGGTATCAAAAAAATAAGGCACAGAATACTTATATTTCTGCCCCTTACTTTTCTGTTTCTATCTATTTATAAAATTCGATCCTCAGTTCATCTCAGCCAGCAGCTTATCAATGCTCACAATCTTCACACAAAGTGCGAATAATTCCATCGCCAGAATCAGGTCAGATAACGGCGGATAGGAAGGAGCGATACGGATGTTGCTGTCGTGCGGGTCCTTTCCATATGGATAGGTGGCGCCGGCGCCGGTCATGATGAGACCTGCTTTTTTACATCTGCCAACGATGGACTTCGCACATCCGTCCAGAGAATCGAAGGAAATGAAGTATCCGCCCTTCGGACTGGTCCAGGAACCGATTCCAAGGCCGCCCAGTTCTCTCTCCAGAATCTCGATTACGGCTTCGAACTTCGGTCTCATGATGTCTGCATGCTTTCTCATGTGCTCCACCATGCCGTGGATATCTCCGAAGAAACGCACGTGACGCAGCTGGTTTACCTTGTCATGGCCGATGGTCTGGATCTTTAACTGTTTCTTGATGTCTACCAAGTTGTTCTGGCTGCAGGCGATGGCCGCGATACCGGAACCCGGGAAGCTTACTTTGGAGGTAGAAGCGAACTTGTAAACCAGGTCCGGATTTCCCGCTCTCTTGCATTCTGCCAGGATTTCGATTAAGTGATCCTGGTCGTGGTCGTATAAATGATGGATCGTATAAGCATTATCCCAGTAGATTCTGAAATCCGGAGCAGCCGGTTTTAATCTTGCAAAACGGCGTACAGTCTCGTCGGAGTAGGATATCCCCTGTGGATTGGAGTACTTCGGCACACACCAGATTCCCTTGATGGAGTCGTCATTTTTAATCAGTTCTTCCACAATATCCATATCAGGGCCTGTTGGCGTCATGGGTACATTAATCATCTCGATACCAAAATATTCCGTAATGGCAAAGTGTCTGTCATATCCCGGAACCGGGCAGAGGAATTTTACTTTGTCTAACTTACACCATGGAGTATTTCCCATCACACCATGGGTCATAGAACGGGAAACCGTGTCATACATGACGTTTAAGCTGGAGTTGCCATAGATAATAATCGTATCCGGGTTAACCTCCATCATGTCGCCAAGCAGTTCTTTCGCTTCCTTGATGCCGTCGAGCACGCCGTAGTTGCGGCAGTCTGTACCGTCTTCACACGTTAAATCGTCGTCGCTGCTTAAGACATCCATCATTCCCATGGATAAGTCCAGCTGATCCACACTTGGCTTTCCTCTGGACATATCGAGGCGTAAATCCTTGCCCTGATACTCCCTGTACTTGGTGGAAAGCTGTTTTCTAAGTTCCTGTAACTCTTCCTTCGTCATCTCTGCATACGGTTTCATCGCTTTCTTCTTCCTCCTCATATGATCTCCTTCATTCAGTTCCGGGTTTTTGCCTCCCATGGCGGCATCTGCCCGGGTTACAGCAGTTCCTCTAATACCTTATTTACCATGGCGGGGTCAGCTTTCCCTTTCATCGCCCGCATCGTCTGTCCTACCAGAAAGCCTCTGGCTCTCTCTTTCCCATTATGGTAATCTGCCACAGACTGTGGATTTGCTGCTATAACCTCCCGGATCACGGCGCGGAGCGCTCCCTCGTCACTAACTACCTTAAGCCCGTTTTCTTCTACGTAGGCCTCGGGATCGATATCTTCAGCGAATATTTTTTCAAATACTTCCTTCGCTACCGTGCGGCTAATAGTACCATTATCCACCAAAACAATTAATTTTGCAAGATTTTCCGGTGAAAATCTTATGGCCTCCGGTTCCAGGGCCTCTTCCTTCAACAGCCTCATGGTCTCGACCATCAGCCAGTTGGCCGATTCTTTCGGCTTTCCACACAGGGAAACAGTGGCTTCGTAAATATCCGCCATGTGCTTCGCCTCCGTGATGATATCCGCGTCATACGCGGAAAGGCCGTACTCTTCCTGGTATCTCGCCATCTTTTCGGTCTTCAGCTCCGGCTGGCGGTCCTTTATCTCCTGAATCCAGGCATCGCTTATGGTCACCGGCGGCAGATCGGGATCCGGGAAATAGCGGTAATCTTTGGCGTCCTCTTTGGAACGCATGGCACGGGAGCTTTCCTTATTATCATCCCAGCGCCGCGTCTCCTGAACCACCTTCTTCCCAGCCTCCAGAAGCTCGATCTGGCGCTTCCTCTCGCCCTCGATCGCTCTGGCAATGGCCTTGAAGGAGTTTAAGTTCTTCATCTCTGTCCTGGTACCAAACTCCAATGCTCCCGCTTCCCGGACGGACAGGTTCACATCCGCCCGCATAGAGCCTTCTTGAAGCTTGCAGTCCGACGCTCCGAGATACTGGATGATCAGCCGCAGCTTCTCCAGGTACGCGATCACTTCATCGGCGCTTCGCATATCCGGCTCCGAGACGATCTCGATGAGCGGTACGCCGCTTCTGTTATAATCCACCAGGGAACAGTCTTCCCATTCATCATGGATCAGCTTTCCCGCGTCCTCCTCCATGTGAATCTCGTGAATCCCCACCTTCTTTTTACCGCCCGCTGTCTCGATTTCCACGAAACCGTCGTGGCAGATGGGGAGGTAGAGCTGGGAGATCTGGTAGTTCTGAGGATTGTCGGGGTAAAAATAGTTTTTCCGGTCAAACCGGCAGTACTGGTTGATTTCACAGTTCACTGCCAGCCCCACCGCCAGGGCGTATTCCACCACCTGTCTGTTGAGGACGGGAAGCGAACCTGGCATTCCGGTGCAGACCGGACAGGTGTGGGTATTGGGCGCTCCGCCAAACTCCGTGGAGCAGGAACAGAAAATCTTCGTTTTCGTGGCAAGCTCCACATGGACCTCCAGTCCGATGACTGTCTCATACTGTCTGCTCATTTGCTCTGCCTCCTTTCCTGCTGACGGCTCCTCTCAAACGCATACCCCGCGCGGATAATCAGTCTCTCCTTAAAACAGTCCCCGATTAGCTGCAGGCCAATCGGAAGGCCTTTGGAATCTGTCCCGCAGGGAACGGAAAGCCCCGGAAGCCCTGCCAGGTTGATGGAGATCGTATAGATGTCGCCGAGGTACATTTTAAGTGGATCGCTTAAGCTCTCTCCCAGTTTCGGCGCCGTAACCGGCGACGCGGGTCCCAGTATCACATCGTAGCTCCCAAACGCACGGTCAAATGCTTCTTTGATCAGCGCCTTCGCCCGGAGAGCCTTCAGATAGTAGGCATCGTAGTAGCCGGAGCTCAAGACGAAGGATCCCAGCATGATACGGCGTTTCACCTCCGGCCCGAAGCCCTGGGAACGGCTCTTTTTATACATATCGTGAAGCCCTTCATACTCCTTTGCCCGAAAGCCGTATTTTACGCCGTCAAAACGCGATAAGTTGGAGCTGGCTTCCGCGGATGCAATCACATAATAGGCAGGAATGGCGTATTCCACCATGCCAAGATCGAATTCCTCCACGACGGCGCCCTTTTCTTTCAATACCGCCGCGGCTTTTAAGATGGCCTCCTTTACCTCCGGATCGAGGCCGTCTCCCATATAATCCCTCGGAATTCCGATTCTCATTCCTTTCACGTCGTCCACCAGGGCCGACGTGAAACGGGTACTCTCCTGCACCTCCATGGAGGTGCTGTCTTTTGAATCATGGCCTGCCAGCGTTTCAAGGATCACCGCACAGTCCGTCACATCCTTCGCCACCGGACCGATCTGATCCAGAGATGATCCGTAGGCAATGAGACCGTACCGGGAAACGGTTCCGTAGGTTGGCTTTAAACCGGTCACCCCGCAGAATGAGCTGGGCTGCCGTATGGACCCGCCCGTATCGGAACCAAGCGCATAAAAGCATTCATTTGCCGCAACCGCGGCGCAGGAACCGCCTGAAGAACCGCCTGGCACATGATCCGGGTTCCAGGGGTTTCTCGTGACTCCGAAGGCGGACGTCTCCGTCGTACTGCCCATGGCAAATTCGTCCATGTTCGTCTTACCGATAATTACGGCCCCCGCCTTCCTTAAGCGCTCTACCGCCTCCGCCGTATAGGAAGGCACAAAGTTTTCAAGAATCTTCGAGCTGCAGGTGGTGCGCATGCCTTCGATGCACATATTGTCTTTTACCGCGACCGGCACCCCGGCCAGCGGTCCGGTAAGGGTGCCTTCGTCGATCCCCCTCTGTACCTCCTCGGCCTGCTTAAACGCCTTTTCCTCTTCCAGCGTTACGTAGCAGTTAAGCTCTGGCTCCCGCCTTCTTATCTGGGCAAAGACGGCCTCCAGCGCCTCTCTGCACGTTACTTCTCTCTCTTTTATCTTCTTCCCCAGCTGAACCGCAGTCAGTGATAATATCTCTTTTTCTTTCATGGGATCTCCTCCTTATTCCACTGTTTTAGGAACCTTAAACGCACCGTTTTTCTGCTCTGGTGCATTTTTCAGGATGGATTCCCTGTTGATGAGCTGGCGCTCCGCCAAACCAGGATGAGGAAGGCTTTCTTCTCCCGGTATATCCTCCCGGAATACATTGGTCAGGGGGAATCGGTGAGTCATGGGTTCTACGCCCTCTGTATCCAGCTCGTTCAGCTTGTCGATATAGGCAAGCATGCGCTCCATGTCCCTTTTGGCTTCCTCTTTTTCGGCCCCGGACAGCTCAAGCTTTGCCAGAATTCCCACGTATTCGATCATCTCATCACTAACCGCTGGACGAACGTGAATGGGGCCGGCTTTTGAAGTCTTTTCTGTTATATCTGCCATGGTTCTTTCCTCCGTTTCTATGGCTCCAGTCTGGTCACGTCGCGCGGAAACATGGTCGTCTCACGGACATTCTGCTCGTTTAACAACCGCATGGTCAGTCTCTCCAGACCGATTCCGAGACCTCCGTGAGGCGGCATACCGTATTTGAATATCATCAGGTAGGATGCCAGCTCCTCCGGGTCCATGCCCCTCGCTTCCATCTTCTTTATGATGGCATCGTAATCGTGGATTCTCTGGCCTCCTGTGGTGATCTCCAGACCACGGAACAGCAGGTCGAAGCTCAGCGTATACTTCGGATCCTGGGGATCGTCCATGGCGTAAAACGGCCGCTTCTTTGACGGGTAATGTGTGACGAATACAAAATCGCTGCCGAACTCCTCTTTAAAATACCGGCCGATCAGATTCTCTTCCTCCGGCTCTAAATCGTAGGGGTTGCGGATCGGACGGCTGTATTTCTCTGAAACGAGTTCCTTGGCCCGTTTAAAGGTTACAGCGGGAATCTTTGATACGTCCGGAAGTGTAACATTTAACATCAGGAGCTCCTTCTCATATTCCTCAGAAAGAAGCTTCATTACGTATTGAAGCATGGCAGTTTCCATGGCCATCACATCTTCAAAGCCGTCGATATACCCCATCTCAAAATCTAAACTGGTGTACTCGTTTAAATGACGGGTGGTGTTGTGCTTCTCGGCTCGGAACACCGGAGCCGCCTCGAATACCCGGTCATAGACACCGACCATGGTCTGCTTGTAAAACTGCGGGCTCTGTCCCAGCTCTGCCTTCTTGTTAAAGTAATCCAGCCGGAACACATTGGAGCCGCCTTCTGCGCCGCGGGCCACGATCTTCGGCGTGCGGATTTCCGTAAAATGCTGGGAATGAAGGAAATCCCGGAAGCCTCTGACGATGCCTTCCTGAATGCGGAATTTCGCCCGTTCCATGGGGTTTCTCAGCGTGATGGGGCGAAGGGCAAGCTTCGTCTCCAGGGAAGTGTTCAGCTTCCACTTGCTGACGGCGATGGGAAGAACCTCGGCCGGAACCGAGAGAACCCGAATCTCCGACACGCGGATTTCCAGGCCGTGGGGAGCACGCGGCTCCGGCGACACGGCGCCGGTGACGATGACGGTAGATTCTTCTTTTAAGTCATCGGCGGACGGCGGCTCCGCGCCCTCCGGGGACCGCTCGCGGACACACTGGATTAAGCCTTCTGCTTTTCTCAAAATGATAAAGCTCAATTCTCCCATGTCGCGTATGGTGTGGACCGCCCCGCTTACGGATACGGTCTTTCCGGTGTAAGCACCGGTGAGTAAATCGGCCAGTTCTGTTGTTTCTTTCTTTTGGATACCTTTGATAAATTCCATGTCTGCACTCTCCTTACCATAGTTGCTAATGGTTGGATTCCGGGAGAGGGGTTTTTTCAACCTGGCTGACGAGTACGCAGGAACCTTTCAAATGCTTCGCATTCGAAGGTCGCGGGCATTGTTCCAATACCTGCGGCCGCCAGCTCCGTGCTGTAACTATTTGCCTTCGCGAAAAGAAAGAGCCCCGCCCCGGAATACAGTTACATATTCCGGGACGGGGCTCTCTATGATAAGATCCCGCGGTACCACCCGCATTGAGATACTTTGCTTGCTATCTCCACTCTTTCACTTAACGCGTGTCACGGACATACCTACTCCTGACACCGGAATGCTTCCGGCCGCTTCGGGATGTCGGCTCCGGAGTGTTCCCTTAACTCAGTCCCTCATGACGGCGCTCTCAGTCGGTGACGCCCTCTTCCTGTCAAGTTTCTTAAGTCAGAGTCTCTTTCTCAGCCTTTGGTCTTATAAACAATTCACCACTTCACTACGATGAATTTCATTTATGATAGCACACCGGTTTTCTCTTTGCAATACCTATTTTTCACAAAAGAATCGGGGCTTGTTGACTTTTATTGTCGAAAAGGTTACAATTATCTGCACGTTTACTACGTAAGATAGGGGGGTTTTACATGTCAAATATTACCATCTCTGAGGCGCCGGCTGAAAACAAAATGGGTGTCATGCCCGTCAACCGCCTGCTGTTCTCCATGTCTCTGCCCATGATACTTTCCATGCTTGTTCAGGCCTTATACAACATCGTCGACAGCATCTTTGTGGCTCAGATCGGAGAGACCGCGCTGGCGGCCGTATCGCTGGCATTTCCGGTGCAGAACTTAATTATCGCGGTGTCCGTCGGCACCGGAGTCGGCGTCAATGCGCTTCTGTCCCGCTCTCTGGGAGAAAAGAACCAGGAAACCGCCAACCTGGCGGCCGTTAATGGGATCTTTGTGTTCTTTTTAAGCTATCTGCTGTTCGCTGTCTTCGGCCTCTTTTTTGCCAGGACGTATTTTACGGTTCAGACCTCGAACCCGGAGATCATTGAACAGGGGACCATTTACTTATCCGTCTGCTCCATCTTTTCCTTTGGGATCTTTTTAGAGATTGCGCTGGAGCGGATCATGCAGTCCACCGGGCGGACAATCTATAATATGATTACGCAGGGACTTGGAGCCATCATCAACATCATTCTGGACCCGATTCTCATCTTCGGGCTGTTCGGATTTCCCCGAATGGGGATTCTGGGCGCCGCGGTAGCTACGGTAATCGGCCAGATTATCGCCATGCTCCTGCTGCTCTATTTCAACATCAGGAAAAACAGCGACGTGAATCTGAATATGCGCCGTTTCCGTCCGGACACAGCGATTATCGCTGAAATCTACAGGGTTGGGCTGCCTTCCATCATCATGCAGTCCATAAGCTCGGTCATGACCTTCGGTGTCAATAAGATCCTGCTGCTCTTCTCTGAGACAGCGGTATCCGTATTCGGAATCTATTTCAAGCTTCAGAGCTTCATCTTCATGCCTGTATTCGGCTTAAATAACGCGATGGTGCCGATCGTCGCCTACAACTACGGCGCCGCGCGGAAAGACCGTATCATGAAGACCATCCGCTCCAGCGTGACTGCGGCGGTCGCCATCATGCTGGCCGGGCTTGCCATATTCCAGATTTTCCCGGAGCAGCTTCTGTATCTGTTTGACGCTTCGGAGCATATGATGGGAATCGGCGTTCCGGCTCTCCGCATCATCAGCTTAAGCTTCCTGTTCGCAGGGTACTGCATCGTGATCGGCTCCGTATTCCAGGCACTCGGCAACGGCGTCTACAGCCTGATCACCTCAGCCGCCAGGCAGCTGGTATGCATACTTCCCGCCGCCTGGCTCTTCGCTTCGGTGTTCGGCCTTCACGCGGTCTGGTACGCATTCCCGCTGGCGGAAATCATATCCGTCGTACTTACGACCCTTTTATTCCGCAGGATCTATCAGAAGAAGATTCAGTTGTTGTAAAGATACAGCAAAAGGCTGGCGCATCTGCCAGCCTTTTTATTTCCCCTCACGATCCTCCGGCAGCACCAGGCAGTACGCCTGCCGGTACTCTTTGGCCGTGATTCCCATGTATTTTTTGAACAGCCGGCGGAAATAATCGACATCCGTGTATCCGCACTCGTAGGCGATCTCACTGCCCGTCAAACTCGTTTCAATCAACAGGCGGCAGGCTCGGTTGATTCTGGCCTCGTGGATGGCATCGGTTAAGTTTCTGCCGTACACGGCGTGATAGACCCGGCCCAGATGATCCGGGCTGCATTCCAGCCTGTCGGCGAGAAACGAGGCGGACAGCGGCTCTTTCCAGTGCTCCCTGATATACCGCGCCGCCTGGTTGGCCAGATAAACCTTCTGCCCGCTGACCTCCAGCGGAGAGAGGGAGTCGGAAAGCTCACACAGCAGCTCCAGAAGCACCAGATTCAAAAATGTCTTATCATCGCGGCATACGTTCTGCCTCCGGATAAACCGCCGGAACAGCTCCTCAAAAGCCTCCGGCTTCGCCAGACGTATCAGCTGCGGAAGGGCCATAATATCGCTGCCCATGCGGAGAGCCTCTTCCTCTATGGTAAAATGGAGCCAGTAAAAAGTAAGGTCCTCGTCAAAATCCCTGGTTCCCCCATGATGGCGTCCCGGAAACAGGATGAGCGCCTCCCCTTTTTCCACATCGTACTCCACGTCCTCCTCGAATATCCCCAGAGTCCCCGAATTGACGTAAATAATCTCAAATGTATCCATGGTACGCTCCACATGGCGTCCCCGTCCCTTTGTCACCAGATAGCCGGCATTTAACGCCTGTACCGGCAAAAGTGCCTTTAAATGCAGAAAATGTTCCATCCTTCTCTTTTCCGATAGTCGGAATCCTCCAGTTATTCTCTCCTTTCTCCTCTTGTATAATGCCACGGAAACTGGCAAGATAGAGAAAGATAAGAATTCTTATAAACGCGGAAAAAACCGGTCAATTTCCCGCCTTACCAACACAAGAATACCAGAAAATTTTATAAATGAAAAGAGGATAGCGGCATTTCAGCCGCAAATATTGGCTTATGGTTACAGTTCTACAAATTAAGCAGATGGTGTCCCAGGCCTATTTCGGGGATGCTGTCATGACGGAAACGGATTATTCCAGGGGCCGGAAGCTGTTTATTGCCGAAGGCTGCTGCGCCAACGGCGTCGTCACCCTGACAACGGGAGCGTTTCTGTCCGGCTACGCAGGCTATCTCGGCGCTGACGATTCTTTAAACGGAATCATCGGTTCTATTCCGGTGCTCTTATGCACCCTGCAGATGTTTTCTTCCGTCGTCCTGGAAAATTTAAGACAGAAGAAATTTTTAATCGCCTGCTTCGCGCTGATCCACAGGCTTCTGCTCTCCTCTGTCTTTTTTGTGCCTCTGTTGGTCGAAGATAATGCGGGCCGCCTGGCGGCGGTCGTGGCCATCTATGTAGTCGCCCATTTCTTCGGCGCGTTTATCGGCACCGGTACGGGCAGCTGGCTTCTCTCCCTGGTTCCGGAAAACATCCGCGGAACCTATCTGGGGCGGAAGGACGCGTTCGCCTTTGCATTTACCACGGTACTCAGCCTGCTCTGCGGCCGTATTCTGGACTGGATGAGAGGCGCGCATCAGGACCTGCTGGGGTATTATATCATCGGACTTATTGTACTTTCCACCGCCTTCACGGATTTCTGGTGCCTTTCCTCAATCCGGGAACCGGTGCAGGAGACTCACCGGCGCAGCTTAAAGGCCGCTGTCATCGACCCGCTCCTCGACAGGGAGTACCGGAAGGTCATCGGCCTTTACATGTTCTGGAACCTGGCCCTGCAGGTAGCCGGACCATTTTTCAGCGTGTACATGGTTACCGGCCTCTCGCTGGATTATACCTATATCACCTTCCTGGGGCTGATCGCTTCCTCCGTCCGTGTCGTGGCGGCCTGTTTCTGGGGACGTCTGGCAGACGCCACCTCCTGGCTTCACGCGGCGCGCTGCTCCATGCTCCTGCTGGGCCTTGTACATACGTCGTGGCTGTTTATGACACCGGCCACCTGCCTGATTTTACAGCCCATACTCCAGGCTCTCTCCGGGGCCGCGTGGGGCGGAATCGCCATCGCGGTTTTCAGCCTTCAGTACCAGTACGCCCCGGCCGACAAGCGGGTCACGTACGTCAGCGCCAACTCCTCCTACGCGGGCTTATGCGGATTCTTCGCCACGCTGCTTGGCGCGTCCCTGTTAAAGATCCTTCCGGAGTTTTCAGTCGGGGGATTTAAAGTGTCCGGGATGCAGATGATTTTCGCATTGTCCGGAGTGTTGATTATGCTGTGCGTGAGATACATGAGACGGTTAAAATAAACATTTGCCCGCTGCAGAAAAAGGCAGCCGCTTCAGAATATTCTTTAGCGGCTGCCTTTTTCCTATCGGTATGCATCCATGCACTGATCCAGATATCTCGGATAATTTTCATTGATCCACAGATTGGTGAGAAGAGTCTCGGCCTCCTCAAAGCTGGCTTTTCCATAGTCTGTTTTATCCAGCACCTTCAAAATTCCCTGGGAAGCTCCGTAATCCAGACAATCGCTGTACTGTCCCGCTGACATGCCGCGGGTCTGCTCCGCAAGCCAGGCCAGCTCTTCATTATCGCGCGGCAGCTGGTTCGAATCATATTCCACCTCTTCATATTCAATCGGTGTCGAAAATCTTTGGCCGGCCGCCTCTGTAATCAGCTCCGGGGGCGTCCCATTCTCCAGTTCCTCCTTCACAAAGGCCCATACTGACTGTAATTCTTCAGGATACTCCCCGACCTTCATGCCATAATACATATAGATACCAACCCTGGCTTTACAGCCCTTATCCAAATAAGCGGCGTCCGCCTGCTCATATAACTCCTGAAGCTGTTCTTTCGTTGGCTTCAGCCTGGTCTCCAGGAGTTTTTCCTTCAGGGCATCCCTTACTTCCATCTGCGTCCTGGATATGTATTCCATCAGACCGTATGTTTCCGGCCCATAGGCAGTCTGTCCAGGTTCCGCTCTCCTCTTATTTTCTCTGTCCAGGGATTTTTTTATGTCATCCAGAGTGATGTCCACTTCGATTTCGTACCTGGCTGCCTCAATCCGCTCCACCGTATCCGTAAACAGCGCATTGACCGCCTCTGTCCGCAGAACCTGGGAAGGTGTCTCCCCCCCAATCGTGCTGTCCCAGAATCCCTTTTCGTTGGGGTCCTGCTGATAGGTCTGGTAGAAATAGGAGCTGACCTTTGCCCGGAGATCATCCTGGTACAGCGCCAGATGTTCCCGGGTGATCGCATAGTTTCCAATCCGCATAACAGGCTTATCCGCCTTTTTATACAGCCAGATTCCCGATGCCACCATTCCCGTCATCAAAAGCCCCAATAAAATGCACATCAACGCATTGGGGTAGGAAAGCTTCTCAAGTTTTAATCGAAACGCCATTCGCCTCATGATCTCCTCCGCTCCTCATTTCTGCCGTCACATTCGGGTATGAGCTGTTTTCAGCCCATACCCGCCATAACTCTCTTAATTCTTTCTGTATTTTACCATTTCCTGTGTCAAAAGTCTCTCTATTTCGTGAATTTCTTCCATAGAAGCATCTGCATCGGCAAGTATGCGCTCTGCGTCAGCGATAAGCTGTTTTAATCTGGCTTCATCTACATGACTGAACTCGCTTGTTTGAATCTCCTTTGCCAGATTCACGATGAAGCTGAGATTCTTTTTCACTATTTTTTCCGGCTCATACTCTGATTTCCACGTTAATGCCGGTTTTACCGCCCCCTCCTTTGCAGTTCTGGAGGAGTGGATTCCTACATAATTGTTTGAAGCAGCTGTCGGTATACTGATCTCAAAGGATATTTCCCGTTCCCCTTCACGGATCGCATCACGCACAGCTTTGGTCACATCAAGCTGTTGGACCAGACTTTCCGACGCCATGCTTTTTGTCATAACTGCAGCAGGTTCTGCATCGACTCTTTCCGGGAAGCTGTTAAAGGTTACTGTCGCTCCCTCCCAGTCATTCTCCACCCGGTAGATATGAAGCAGCTCGAAATCAACGCTTGGCATGCCAGTTAATTCATATGACAAATAAATATGTTCCGCGTCCCCGGGCACATGTTCCAGATCAAACTTCATTAAGGACTTTCTCGTATAACTCTGAGCGCCCGTATCGTATTTTACAATCAGGCTGGAGGAGCCGCTGAAATTCTTATCTCCATCGGTTCCGCCCTGAACGTAGACGTCATCCATCGCGGCCGCCGCTTCATCTCCCACCTGTACCTCTACCGATGCGGTAATTCCTGCGGTGTTAAAAAGCCCCTCTGTCAGCTGTAAGATTCCGGTCAGTGCATACACACCGTAAACGTCCTTTTGATAATCGCCTCTCTCCCAGGTAATTCCCAGCATATGGGTATTTCCCGCGTTGTCATAGGCCTTAACGGTCTCCGGAAGCGCTATCCCGGCAAATTTTGTTCCAGGCGCCACCTTAATTCTGTCAAACTCTTCGGCAAGCCCGACAAGCTCAGGCTTATCCGATTCAGCGATTTTTAAAGTCACTTCGCTCGTCTTTCCCGTCGTTCCTGCGGTTTTTACGGACATCTTAATAAATGGTGTCTTCTGAATCACCTCTACGTTAGCGGCCTTTTCTACAATCTCTCCTCCGGCGTATGGGATTGAGACTTCGATGGTTCCGTTATTTTCCTGTGTCGGGTCTGACACGCCTACCGACACCACTCCATCGCTTACCTGCATGGTCACAGAAGCGGCCTTGCTTGAGGTGATCCCTTCCACCGTCTTTCCCTTGCTGTTCCAGAAATTCACAGCGGTCAATCCCAGTGAGTTTTCTCTTACTGCATGAGCGTCCCCGCTGCATTCCAGGACTTCAATATCAGGATTGGCAGCATAATTTTCCGTTTCTTGCGCATCCTTGCCCGGCAGAATGACATAAGAGTAATCCGCATCGGTTGGTTTCTTTCCGTGCTCAAACCAAAATGCCGCAAACTGGTTTGTCTCTTCGCCTTCCGTGGTTCCCTGGGTGTTCCAGTTGCCGGTTCTCTTCTCTTTTAAAGCCATGATATCGGCTTTTCCAGGGAAGTAATAACCAATGTCGGAATGATCGGTATTTCCTTCCAGATAGATCCACGATGCCTCCGGTATTTTTGTTCCTTTTCCTGCGCTTTCAGCACCGTCGTCTCTGATCGATCGTTCTTCACCGTCGATTAAGACCTGGTTGCTTCCATCTTCCTTTAATTTCCTGTTTTCAATCACTGTTTCCACATAATTTCCTGTGGAAGAGGTAATTCCGCTTCCGACTGCAACGATCTCATCGTCAAACAGGAACCAGGACTTTTTCGCATCCGTACCGTTTCTTGTGCTTCCACTGTTTCCCAGTGTTTTATAATGCATTCCGGCCGTTCCGTAATCTCCCAGGCTGGAGCCGCCAACCCAGCTGTAGATATTCCTGGTGCGGTCTCCTGCTCCGTCTGGACGCGTGACGTACTCTGTCGTTGTTCCTGCCAGACGCTTCGGATCCACCGTAGCCCAGTAACCGGTTCCGTATTGATCCTGATCCCCGTTATAAAGGTAGGTCATGCCGTCTGAAATGTTCCAGGTGCGTTTTCCTTCATCATTGATCAGTTCATGTCCATATGTTCTGTCTGAGTGCATCGACAGTGCAAAACCGTAATCCGGCCTTATATGCACCAGCTTATCCATGCTGGCAAACAGCTTATGAAGCACGTATTCGCTTCTCGGCTCAATGGAACCGTCATTCATGATCTGATTCGCCTTCATCAAGGACGCGATATGGCTGCTCTGGCTATAATAATACGCCTCGTCAATGCCGACATAATATTTGATCATGCTGTTAAAGCGCTCCTGCTGCTCTTTTGGCATCGCATCCCCGATCAGCATCATTGCATCCAGGATTTTAGCCCCTCTCAGCCTGTCATTGGACGTATTTCTCGTTATATCTCTTCCGGAAATCATGTCCATACACAATCCATTGTAAATAAACGGTTCAATTCCATCAAATACCATATCGAAGATGAGCTGCTCCGCTTCGTCGTCATAAGTCAGCTCGTACTCCGATCCGGCAAATACGCTGAAAAGGATACTCAGCTTTTCATACAGCTGCGAACCGTATCCGCCCATATAGGCCAGCGCCTGATGTTGAATAAAGGAACCGTCTTTGTAGAAGCCGTCTCCCGAAGTCACATACTCAAACACGGTCTTGTACGCATTCTTTACATGCTCCAGTTTGCTTCCGTTATCCGTCAGAAGCCCTGCCTGAGCCACTACCATACCTTTATCGATCAGGTTGGCCCCCGTCATCGCCGGTGATCCGGGATATCCCGACGGCTTGTCACATACATTGGTAAACCGGTTGACTGCCGCCGCATAGCCCGTGATCTGCTTCAGGGTAAGATCATCGTAAAGAATCAACGCCGTATCCATAAAGGCAATCGGCCCGCCAATCTCCCAGTGCCACCAGTTTCCAAAGAACGGGGTCTTATCGTCACTGCTGCTGTAATGGTTTTCATTCATAAAGTCGAGAGCCCGGATCAGCTCTTCTTTCAGTTCATCGTTTTGATACAGCGCGCAGCCTTCCGTCGCCCACGCGATCGCCATGTCCTTCAGGCGATAGAATGTCTGAGCCACATTTCCGGAATGCACCTTTGCTTTTGCGCCCGTCCCTGCTATATAGCTCATATCGAGGTCGCTCCAGAGATTGGTTCTGGAAGCGTCATCGCTCTTAATCATGGAGCTCCAGTACTCTCCGGCCTTCTCATCCAGACCTGTTATGTACGTCACCACAGCCTGATTTCCAGTATCCAGGGTGCCGCCTAACAGGTTATTCAGCCATTTTTCTCTCAATTCCACAAACTCCGGATCTACTGGCTTGTCCGTTTTTGAGGTGCGTGTGACAAGCCTTGGCGCCTGCTTTCCTTCTGCTCTCGTAGAGTAGAAATCAATCATGTTGTCATTGGCCTCTGTCGGGCAGCTGATCTCAAAGGATATTTCCGTTTCTCCCTTTGCCAGAGCGTCTGTCACCGCTTCACTGACATCAACCGTCACCAGTTCACCGGATATATTCGCTTTTGCAATAACGCCTGCCGCTTTTTCCGCTGTTTTTTCCGGAATTGTATTCCATGTGACGGCGGCTCCGGTCCACTGGCTGCCGATTTGTTGTACGAGAGCCTCCGTAAAGTCTTTCGCAGGATTGGAATTGCTGATGCCTCCGGTCAGCTGGAGGACCAGCTCTGCCTCCTTTGTGTCACCGGCAGCCGATGACAAATCAAATTTCAGCAGTGTTTTCCGGGTATAGCTCTGATTGCCGTCCGAATACTTTACCCGCAGCTTCGCCGCATCGTAGTTGCTGAATGACGTACTCACTTTACCGGCATCTGTTCCGCCCTGCAGATACACATCCTGAATCGCCGTTACGGCTGATTCACTGGATTCCAGTTCTGCGATCGCAGTGGCCATCTCCGCAGCCAGTTCGTTGATTCGCTTTCTGACCGGCTCCGTAAATAGGCTCTCAGAGGGCGGCCCCACCTTTTCATACGTCAAATCACTCTGATCATACTGTATTGCAAAAAGGGCTTCCGCTTCTTTCATAAGGGTTTCCAGTTTTTGATAAGAAGCCGCCGTATAATCAGCCGCATTCCGCTCTTTTGCATTTTTATACACTGCCGGAAGATTCGGCAGGGTTACCGTGATATCATATTCCGGCATCCAGGCTGAGGTCTTAAAGTTTCTTGCCTTGAACACAATACTGTCATCGTATATCTTCACGTGATAGCCGGTTCCGGTTTCCTTCACCCCATTCTCAGAATCATTATACGAGGGGAGATCAATCATGGTACCGAATCCGCGGTCAATGGCTTCCACGACTCCAAACCCGTTATGTATATGGCCTGACAGATAGATTACCTGAGGGTATTTCGAGAATATCTCCTTTACCCTTTTATCCTGATTGCCGAAGTCATTTAAAATATTGCTTCTCCAATGAGTATCCTTTAATGCATTATGCCCCAGCACAAAAATCGGTTTGTCAGGACTGGCGTTTTCCGCCAGCGTTTTTTCCAGCCATTCCAGCTGATCGTCAGATAAATACATCGCATCCTTGATGCCGTTTTCTGTATTAATGGCGATAAAATGATATCCGCTCAGCCAGCGGTCAAAATACACCTTTCCGTCCGTATCCGGCATATATCTGGAATTTCGCTCCAGGTAAAGTGCCTTTGCCGTCGGCCAGTACTTGCTGATCACGGTCTCGTCCTTATTCCAGTCTGCGGAGCTGGTCCCTCTCACATCGTGATTTCCCAATGTGATCATGATCTTATCGTCCGAAACAGGAGAATACTGATCCATTATCCTGTACATCGCGTCATACTGGGCCTTCGTGCCGCTCTGGGTAAAGTCTCCCAGATTCATGATGCCAAGCGTGTCCGGATCCATGGTCCTGATATCCTTCAGCCCCGCAATCATATTGACTGCGTTTGTTTCCGTGAGGTCATCTGATTTTATATGGACATCCGACACGACCTGAAAGCTGGCCAGAGGCTTGCTGCCTTCCAGAAACTGATTGTACCTCTCTTTCAGTGCTCTGACTGCAGCCATAGCTGCAGCCGTTGTCATTCCCTCCAGAGCACTCTTCGTTTGCCTTATCTCTTCTGCCATAGAATCAATTCTATCCTGTGGGTATTCAGAGCCGGGTTTTATCACAGACAGCTGCTCCGCCATCTGGTCAACGATGGCCGAAGCCCCTTCTGCCTCATAGATGGTTTTTACGGTTGTATCCGCAAGCACCTTGTTATAAACCCGAAGCTCATCCACCAGGCAGCCGCTCATGCCATAACAGCCTCTGCCGTCACCTCCCAGGATAAAATCAAGCTCCGTATCCACAGTTTTTCCACTGTGTTCCGCCATGGAGCTGGAGGAATACTTCTCCCCATCCATGTAAACAGTCATGCTTCCATCACGGTCAAACGTACCGACTACGTGATGCCACTGGTCATCATTCGCGGATATCTTCTTGATCTCGATCCGCTTTCCGGATATTCCGGAAAAGTTCATGCGCACATCCGTATCGCTGCTGTTATTGTAATTTCCAAATGCCCAGCCTACGTTGCTGCCGCTTAAGTAATTTTTATTGGAAAGTATGGTTCCGTTGTTCTGTCCATGGTTCTCTGTCTTCATCCAGAAGGACAGGGAATAATCAGAGGTACCGAACATCAAGTCCTTCGCACGGCCGTAATTTACGTACTGTTCGGCCTTCGTATTCCCCTTTCCCGCAGATTCTCCATTGTTCAATGAGATAGCATTTCCGCGAATTCCCTTCACATATGCGGGTGCTCCGATCACGGTTCCATTGTTTCCGTTTCCTGTAACATCCGTGATCTGACCTGCTGTAACGCTGCCCTCATCGAAGGTGGAGTGCATGACAAGGCCGTCTTTCAGCAGCTCCTCTGTCCCGCTCTCATCCATAGAGGCTCTTCCATTCGCCAATGGGGCCCCATATGTCAAATTCCCCATAGCCATGGTCACTGCCAGCGCCGCTGCGCACAGTTTTTTCCATTTTAATTTCATATAGATTTCCCCCTACTGAATCCAGGCTCCGTTTTCGTCTACCTGGCAGCCATCAGGTGTTGTAGTTCCGGTATAGAGAGCTCCCATGGAACGGCTTCCGCTTTCCGCACTGCCGCGATTCCACTTCCCGTCTTCTGTATTCTGCCATCCGGTATTGCCCTGCGTAACCGGATTTAAGTAATACCACGTACCGTTTACCATGGTCCAGCCAGTCATCATCACTCCGGATTCATTTAAATAGTACCACTGGCCATCGGCTTCCTCTTTTACCCATCCCGTGTGCATGGAACCATCACTGCCTAATTTATACCACTTGTCTCCATCCAGAATCCAGCCCGTCTGCATATAGCCGCTGCCGTCAAAATGGTACCATTTGTCGTTTATTCTGGCCCACTCGTTCTTCGCGTAGCTACCATCACTCTTCTGGAATCTCCAGGTATTATTTTCTGCTGCCTGCCACTCACCGCTCACATTGACAGCCGTCCGGTTCACTCTCACAGAGCTGGAACCACCTCCTGAGCTGCTTCCCGAGCTGCCTCCTGAGGACGATCTCTTCACCACCGTGATCTGGAAAGTATCTGTGAATACTTTAATCGCATCGTTGACTGCGATTCGATAGGTAACCACGACATCCTTCGTTCCGGCTGTTCCGGTATTCACATCTCCGATCTCATATCCGCTTACCGTCTTCGTACTTCCGTCACTGTACACGGCCGCTACGATCAGGCCAGATGAGCTGAAACGTTCTCCCACTTTATATTCTGTTTTCGATGGAAGCGCCGTAATCTTAATTCCAGTCATCACCTTTGTAACCGGATCTGTTTTTCCGCTTAATACAAGAGCGTCAACGGCCTCCTTCAGGTTCTCATATGCCTGATCTACGATCGGCTGGTCTGCCTTTGTCAGCGTCTTATCCCTTAAGACTGCTTTTGCCTCAGATAATGCCTCTCTCATTGCATCGTACGTTTCCTCGGTATAATCTTTCTTCTTTTTCGACTCCGCAATGAGGACGAGATCACGAAGTGCATCTGTATCCGCCTTCTGGTTCTCTTCCGAGTCCATATTCCAGATTGCTTCCATCAGCTCTGTATATGCCGTATGTACTTCCAATTCCGTGGCCTTTGTATTTACCAGAACTTCAGCTGCTTTATTAAATGCCTTCATAAAGCGGTTCTTTGCTGTTTCTGTCAGCTGTCCCACCTCACCGCTGTTAATCAGTCCAGCCGCTTCCGTATAGAGGACGAGAAGTGCATTCTTATCTTCCGGCTCAATGATGCTGACTGATACGGCTGCAAACTTCTGTTCCGGATTCTCGATGGAATCATGATTTGCCAGATCCAGATAACCGATACAGGTATAAGAAAATTCCTTTTCCGGATCGTAGGCATTGTCCGGGAACCAGTACTGGATACCGACCTCCGCCTCCTGTCCGTTATCCAGCAGCACGGTTGCCATTTCCGGAAGTCCCAGTTCCTCCCACGGTGTTCCCACCAGCTGAATAATTCCTGGAATATCCTTTACAGCCACCACCTTGTGCAGCGCTTCCATAACATTGACGGTACACGTAATGGGCAGATTGATGCCTTCTGCTTTTCCGTATACGACAAAGGTTCCTTCTGTCTGATAATTTGCAGGGTTGATTGAATTCCATTCTACGGACACGCTCTTTGTTTCCTCATTGGAATATGTAACGGTAACCGTCTCCGGAAGGACCGGCTTCTTTCCTGCAGATGTCGATACGGATACAGCATCTACCTTCATCTCATATACATTGCTCAAAACAATCGTCGGCTCCATCATTCCGGACGCTTCCCTGGAAGCAAAGTCAATCCCTCCGTTGTCGCCATTTGCATACTCTCCGAAATAATCGGTCAGCATGAGGAAGGAAAATTTTGTCTGGCCATTTTCAGCGTAGGCTTTCTTCACCCAATCCGTCACATCCAGCTCTACTATATTTTCGTGATTGTCCCTGATGTCTTTATAAACGATTTTTTTGTCTTTTATCACCAGATTATCAGCGGAAAATGCAGGAGTCGTATTCCATGTCACAGTCTCTTCCTGCCACTCGTCCCCGATTTCATAGACCTTCAAATAAAAATGGTTGTTGATATTTTTATAGTCGCTGTCGCTGACCGGTCTGGTCATCTGAAGCTTTATGGTGATGTTTGTTGCTGACTTCAACATCTCACTTTCATTTGTCAAGTCAAATCCGAGCAGACCTCTTCGCGTATACGCCGGATCACTGCTGGCCGTCTTAACCTTTATCACATTCGGAGTAAGCTTTCCGTAAGCTGCGTCGCCATCCTTTTCCTGCGTAAATGCGTCCTTGGCCGCCCCGGTTTCTTTTACGGTCTTTCCGTCACCAAGATCACCAATTACCCTGACTGTCGCCGCACACTTTTCCTTTAATCCGGACACACGGCCTTCTACGGTAAATTCCCCTTCGCGCGAATACTGCTCCAGAGTTAATTTATCCCATACAACCTCCAGCTCCATGGTAAGTCCGCCGGCGAATACAGCATTCACCTTGTCCGGGAGTTCCGGATAAATGCCTGCAAATGTCGTAACGTCCACGCTTTCATAGCTTTCCGGTGCATCTGCCACGACAATAGTCGCTGTCACCTGGTTCGACAGTCCGGGAAGTACGCCTGGAAGTTCGATGACGCCCGCCTCCATACAGTCTTCTTTTGTCAGCTCCTCCCATTCTACCGGATACTGATACGCGGTTCCGTCCAGAACAACTTTTAACGTCCCGGGCAGTTCCGGCACAACGCCCAGTGTTGTGACCAGATTGACTTCCTCTACCTCTTCCGCTTCTTCATCCTGGCTTGAGTATTCCAGCGCTCCGATGTCTACGCGGCCGGCAATGGTATTGCCCATGATATCCTCTGTCGGCATACCTTCTATTCTCTGGCCTGCTAAAATACAGGGAGAACCATCTGTCAGCTGGTACGGCTCTGCCAGCCCCTGAATTCTCTCTTTCGTAAAGTCAGAATCGATCAGGTCTTCCAGATCCTCTAAAGGATACTGATACGAGGAATACGTTTCTCCCGCCTTATAGTCTTTCAACATCGGATCCGCGAAAATATTGCCTTTTGCGATCAGGCTGTCTTTGTCCAGGACGCTGCCCGCGTTTGTGTTGGCAATGGTATCCGGATAGAAGCAGTTGTTTTCAATCACACTGTCTTCATGAATTGCAGATCCCTGTTCCAAAACCGCAAAGTCAATAGCAGCGCCGTCTTTTGCCAGCACGATGTTGTTCCTAAAGTCCACAAAGCAGGTTCTCTTGCTCTTACCGCCAAACAGAGAGGTCTGTTTTCCTTCTCCGAATAGAACAATTGTGTTATTGTAGATTTTCCCCACATTCGGCCCTGCCGAGCTGGTGTTGTCATAATGGAAGGTCTGCTGCTGCATCCTGCTTCCGTTCGGATACGTACCAGTTCCGTCATTGATGCTGACATTATAACGGAAAATGGTGTTTTTCTGGCTGGACATGAACAGCATGGCGCCGCCGCCGCAGTCGTGGCTTAAGTTATACTGGAATATGTTGTCCACGTTCATCATGTCGGAATCAAAGGCTTCTCCGTCATCGTAGCCATACTTATTGCCGTATGCCTCGTTGTACTGCACGATTACGTCGTCCGCAAACATGGTCCAGCACTGAGCATAGTTTACAGTTCCCCGATCCAGGCCGCAGGAGGAATTAATCATGTTTCCTTCCACCAGACCGCCTTTCGTCTCCGTCAGTACAATACCGTCGCCGACCACATCTTCCAGATAGTTGTTTCGTATGGTCACGTTGGAATAGTTTTTGAGGAATTCATTCTTTCCCCAGCCGCTGCTTCCGATATCCGTGTTGCACTTGTTCCGGATACCTTCAATTGCCACATTTTTCACATAGTTGCCTTCAATCAGGACATCCTCGAAGGCCGCGCGTCCCATAGCCTTCGGGGTCAGATTGCCGTTGTCGTCAATAGTAACCCGGTTACCGTCCTTATCGAGATAGTGTCCCATGACGATAATACCGCCGGAGGTTTTTCCTCCCTTAAAATTTGAGTTTACATCGTGGACATAACAATTCTTAACCACAATGTGCTTATAAATCTCTTTCTGATTGGAGGAATAGATCAGGATACCGGCGCGTTCGCTGGTACCGCTGTCCATGGCCTCCCCCATCTCATCGGTACTCTCCAGGTTCGTTACTTCCAGATTGTAGATTTCCCAGTACTCTTCGTTATAAATGGTGACGGCTCCGGTAATCGACGGGCCAGAGGTGCCGTTTCCATTAATTACAGGGCGGCTTCCTTCGCCGTACCTGTCAATGGTGATGGGAGCGCCTTCCTGGCCGCTTCCTTTTGGATTCAGCGGCTGGTTCCAGATACAATCTGACTTCAGGAGAATTTTATCTCCAGGAAGAAAGGTTTTGGAATTTACCCGGTCAAAGGATTTCCAGGCGGTATCCTCTGTCTTTCCGTCTGCCGTGTCGTTACCGTCTCTGGCATCCACGTAATAGGTCGTCCCCTCCGTCTGCATCTTTAACGCATTGGATGCGGTAGAAAGGCTGGCATTGGAATCTGTCGCGGTACGGTCATTTGCAGCATATCTGTCCCGGCTGTTCACTGAGGTATCAGCAAATCCAACCATATTAACAGGCAGCGCGCTCATCATCATGACTGCCGCCATCATGCCCGCGGCTTTTCGTTTGAAACGTTTACTTGTTTTTTGCATAACAATATTTCCCCCTTGCTTTTTTTTCGCCTCTTTTTCGAATCAATCAAACTCCGTTTATCTTCTTTTTTTCATTTTTTAACCTCCTTACGCTTGAATTATCTTATACTGGTCATACCAGTTTTTGATTTTGAAAGTATAATACTAATTATGGTGGACTTAATTTTTCAGTATTGGGGAATAGCGGCTTCCGCACGCATAGAAGAAAAAATTTCTTTTGATAAAAGAGGCTGAATAGTCAGAACGCCAATAGACAGATGCGATATTTCAACACAAAAATACCGATAATACTTGACATAATTAGTATTATCGGCAGTAACGAAACCTGCTTCTGCATTCCAGAAGGCAGTAAATGATAGGATATATGGAAAGTATAGCATTGGGAAAAACTGGCAAAAATAAATAATTTGCTGAATTATATTAAAATTTTAATATTCTGCCTTTTTAAAAATGTAATATTACCATATTCTTGTACTTTTTTTATTTTTTTGCCCCTTTTTCGCATAGAAATCACCGTCACCCGGATATGAACAGTCAAAATAACCGGGAGCGCCGATCACATGCATTCTGTGTTCGACACTCCCGGTCATCTTCGTGGTGAGCAGAAAGCCCGACGGACGCGGGATACCATCGGAACTACTCTCCTTTTCCTCTCTCCATGCAGGACTCTCTCACGATCAGCTCCGGCTTCAGGATCCGTTCCACCCGGCTTTCCTCATCCGGCACGCCCTTTATCTTTTCCAGCAGCAGCTCTGCCGCCATAGCGCCCAGCTTTTCCTGCGGATGGGCGATGGTTGTAAGCTTCACCGCCCCGTTTTCTGCAATAAATGAATTGTCGTATCCCGTTACGGAGATGTCCTCCGGAACACGTATTTTCTTCTTTTGAAGCGCCTTTAAAACCTCCAGCGCAATCTGATCGTTATAGCAGACGATGCCGTCCATGGCGGCTCCGCTCTCCAGCATCAGTTCCAGCACCTTCGCCGCCTTCACCGCCCGGTCCTCCGTATGGAACCAGATCACCATATCGGGATCGTAGGGATAACCGGCCTCAAAAAGCGCCTTCACATACCCCTTGTGGCGCTCCCTTCCCTGGCTGTCGTCCGCCTTGAAGATCCCCAGAATCCGCCGGTGTCCCAATTCGATCAGATAGTTTGTCACCAGATAACCGCCCATACAGTCATCCATCAGGATGTGCGGCTTATTTTTCATCTGCGCATAGTATCCCTGTATGAAGACATAGGGAATCTGGTAAAAATCAAGTTTTTCATACAATGCCATATTGGCGCAGAGAATCTCGCTCTTGCTGGGTTCCACGATCAGACCGTCGATATCTTTCTCCAGGATTTCCTCGAGACAGCGGCTTTCCTTCACGCGGCTGTTGCCGGTATTTTTCAGGATAATGCTGTATCCCTCCGCCGTCAGTACGCTGTCGATGCCCTGGATCAGCCTGGGGAAAATATAGTCCGACAGGTACGTGGTGATAACCGCAATATTCCCCGAACCCCTGTTATCCATTCCGCCGAACGAAAGCGAGGGGGACTTCCCTCTTCTAATTTTTCTGGAGACAAAGGTCCCTCTGCCGTGCTCCGCTTCTATAAATCCCTCCTGCGCCAGGATGGACAGCGCCTTTCGCACCGTATGGCGGCTCACATGGCGGGAGGCGGAAAGTTCATTTTCCGAAGGAAGCTTATCCCCCGGCCTCAGCCGGCCGGCAATGATATCACTCTTCAGTTCCTCCATCAGCACGTAGTATTTCGTCTTCCCGCTCTCGCCCTCTTCCCGGCCTGACGGGCTGCCGTTACTTCTGTCCATAATACGCGTTTGGTCCATGCTTGCGCATAAAATGCTTATCCTGCATGGACTGCGGCGCGGGTTCCACACCGCGGTTTAACATCTCAGTCACAAAATTCATCTTTGCAATCTCTTCCAGCACCACGGCATTATGGACCGCGGTCGCGGCGTCTTTTCCCCAGGTAAAGGGTCCGTGGTTCTTGCACAGAACCGCCGGCACGTGAACCGGATTTCTGTCGCGGAAGGTCTCGATAATCACCATACCGGTGTTCTTCTCATATCCTTCTTGGATCTCCTCCGGCGTTAAATTCCTGGCACAGGGAATCTCCCCGTAGAAATAGTCCGCATGAGTCGTCCCATAACACGGCAGCGCGCGGCCCGCCTGCGCCCAGGCCGTAGCCATGGGAGAATGGGTATGGACGATCCCGCCGATTTCCTTAAACGCCTTATACAGCTCTAAGTGAGTGGCTGTATCGGAGGAGGGATTTAAGTCCCCCTCCACCTTATTTCCATTTAAATCCATGACCACCATGTCTTCCGGCTTTAACTTATCGTAATCCACACCGCTGGGTTTGATAACAAACAGTCCCTTTTCCCTGTCAATTCCGCTGACATTTCCCCATGTATAGGTGATAAGCCCTCTTCTTGGCAGTTCCATGTTGGCCTCATAGACCTCTTTTTTTAATTCTTCCAGCATCGTGTCATTTCCTCTTTTCTATTTTTTGTTTTAGAGCGTATTTGAACTGTTACGATTTTTCAGACACGCCCCGGCAGACACTCGACTGCGGCGCGCTCAATCGGCAGGCCGCTTATGTACCGTTCCATAAATACCTCGAAGCCGCGCTCATCCGCTTCCTGCGGCTCCATTACCACGCCTTCTTCGCCGGCAAATACGCTCTCTGCCAGGTACTTGTCGAGAGAGGCGCTGCCTCCGTCTTTTCTGTAACGCATATAGGAAGCCAGGATTGCCGCGCCCCATGCGCCGCCTTCTCCGGCAGTTTCCATGACGGTCACCGGTACGCCGGCCGCCGCCGCCATAATCCGCTGTCCCACGCCCTTCGTCTTGAATAATCCGCCGTGGCCCAGCAGACTGTCCAGCTTCACGCCTTCTTCCTTAAACAGGATATCCATGCCCACACGGAGCGCTCCTAATGCCGTATATAAGTGAACGCGCATGAAGTTCGCCAGATTGAACCGGCTGTCCGGCAGACGCACGAACACCGGACGTCCCTCTTCAAAATGAGTGATGTGCTCTCCCGAGAAATAGTTGTAAGCCAGAAGACCGCCGCAGTCCGGGTCGCCTTCCAATGCCAGGTTATATAAGGTTTCAAACAGCTGGTTTCTGTCCGCCTTCATCCCCATGGCCGCAGAAAACTCTTCAAACAAATTCACCCATGCGTTTAAATCAGAAGTACAGTTGTTGCAGTGCACCATAGCAACCAGATCACCGGCCGGCGTTGTCACCAGATCCAGCTCCTCGTGAACCTTTTTCAGTTCCTTTTCCAGAACTACCATGGCAAACACGCTGGTGCCTGCAGACACATTACCGGTGCGCTTCGCCACGCTGCCCGTAGCCACCATACCGGTTCCTGCGTCCCCCTCCGGCGGACAAAGCGGAATACCGGGTCTTAAGGCGCCGGTCGGGTCAAGAAGCTTCGCGCCCTCTTTTGTCAGTTCTCCGGCTTCCTCTCCCGCGGTCAGCGCCTGAGGAAGAATGTCACGGAGCTTCCACGGCAGATTCTCTCCGGCCGTCAGCTCGTCAAACTGAGCGATCATTCTCTCATGAAAATCCTTCTTATCGGTATCGATCGGGAACATACCGGCGCAGTCGCCGATTCCCAGCACCTTACGTCCGGTCAGTTTCCAGTGTACATACCCCTCCAGTGTGATCAGGTAATCAATCTCCGGCACATGCGCCTCTTTCTTCAGGATCGCCTGGTACAGATGGGCAATGCTCCATCTCTGCGGGATATGGTACTGGAACAGCTCCGTCAGCTTTTCCGAAGCCTCCTCCGTCATGGTATTTCTCCAGGTACGGAACGGCACCAGGATTTCTCCGGCCTTATCGAAAGCCATGTAGCCGTGCATCATGGCGGAAATGCCAATGGATCCGACGGTCGTAAGCGTCACACCGTAGCGTGCTTTTACATCCTCCGCCAGCTTTGCAAAGCTGTCCTGAACGCCTTCCCAGATGTCCTCTAACGTGTATGTCCAGATATTGTCCACGTACCGGTTTTCCCAGTCATGGCTTCCGGAAGCAATCGGTTTCTGGTGCTCATCGACCAGAACCGCCTTGATTCGTGTAGACCCCAGCTCCATACCCAGAGCCGTTCTTCCGTCTAAAATGCTTTGATATACGTCCCCCGTGAGAGCGTCCCTTTTATCATTTAAACCATCAGTCATAGTCTTTCCCCCTCTTTAACGATAAGCAGCAGAATTCCATCTCAATTCATTCTTAAGGCTGCGGATTGTAGTGTCCTCGTCGATGTAGACGGCTTCAATTCCCATGGAAGCGGCCCAGTCGCCCATCTGCTCTGCAGTCAGATCGTAGGAAAATGCCGTATGGTGTGCGCCGCCGGCCAGAATCCAGGCTTCGGCCCCGGTCTTTAAGTTCGGTTCCGGAGTCCAGAATGCGGTGGCAACCGGAAGCTTCGGCATCGGTTTCTCCACCTTTTTGCAGTTCACGGTATTGATGATGAGGCGGAACCGGCTGCCTAAGTCCACCAGAGATGTGGCCACTGCCTTTCCTTCCTTTGCGGTAAATACAAGGCGGGCCGGATCCTCCCTGTCTCCCATGGACAGCGGACATACCTTGATGGCGATCCTGCTGTCCGCGATTGACGGGCATACCTCCAGCATATGTGCCTGCAGTATGCCTTCTTTTCCCGGAACCAGGTTATACGTGTAGTCTTCCATAAAGGAAGTTCCCTTCGCGCCTTTCATACCGGCTGTCATGATCTTCATCAAACGCACCATGGCGGCAGTCTTCCAGTCGCCCTCGCCTCCGAAGCCGTATCCTTTTTCCATCAGACGCTGAATCGCCAGACCCGGAAGCTGCTTTAAGGAACCTAGGTCTCCGAAATGAGTCACGATCGCCTGATAATCCTTTTCCACCAGGAATTTCTCAAATCCCAGCTCGATCTGTGCCTGTACGGCCACGTGATTCTTAAACTCTCCGGCATCTCTTCCCTCTAACAGAATATCGTACTTATCGTAGTACTCTTCCACCAGAGCGCTTACATCGCCTGCTGCCACGTCGTTTACATAATCTGCAATCTCGTTCACCGGATAGGCGTCGATCTCCCAGCCGAACTTCATCTGGGCCTCCACCTTATCGCCCTCGGTTACTGCTACATTTCTCATATTGTCAGCCACGCGGACGACACGGATATGGCTGCTCTCCATGATGCCCACCGCGGTTCTCATCCAGGAGCCGATCGCCGCCTGCACCGAACTCTCATCCCAGAAACCGACGATAACCTTTCTCTCAATGCCCATTCTCGTCACCATGTGGCCGAATTCCCGGTCTCCGTGAGCGGACTGGTTCTCATTCATGAAATCCATGTCAATGGTGTCATAGGGAATCTCCTGATTAAACTGCGTATGTAAATGAAGCAGAGGCTTTCTGTACTCCTGAAGGCCGAGAATCCAGGACTTGGCCGGTGAAAACGTATGCATCCACGTGATGACACCCGCGCATTCCCCGTCACTGTTGGCCTCATGAAACAATGCGCGGATCGATGTATTGTCGATCAGAGTCGGTTTCCAGATCACTTCATAAGGCAGAAGTCCCGACCGGTTAAGCCCCTCTACAATGATTCTGGAATGCTCTGCCACCTTTCTCAGACACTCATCTCCATAAAGATCCTGTGACCCCGTTGCGAACCAGAACTTGTATGCTTTCCTCTCCATAAAAAAATCCTCCTTATCACTGATATTATTATACTACAACAGTACCACTTGTACCATAGTGTGAACAAGTTGTTTTTTTATAATAATTGCACTGGTGAAATCGGAGTTCTGTCCCAATGATATTATTTTTCATGGGAAACGAGCACCCCGCCTGAGCAATAGCTGTACGGCAAAATACCCATTTCCCTTTCAATATATTTTTATGTGAAATATGGATTTGTCAATAGAAAAAGGAGGAGAAGCAATTTTCAGACACGCTCCAGTTCGTCAGAAGACGGCGTCACCGTATACATGGCGATTTCGTCGGTTTCCCGGTTGGCGGATATGATCACATCGTTCTGATTCACCATGTAATGACAGACATTGGCCGGACCACAGTCCCTGTCAATGATTTCGCGCTCATACGTCCCGCTCTCCCTGCAATAAGAAAATGATACGAGATTTCGTTCGCCCTTCCGGAAACCGATTACGACCCGGGGAATCCGGCACAGCGGGCCGCCATAAACGGCATGTAAGAATTCCATTTTATCCGGGCATTCATATACCTTAAAAAAGCCTTCTCCCCGGTCCTGATAGATCGAAAACGTATCTCCATGAAACGGCGACAGCACCGCCAGTTCCTTTCTGCCGTCCCCGTCCAGATCCAGCAGCACCGCATCGGAAGCCGGTATATCGAGGAGTTCCCGGATCTCCCACTCCCCGTTCCTCTGTTCCGGCGGAAGGAACTGAAATATACCGTTTTCACAGGAGATCACCGCCGTATCCATGCCGCCGTCTTCTGTCCTGGCGTAGCCATGGTTTTTCGTCAGCCCTTCCTTTAAGACCGTAAGCGGCAGCGGATGGGCCTCGTCAAAAGTGCTCAAATCATCCGGAAGCACGGCGCAGTAAACCTTTCCGGGGCAGCTCCAGTCATCCTTATATGTATGGCCGGACTTCAGCGTACAGGCGATCAAGTACTTTACACCGTTTCTGATGAGAATATCGAACCGGTGCACAAACGGAAGCTCCGCCAGGGTTTTCACCTCCCAGACTCCGTCTGCAGGCGTTACGGTTACAAGCTTTGCTTCTTTGGAATCATTGGGGGAATAGAACTTATGGGTCGCCAGAAACTGGCCGTCACTTCCCGGCACCTGGACCATCGTCATGACTCCGCCCGGCCCCTCCCATACGGTGTCCACCTCCTTTCCCGTCTCATCGAACAGGATACAGCGGTCTGTCTTCTCTGCTGCCACCAGAAAATGAAACCTTCCCTGATACGTCAGGGGGGCGATGGAATAGCACTTTGTTAAATTGGCCAGCACCTTTTTTTCAACTTGCATGTTCATCCTCCTTCGCCTGTCTGCCAAGTATGTCGGTCATCATCCGATTCGCCTTCCGGAGTTCATCCTTCCAGTCGCCGCCTCCTGTATACCAGAATTCCGTCACATATCTTCGGATACCCAGCCGCCACGCCTCTCTGATCGCCTCTTCAAAATTCACGTGGCCGCTTCCGTACGGAATCTCCCGGTATTTCCCCGGCACCGTCTCTTTTAAATGCATGGCCAGCAAACGGCCGCTCCCCGACTTTAAATCCTCAATCACATCAGTCTTATACTGCTTCGCCGCATTGGTGATATTGCCGATGTCGGGATATACTCCCAGATAATCCGATCCCATCAGCTGCACATATTTCATGGCCTTTCCAACCGTATTCATAAACTCGGTTTCCATGGTCTCGAAGCCCAGCAGTATGCTCCTGCTGGCGGCCATATCCACCGCTTTTCTCAAATTCATTTCAAACATCTTTTTTGTAAATTCGCTGGACTCCTCATAATACACGTCATATCCCGCCAGCATGATAATTCTGATTCCCAGGTCATCCGCCAGATTGATGGCCTTTTCCATGATTTCCATGCCGCGGATCCGAACGGATTCCTCGCTGCTTCCCAACGGGTATTTCCGGTGGCCGCTTAAACACATGGTCCGGATCGGAAGCCCCGCCTCGTACATATCCTGTACGAGAGAGGCCCGCTTTTCCACGCTCCAGTCCAGCCGCGCCAGTTTTTCTTCGGTTTCATCGATACTCATTTCCAGGAAATCATACCCCGCCTCTCTGGCATACGTGAGCTTTTCCCGAAAGCTTAACTCATTTGGCATGGATTTCTCATAAAGTCCCAAGGTATATAATTTCATCGTTACTCCTTTGCCCCGGTCTTACAGCAGGGAACGGAACGGTACGTTAGGCTCATCCGTAAAGCAGTCTTCAAAGCCGCGTCTGTAATGGTACTGGATCTTATCCCGGTCCACCGGCCAGACGTATTTGCCGCCCACGTCCCAGATAAACGGATGGAACTGGTACTGTAAAACGTCTTTCTTATAGTTGTAAAGCATGAGAATCTCAAGGGGATCTGCCTTAAAGTTGGTCCATACGTCGTAATGGATCGGAATCACCACCCTGCACTTTAATGCCTCCGCCATACGAAGAATATCCACGGATGTCATCTTATCCTGATTGCCCGCCGGATTCTCTCCGTAGGAACCAAAGGCAATATCAATGTCGAAATCCTTTCCGTGTTTGGCATAGTATGTACTGTAATGGGAATCCCCGGAATGGTACACGGTTCCGGCCGGTGTCTTAATCACATAGTTCACAGCCTTGTCGTCCATATCGTCCGGCAGCACGCCCCGGATGTCCTCATCCGCCGTGACGAGACACGTTCTGTCAAAGGAATCCGTGACCATGATTTCCACGTCCTTTATTTTAATCGTATCTCCCGGTTTGACCACTCTGCATCTCGATTCCGGAACGCCGTAGCTCAGCCACTTTTCCACGCTCTTCAGCGGACCGATAAAGGGCACCTCGCCGCCGCAGTTCTGCATCACAGCCGCCGCAAAGAACGGATCAATATGGTCATTGTGGTAATGGGTGGACAGTACCGCGTCAACGGCTGTAACAGCAAACGGGTCGTAGACGATGGGCGCAGCCCGGAGATTCGGCTGTGTCGCACGGCCGCCGGTCATATTCCGCATCTGATGAAACGGGTCCATCTCCTTCGTTTTCTGAGACCGTTTTCCATTGCCAAACCACAGATCGATGGCAATATTCGTTTTATTTTCTGTTTTGATCCAGAGTCCGGTACAGCCGATCCACCACATCGCAAAGGTTCCCGGCTTTACCTCCTCCTGGTCGATCTCTTCATTCAGCCATGTCCCCCATTCCGGAAACGCGCCTAAAATCCATTTTTCTCTCGTCAGTTCTGTTACTTTGCTCATATTTGCTTCCTCCATTTTCTACCGAGTGCCCTCGGAAACGCTTTCTGTCCGGTTTCTGTGAGTGCCCGTTACCACATTTGATAAGTTTCACCCCGAAGCTTAAAGATTGCTTCTATAAAATAGTAATCTCCATAAATGATGTGAAACTCATGATTTTTATGGTGATATGCCGCTGTACACTTTTCCAGGATACAGTCGCTGCCTTTTGAGAAATTGCACCGTTTCTCGTACAGTGCCTTCAATAGCTTTTCTGCTGCGCGCCGATAGACCTCCGATTCACACGCTGCGGTCAGCCGCGCAAGCTCCAGAAGCGCGCTGGCTGCTGCCGCTGCCGCCGAGGAATCCTCATAATACGGCTGCTTCGGCGCCCGGAAATCAACCGGGATCAGGCCGTTTTCCGGTATATTGGCTATAAAGTAATGCGCCGTCCGTTTGGCGGTGTCTAAATAGCGTTCATCCTTCGTATGGATATAGCTCGACGCAAATCCATACATGGCCCAGGCCTGGCCTCTGGTCCAGCTGGAGCCCTCCGCATATCCCTGGCCGCCCAGAGCCCCTGTGAGCTCCCCGGTCACCGGATCGAACCTCATGATATGATTGGAGGAGCCATCCGGCCTGATATAGTATTTCATCACCTGGTCGGCATACATCACCGCCTGTTCCCGGAATCTGGGATCACCGGTTTCATCGGAGGCCCAGTAGAGCAGATTGATGTTCATCATGCAGTCAATAATGGCCCATCCCGCCGTGTCCTCATCCGGCGCGCCGCTCCACTGATCCCATGCCCGGAATATCCGGGCCGCCGGGTTGAAGCGGCCGGAAAGGATGGTGGCTGCCATCAGGCCGCGTTTTCTCGACTCCGGATTTCCCGTGATCCTGTAATCGGCCACCGCAGACGGAAGCCATACAAAGCCCATATCGTGATGCAGCCCATAGAAATCGGCAAATGCCTGATCCAGCTTTTTTTCCGCATACCGGGCGATATCCACATACTTTTGGTCCCCGGTGCGCAGATAGAGAAGCCACATGATTCCCGGCCAGAAGCCGTTGGTCCACCAGGAAACGCCGTCATCCCAGCCAAACTGCCGGTCCTCGTCAATCTTGTTGTCATGAGTTCCCGAAACCGTCGTATACGGGATTTTAAATCTGGATTTTTCTGAAACCCAGTCCATTTTTTCAATAATTTTTCGTTCTGCCTCGCAGGTCCAGTCCATCTTATTCTCACTTTCTGATGTCAAGCAGTCTTTAAAGCCGGGTATGGAACAGCCCGCAAAACGGATCCACCGGATTTTTTCCTGTAAACCGGCTTCTCCCCATTATTTTTTCGACTATGGCATCGATTACGTATCTGCTGGGTGTATAACCATTGATGTACGTCCTGACCTTTGGCACATCCAGGAGCATATAAGGGTTATCCACAGATATAAAGAGTGTCGGGATTTCATAAATGTATCTGGGTGTGTTGCATCCACCCGGCGCGGTCCAGGAAATTCTGGAAACATTGTCACTGCCGGAAGTTTTCACGCTGCAGTAATACAGAATCAGGTCAAACCGCTTCGTCATGCTCTCTATGCTGTTCCCAATTGGAAGCAGATCTTTTCTGGAAGCATCGTAGACAGTCACTTCAAACCCTTCTCTCTCCAGCAGCCCGGCCAGATACTCCGCCTGATTGCAGATGGGATCGTGGTAACCGCCCTTGTCGCCCAGGACATGGAGCAGGATCCGTCTCTGCGTTTTGGGGCTTATGGGGAGCAGGTTCTGGGTGTCCTTAACCAGGGTAACCGACCGGTCCGCGCACTCCCTGGCCAGATTGCGGTTATCCTCGCGTTCAAACACCTTCAGCGCCTCATCTCCCGGAAACAGGGTTCCCTCCTCCATCTTTTTATGAAGCTTTAGATGAGCCTTCAATGCCAGAATCCGTGCAACCGCTTCGTCCAGACGTTCCCTGCTGATGGTCCCATCTGCTGCCGCGTCCAGCACGTACTGGTAATCTTCTTTTAAATCCAGGGTAAACAGGATCATATCACAGCCTGCCGCCACCGCAAGGGGCAGGGCATCTCTTCTGGCCATGGTCTGCATGAATCCGGTCATCGTCGTGGCATCCGTCACCACCAGCCCGTTAAATCCCAGCTGCTCCCGCAGGAGCCTTGTGGTCAGATCGCAGGACAGGGAGCCGGGAAGAATCTCCTCATCCCGGATATCCGGATTCATCTTTCTGGAGTATGCCGGCAGCATGATATGGGCGGCCATGACGGTTTCCGCGCCGTCTTCTATCAATGCTTTATAAATCTTTCCATAGGAGGCATCCCACTCCCTGGCCGTGCAGTCGTTGATGGTGGTTACCATATGCTGGTCCCGTTCATCCCGCCCGTCTCCGGGCCAGTGCTTCAAGCATACGGCCATACCGTTTTCCATCTGTCCTCTGACAAACTCCCTGGACATCTGAAGGACCGTTTCCTGGTCGGAACTGAACACTCTCGTATTCGTAATGGGATTGTGATAATTCGTGTCAATATCCAGAATCGGCCCAAAGTTCCAATTGGCCCCGGTTGCCGCCGCCTCCTCCCCACAGACCCGCCCCAGTTCATACGCCCATCTCTTATCTCCGGCTGCCGCAACCTGCATCTGCGTTCCGAATAAAGTGCCTTCTTTGCAGATCCCATCCGCTCCCCGCTCGAGATTGGATGCGAACAGCAGAGGAATCCCGGTTCTGGCCTGAAGCTTTTTGAAATTTTCTTTTACTTTCCCCGCCGGAAAAACATCGGTCATATAGCCGCCCGGATAAAAGCCCAGGGCATCCATTTCCGCGGCCATCTCTTCCACCGGTTTATCCTTGATTAAAATACAGAACAGATGGCTGACCTTCTCTTCCACGGTCATTTTCTTCATACAGTCCTGTACCCATGCAATATCACTCTCATCCAGGAAGAATGGCTTTGCCTTAAAATCCACGTTCATACCGTACGCTCCTTTCTTATCCCTTGACACCGGAGGATGCCAGACTCTGCTCGAAGAAACTCTGGAAACACAGGAATACGATCAGGATCGGTATAATCGAGATGACCGATGCCGCCATGATCGGCCCGTACTCTGCCGTAAACTCGCTGATCATGTTGCGCAGTCCCAGCTGAATCGTATACAGTTCCCTGGAGTTAATGTAGATAAGCGGAGCCAGAAAATCGTTCCATACGGACACAGAGGTCAGGATCACCAGCGTTCCGATTACCGATTTGGAAAGAGGCATGATGATTTTGGAATAGATGCCGAACTCATTCAGGCCATCAATCCGCGCCGCCTCGCTCAATTCATTGGGAATTCCATCGAAGAACTGCTTCATCAGGAATACACCCATGGGGTTAAACGCCTGAATCAGGATCAGCGCCATATGGGTATTGGTGAGTCCGAATATCTTGATAACGGAAAACTGAGGAATCATAACCACCTGGTAGGGAAGCATCAGGGTTGCCAGGTACAGGATGAAGATCTTATCTCTCTCCGGAAATACCAGCTTGCTGAATGCGTAAGCCGCCAGGCTGCACGTCACGATCTGCAGAATGGTAATCACCACCGTCAGCTTCAGTGTGTTAAAAAACAGCTGCGGATAATTGGCCTTATTCCAGATATAGGAGTAATTTTCCAGTTTCAGATTCTGAGGGATCCACTGGATGGGGAAATTGAAGACTTCCAGACTGTCTTTAAAGGAAGAAGACAGCATCCAGAGGAACGGAAGAATCATAGTTAAAGACGATGCGATGACGACCGTATACTTGACAATCGATAAGAACAGCGCAAGTCCGGTTTTTTTCTTTTTTTCTGCCATGCTCTCTCCCTCCTAATCCTGTTTTTGACGTTTGAACTGAATCAACGTCACCACTAAGATACAGGCAAACAGTACCATAGCCTCTGCCGATGCGTAGCCAAACTTGTAATTCTGGAATGCCTCTTTGTAAATCTGGAGCACCAGCACGGATGTAGCGCGTCCCGGACCGCCCTTTGTCATGATGAAAATCGGCGTAAATACCTGGAACGAGTTGATGATGCACATGATGGTTATGTAAAAGGTAACCGGTTTAAGCTGTGGAATCGTAATAAACCGGAAGCGCTGGAACGAATTGGCCCCGTCTACGGTAGCCGCCTCATACAGCGAGTTATCAATCCCCTTTAAGCCCGCCAGATAAATGATCATATAGTATCCGATTCCTTTCCAGATAATCATGATCATCACAGCCAGCAGCGCCCAGTCCTTATCCGACAGCCACGCGGGAACATTTTGAAGGCCAATGCTGTGCAGGATCTGATTTAAGGGGCCATTCTTGGAATAAAGAAACTGCCATACAACCGAAATCGCAACAATAGAGGAAATATGCGGAAAGAAATGCGCCGCACGGATTGCAGAAGAAAACTTAATGCCGGAATCCAGAATAAATGCCATAACCAGCGACAGCATGATGATAAACGGCACAGTCCCCACCGTATAAATAATGGTATTCCAAAGGGATATCGTAAAGTTTGAATCGCGAAACAGATTGATATAGTTTTTAATTCCCACAAACTTAGCAGCACCGGACCCGTCCCAATTCGTAAAGCTTAAACCGATTGCCCAAACAGCCGGTATTAAGGTAAAAACTGCAAATCCGATGATATTTGGCAGCAAAAAACAGAACGCCATCTTCCTGTTCCGGTTGACCACTACCTGGTTCGACTTGTATACTGCTGTCGTTTTTGCCATATCGTCCCTCCTTGTTATGAGCACTTCGCGGCGTTCCCTGGCCGCTCACGTGCAATACATGTCATCTCCGCTCAGCGCGTGACGCTTTTTAAAGTCTGAGCCGGCAGACTTGAATGCTGCACTGCGTAATAAACGGCGCAGTGCAGTGCTCAAAATATCGTACCGGCTCAGGAACCACCCCTTAGTTCTGAGACAGAATCTCTTCACGGCGGGTATTTAAGTTATCAGCCATCTCTTCCGGAGACTGGTTGTCTGTAAGAACAAGCTCAAGTTCTTCGTTTACCGCACTTGACATCTGGCCTAAATTCACGCTTGCCTCTCCAAGGCCGTAGCTGACATTATCCGTCAGCGCTTCCATGGATGATTCGTCAAGCCCTGTGCTCTCTTTAAATGTGGTCATAATCTCATCTGTCATGTATCCCGGAACCAGCATGGATTCTGCAACGATCTTTGCGCCCTCTTCTCCGCAGAGAAATGTCATCAAATCCCATGCCGCATCTAATTTTTCCGTCTTAGGATTGATCAGTACCGGCGTAGAGGTTGCGAAGCCCTTCTTCTCGGTTCCTTCCCAATAGGGAGATTTCACAATGCCGTAATCAAATCCAAGATCCTGTGCTTCCAGAAGCTGCGTCATCCAGGAACCGTTATACAGCATGCCCCATTTTCCCTGGTAGAAGTATGTCTGATCCTTCGACATGGAGACAGACTCCGCATAGTCTTCCCAGACTCCGTCTTTCATCGCTGCCATAACCTTTGCAGCTGCCGGCACCAGCTCATTAAAATCGCTGGAGGTAATATCAAACCCGTTTACGGCTCCGACGAGACACGGTGCGATAAATCCTGGTTTTGGATAGAACGCGCATCCGTAGACATCGTCATGGCTTAACTGCTTTCCGAGTTCAAAGAACTGCTCCCATGTCATATCATTGGTGGGATATGCAACTCCTGCATCATCAAAAATCTTCTTATTATAATAGATCACCCAGTCATTGGTCCGGAACGGAAGGGCATAGAGGCCGCCGTCAATCACATAATGCTGTTCCAGAACAGTTCCGTAAGGGGTGAGGTCAAATCCTTTTTCTTTCGCTATGGCATTTAAGTCGAGGGCAAAATTCTTCTGTACCAGCGTCGGATAAGAAGTATTGGATTTTGCAAAATATACGTCAATGTCGTCGCCGGAAGCCAGCATCGTGGTAAGCTTTGTCTCGTAATCGTTGGCTGGCGCGTTGATGACTTCCACTTCAATATCAGGATATTTCTGGTTAAACGCCTCCATCATGGCCGGGTATACAGAGCCCTCCACGTCATAGTCCCAAAGAGCCAGTTTTAATTTCGTCTTTTCTCCTGACGCATCTTTGCTTTCTCCCGCCATTGTTGTCGCAGACTCAGTCGCCGGAGCTGCTGTTGTGGTCTCTGTCTTTGTTCCGGTACCGCTGCATCCTGCTAGAACTGTCACTGCGGCTGCGGCTGCCAGCATTACACTTACGTTTCTTTTCTTCATGTGAATAATCCCTCCATTTTGAATGCCAATAAAAACCGCCAATCACTTTTACGATCATTTATTGGTTTTACGATTGTTTTGTATGTTCATTATATTCTTTTATGTACGTTATGTCAATAGTGTCAAGAAATATTTTTCGTTTCTTGTTGTTTTTATGCGTTTTTTCGTCTCAAACTGTTCATTTAAGCACTTTTATGAATTCTATTTTTATCTTTTATTGCAATTCGCGCGATTTTCTATTGATTTATTGTACATTTTTTGGTATGCTGTCCCTGTATTCTCAAGTTTTTTCTTTTTTTCGTTCATTCAGGAGGGTTATATGAACGTTTTAGTGATTGATGTTGGTACTTCCAGCATGAGGGGGATTTTATACGATGCGCACGCAGCAGAACTGAAAAAGATTCAAATTTCCTATTCCCCGTTCTATATTGATCAGATTTGTGTAGAGCAGAATGCTTCTGACTGGACCTCGGCACTGATCCGGATCTGTTCCGGATTGGCGCAGGCCGCCAAAGAAGAAAACAGGAAGATTGATGTGCTGTCTCTCACCTCACAGCGATCCTCCGTGCTTCCTCTGTCGAAGGATATGGAACCGCTGTCTCCGGCAATCATGTGGCAGGACAAACGCACAATGTCTCTCTGCCATGATTTAAAGAAGTCTGATCCTGTCATAATCCAAAAGGCAGGAAGCCGGATTAATCCGGTTTACTCCGGCAGTAAAATGGCCTGGATCCGCAGGAATCAGCCGGAGCTGTTTGAACATGCGGCAAAACTGGCGGTCATTCCCGATTATCTGGTATGGTTTATGACGGGTACTCTGGTCACCGACCATACCTACGGGAGCCGCTCTCTTCTCATGAATCTGGGAACCCGGGAGTGGGATGAGGAGCTTCTGCGGCTCTTTGAACTCCCCCGCTCCAAGCTCTGTGATCTCATATCTCCCGGCACTGTGGCGGGACACATATCCGGCCCATTTTCGCGGCTCACCGGACTTTTGGAAGGGACGCCGCTCATATCGGCCGGAGGCGATCAGCAGTGCTCCGCGCTGGGCCAGGGGGTGATCCACCACGGAGACGCCCAGATCACGACAGGTACCGGCGCTTACATCATCAGCGGCTGCGATGAACTGCCTGTGGTTAAAGGCAGCGAAGTCATCGCGGGCGTCAGTGCAATACCGGGGAAATACGTTTTAGAGAGCAGTATTCTGGCCTGCTGTTCCGCCTTTAACTGGTTTCATAACGCCTTTTATCCTGACAGCGACCACGGCTTCGATTCGATCAACCGGGAAATCCTGGATTCGCCTCCTGCGGCAGGCGGCATCATCGCTCTGCCTTATTTTCAGGGGCAGGGGACGCCAGACTGGAACAGCATGGCCACGGCCTCCCTCCTGGGTCTCACGCTGTCCTCCTCAAGAGGGGATATAGCCAGAGCCATCTTAGAAGGGATCTGCTATGAGATAAAGGTCAATATGGAGTGCATGGCACGGTATCTTCCTGCCCCCTCGTCCATTGTCTTAAGCGGCGGCCTTACGAAATGCCCGTCCCTGGCGCCATCCCTGGCCGGAATCCTGGGTACGCCGGTCACCCAGTACAGCAATCCGGAGTCCACTGCCTTAGGCGCATGGATGTCCGCCGCCGTAGCCACCGGGCTGTATCCCGGCTGGGAAGAAGCCTTTCGGGCCGCCCGGGCCTCCGATGCCGTTACACAGACACTCCCGGAAAACAGGGACAACTACAAAAAAGGATACAGTCTATATCAGGAATCTTATTCCAGACTGTATCCTTACACTTAAATATTCTGTTATCTGTCCTTACATATCAATCGGTAACGTGGCCCTTCAATATGGTCACGTTATCTTTTTCCAGCCTTGACGTAACCGCCTCGTCGGCCAGCTCGTCCGTAACGATATGGGTAATCTGATGGGTATCCGCGATGATAAAATTATGCAGCTTGCCGATCCGCTTATGATCCGCCAGTATGACGACCATATCCTTTGCCCGCTCGATCATCAGGCTGTTTACCATGGTTTCCTGAAGTACCGCCGTGCTGATCTCGCCTTCTGCCGTGATCCCGCTGACTCCGATGAAGCACTTGTTCGCCCGGATCTTCCGTATGGTGGCGAGTGCAAAATCCCCTACCAGGGAACATTTCGTTCCGTGCAGCTCTCCGCCGGTCAGAATAATGCTGACCAGCGGATCGTGACTGCTGGTAATGGCATTTCCATTATTCGTTATCACGCTGACCCGCTTGCCGGATATATAGTCCAGCATTAAAAGAGCCGTCTTACTGCTGTTGACGAATATTATATCGCCCTCCTCAATCAGTTCTGCAGCCTTCTTTGCAACGACTCTTCTGTAATCCGTCGTTCCGTCCTGACCGGTGGCAGGCGGGACATCCAGCGTCGGATCTTCAAAAAGGGTGCCTTCTATCAATTTTGCACCGCCGTAATGGCGTTTCACAAATCCCTGATTTTCAAATTCAATCAAATCCCGTCTTATGGTAAGCGGTGAGACTCCCAGTTCATTGGCTAATTGATCGACCGATACTTCTTTCTCTTTCTGCAGTCTCTGTAAAATCGTCTGCTGCCTTTTTACAATGACACCCTTTTTGTTTTTCACTTCGACAACCTCTTATATCCTGTTATAGTTTCGTTTCCTGCCTTCCGCAGAAGACATTTTCACTTAAAATACATTTTCCTGATCGTTTCATTCAGATGCATCGCATTTCACGAACGTTTCTTAATGAAAAAGGATTCGTTCAGAACGTTTTATCGAACATTGCAGCAAATATCTGCGGTGTTTCAGTCCGGCATTCCCCGCCAAATGCTTATATAGTACATATCATACCATATATTTCATTATTTGAACAGTTCAATAGCCAGGAACTTAAAATTTGAATTTAAAATTCCTGGCTATAAACAGTAACCTATAATCTCTTCTTTGTTTTTGACGTTATGAATCCCAGCGCAATCGCAGCCGCGCACCCGGCCAGTTTGGACACCAGCAGCGCAGGCAGCATGTCCGGCTCGGTGCTCACGGTAAATCCCAGATGGGCGGCCAGCATGGAGGCGGAGCTCACCATATACGCCACATTGACAAGCTTGCCAAACGTGTTCATGTCCTTCATCATGACGAGCGCCGGTATGGGACTCACGATACTGACCAGCAGCCCCAGGACACTGATGCTGTCCAGCCCCATTCTGGCGCCCAGCGCGGTACAGGGCCGTTTCAGCCGGCGCTGTAAAAATTCCGTCACGGGAAGGCTGCCCAGAAGCACCACACCAATGGAGGAAACCACCGCCATGGCCTCCTCGATGGGAGCCATTCCGGGAATCACCACAAATCCTGTCATATATGTAACCGCCGCCAGCACAAGCCCGGCGGTTATCACGGTACGGATAAGAACAGCGAACACCTCAAAGCCTTTCACCATGCCATCAGGAATGCGGAACAGACCGATTCCCAGCAGAAGGGCCAGAACCAGAACAGGAAGATTCTGATGCAGAATCTCCCCGATCCCCAGGCCGCACACAGCCCCTCCGGTGATCAGCGCCGCCGGCATGGCAGCCAGTCCCAGCATAATCCCCTTTGCAAATACAGGGCGGTCGCCCTCTTCGATCAGCCCCATCCCTACCGGAATGGTAAAGACAATCGTACAGCCAAACACGGAGGCCGCCACGATTCCCGCGTACCTTCCGATCAGCGGATTCTCCGCCAGCTCCATGGAAAGCTGATATCCGCCCATATCGATGGCCAGAAGGCTTCCAAACATGGCGGGGTCCACCCCAAGGAACCGGTAAACCGGAATGATAAGTCTTCCCAGCGTCCCCGATACCAGCGGGGCCAGGCAGATGATCCCCACCATGGACAGCGCGGTCGGCCCCAGATACTGAAAGCCTTCCTCAAATTTCTTCCCATACCCAAAACGGTTCCCCAGGATACGGTCAATTCCCCCAGCCACGGCGCCCAGCGCCATAATGATCATAATAATCCGGTTTATCATATCTCTGTCTCCAAAATCAAATTTAATCTCTCACCGGACACTGTCGGCTGTGTCTCATTGTACCACAAACACGATACTCGTGGAAGACCTCATTCGCTTTTGAGCAGGTATGAATCTTCTATTCTTTACCGCTGAATCTCAAAGAATACGCGTTTCTCGTCCTGTCCAGAATCTCCTCCAGCACACGTTTCGGAACCGCCGCATTCAGCCGGATAAATCCCAGCCCGGCTTCCCCAAAATGGCTGCCTTCATAGACGGATACCTTCGCCTCCTCCAGAAAAAACTTAACAATCTGCGCTTCCGTCATCCCTGTCTTTCTGTAATCAATCCATGCCAGGAAGGTTCCTTCCGGTTCCCTCAGTTCAAACAGCGGCATGTGTTCCTTTAAATATCCGGCCAAAAAGCTCATATTTTCATCCAGACAGCGTTTTAATTCCTCTTTCCACGTTCCGCACTCACGATACGCGGGTTTTATCACTGCCGCCGCAAATATGTTTGGATTATGGAATCCCTCCCGGTCTACCGTCGCCTTCATCGCCTGACGCATGGAATCATCGGGTATGATCATATTGGAAAACATAATTCCCGGAATGTTGAACGTCTTCGTCACGGACTGGTATACGATCATCCTCTTCCTCATCGGTTCGGAGAGCGACAGTATGCTGCAAAACCGTCTGCCTTTCCTTATTATATCGGCGTGAATCTCATCGGATAAAAGAAACAGTTCATGGCGCAGGCAGAAGGACTCCACCGCCTTTAATTCCTCCGCTTCCCAGACCCTGCCCGTCGGATTGTGGGGATTGCAGAGAATCATCATTTTCACAGAAGCATCCATCTTCGATTCCAATGCGTCAAAATTCATACTCCAGCGTGTTCCGTCCCATTCCAGCGGACTCCCGATCATGATTCTGCCATGCTTATTCACCGCATCCATAAGGGCCGGGTAAGCCGGCGTATGAACAATGATCCTGTCTCCCGGCTTTGTAAACGTCTCCACGGCCATGTTTAGCCCAATATTGATTCGCGGGGAAAACAGGATCCACTCATCTTCGACCCTGCATCCGTATTCTCTGCGGATCCACTCCCCCACAACAGCGGGATAACAGGACGGAAGATTGGTATAGCCATATATTCCGTGATCTGTCACCTTCCGGCACGCCTCCCGTATGGGTTCCGGCGCGCGAAAATCCATATCGGCCACACCGCAGTGCAGGATGTCTTTCCCGTACTTTTCATCCATTTCATCGTATTTCGCGCAGTTGGTCCCTCTTCTGCTGATCACCTCATCAAAACAGCCTGTATTCATCTCCGCTCACCTACCCTTTTACGGAACCGGCAATCAGGCTCTGCTGCACCTGCCTGCTCAATATCACATAGATAATGATAATGGGGAACGTGGCGACCACCAGCCCGGCCCCGATGGGGCCCCAGTCTGTCGTATACTGCCCTACCAGGGACTGTATTCCAACCGTCAGCGTCCGGTATGCCGGCTTGCTGATAAACACGACCGCAAACATCAGCTCATTCCAGGACTGCAAAAACGTAAAAATGGCAATCGTGGCCAGCGACGGCTTCATCAGCGGGAGTATAATCTGAATAAAGATTTTATATATATTGCATCCATCGATACACGCGGCTTCCTCCAGTTCCACCGGAATGGAAGAGATAAAACCGGAGCTGATCATAATCGCCATCGGCACTGCGAAGGCCGAGTACGGAATAATCAGGCACCAGTAAGTATTGATTAAATGCACCTGCCGCATCATGATAAATACGGGCAGCAGCGCTGCGTGGATCGGTATGGTGATTCCCATGATAAAAATCAGCTGAAAGGTCCTCTGAAGCTTCCATTTCATCCGGATCAGAGCGTAGGAAGCCATCAGAGATGCAATACAGACAATCAGAATGGTGGCCGCCGTAACAATAATACTGTTGGCCAGATAGCGCCCCACATTTCCGCCCATAAAGGCATGGGTGTAATTCTCAAAGCGCCAGACAGAGGGGAGGCCAACCATATTTCCCTGAAATATCTCTGTGTTGTCCTTCAGTGAAAACGTCAAAAGCCAGTATAAGGGGAATATCTGAAGCGCGGCCCAAAAGATCAGACACGCCTGAATGACTGCCCGGGATAAATTTATTTTTTTCATATGTCCTCCCTTACTCATTGTCACGAAATGCCCCACGAATCAGCCATGCAAAAAGGAAGCATTCCAGAATAATGAAAATTGCCATCGAGCTTCCATAACCATACATATTTCTGGAGAAAATGGTCTCAACCATCAGCGTACTCGGAAGCTGGCTCGCTCCCGCCGGTCCGCCGCCCGTCATAACGTACACAAGATCGAAGTTCTTTAAAGACCCAACCACCGCAAAGGTCACGCAGACCTTCAGAATCGGCTTCATAAGCGGAATGGTAATATGTAATGCAGTCTGAATCCCATTGGCGCCGTCGATACGGGCCGCTTCGAAAATCTCCTCTGAGATGGAGCGCACCGAGGCGTACATCAGCAGCATGTGGTAACCGATGTATTGCCACAGCACCGGCACGATCACGGCAAAGATCACCTTTTTTGTGTCTCCGAGCCAGTTCCCCGTAAGCTGTTCTAAGCCCATGGATCTTAAGACCGTATTCAGAAGCCCGTACTGCGGATTGTAAATCTTCATCCAGAGCTGTCCGATCACCACGGTAGAAATCAGAACCGGGATGAAATAGACGCTGACGTAAAAACGTTCCCCCTTTACTCCTCTTGCCAGAATCAGCGCCAGGATGAGAGAAATCGGCAGCTGCACAAAGACAGAACCCGCTGCAAAAATCAAAGAATTCTTAACTGCCCTCCAGAATCCATCACTGTTGGTGAGGAACAGCTCCTTATAGTTATCAAACCCCGTAAATACCTTTTTCCCGATCCCATCCCACTCTGTGAGGCTGTAAGTCACGGACATAAAGATCGGCACGATAATAATGGTCAAAAACAGGACCAGCGCCGGAAGCAGGAAAATAAACACGGCTTTTTTATTTGACAGTACCCGGTTCACAAAAAACCTCCTATCTTTTTATGAAGGGGACTGTCTCCAGTCCCCTTTCGGTTTGGAGTCGCTCTCAAAAAAACGTTTCCGGGAGCGCTCCTCGTTTACTGATTTAATTTCTGCAGTTCAGCCACATACTGTTCCGGTGTAATACTGCCGACAAACAGCTCCTGAAGCTTGTTTAAATATACGGTTGCATCTTTTCCTTCCATCAGATTATCCCACCAGATTGTATAGCTTGTGGCGTCTTTTGTGAAATCATAGATCTCCATTAAGAGCGGATTGATTTCAGACTTATCTACGTCCACGTTTACATACGGAAGGATGCTGGAACCGATCTTGTACTTTCCGATCGCCAGTTCATAGGCAATATACTGAGCAACTTCGGTTGTAAGCTTCGGATCCCTGGTGGCTGCGCTGACCGCAAAGGCCGTATCCGGCCCGCCGGTAAAGTCTGTCACTCCTGATTTTCCATCCTTTAATACCGGGAATGGGAATACTCCGATTTTTCCCTGTACCAGGGAAGAGTCCTTATACACTCTCGTCGCCGTCCAGCTTCCGTTTAAGTACATCGGAATCTGTCCCTGAAGGAACGGAACCTCCGATTCTTCTCTCGAGATACCGGCGGAGCCATCCGGAAATGCGCCCATATCCACCAGCTTCTTCAGGCACTGGGCCGCCTCTAAGAATCCAGGATCGTCATATCCCGTCTCTTTTCCGGTGGCAGCCTTTACGCCCTCGCTTCCAACCGCCCTTAAGGCCAGAAGATCGTGATACATGGCAATCGTCCACGGTTCCTTTCCGCCTACGGTGAGCGGTGTGATTCCGTTGTCCAGGAAGGTCTGGCATACTGTCAGGAAGTCATCAAAGGTCTCCGGAACTTCCAGATTCAGTTTTTCGAACATCTCTTTATTATAAAACATGCAGGCTACCGACTGGTCTGTCGTAAGCGCATACGTTTTTTCATCGAACTGGAAGCCGGTCAAGGTTGACGGCCCCAGATGTGACTTGAAATCATCGGTCAGATAATCGTCCAGCGCCTCTACCTTTCCCGCTTCGACAAACGGCTTGATGAAGCCATGGCCCCAGGTATAGAAGATGTCCGGCGTTTCATTGGCCGCGATGGCCGCCTTTAATTTCATCTTATATGCCTCATTTTCAGCCGTGTCGGATTCTATCTTTACATGGAACTTTTCTTCCGCATCTTTTACGACCTGATCGATAATTGCCTTATTGGGATCGGTATCCCCTCCGAATATATGCCACAGCTTGATCACAGGCACTTCCCCCGTGTCACCACTGGCCTCTTGTGTGGTTTCCTTAGCCGTTTGTGCAGCACTGGTATCTCCTCCGGCTGTACTGTTTACTGCACCTGAGCCGCAGGCAGTCAGTCCCATCGCCATAGTACCCGCAAGTGCAAGTGCCATGACAATTCTCCATGTTTTCTTTTTCATGATTCCGCTCCTCCAATATTTTTACTGCTGTTTACAGTTATCTGATTCAAAAGCGCGCCCTTGTGAATATAAATCTATTTTACACAGTTCAGCGTTTTCACGGAAGAGAGAGATTTTACTGTTTCTGGTGATTAACTTACTATTTTCCCGGTGGTTCACGTCTCATTTTCCGGCTTTGCCATTAACCGTATAGTAAATCGCTTACTTTCTCTAGTAGATTTTTTACTTCATTTTCCGCTTTGTTTACTTTTAAAATTCACCGTGATATGATGACATAATAGCAGGGGGGATGCATTTATGGGGAAACGGAAAGCGAGCGCTTTAAATCTGTGGAACTGGGCGTTTCACAGTAAAATATCGAGAAAAATCAGCACGGTCTTTTTTGGTTTTCTGCTGCTCAGTGTTATTCTGACTTACTTTTCATACCGCTATGTATCGAAAGAATACGTCCTGTCCAACATGGAACAGCATTCCAGACAGACGCTCACTTCGATCCGCTCCAACATCGTGGAAATGGTGGAAAATACCAATAACAGCTACAGCCTTCTGCTGAAAAGCGGTATCTCTGATCTCACAAAGCTTCCACTGAAACCAACTGACCGGAAATTTTATGACAATTATCTTTTTACCATTATCGACAGCTATAATCATCTCGATTCTATCTATATTATGAATCTAAAGGGGCAGCTCTATGGAGTCGATAAGTTCGGAATCAAGACGCCGGTGATTCACTCTGTCACAGAGGCCCCCTGGTATCAAAGCGTCATGGACGCCAAGGGGAGCTGTATTCTTTCTCTTCATGCCGGCAATATTTTTCTTCCCGACTACTCCGAAGATTTTCTGTCGGCAGTCCGGGTCATCAATGACTTAGAAACCCAGAAACCGATCGGCTTCTCTATTATGAACATACCGACGCGCTCCATCAACCAGATATTTGAGCACGTCTTTCAGCCATCCGATATCGAGATTACCCTGTATGACGCTTCCGGGGAGATCATCAGCACCTACGGCGATACAAAGGAAGGGGAAAATCACCACAATATCAGCCCCTTCATCGGTCCTGCGTCTGCTTACTACAGTGCCAGCGGCAAAAATTCGCTGTCAGCAGGAATCTATATTCCAGAATACCAGTGGAGATTAACCGCCACCTTCCCTCTAAAATACGAGTCCACGCTGAGCACCTCCCTGCTCCAGATCTCCTTCTGGATTTTCTTCATCAATATGGTGCTCATGCTGATCTGTGTCATCGTTATTGCAAAATCGATTCAGACGCCTGTCTCCCAGATGATTCAGGCCATGGGCCGCGCGGAAAACGGAAATTTCGAACCGGTGGCCGTCCGCCACCCGAACAGCGAACTGGGTCTTCTGGAGATACATTACAACCATTTAATAGAAAGGCTTCAGTTTCTTATGGAACGGCTGGTGCAGGAACAGAAGCTGAAAAGAAAGACGGAGCTCCGCGCGCTTCAGGAACAAATGAAACCGCATTTTCTGTATAACACGCTGGATACTATCGGATACATTGTGCTCACCGGAGACACCAATCAGGCCTATGACGCCATCACCGCGCTGGGCAGTTTTTACCGTCAGAGTCTGAGTAAGGGCAAACAGTTCATCACCCTGGAGCAGGAACTGCAGATCATAAAGGATTACACCTCCCTTCTCTCCCTGCGCTATGAGGAATTATTTACCGTAAACTATGATGTAGATGAAACGCTGTACCAGCACGAGATCATAAAACTCCTGCTTCAGCCCCTGGTCGAAAACTCGGTCTACCACGGTATCAAACCGCTTGGGGAACCCGGTACCATCCTGATATCCGTCAAACGCCAGGAGACCCTGATCTGTCTCACGGTTACCGACAACGGGGTAGGAATGGACGATCAATTGCTGCAAAGCCTGCGCTCCTTAAGCCCCTCACCCAGAGACAGCTTCGGTCTGGCAGGCACAATTGAGCGGGTCCATATTTCTTACCCGGAAAAGGGCGCCGTAGAGCTGCTCAGCCAAAAAGGGAAGGGAACTTCTGTCATCATTAAAATACCGTTTTAGGAGGTCTGCCGATATGTATCAGCCACAGCCCATAAAAGTGATGCTCGTAGACGATGAAGATAAAATGAGGGGACTGCTGCGGATCTGCATCCCATGGGAGGAACTGGACTATGTCATTACGGATGATGTATCCAGCGCAAACCAGGCGTTGGAGCTGATTGCCGAACGAAAACCGGATGTCATCATCACCGATATTGAAATGCCGTTTATAAACGGCCTGGACTTTGCAGAAATGGTTCTGGAAGAATATCCGCACATTAAAATCATCATTCTTACCGCCCACGATGAATTCGACTACGCCAAGCAGGGGCTGGAAATCGGAATATCGAGTTTTCTTTTAAAACCCATTAAACGTGAGGAACTGATCAGGACTGTGACCGATATCCGCAATTCCATCCGGGAAGAGCAGAAAAAACTTTACCAGCACGAACTCCTTCAAAAGAAGCTGAACGAAAACCGGGACTACATAATCCAGAATTTTTTCAGCAACATGATGGTCAGCAGCCTCCCCTCCGATTACCTTTGGGAGAATTTGAGCTATTACCAGATACCGCTGCATCGTGATTCCGATTTCTTCAATATCCTTCTCCTGACACTAAATGTCAGCCAGGACATCGAAGCCAGCATCATGCAGCAGTTCCAGTGCCGGGAAATCATCCAAACGGCGGCAGAGCGGCTAAGCGGCCTCCTGGTCTTTCAGGATATTCATATGAACCTGGTCCTGCTGACTGAAAACAGAAAAATCAACTTATACAATTACGGCTTCCATTTTTCTACCCTGCTGAAGGACAAACTGGGGATCAAATCGTATGTGGGCGTCGGCACGCCGGTGGAGCGCCTCGAGGATATCCGCAGCTCCTACCGTCAGGCCTACCAGAACTCCCAGGTCGCCAAATACAGCCATAACAAGTCATTTCTGGCCAATCCGCCCCAGGAACAGAATCAGCAGGAATTACAGAATTTAATCAATACGGTGACGGAAGAGCTTCCCTTGTATATGCAGCTGCCCCAGGAGGATACCGCTCTGCGGCGCGTTGATGCAGCCTATGATTCGCTGGAACGAATCCCCAGCCATGTTCTCTCCGATGTCATGGTGCTGTCGCTCTCCATCGTAAATATCGTGCTCGCAACACTGAGAGACAAGGGAATCTCCTACAATGAAATTTACAATACGGATCACCTGCCCTACACGCATATCCTGAAGCTGACCGACGAAAAAGACATCCGGCAATACGTCCTTCAGATGGTGCGCTTCACGCTTTACCAGGTAAATCTATATACTGATGCCAAGGGAAACAAGCTCATCCACACGATTTTGCAGTATCTCAACGAGAATCTGTCCACGTCGACTCTGACGCTGAAAAAAATCGCAGAGATCAATTACGTCAATCCGTCCTATCTAAGCCGGATTTTCAAGGAAGTCACTCAAATGAATTTTGTAGACTACTTAGCGAGCCTGCGGATTGAGAAAGCGAAGAGACTGCTTCAGACCGGTAATCTCCGGATTTACGAAATTGCAGAATCGGTCGGCATCAGCGACCCCAACTATTTTTCGAAGCTGTTTAAAAAATATACAAATATGACACCGGCACAGTACAAAGAAGAGACACACCGACAGGAGGATTATTAATATGACCGATTTTTCAATGTTGTCCGACTATATCATTGGCATACGGAGAACGCTTCACAAGCATCCGGAGCTGAGCGGCCAGGAATTTCAGACCCAGCAGTTAATCAGAAATGAACTGGACAAACTGGGGATTCCACACCGTACACTGCATAAAACAGATATTCTGGCTGAGATCGCCGGTTTGCAGACGCGCCCGGAGGAAACCGCTGCCTTACCACCTGAAAAGTACAGTAAAACAGTTTTGCTGCGCGCAGATCTGGATGCCCTGCCTATTACGGAAAATTCAGACGCGCCCTATGTCTCACAGTCTCCCGGTGTCATGCATGCCTGCGGACACGACTCCCATACGGCCATGCTGCTGGGGGCGGCAAAGCTTCTTTGGGACAGCCGTGACCATTTTTCCGGCACCGTGCGGCTCATGTTTCAGCCGGCGGAGGAAACCGGCAGAGAAACCAGAATGCTGATCGATCACGGGATGCTTGACGGAGTGGATACTGTATTTGCGATCCATGTGGCGCCCGATCTTCCAACGGGAAAAATCTGTATTCTGCCCGGCCCCTGCATGGCAGGTGTAGATGACTTTTCCATCCGCCTTACCAGCCCCGGAGGCCACGGCGCGACACCCCATCTCGGATCGGATACGCTCCTTGCCGGCGCCCATCTGGCTGTCAATCTTCAGCAAATCGTCAGCAGAGAAATTGACCCGCAGAAACCGGCTGTCCTTACCATCGGAATCTTCCAGGCCGGCACAAAGGTCAATCTGCTGGCTCAGGAAGCTGTATTATCGGGAAATATCCGTTTCTTTGACAAGGAGCTCAGCGGTTATTTTAAGGAAGCCCTTACCCGTTACAGTGAACACACAGCCGCGATGTACCGCTGCTCCTCTGAAGTCACCTACACGCCGTCCCTGCTCCCGACTGTCAATGATGCCGCCTGCTGCGGCACGGCAAAAAACGCGGCCATGACCGTGTGGGGGGAAGACAACTTAATAAAACGTCCAGCCAGCATGACCTCTGAAGATTTCTCCCGATATTTAGAGGCTGTCCCCGGCGTCATGGTATTCTTAGGAACGAGTGACGGAACCCAGAAAACCTCCTGGCCGCTCCACCACGAGTGTTTTGATCTGGACGAATCGGCTTTACTAAATGGCTGCCGTCTCTATGCGGCGTATGCTTGGGAATGGCTATTTCAATAGCTTTCGGTTAGCCATCACAGCCAGGTATAAACTTTTTACTCTCAAGTATTGATGTGAGCAGAAATTTCTATTATAATAGGCTGAAGAATATGGAACCACTGGCAAGAGCACACAAAAAGGCAGATTCCAACATCTGCGCAGAAAGAGGAGAACCAATGTCAGACAAACTCACACGGTGTGACTGGGCCGCCCACGATATACTGAACCAGGAGTATCACGATAACGAATGGGGGAAACCCGTTCACGATGACAGAACACTATTTAAAATGCTGATTCTGGAGGGTATGCAGGCAGGTTTAAGCTGGATTACCATCCTGAAGAAGCGGGATGCCTTTATAAAGGCCTTCGATGATTTCGATCCGGCCATCATCAGTACATACGGCGACGAGAAGATTGAAGAGCTGATGCAGAACGCCGGAATCATCCGAAACCGTTTAAAGATCAACGCGGCCATCACCAACGCCAGGGCTTACTTCGTGTTGTGTGAAAAATACGGTTCCCTGGACCAGTTCTTATGGTCCTATGTGGATAACAAACCCATCAAAAATGCCTGGGAAACCATGGCTGACGTTCCTGCCAGCACTCCGTTAGCAGAAAAAATCAGTAAGGATTTAAAGAACCTGGGATTTAAATTTGTAGGCCCTACCATTATTTATGCCTACATGCAGTCGGTCGGACTGGTCAACGATCATATGACCTCCTGCTTCTGTTATAATCGCGAAGAGTAGAGAGAAAAAGAGGATTCCGGCAGGTTCTTTCCCGGAATCCTCTTTTTCTCTCTATTTCGCTTCCTCAATCAGCTTTATAAAGTCTGCCGCTTCCTCCGTCGGCACCATGCGGGCCGTAACCTTCACACCGTGCCCGGCCAGATACAGGAAGTTTTCGATATCCTCCTCCGACACACTGACGGCCTTTTTCAGCATTCTGGTATTCTGCTTACCGCCCATATTGCCCACATTGACGGAATCCATCACAAACCCATGATCCAGAATGGAACGGATCGTCTTCGGATTCTTCGCCACAATAAATACCTTTTCTCCATCGTATTTACCCGCGCATAAATTAGCCGCTGCTTTTTCCGCTGTCAGAATAGACAGCTTGCACTGCTGCGGGCAGGCCATCTTCAGCGCCTCTTTATTGACCACGTCATGCACGACCTGGTCGTCCACCACCATAATTCTGGTTGCCTTCGTATACTGGCTCCATACAGCGGCCACCTGACCGTGAATCAGGCGGTCATCGATTCTTACATTCACAATTTCCTGCATCCGGTTAATCCTCCTTCTTCTCTGCCAGCCCATGGCCGGTTCTTAAAAATACAGGGGAAGTCCACGCGGCGTCATTATTTTTCTGCCATACGCGCAGGCGGTAGCAGCAGTCCTCTTCCACGTTTATCGTCTCATGGTGCTCCAGTAAGTAGCTGTCCTCCGGATATGCACGGCCTACTTTAAACTTGTATGCATTGTGCCACCACGGGTCATCTCTGTAATGGGTGATTTTTCCCCAGGTATCCTCCGTCAGTTTTTCCACTTCGTCCCACAGCGCCGTTACGCTGGAGCTTTTCAGCATATCCCTTACCAGAAATGCGTACTCTTTTCCTTCCACAGTCAGATGAATGAAGCTGTCTGCATCCGCTTCCACCTCGAAGATAAAGCCTTCTGTTGTCACATTGCTGGGCCCCATCCATTTACCGGTAGCCGTGGACTGATAGGTGGTAAGCGCGAATTCACAGGAATCCTCCGTTTGTGAGGTCAGCTCCTGTCCGAAATTATTCCAGCATTTTTCCACGCCCAGCAGCTTTCCTTCCACTTTCAGCAGCCCGTTCCATACCCGGCAGATTGCATCCGGATAGACACGGATATCCGGTCCCCAGCCAAATTCCAGGCGGAATTTAAACCGGATCACGCCAGACTGTTCTTTTCTTTCCCATGTTCCTGAATGCACTACCATTTTTTCCAGAATGTTATCTCTCAGTATTTCCACACGGTCGACCGCAGCCGTTCCCTTGATCCGGAACAAAAGCTCCGCCTCCCCACCGGTCGTGATCTCGCTTCCCATTTCGGCTCCATCGACGAAGAAATCCACCTCGATCCGGCTCTGGGATACCCCGTATACCCTGCGGTTCACAAAAGCCTCCCAGATCGCTTCCTTCGTACAGTCTGCGGCCAGAGCGCACATGCTGCCATGCTCAAAGACCGCAGGCACGCTGTGATTGTCGCCTGCCGCGATCATTCCGATCCGGTATCCCTTCTCGATCGCCCGCTCGAATACCGTCTCTCCCGTCCTCGGCCCCATGTGGACATGGCGCTTCATAAGAAGCGGACCGTCATCCGTCTCGCTGCATCCGTGGCAGGAATAAATTTCCGCAAACGGAGAAAATACTTCATCGTGAGTATCCCAGTTTTTTCCTCTCGATCCGGGCTGATACGCCACGTGATGCGGGATTCCAATTACCGGCTCACCCTTATAGGCGGCCGCCAGTTCCCGGTAGGTATCCGGATGCTTCTGCTCTCCGTCATTATTTAAAAAGAACACGTTGTGATCTCCGTCTTTTCCCGTTCCCTGCCACTCATAGCCCATGAACACGGGATAGCCCTCTTTGTTTGCCTGATTCGCAAATTCACGAATCTGCTCCCAGTCCATTTTGATCAGTCCATCCTCGTACCGGTCTTCCACCTTAAGTCCTGACTCTGTCGGTCTCATATAAAAGGGATAATAGGCGACCGGCCAGAAATCCATGATTTTCTTTACCTGCCCAAACCATTCAGGCAGCAGCTCCATCTGTTCATGATGGATATTACTGTGCATATCTGTCCAAAGTTTTTTATATTCCATTCTTTCTACCACCTTATTCCACAGGTTTGTGACGCGCCCATTCTGGAACCGGCATAACCGCCCATTCATGAGGCTTCTTTCTCTTTCCCCATTCCTTCAGCTGTTTTACCCGTTCTCTCTGCGTTATTTCCGTTTCAATACAGGCGGAAATCTCCGGTAATGTCAGGAAATACGTTTCTGCCGCTTCCATCCATTCCGGGTATTCTCCTGCGATGTTTCGTTCCTCCAGTGGGTCGTCCTCCAGATCATACAGGAAGTAGGCCGTACCACCGTATCTCACGGCCTTATACCGTCTCCACACCACGGCTTCAGCCATCATGGGTTCTGACCGGTAATCCAGAATCTGCTGAATCACCGCAGGCCTGTCGAATTCGCCGGACCCTGCGGAATGCTTTACCAACTCACCCACATCGGGCAGCCCTGATAAATCAATCTCCCGGCCGTCGTGCCAGTCTGCCGAAGTTCCGGCCTGTGCCAGAATTGTTTTTGAAATGTCCAGAAGGCTGACGCATTCACGCCTTCTTCCCACAGGCACACCTGTTCCGGCCGCCACGAAGGGGACGCGGACGGCGTCCTCATACAGGGTCTGCTTTCCGAAAATACCTCTCTTTCCCAACTGTTCTCCATGATCTGACACGTAAAGGAAGAGTTTCCGGCCTTTTCTGCCTTGAAAGGCGTCATACAGGCGCCCAATATACCGGTCTGTCTCTTCCACGGCTCCGCAGTAGGCAGCCTTACAGCACACGGCCTTCTCCTCGCTGCACTCCATGACGTAATCCTCATAGAACCGGAGAGGCGCTGCCGCAGGGCGCCTCTCCCCTGCGAACTGTTTTTTGTACAACTGATACGTATCCGGTTCCGCAACAAAGGGAAAATGCGGGGAGTAAAATCCCACCACCAAAAACAGAGGTTCTTCATGCTCCTGCTCCAGGTACCGGAGCGCGCACTCATATACTTCTCTGTCATAGGCCATAACCGGCGAGATTCCACCTCCAACAGCCTCCAGACAGTGTTTCCGGTTCGTCGTCCCGGTATAGGCGCCGAAATCCACCCGCTCTTTTCCGCCTGTTCCCCAGTACTGGGAGGTGATATCCCCCACCAGTCTTTCGTCAAAGCCATGTTTCTGTTCGTCCCCCTTAAAATGCATCCGTCCGATCAGCACGGTGTGATAACCGACGGCTCCCAGAGCATGGGCGATCGTCGGCACATCCGCCGGCAGCACCGTATCGTTATTGAAAATGTTTAAGTCAGACGGACGCTTTCCGCTTAAAAAGGACATGCGTGAGGGCACGCAGAGAGGGGCGCTGCAGTAGCAGCGTTCAAAATACAGTCCCTCCCCTGCAATCCGCATAAGCGCAGACGTCCTCACTCTGTCGTCTTCCATGCCGGTATACGCCCCGCCATGCTGATCCGACATGATGAGCATGATATCTTTCATGGATTTACCTTTCACGAATTTACTTTCACGAATCACATGATCCCAAGAACCACCATGACTGCGGAAAAGATAACGATGCCGAGAATAATTTTATTTGCCGACCATTTTTTCTTATCCATCAGATACCAGACTGCAAGCGTCAGGCAGAGCGGCACGATAGCCGGCATAATCTTGTCAAATACCTGCTCCTGGATGGAGATTGCCATATCCCCGCTGACAAACTTATAGATAAAGTTCGCCTTAACGGTTGTGGAAGCCACACCGCCGATTACGATCAGCCCCATCATCGTAAGGCCAGTTGTAATTTTATTTGTAATATCCTTATTTTTGAAAAATGTGTTAGCCGCATCCAGTCCCATGGAATATCCCTTGTGGAACAGGAACCACTGCAGGCCAACGATCGTTACCAGCCATACCGCGCAAAAAAAGAGCGGGCCGACAGGATTTCCATCGTCAATACACATGCTCATGGCAATACTGAGTAAGATCGGGCTGTATGTACCAATCAGAAGAGAGTCGCCGATTCCGGCAAATGGGCCCATCAGGGCGTTTTTGGTATTTACGATCAGCTCCTCGCTGACGTCGTCTCCCTTGGCTCTGGCCTCCTCCATGGCAATGGTGATGCCAGGAATCAGGGAGCCTAACTGCGGTTCCGTGTTATAGAACTGCATATGGCGTTTTAATGCATTTTTGTATTCCTCATCGTTATTCTTATAGAGCTTGCGCAGAATTGGCTCCACCACGTGGCAGAATGCCAGCCCCATCATACGTTCAAAGTTCTGTGTCGCCTGCGAAAAGAAAATATAACTCCACGCCGCACGGTCAATATCTTTTTTGGTTAACAGTCCGTCTGATGTATTCTTATTCTTCATAGCAGTCATCCTCCTCTATTCCTTTAGCCGGCTGAGCCGCTGCCTGTACTGCAGGCTGTCCCTGTGCCATGACAAAAATAAATGCCAGGGCGGTTGCGAATATCGCAAGAGCCGTAACAGACATGCTGGTAGATCCGATCAGCACCCATCCCATAAGGAACAATACGATCATCCACGACCTGGACAGCGACTGCTTTAACAGCATGGCAAATCCGATTGCCGGAAGCAGTTTGCCGGCCACTTCGAAGAAATGAAGCATCAGGTCAGGCATGTTGTTGAGCAATACCTCGGTGAGCGGAGTTCCGAGATAACAGATCAGCATAGCCGAACCAGCTCGCAGAATGAAGCTCGGCACTGCCGCCAGATAGGTGGCGCGGTGAATACCGGCGCCGTCTCCTCTTTCCGCGGCCTTGTCTCCCATATGAGGGAAGTATGCATTTATGGTCATGATAAAGTTAAAGAGTCCCAGTCCCAGCATGCTGAGCGGAACTGCCAGTGCCACCGCCTGTTCTCCGGTACCGCCAGCCGCCAGTGCCAGCGGAATGCCGATATAGGCCGCCCAATTCACATCGGCCGGCATCGCGCCGCCCGGAGTAATCTGACCGATAAACAGCGCCTGAACCATGGCGCCTGCAATTACGCCGCTTCTCACATCCCCCAGAATCAGGCCGATGATCAGACCTGCCACGAGAGGCCTTCCTATCATGTTCCATCCGCCTGTCACGCCAAAGAACCACGGGGTTCGCTTAGAGCCGAGATAAGCAAAAATACCGATTAGTATTGCCTGAAATAAACTCATACCTTTTCCTCCTGTCTTTTACTCTTCAAATTCGTCTTCCCCATCATCCACGGAAGGCACATAGACAACCAGCTGGCCTTTTCCTGCTTCGCAGGCCGCATCGGCCAGTCCCGCCACATTTCCCTTCCGCAATCCCTCCGGAGATTCGTCCTTCTCTGCGGCGTGCTGTCCGGAGGGCGTCTCAGCCCCCTCATACATGGCGCGCGACAGATACGCTTCTAAAAGCACCGGCAGATTCGTTCCGCCGATTACCTCGATTGCTTCCGTCCTCGTAAGCTTCAGCTTCAGCGATACGTTAAACGGAGATCCTCCCGCGATGTCCGTGAGGATTAAAATTCCTTCCAGCCCGCTTAAGACCTCCACCGCCCTCAGCAGCTTCTCTGTCAGGGCTTCCACCGAATCCTCCGGCAGGAAATCCACCGCTTCATAATACGCCGTCTCTCCTGCCAGCAGCTTTAACCCGCTGGTAATTCCGGTGGCAAAAGAACCATGACCCGTGACAATGATTCCTATCATACCATTCCCCTTTCTGCAAGCACTTCCGGAAACTCTGCATTCTCCGGTATGCTTATGACTTTTTTCTGTTGCTGTTTACTGCAGACACATAGTCCTCCGGATTCTTCGAGCTTGCCGTAAGGCATTCCTTCCGGTTGACCTTCCACTCCGGCGAAACAGAAATCCCCCCGTTCCTTATGGGATCGTCCGTTTCCCGCAAATGGCGGTCCAGCCGGGCTGCAAGTACTTGCTCCACTGCTGCGAACTCCGGAAGCCCCGCTAAGTTTCTGCGCTCCCCCACATCGAATACAAGATCGTAGAGCGCTTCCTCGTATTTATGCTGCTCCTTTAGCCCCCTTTCGTTAAAGTAATCTTTCGTAAGCGACTCGTCTATATTGGACTGATTGATTCGCAGATACGATGCGTCATAATACCGGATATACTTGTACCGTTCTGTACGGATACAGCGGATGGGCTCATAGGAGGTGTGGAAATTCACCTCTGCAAATATCTCATCCCGGATCTTTGCTTCCGGGTCGTCCAGCATGGGAACCGCCGACACACCCTCCAGGTAACCGGGTTTTTCAATTCCCAGCAGATCGCAGAGCGTCGGAAATATATCCAGATGGGATACCAGCCCATCGATCACATGTCCGTTAGCCCGCTTTCCCGGAGCCCTTATAAGAAGCGCTACCCCGATGCCGCTGTCAAATAGTGTGCATTTACAGAACGGCTCCGCAAGGCCATGGTCCGTCGTAATCAGTATAACAGTCTCCTCCATAAGACCCTTTTCCTTCAGGGCGTCAAGCACCCTGCCCACGCAGAGATCTGCTGATTTCGCACTCGTCATGTATCTGGCAAAATCCTTTCTCGTCTCCCTGCTGTCCGGTATAGGGCCAGGCGGCAGGACAAAGTCCTCGTTAATATCGCGATCAATGACATCCGGAAATCTTCTGTGTGTGGCGTACATTCCATAGGACAGGAAGAACGGCTTTTTCCCGTCGTAGTTCCCGATCCATTTCGCCGCACGGTCCGCGTTCTTCTTATCCCATTCCGTCAAATCTTCCTGCCTGTATCCATCACTCGGACAGCTGATCTCCTCCTGGTATCCAATGGTTTCAGCCCCCTGCTTTGTATCTAAGTACCAGCCCGCTTCATGCTGGATTCCGTCTAAAACAGTCCGGTAGCCGTTTCTATTTAAAAAACGGACCAGATGTTTCTCATAATCCATGGAAAATCCTCTCTGTGCAAGTCCCAGCATCCCGTTCTGATGGGGATACGTCCCGCTCAGCATCGCCGCCCGGCTGGGAGAACAGGTCGGCCCCGCACAGTAGCAGTTTCGAAATACCGCCGCCTGTTTCGCAAATGCCTCCAGATTCGGTGTGGGGACCGCATAACCGTACGGGCCCAGCACTCTGCCCGAGTCATGAGTATGTATATACAAGATATTCAAAGACTGCGCCTCCTCCCTATTGTCTATTTTTACATATTTTCCAACACTCATAGGTAAAATATACAACCTTATGGCCCAAATGTCAATACATTTAATTTTATTTGTATTGTTATTATGTCGGTCATATGTATTGAATTCTAGCATCATATATGTATACATTATATAAAAAAGCAAATTGCCTTTTCTCCGGTTATGTATTATAATGATTGCAGTACATTTTGGCAGGTGATAATATGGCAGAAAAAAGAATTGCCCAATACAGACAGATAGAAAATGATTTGCTGGAGCAGATTAATCTTGGATACTACAAAAAGGGAGACTTGATTCCCACGGAGCTGGAATTGTCGGCCACCTACCACGTTTCCAGAGTTACGGTACGCAAGGCCACGGACAATCTGGTGGCCAAAGGCATTCTCCAGAGAGTGGCTGGTGTCGGAACTTTCGTGAGCCGATCCGCCGTCACGCAAAACCCGCCGCCGATCCAGGGCTTTACGGACTTAATGATAGAACAGGGGCTGGAGCCGACGACGAAGGTCGATGTGTTTACATTACAGAAGTCCCCCGCCAATATCGCCTCCATATTGGGAATCGAAAAGGAAGACCCGATTTACTACATTCACCGCCAGCGCTATGGCGACGGAGAACTGCTTCAGCTGGAGACCACCTATATGTCCGCCAGGCTGTATCCTGACATCTCCATTCAGATTCTGGAATCCTCCAAATACCAGTATTTTGAAAAGGTCAAGGGGATCAAGATCGCCTACAGCCACCACGCCGTGACTCCGATTCACCCCTCGAAGGAGGTGGCGGAGCTTTTTGGAATCGCGCAGAACACCCCCATCATCAAGGCGGCTAATGTGACACATCTGGAGAACGGGCAGATTATGGATTACACGGAGCTGATCCTGAACTCACCCAAGTATCAGCTGACCTATATCAAACGTTAGGAGATAGAATGCAGAATTCCCTTACAGAGATTTCATCTGATTGTATTCAGACCGTCATGGACGGTCTGCGGAAAAATAATATGGACGTGCAGTATGTTCCTCACAAGGAAGAGGCCGCCGCTGCGGTTGCCTCCCTGTTAAAAGAGGGGGATACCATTGCCGTCGGCGGATCGGTCACGCTGGAAGAGACCGGCGTGCTGGAGCTGGTACAGAACGGGCGCTACCATTTTATCGACCGCTATGAAGACGGACTATCGGACCGGGAAAGGAAGGACCGTCTGACAGAAGCATTTCGTTCCGACGTGTTTCTCTGCTCTGCTAATGCAATTACAAAGAACGGGGAGATCTATCAGGTTGACGGATTAAGCAACCGGATCGCGCCGCTCGTATTCGGTCCCGACAGCGTTATTATTGTAGCCGGTATCAACAAAATAGCGGCGGATATCGAGGCCGCCGTCTATCGTGTCAAAACCGTCACCGTACCTGCCATTGTAAAAAGAAGAGGCCTGGATGCGCCCTGCGCCCGTTTGGGAAGCTGCATCGCGGCCGACCAGAAGAACATGGCTTCCGGATGCATGTGTGATGCAAGGCGCTGCTGCAATTATCTGGTGCTCGGACGCCAGAGAGTCAAAGGCCGTATCAAAGTCATTCTCGTTGGAGAATCTTTAGGATTTTAAAAAGAAGCGCTTTTCCGGTGCAACCATGACCGGAAAAGCGCTTCTTCTATTCTTTGTTACTCTTTATTATTCGTTATTTTTCTTTTTTACCAGCTTTTAATTACCGCTCTTTCCATCTCTACAGCAAATTCTTTGGTCCGAACCCGATCGGCAGCAATTCCTTCAGCGTAAAGATTTCATACTCCTCCCTGCTGGAAGGCAGAATAATCTGAAACGTCTCCGGGTCGCAGAATTCCATCATCACCTGGCGGCAGACGCCGCAGGGAGCCGTCAATCCTTCCGGGACACCATCCTTCCCGCCGACGATACAGATCGCAGTAAACTCTCTCACCCCTTCGCTGACCGCCTTGAAGAACGCCGTCCGTTCCGCACAGTTGCTGGGGGTATACGCCGCGTTTTCAATGTTGCAGCCCTGATACATTATTCCGTCAGCCGTGAGCAGCGCTGCTCCGACTTTAAATCCGGAATAAGGGGCGTAGGCCTTCGCCATGGCCGAAAATGCCTGGGATATCATCTCCTCAGCGGGAAGCTTTGTCCTAAGCGCAGCCATTCTCTCCGTACAATCCATAACGGCCTCCTTTCCTTTACCAAACAGTCTAGTGCCGCCCTTAATATCCGCCGTCACTCTTCTCCTGCTTTACCAGCTTGATCATCCGGCTGGTTCCCAGGCGCTCCGCGCCCAGCTCCAGGAACCTTTCCGCATCTGAGAGCGACGAGATGCCGCCTGCGGCTTTGATCTTTACCTCTTTTCCCACATGAGCCTTGAAAAGAGCCACATCGTCAAAGGTTGCTCCCGCTTTGGAAAATCCGGTGGATGTCTTGATAAAGTCCGCGCCGGAACGGGTTACGACCTCGCACATACGGATCTTCTCCTCATCGGTGAGAAGGCAGGTCTCGATGATGACCTTTAATATCTTATCTTTGCAGCATTCCTTTAACGTGCGGATCTCCTCCTCCACGCGGTCGTATCTGCCGTCTTTCACCCAGCCGATGTTGATGACCATGTCAATCTCATCGGCTCCGTTCGCAATCGCGTCCTTTGTCTCATACGCTTTTACCGCGGTCGTGGAATAACCGTTCGGAAAACCGATCACCGTGCAGACCGCCATGCGGTCCTTCATATATTCTTTCGCCGCCTTCACATAGGAAGGGGGAATGCAGACCGACGCGGTCCCAAATTCCATGGCCTCATCACAGATCTTCCTGATTTCTTCCCAGGTTGCCGTCTGGGTCAGCAGCGTATGATCCACATACTTTAACGTTTCTTTTCCGTCCATATTTTCCTCCTGTGCCTCCTTACAGTTCCAGAGCAATCTCCATCATCTTACCGAATCCCAGCTGGCGCTCCTCGGCGCTTAATTTCTCCTCGCCGTAGATCAGATCCGAGATTGTCAGCATACAAAGCGCTTTCTTTCCCGCAGCCGCGGCGTTCATATACAGCGCGGCAGCTTCCATCTCCACGGCCAATACGCCCATACTGCGCCACTTGTCATTTACGGTAGTGTCCGCGTTATAGAAAATGTCGGAAGAAAGGATATTGCCTACCACCACATGGGTCCCCTGTGCTTTCGCCGTATCCACCGCTTTCGCCAGCAGACCGTAGTCAGCAATAGGGGCAAATGTCCCAGGGAGGCCGTACTGATAAGCATAGTTGGAATCCGTGCAGGCGCCCATGCCGATTACCACGTCCATAAGCTTTACCCCATCCTGTAAGGCTCCTGCGGAACCGATGCGGATAATCTGCTCCACGCCATAGAAATGGAACAGCTCATACGTGTAAATGCCCACAGACGGCATTCCCATTCCGCCGCCCATGACGGAGATCTCTCTTCCCTTATACGTTCCGGTATAACCGAACATGTTGCGCACCGATGTCACCAGCACCGGATTTTCCAAATACGTCTCCGCAATATATTTTGCACGCAGAGGGTCGCCCGGCATCAGTACTGTCTTCGCTATCTCTCCCTGTTTCGCCCCGTTGTGGGCTGTTGGTATCATACTCATTTGCCTGTCTCCTTCTCAATTTCTGCTGTTTTCTTCCTGAATCATCATCCGAATAGCCTCGACAGCTGTCCGGATGGCCGCATCCGTGTCATGGACGATCGGGTTCTCAAGCCCTTCCTTTGCCCTCTCCTGGTTAGCCATAACGAGAAATACCGATCCCGCTCTCACCTTCAGCGCGCTGGCCACAATAAACAGCGCCGCCGACTCCATCTCAGAAGCCTTGCAGCCCAGACGCAGCCAGGCGTTCCACTTATTCATCAGCTCATACGATACCGGCTTCGTCTCCGGTGAATGCTGGCCATAGAAAGAATCCTTGCACTGGACGACGCCGACGTGATACGGTTTTTCCAGCTTCTTCGCCGCCGCTGCCAGGGCGTTCGTCACATCAAAATCGGGAACCGCCGGAAATTCGATAGGCGCATATTCGCGGCTGGTGCCCTCCATGCGGATAGCTCCATTGGCAATCACCAGGTCCCCGCTCTTAACATTGATATCCATCCCGCCGCAGGTGCCGATACGGATAAAGGTATCCGCCCCCGACATCACCAGCTCTTCCATGGCGATCGAAGCCGACGGTCCGCCGATTCCGGTGGAGGTAACGCTGACTGGCGTTCCGTCAAGCGTTCCGGTATACGTCACATACTCCCGGTTGTCCGCGATCAGCTTCGGATCGTCAAAATATTTCGCAATAAGCGCGCACCGCTTCGGGTCGCCCGGCATGATGACGTACCGGCCCACATCGCCCCTTCCCACCTGGATATGATACTGTTTCCCTTCGTTTTCCGAATAGTTTGTCATAAATGACCTCCCTTTCTCTCAATCCGTTATATATCATTCTCATCTATCTTATCCGCCATAGCCGATTTAATTCGCTGGTACTGTTCTTCACTGATTAAGATTCCCCTTCCCTCCCGGGAAATGTATCCCTCTTCCTCCATCTGGCTTACGCACCGGTTTACCGTCTTCACACACAGCCCCGTGCTGTTGGACAAATCCTTTCTCGTCAAATGAATCCGGCAGACCCCCCGTCTGGCTGAATCCCGGTATATCTGCATAAACAGAAGAAAAAGCCGGTCGATTCCCTGAAGGAAGAGAAAGAGACGCTCCTTCCTCACCTGCTCCACGAGATAAACGCTCATAGCCTTCACCTGTTCCAGCACCGCGTGGATATCCGTCAGCATCCAACGGCTGAACTGGTCCTTGGACACGCAGAGGAAGCGGCAGTCCGTCTCCGTCATTAAGGTCGTCTTATATAAATCGTATCCCATGAGAAATTCCATGGCCCCGAACACCTCGATGGGATAAAATCGCGTGTAATCGTACGCCACCTCCTGAATGCGGTAATCCGTCGCCTTCACAATTCCCTCTACCAGAATGTATACAGTGTCCACATGCGCGTTTTCATGGATGAACGTGGTTCCCTTCTTCAGACGCACGATCTGAAATGCTTCCAACAGCCACTTAGGCGCGTTTGCCAGATAATTATTCAGATACTCGCGTTCTTCGCTGCGCAGCTCGTTGATCAAAGATACAACATCATTCATGGTCTACCTCCTTCATCCATCCTCGCCGTCCTCTCCCTCTAGTTTGCATCATTTCACAAAAAAAGTCTACTGTTCCTCATAAATTTTTTATTATTTTTCCCTTTATGGCATACCAGTCCCAGCCTGCCGCCAGTCCAATCCGCCAGTCTGCTCCGCCTGGGACGGGAATGGGACTTTTCCGTACCCTGGCCGGAAAAAGGCGGAAGCCGGCGGGCAGAAGACGGCGATTTTTTCCGGAGTGTGGCGGGACTTAGGGCGGGCAGGGGGCAAACGGGGGGCAGATTTTCGTTTACAGGACGAAAATCTGAGGGCACTGAGAGCGAACTCATCAAGAGTTCGGTCGAATTGCCCGGTACCCCCGTTTGGCCCCTGTCGGCCCTTAGTCCCGTCCGCTCAGGAAACATGAGCCGTCTTCTGCCCGCCGGCTTCCGGCTTTTTCCTCACACCGCCGCCAAAGTCCCATTCCCGTTCCAGGCGGAGCAGACTGGCGGATTGGACTGGCGGCAGGCGTCCCCTTCAATTTTATCTGGCTCCCTTCTCGTACGGCTGGCCGCTTGCCTTAGGTGCAGAGGACTTGCCAACAAAGAGAATTAGAATCACAATCGTAATAAAATACGGCAGCATAGCGAGAATCTGTGACGGGACTGCGAAGTTCCCGCCTCCCAGCGTTACCGTCAGCGCCTGGGCCGCGCCGAACAGAAGACATGCGCCATACGCCCCGTGTGGCGTCCACTTACCGAAAATAACGGCCGCCAGCGCGATAAATCCCTGGCCGCTGATAGCGGTCGGCGTAAACTGCGGAATAATGGCCAGAGTCATGGCGGCTCCGCCAAATCCCGCTAACAATCCGGAAACCAGAACACAGATGTAGCGGATCACATACACATTGATACCCATGGTATCGGCAGCAGCCGGATGTTCCCCCACAGCCCGGATGTGAAGGCCCCATTTTGTCTTATACAGAAAGAACCAGATGAACACAGCCAGCAAAAGCGCGAGAACAACGGTCACATCCACATTTAAATTCTGAAGAGCCCCCTGTACTTTCAGTCCTCCGAACAGCTTGGGAATCTTGTTTGGTACCGGCTGCGACATGGTCGCACCGTCGAATAACAGCCGGCAGACGAAGAGCGCCACACCCGGTCCGATTAAGTTAATGGCAATTCCGGAGATCGTCTGGTCCGCTTTGCAGGTAATGGCGGCAAACGCATGGAGAAGCGCAATCAGTCCGCCTGCCAGCCCCGCGGCGATAAATCCGGCCCAGGCGCTTCCCGAGTAATATCCCACCGTAGCTCCCGTGACCGCTCCGATTGTCATCATTCCCTCAATCCCCAGGTTTGTCACTCCGGACCTCTCTGACACGACTCCGCCCAGTGCGGCGAAAACCAGAGGAGTTGAATACATCAGTGTAATGCCGATAAACAATGTCAGACTGTTAATCATGTTTTTTTCCTCCCTTTGACAGACGTTCCACCAGCGGCGGAATAATATGGGTCAGCGCAACAAAGAACACGATAATGCCGATGACAATGTTGATAATCTCGGACGGTGCACCCACCTCGTACTGCAGTGTCTGGCCGCCATAAATGAGACCGCCGAACAGAAGTCCCGCAAAGATACAGCCAACCGGAGAGCTTGCCGCGATCAGACAGACTGCCAGCCCATTAAAACCGGTATTCTCAAATGCCGCCAGTGTAGCGATTCCGTGGGGAGAGTTGCCTGTTATGTAAAGAGCTGCCGCCAGCCCGCAGATCGCGCCGGAAATCAGCATGGAATGCAGGATATTCCGGTTCACATTAATTCCCGTAAACTCCGCCGCAAACCGGTTTGCGCCGACCGCGCGAAGCTCAAATCCCTTTGCCGTCTTGTAAAGCAGAAAAGATACGAGCACGGCAAGGATGATGGCAATGAGAAATCCGGCGTTGACGTCTGTCTTTAAAAGCGTATTTTTCAGGAATTCATTTTGCATCAGTGCGGCCTTCCCGCCTTCCGTCGCCTTGTAATTTCCCAGAATCATCGTATAGCCGGAACGGTTGATCGCATACGTTCCGATGGTGTCCGGCTTATGGAAGCGCTCCAGTCCGCACACATAGTTGGAGAAATAGAGCGCAATCCAGTTGAGCATGATGCTGGTGAGAACCTCATGGATACCGAATTTTGCTTTCAGAAAGCCTGCAATTCCTCCGTATACCGCGCCTGCCGCTACTCCCGCTCCCAGCACCAGGGGGATCTGAATCACCGGTGGGAAATCACAGACAATTCCGACCACGGTGGCCGCGACACAGCCCATAATAAACTGCCCCTCCGCACCGATATTAAAGAGGCCGGTTTTAAATGCAAAGGCCACTCCGATTCCGGTCAGAATCAGAGGCGTGCTTTTGATAATCACGTTAGACATATGCTTGGGACTCGAAAAAACACCGTTTAACAGAACGCCCAGCGACTGAACAGGCGGATATCCGACCGCAGCCAGAATGATTCCGGCGACCAAAAACCCAAAAAAGATGGCAATCAGGGTCATCGTGAGCGGCTTTTTCAAAATATGAACAGTTTTATTCATGATTCTTTCCTCCTGCCATCAACAGGCCAATCGTATTTTCATCCACGGTCCCCTGTGGAAACGTATCCTGGATTTTTCCATCGTAGATCACCGCAATGGTATCAGAGACATTCATTACCTCATCCAGCTCAAAAGAAATGAGGAGCACCGCCTTTCCCTTGTCGCGCTCGCGGATCAGTGTCTTATGCACGGTCTCGATGGCTCCCACATCCAGTCCGCGGGTGGGTTGAACCGCAATCAGCACATCCGGGTTCATGGAGATTTCACGGCCGATAATGACCTTCTGCTGGTTTCCTCCAGATAAGCCGCCTGCCCGCTTCGAACCACAGTCCTCTGGCCTGACGTCAAATTCCCCGATCAGTTTTTTGGTGAACAGCTCCATCTCCCTCTTATTCAGAATACCTTTTCTGGAAAATGGTTCCTGGCGGTATCTCTCCAGCACCGCGTTCTCATTGACCGTGAAATCCAGTACCAGGCCGCGTTTCTGCCGGTCCTCCGGTATCGTGCTGATCCCGCTGTCGATGACGGTGCGCGGATTTGTGTTGCCAACCGCTTTTCCATTGACTGTAATGGTTCCCTTCTCCGCGGGCACGAGACAGTTAATCGCTTCTACCAGTTCCTTCTGGCCGTTGCCGTCGATACCCGCAATCCCCACGATCTCACCCTTCCGCACGGTTAAGTTAAGCCCCTTTACCGCGTCCAGCTTCCTCTCGTTCTTCACAACCAGATCTTTAATCTCCAACACGGTTTCCCCGGGCTTTGCAGGTGTCTTGTCCACCACCAGCTTCACCTCATGGCCCACCATGAGCGTTGCCAGCTCCTGCTCCGTCACCTCTTCGACCGATATGGTATTGATATACTCTCCGCGGCGAATGATTGTGCAGGTATCGGAGGACGCCTTGATTTCCTTTAGCTTGTGGGTGATAATAATGATGGCTTTTCCGTCATCCACCAGATTGTGCATGATGGAAAGAAGATCTTCGATTTCCTGAGGAGTCAGCACCGCAGTAGGCTCATCCAGGATCAGCAGTTCAGCTCCCCGGTACAAGGCTTTTAAAATCTCCACTCGCTGCTGCATTCCCACGGAAATATCACTGATTTTTGCATCCGGATCAACCTCCAGACCATACTTTTCGACGATTTCCAGAATCTGTTTTCTGGCCCTTTTCATATCCACGATTCCTGCGTGGGAAGTGGTCTCATTGCCAAGAATGATGTTCTGCGTCACCGTAAAATCCTCTACCAGCATAAAGTGCTGATGAACCATACCGATGCCGCTCATGATCGCCGTATTGGGATTTTTAATATCCTTCTTCTTTCCGCCTATGTAAATCTCGCCCTCGTCGGCCTGATAAAGACCGTACAGCACATTCATCAGTGTACTTTTTCCTGCCCCATTTTCACCCAGAAGGGAATGGATGCTGCCCTTTTTTACGTCCAGATTCATATTTTTCAAAGCGTAAAATGCCCCGAAACGCTTTGTGATCCCATGCATCTGAACCGCATAGTCGCTGCTCACCGTGGCCATCTCGATTTCTCCTTTCATTTTTACACCGCAGCCCTGCTGGTACTGCGGTGTAAAATCATTCGTCCCTATTCTGCTATGAATGCTTCGTACGTTTCTTTTGTGGTTGGCGGAACCAGTTCCCCGTTTTTGATGGATTCCGCTACCTTCAGCGTATCCTCATAAACGCCGTCCGCCATGTTGCCGTGTTCTTCCGGAATGCCTACACAGTCCTCCTTTAAGCCGAATGTCAGTGTCTGTCCGCCAATCGTTTCGCCTTCCATTGCTTCGATGGAAACTTCCTTTACAGCTTTACCAACCAGCTTAAGCGCTGATGTCAGAACGTTTTCCGGCGCTAAGTAAGCCTGGTCTCTATCCACGCCGATTACCCATTTGTCCGCTTCCTTTGCAGCCTCGATCACGCCGGTTCCGCTTCCGCCTGCGGCATGGTAAATCACGTCACAGCCGTCTGAATACATCTTTGTGGCAATGGCTTTTCCTTTCGCCGCATCGCTGAAGCTTTCCGCATACTGAACGGAAATATCGATATCCCTGCCCAGTTCCTTTGCCGCGTACTTGACGCCCGCCTCATAACCGTACTGGAACTGGTCAATCAGACCGGAAGATATGCCTCCCACGAAGCCGACCTTGCCGGTCTCCGTCATACGGCCCGCCACGTAACCGACCATAAAGGAGGGCTCCTCAGCCCGGAACATTACTCCCGTTACGTTGTCCGGCGTATCATCATAGGCATTGTCAATAATTGCATACTGAATATCCGGATTGCTGTCCGCTGCTTCCAGTACTGCATCCGCACAGGCGTAGCCCACGCCCCATAAAAGGTTGGCGCCGTTGTCTCCCAGCCTCTCCAGGTTCGTAACGAAATCCGACGCCTGTTTTGATTCAATATAGTTAACTTCTACTCCTTTTTCTTCTTTTAACTCGGTCAGACCTTCCCATGCCGACTGGTTGAAGGACTGGTCGTTGATTCCGCCCGTGTCCGTGATCATCGCAACAGAAAAGCTGCTCTTGCCTTCCGATGTCCCACCGCCTGCATTTTCTGTGTTCTCTGTCTTTGCACTTTCCGCTGTTGTACTTCCTGTCTTTGCGCCTCCGCATGCTGTAAGAGACAGTGCCATTGCCGCCGTTAATCCAAATACAATTCCTTTTCTGAGTTTCATAATGCCAATTCCTCCATCTGCATTTTTTAATTTATAGTCACGTATAGTTTTTTACCCTGTACGATCCTTTATACAACCTGAATATCCTGAAACCCGTATCTGACCGCCAAATTCTTAAGCGCTTCCATGCGTTCCCGGGACGGACTTTTCGCCTCCTTAAGACTTCCAGTCACTCCATATTGACGGAAGGTGATCAGCTTCAGCCGGAACTCCTTCAAATAGGGAGCTGCTTCCCGGGATACGCCTGCGATGACCGCCTCCATATCCACTTCGGGAACCCGTTCCTGCCGGTTTTCCCCCTCGTGCCCCGAGTCCAGGCAGACCAGCCGCACTTCGAATAATTTTCCGTGTTCCGCCAGATTTTTAAGATTCTTCTTTACTATGGAAACATCTCCGCCTGTCAGCCGTCCAAAGACTTTGTGATCCCACGCCTTTACATCTAACATCACCTGATCCGTCACCTGCATGAGCCGTGGATATTGGGACAAATCCACACAGCCGTTGCTGTCCAGGAAACAGGTAAGCCCCGCTTTTCCTGCCCGCCGGAACAACTCTGTGAGGAACTCAGGATACAAGGCACATTCACCTCCGGAAACGGTGATTCCCTGGATAAACGGCATGTTTTTTTCAATTTCCTTCCACACGTCTTCTGCGCTCATCCGGCGCACCTTTGGAGACGCATGGCTGGGACAGACGCGAATACAGGTATCGCACTGCATACAAAGGCTCTCATCCCAGATTACGCTGTCATGCTTATATTCCTTCGATACTGCTCCGCCATTCCGTGCTTTTCCGCCATTCCGTGCTTCTCCGCCCTCCGGCTCGTCTCCTCCATTTACCTGAATCGACAGCGCTCCCGCCGGGCACTGGCTGACACAGAGGCCGCAGCCGCTGCACAACTGCTGTGTCTCAGGGTTGTGGCAATAGGCGCAGGCGATATTGCAGCCCTGGACGAATACGGAGGTGCGGCAGCCCGGACCGTCCACAACGCTTAATGGAATAATCTTATTAATCACGGCCTCGGGAGGGACCATGCTCATAGCGCCCTCACTTTCCTGTTTTCCAGATGTGCATTCCGGTAGTTATCTCCTCCGAGATACACCGTATTCTGAAGCACCGCCTCGCCCTCGTAATACTTTTCCATCTCGCTCCGTTTCACCAGATAGCCGGTAATCCGGACTAAATCGCTGTCCGACGCATAAAAGCTTATGTATTTATCCCCCAGGGAAAATGCCCCCTTAACGATATCCAGCATGGCCGCCGGATTATTTCTGCCGGTTGGGTCAAAGGAAAAGATATCCGCGCATCCGGTCGGGAAAAAGCGATGGAAACGCGCGCTGTGGCGAAGGTGGTCATACATGCGTTCCGGTTCCATTCCAACCGGAATCCTCACTCCGGACGTAATTCCGTGGTCCGAGTCGATGCCGACCTGCGCGTGGAGTGCAAAATGGCCATGAAATACCTCCGAGTAAAGCGCCTTCGATGTCTCCGCATATTCCGCGATGACCTGCATGATCTGGTCTGCCAGCTGGTCCGCTTCCTGATCGCTTCCGTAGATCTTATCCGGGTCATCCATCAGCAGATTTGTGCATTCCGCCAGCCCCACGACTCCGAACATGGCAAGGAATTTATCCCTGGAAATAAACCCCTCTCTGGAGAGGAACGAGGTCTCGAAGAAATTTGATTCTTCCACGAGGAACCGGATTCTCTCGTTCATATAGTCCCCCATACGCTGCAGACAGTCCGGAAGGACCTCCGTCAGAAACTGTTCTCTGCTCTCTGCCTCGGGAACCAGCTTCGGAAGGACGATTCTCGTCAGTGTGTAGGAGCCGCCTCCAATGGGCAGAATGTTGTAACAGCTGGAAATGCCGTAGTCCCCATACGTATCCTTGTGCATCCGGTGGTTGCAGATGGCCGGATTTGCGCAGTAAAGGGAGGTATAGAGCGCCAGTTCTCCATAGGAGTCCGGCGTAATATCCGGATCATATTTCAGTGTCAGATTCGGCACCGCATTTTGAAGCTCTTTTTCCAGCTTCAGGATGATCCGTCCGGTTCTCGTCTCCTCCGGGCCAAGGTTTGCATGACAGAACCCGTCGGTAATGGTTCGGTCCAGATAAATCAGGAACAATCTCAGCTTTTTCTCCGCTTCCTCATCGCTCACACCTTCGAGAAACGGTTCGATCAGGCGGTCGATGCTGCCAAGATAAACGGGATAACTGGTAATGGAGGGCACATGGCGGTACAAAATCTCCAGGAACTGAATCACCTCGTCAAGATCCTTCGGCGGGTCAAGCTGCAGAAATTCACACCCTTTTTTTATCGCCGCTTCGTAATCCGGCATGATATATCTTGGCCGGTACGGCGCATGGCCTTCGTCCAGGTCACAGATGGCTCCGGTCTCCATATAGTGACGGGTCTTCTCCGGTATCTCCAGTACCTCCAGACTGTTCTCCGCCGCATGGGCCAGGGCCACCACCTTCTGTTCATACGTCAGTCCCTTCGATGTCACAATGTCTAAAACCTTATTCATGCATTCCACCTCTTTCTTTTTCAATGGAGCTTATGTCTCTTTTCATTTTGTAATAATCACATTGTAGCAATGGTTTTTTTATTTTAAAAGGACTTATGTCCCTTTTCATGGAAATATTATCCACTTTGTGAAAATATCACATTTTTACGAGCCATTTTTTAGACAAAAAGTAGATACAAAAAGGACACAAGTCCTCTTTTTAACGACTGTGATCGAAAAATTAGTGATTTGCAATAAAGGGGTGGGGGGATTTCGGGAAGGTGCACCAGTCCGGATAGGAGAATGTTCATTACACATTTTAGCAATAAAGAACGACAGTGTTTCCAGAATAAAAAATAAGATATGAAAAAAACAAAACGCCAACTTAAACAACTCATTGAATATACATATTGTGCAAAAAGCAGCTTCCTGCCGCAAAAGCTCGCAGAGAATGCTTCAGACTTAGCAGAAAAAGCAATAGCGCCCTAAACCAGAATGGTTCAGGGCGTCCTTCAGAACAAATCACTGTGAGTACCAGTTCTAATTAACCGAAGAATTAACATTTCGTTGTTGATTTGGTATACCAGCAGCCAGTCAGGCTGTATGTGGCACTCCCTCATTCCTTTATAATTCCGGGAATCTGCCAAGCTATGGTCTTTGTACTTTGGCGGCAGCGGCTTCTCATTTACCAGCATGGTAATTACATCGGCCAGAAGCTTCGGGTTACAGCCTCTTTTAACTGCCAGCTTATAATCCTTTTTAAATTGCCCCTGATACTCGACTTTAAGCATTGAGATCCTCCATCAAAGCTTCCACACTGTCAAAGGGACCATGTATATCTTTTCCATTAACGGCATCATCCATAGCAGCTGAAGTAACCGCATTTGGCTTCTCAACTTTTAACTCAAATGGAATTCCGCCAACGTTAATACTTTGATGAAGAAACATATTTATTGCATCTGTAATCGTTATTCCAAACTTTGAAAACAAATGCTCGGCCTGCTCTTTAATGTCAGGGTCAATCCGAATATTTATGTTTGATGTCTTTGCCATTGTTATCATCTCCTTTAATAAGATTATAGCACAATGTGTTAACAACGTCAATACATTCAAATGCGATATATACTACAATTCTGATTAGATTTGCGATAAAAAATCACTGAATATTTTATAATGCAGCTTCTCGTCCAGAGACAGACGAGCGAGCATTTTGGATACCTGAGGGTCCTTGATCTTTTGAGACTGATCGGCATATGCCTGGGCGGCGAACTTCTCGGACTCGGCGTCTGTCGCCAGCACGGTACGGATATCGCAGCTGTAATCTACCATATTTCCGCGCCAGTACGAACACGGCTCCGCCGAACGGCATTCCGGCTGGCCGCCAAGAAGAGTAATGAGCTGTCCGATAATGGTAAAATGGTGTTGTTCAACCACAGCGATGCGCTGGATCACACGGCGTATGTTTTTATGTAAGGCGCGGGAATCCGGCTTGCAGGACTCGTTATTATAATTGCTGCCGGCAGTCCAGGACTGATACAGATATTGGTGTACCGTGGTCATTTCGCTGGCCGCTGCGGCTAAGTCCGGCATGAGGATCTGCGCGTACTGAAGATTTTTTTCGGTGACGGCGACCGGAGGATACCAGTTCGAATGGATAACCGGTATGGAGTCCGGATTCGCATGGATACTATACGGAGTATTATTCATAAAATCGCTTCCTCAAAAGATCTGTTAAAGTAGTTAAGTAATCTTTATGAGAAAAAGCCCTGATATAGAACCTTGTATATTATGACCTATCCCCACCGCTTCACACACTGTTTTTATCTAATTTTTATAACCAATATTTTTATACTGGTAAAACGCACAATTTTTTATTTTGATTTTTCCAAAGTTTGTGAACACTTTTTTGTGGGAATGAGTTATATTAATAATCGTAAACCCCCCCAATACATTATATAGTTTTTGCTACACCCCATAAGAAACGAAATACCTTCTCCGAAAAAAGGATCAGCTCCCCCGGCTGGTCCTTTTTCATGTTATTCTTGCAATTTTCCAATTCTATGGTAAAATACATAACTAACTGCTTTGGCATTTTCGCCAAATGTGTGCACCTGTAACAGACAAATACATAAAGGAGATTTCTAACATGGAAAAAACAGGCGTGAAAGAGTTTTTGAAACGTAAAAACGTCAACATCACCGTCCAGACCTATCTCATTGATGCATTGGGTGCCATGGCATTTGGCTTATTTGCCTCGCTGCTGATCGGCACCATCTTTGCAACGCTGGGTGACAAGACAGGTGTCGCGTTATTTGGCACCATTGCGGGCTACGCAAAAAGTGCGACCGGCGCAGCTCTGGGAGTATCGATCGCTTACGCGCTGAAGGCGCCGCAGCTGGTCTTATTCTCCGCCGCTACCGTCGGGATCGCCGGCAACGAGCTGGGCGGACCGGTCGGCGCACTGGTGGCCACCGTCGTGGCAGCGGAACTCGGAAAAATCGTATCGAAGGAAACCCGGGTTGACATCATCGTCACCCCCGGCGTCACCATCATCTCCGGCGTCCTGATCGCTCAGTTTGTAGGGCCGGGTGTGGCTGCCTTTATGGCCGCCTTCGGAAATCTGGTAAAAACAGCCACGGAGATGCAGCCCTTCTTCATGGGAATTCTGGTATCCGGCCTCATCGGAATCGCCTTGACGCTGCCGATCAGCAGCGCCGCTATCTGTATTATGCTGGCGCTCGACGGTCTGGCAGGCGGCGCGGCCACGGCCGGCTGCTGCGCCCAGATGATCGGGTTTGCCGTTTTAAGCTTCCGGGAAAATGGCTGGGGCGGTTTGCTGGCCCAGGGGCTCGGCACCTCCATGCTCCAGATGGGCAACATCGTAAAGAATCCGAAAATCTGGATTGCGCCCACGCTGGCCTCCCTCGTAACCGGTCCGGTCGCCACTGTGATCTTTCAGATGAAAAACATCGAGACGGCCTCCGGCATGGGAACCTGCGGGCTGGTTGGTCCAATTGGCGTCTATACCGCGATGGGCGGAGGTTCCAGAATGTGGATCGGAATTCTGCTGGTCTGCTTCCTGCTTCCCGCCGTTCTGACGCTGGTCTTCGGAGAATTTTTAAGGAAAGCCGGCTGGATCAGGGAAGGGGATTTAAAACTGGATCTGTAGCACGACATACTCTACTGCCGCACGTCATGCTGCACTGCAGAACAAAACAACCAAACTTTTTTCAAAACAGGGCCTGGCTTTTTCCGCCAGGCCCTGATCTTTTGTTAAGCCATATCATCTCGAAGCGCATCAATGATATTCTCTTTCTTTAATTTTCCGACTGCAAACACCATTGTGATAAACACGATAAAGAACACACTGAACGCGCTGACTGCCATACTTGCCCAAGGAAATACGAAGCTTACGTCCGCTCCCCCGGCAGCCATGCCGCAGTAGATCAGCCAGGAGCAAATTCCCGCCGCCGGCAGCCCAAACAGCAGCGTCCGCATACCGTAGAAGGCACACTCAAAATTCATCATCTTATTGAAATCACGGTCAGACATTCCTATCGACCGGAGCATGGCGAGTTCCCGCCTGCGCAGCTTAATATTGGTGGAAATGGTATTGAACACATTGGCCGCCGCAATCAGCGAAATCATCATCACAAAAACATACGTAAACACATGAATGACAAACAGAATGCTGCGGTTTTCTTCAAACATCCGGTTCACATTATACAGGGTGTAATCGGTTCCTATTCCCGCTTCCTGAATCATTTCCGACATCTCCGCCGTCACCTGGGAGGGCTTATCTGCCAGAAAGGTCAGTCCCACTATCTCCCCCGCATCCGGAGATACAAACTGTTCTCTTAGCTGCCATGGTGCGACGATCATAAAGATAAACGGCTTCACATCGGAAGAGTTCTTTGGAAGTGTATCGAGAGGTATGGTATCGACGAAGGTGATACTTATCTGCTTCTCTTTGTCTGCCGATGGATTCCCTTTCACCTCCCCGGGCGGTTCGGCTCCGGGAGTGACCGATCCGCTCACAGAATCACCCACAAACATATTAACCAGCCCGCTCCGGCCGCTTTTCGTCTCATCTGATTTTTGCTTCGCTACGGCAATCATTTTCGCATTCTGGCCGGTATATTCTTCCGGAGACAATCCCTGGCTTTCGATAAAATTACGGAATTCTCTGTCCTCAATGAACTGGATATCTATCGGCAGTGTGACTGTCTCATCCGGATTCTCATACCCCATGTATTTCCGGTATTCGTCTGACAAGTCGCCAGCCCTGACCGCGCAGGAATATGACATAAGCGCCTGATAAGAGCTTTCTTTGATCCCATCCGCAGTTTTAAGCCTGCCGTAAAGACGGAATAATTCATTTTCATCAATTTTCGGTGACGAAAAACAGATGTCAAAATCCGTATTTACCACGGACCGCTTCGCTCCCTGATTCAGGCAGCTTCCAAAAGCATTGGCCGATACAAACAGAACGACGCTTAAAGAGAGGGAAAGCACGATGCTGCGGCAGCGCTTCTTATTTCTTTTAAAATTTTTCAGAGCCAGCGTTCCCTCCAGGCCGCAGAGGCGCTGCGCCAGCTTCGATGTTCTCACGGCTCCCGTTTCGATTTTGATCTCATTGGTCTGGCGTATGCTTTCCATCACAGGTCTGGACGCCGCTTTCCTGGCCGGAATATAGGCGGCAAACAGAATTGTGACCAGACTGATCACCGCCGCCCCCGCTATGGCTGTACCGGACACAGTCAGCGAAAGAGACACGGCACTGTAGCCGAAGTTTTTGAACTTCTCGGCCACAAAGGATATTACAAGGCCAATGCTGCCAAGGCCCACAAGGATACCGATGGGAATACCAGCCGCACCGATACAGAGCCCCTCAAACAGCACCGAATTCCGCAGCTGTCCGGCCGTAGCCCCCACCGATGCCAGAATCCCGAACTGGCGCGTCCGTTCGTTCAGCGAGATGGTAAAGGAATTGTAAATCAGAAAAATGGAGCCTGTCATAATCAAAACCATTAAAATTCCGCCGACGGAATATAAAAGCATGTTAAACAGGTGATCGCTGGACACCCCCAGAAAACGCAGCACATTGTCATTCAGGACATATGCTCTTTGCCCGGCAGTCCTTTCAATATAAGCCTGGACTTTTCCCGGATTTTTCAGTGTGACAAAGATGCTTAAGCTGGCCGTCTGATCTGTCAGGCCTGCCGTCTGACCTGCTGCCGTATCTGCTTCTGTATCTGCTGCTGTATCTTCTGTCGTATCTTCTGTCGTTATCAAGGTATAACCCGGCGCAGTAAATTCCTCGAAAGCCGGTCTTTCGCAGATGCCGACAACCGTATAGGTTCTTTCTTCCCGAGGCACAAAGGTTTCGTTTTCCTTCCCCGGCTCATTTCTGGCAGGAAAGGGATCATGCTGGCCGAGACGGCCTTCCCCAGCCATACGGCTTCCGATGGCAAGCGAAAGTGTGTCCCCCACTGCATAAGCAACGCCGCCGTTTGCCGCGACATGGGCCGGAACCAGAATCTCCCCGCTGTTCTCAGGCAGTCTGCCGGAGAGTAACTCAATGGGAACCGTGTCAAAAGCCTCTTTGCTGAATCCCGCAATAAAGAGATAGGGCTTGTTGGGATTTTTCCCGCCTTTCAGCTCCGCATAGCCAATATTTTCGGATATCGCTGTGCCAGCCACTCCGGCGTCCCTGGCCCGCGCCTCCGCGAACGAGGAATCAACATCCAAAAACTCGACGTGCCATCCGCCATATTTCACGGTTGCGCCCTTAATCATGTAGTTCAGCAGAGAAACGGAGAACGTCGTGACAGCCGTGATCATAGCCGCGGACAGAATTACCCCGATCACGGTGACAATTGTCCGCGTGCGGCTCTTTTTCATGCTCTGCAGGGTGACCTTGTGAAAGATATTCATCATCACACCATCCTCTCATCCCGCACTACCTTACCATCCGAGATACCGATGATGCGGTCTGCCTGCAGGGCGATATTTTCATCATGCGTGACGACGATGAGGGTCTGCCGGTATTTTTTGTTGCTTAATTTCAGCAGATTGATGATCTCATGGCCGTTGTGGCTGTCCAGACTGCCTGTCGGTTCGTCGGCCAGGCAGACAGACGGCGCATTCATCAGCGCGCGCCCAACGGATACCCGCTGCTGCTGCCCCCCGGACAGCTGATTAGGCAAATGCGTTCTCCGGTCTTTCAGACCGAGCATTTCCAGCAATTCCTCCAGTCGTTCCTCATTGACCTTCCTTTTGTCCATCAGGATGGGCAAGGTAATATTCTCCACCACATTCAGGGTGGGAATGAGGTTGTGAAACTGGTAGATCAGCCCCACCTGCCGCCTGCGGAAAATGGCCAGCTTTTCACTGTTTCCCGCATACACATCCTGCCCGTCTAAATACACCTTTCCGCTGGTCGGCACGTCCACGCCGCCGATGATGTGGAGCAGTGTCGATTTGCCGGAGCCGGAGGGGCCGATGATCGCGGCAAACTCGCCCTTTTCGATTGTGAGTGAAACGTGGTCAAGGGCAGTAACCTGATTTTCACCCCTGCCGTAGACCTTGCATAGATTATCAATTTTTAAAAGCTCCATTATGTGAGCCTCCTTCCTCATGGTATACTCATATAATAGAGAATTCACCTTACATCTCTGTGACTTTTCAGTGAGAGATCCGTCACTTTGGAAAACGGATGGTAAATACCGCGCCTCCCTGCGGATGATTCTTTGCAGTAATCGTCCCTCCCTGCCGGATGATAATCATCCTGCAGAGAGCCAGCCCGATCCCATATCCCGCCCTGTTTGCGCTTTTTCCGCTGTAAAACCGCTCAAATATGTGAGGCAGAGCTTCTTTTTCAAATCCCGCGCCGCTGTCATGAATCGTAATCTCAGTGAACAGAACCGTATCCGTACAGTCAATCGCAATCGTTCCGTGATCCCCCGCGCTTTCCATACAGTTTTTAAGGATGTTCTGTACTGCCTCCGCCAGCCAGCCGGGGTCGCCCTGAACGATTACGGGGAATGCCGTCTTTGCATCTGCACGCACCTCTCTCTGCACCACAATCCCATGCAGTTCCATAGGGATCAGCAGCGGCCGGAGAGCCGTGCTTATGAGGCCGTTTACGTCAACCGGCTCTCGTTGAAATACCACAACGCCCGCGTCCAGACGGGACAATTTAAGCAAAGACGTGATCAGCCAGTCCATGCGCACCAGCAGTTCCTCTGTTTCCCGAATAAAGGCCCTCCGCTCGTTTTCATCCGGATTTTTCTCCAGCAGGGAAAGCGTTAAGTTTGCAGACGTAAGAGGTGTGCGGAGCTGATGGGCGATATCGGCAAGCGAATCGGCAAGATGCATTTTTTCATTTTTCAGTGCCTCGTTCTGCTCCCGAATGCGCAGCAGCATTTTCGTTATTTCGCTGTGGAGAATAGACAGCTCGCCCTCTTCCAGTTCGTCGAGATCCAGACGGTCGGCATTGTGCAGCACGAGATCGATCTGATTGGAAAGCCGTGCGATACTCCTGTATCGGGCTTTCGTAAACAGGAAAAAGGCGATGCCGAAGACAGAAGTTGAAACGGCGGTAAGAATTCCGGCCGCCGTATTGATGGTAAATCCAAGTGCTGCCGTGACGGCTGCCGTCAGGACGAACACCATGACAAACTGCCGAAACTCCTTATTCCGAAACATTTCCGCCCCCCAATCGATACCCGGTTCCGCGGACAGTCAGAATAATCTGCGGATTTGCAGGATCATCCTCTATCTTCTCCCGCAGCCGCTTGATATACACAGTCAATGTATTATCATTGACAAATTCGCCCGCCGCATCCCACAATTCATCAAGCAGCCTGCTTCTCGTGATAATACTCCTGGGATTATTAACAAACACCAGCAGTAAACGGTACTCCAGCGCTGAGAGGAAAACCTCGCGGCCGTTTTTTTTCACAACGCCGCCCGCCATATCGACGGAAAGCCCGCCGATTTCAAATGCCGCCCCGCTGCGCCCATTTTTTCGCAGCGCAGCCCCGATCCGCGCGATCAGCTCCCGCGGGCGGAAAGGCTTGGTAATATAGTCGTCAGCCCCCATATTAAGCCCTGTGACAACACTCGTCTCATCGCCCGAGGCAGTCAGAAAGATCACTGGAATATCCTGGGTCTCCTTGATCTTTGTATATACGGTAAAACCATTTCCATCGGGCAGCGCAATATCAATCAGCGCCAGATCAAATTTATTGCCGTCTGCTGCGGCAAATGCTTCCTCCCGCGTGGGGGCGTGGGTGACCGTAAATCCCTCCGAGCGCAGCAGAAGCATAAGGTTTTTCGCAATCTCCCTGTCATCCTCTACCAAAAATATCCGCGGCATTCGTCATTCCTCCAATCTTTCCATAGCTTCATCGGCCGGCACTAGATATCGATCCCTGCCTTGCGCGCCTGGCTTCCCAAGTCCTTCACCGCCAGCGTGTACCGTTTGCCGTCCTTGATAAAATGAGTCCCGCACTGCCTGAATTCAAAATGAATCCCGTTTTCCATACACTGCTGCCTCAGCCAGAGCACCCACTCATAATCCAGGGGCCGCGCATTCCGGTCGGATTCGCCGCCGGCCACCACCAGTTCAACCCCGGATAAATACGGACGTATATCGATCCTTTCAATCAGCGGCTGGCAGATGATATTTTTATGCCTGATCGGAAGGCCGGAAAAGATGGAAAGCCGTTCATCGGCCCTGGCCTGATTTTCTACTGTACAGCATACCGTCACATTGTCATATCCATTTTCCCAGTCGGGAGGAATACACTGCATAAACCGTTCAATACGTTTCGTCAGAAAGAGAAAATGCAGGTCCGTTCTCTGACGAATCATCTTCCAGCATTCTTCCCGCCACGCATCAGCCTCGTCAACCAGAAAATCGGACTGGAAGCAGAGATATACCACCTGGCCCGGCTTCATTTTGTATTCACCGTTCTTCTTTTTCTCGATGGGCGCAAAGAATTTATCCGTACGGATCACCTCGGCCGTATTGATCCCTTTTCTTGCATCGCCTTTGTGAATATAGCAGTATTTGCAGCCCTCGCTGTGCCGGTGGCACCCACGCCACGGATTCCAGACAGCCATCCTGGTTCCTCCTGTTCTTACTGAGAGTTTTCACTAAGTCATTTTAAATTATCAGAAGCTGCACTCATACAAAAACATTTCCGAGCAGTTATCTTCAGCTATCTCTTTTTCAAAGGATGAATATACGAGAACCGTTGTAAATCCGATTTCTTTCAGAATCGATTCCATTTCTCCCAATTCATAGAGATGCGTCTGAAAATCCATCCGCTCCTCCTGCAATAATTCCGTACCGCAATATAATTCATAAAGTCCCGGTCCAAACTGTGTATGGCTTGTCTCATCGAAATAACTCTTTGTTTTAAGAACTAACTCGTAATTTTCTTTGGTTCTGACCGATATTGACTCCTTATACTCATCGGTATCGGGGCAGCGGTTTGCCGTCGTATCGACTGCGAAAACAAATTTTCCGCCTTTTTTTAACAGGGTCTTCATCTTGCTTAAAATGCTTTTACAGGACTCCATATCCGTAAACAAGGATACGGAACCTGATGAGATAAAAATGTAATCAAAGCTCTCCTGCGTCTGATATTTCTCTATATCGTTCTGTTCTACCATGGAATCCGGTGCTTTTTGCTTCAGTTTTTCAAGCATTTCCCTGGAATTATCGACACCTTTGATCTGATACCCTTTTTCCAGAAACGGGATCAGGAATCTCCCGCTTCCGCATAAGGGCTCTAAAATTGACATTTCTTTTTCGGCGTATGAAAGATAAAATTCCAACTCATCCTGCGGCGCCTTTTCATGCAAAATCTCGTACATTTCCGTACACAAACTGCCATAATAATTTTTCTTTAATTCCATATTTACTCCTTCGTCACACCAGTCAGATCAAGCAGCCTCTGAACCGCTTCCGGACTCTCTGCAAATGTCTCAATGGGTTCTCCCGCCCACTCAGAACAGGCCTCCCTGGTCATGGTCCCCTGTCTTACCTGCGGCCCGTCTTCCAGTTCGACCGTGTAAGTCCAATTGACCTCTCCCAGATTTCCGGTCAGAGCCATCAGAACACAGGCGTATCCCTTCATTTGCTCTTCAAACACAGCCGAATTCGCCGCGCTGTTCTCAAAGTTCAATGTCCATCCAAACGGTTCCTCCGAAGTCTGAAGCTCATTTTTAAAGCTGCCAAGCGCCCTGCCGATTCCGAGCAGCTGTGCGACTCTGCCGTTGGCGGACATATCTCCCACATACGGATGCTTCGCGGCGAATAATTCATTTGCCTGCCTGCTTACAATGGTTCCGTCCTGCTTCACACTCATTCCATTGATGGAAAGATCCGTTCCCACCTCCGTTAAATCAATGTTCAGGTTAAATACTCCGCTCCTGTTCCAGACAGACGGCAGACACGCATAGATCACCATTTTTGTATTTCCATCATCCTCTCCAACCAGTTTATACCTCCGGTACACAGAGGCGGAATCGTAAAAGACACCTCCGACCGCCAGCATGTGTTCGTTCACATTTGCATACGTCACCAGATAGGAATCAACCGGGTATCCGATGACAAACAGCTTTAAAAACAGGGCCAGCAGGACTACGGCAAATGCGGAGCCAATGCCTAAAAGTACTTTTCGCAGATTGCTCTTCCTGATTTTTTTCAAATAATCAATTTCCCGTTCATTTTCTTTTCGTTTTACATCCGTTTCACGTCCAAGGTCCTCTTTCATCCGCAGATACCGGCCGCGGCAGTCCTCACAGTTCTCCATATGCGCCTCGATCTGCCTGCCGCTCTCCTCGGACGTCAGCCCTTCCACATACAGCGGAAGAAGATCGCGGATCATTTCACAGGGTATGTTCTGTTTCATTTTCCTTCGCCTCCTTTACAATTCTTGAGTACTCTCGGAAACTCCTTGTGCTCAGATTTGTGAGATGATTTTTCGTCAGATGTGCACAAATTTACGAGGCGTACACGGTGTGTACGTTGAATAAATTTGTGTGCATATGGCGGAAAATCAGCCACAAAGATGAGTGCAAAGGAGTTTCCGAGAGTGCTCTTCTTTCCCCGATAGAAAGTCACTCTCGCCCAGTTCTCGCTCTTCCCCATGATCTCTCCGATCTGGCCAAAGGTCAGACTGCCGGTCAGGCGCAGATACATCACCTCCCGCATGGGGTCCTCCAGATGATGAAGCAGCTTCATGACCGAAAGCTGATCCCAGGAACAGAACACTTCCTCCTCCGCGGAAGGGACTGCAATCTCTTCCGCTTCCTCGAAATCGGCCCTGCCCTTCTGCTTCCGCAGATGATCGAACCATACGTTCCGGGCAATGCCGCAGAGCCAGGTAGATACACTGCTCTGCTCTTTGAATTTATGGATGCTTTTCACCGCCTGATAGAATGTTTCCTGGGTCAGTTCCTCCGCCAGATCCGGGTTCTGTGTCTTCGTCAGGAGAAAGGCATATACTGTTTTGGCGTGTGATAAATAGATCTGTTCCATGGAATCCATATATGTGTTTCCTCCTCTCTGTTAATTAGTGTTGCAGAAACCCGATTCGTTACAGGCCAGTTACAATTTTTTTCATTTAGCTTCTATAAAACTTTTTCTTCGACCGTATCTGCTGTTCCCAGACACCGGGCCCACTCCCTGTTCCATACCTGCTCCCCTCCGGAGACCAGAAGATTCATGGTCAAATCCTCCAGCCTGGCTATATGCCAGAGTGCCCATGCGATCGTCTCATCCTTTGATGTCACCATCACCGCATACTCCGGGTCCTCCAGGTCTCCGGTCAGCCGGTCCAGCTCATTCTCCTCGCCCCCCGACACCTCCGAAAGATGCAGGGCGCCATGAAGCTCTGAAAACAGACGCCTGGCATCAGCCAGACAATCTGCCTTCCGTATAATCTTCCCCAGTTCCTTATGCACTTCACCCAGTCCTGCTCCAAAATATTTCATAGTTTCTCTCCCTGTTCTTTGCATTTATGTTATAGTTGTTATAAATCCTGTTTTGTCTGCTGCCCCTCCTCCCCCGACTGCTGGAACTCCTGCATTGCCAGAAGGATATTGCGGACAAAGGGCGGAACTACCTCACGCACCGTATCATAGTCATGATTCAGACACCATTTTAAGGACGACATGGTCAGAGCCGCGTAGGTTCCGGACAAATAATCCATTTGGGTGGCATTGCCGATAAATCCTGAACTGTAGGCAGCAATAAACCGGTGCTTTAAATAATCCGCCATCTCGTTCTCCAGATTAACCTCATCCGTATGTATTTTCCAAAGATTCAGAAATGCTTCCCGCTTATCATACAGCACCTCGTAAATCATATCGATGGTCTCATAAACTTCCCTGTTCTGCGATGCATTAAAACGGTTTTCCAGCATAAGCTGAAACTCCTGAAACATCCGGTTCGACAGCAGTCTGGCCAAATCGTATTTGTCTGAATAGTGTTTGTAAAAGGTTGATCGGTTGATCAGCGCCTCGTCCAGAATATTCTGCACCGTGATCTCGGAAAAGGACCTCTTTTCCAGCAGCCGCAGAAATGACTGTTCTATGTTTTTCTTCGTTTTAATCACACGCAAATCCTGCTGATTCATGTCATTTCCTCCTCGCTATGAGCGTTTAGCGGACATCTTTTGGCCGCTTACGTGCAAGAATAGCTGCTTGATACGAGCAGAATAGCACATTCCGTATGGTTAAACAACTGCTTGTCGCATTTTATTGCTTTTCCTATAACTTCCGTTCTATCTGGTGATTGAAACTTTTTTCCGGCCCCCTTACAATCGGTGGGAAAGGAGATGATTATTTATGAAAGCAATTGTATGGCTGCTGCCGCTGCTATTTATTCTCCATGATATGGAAGAGATCATTCTTGCTATCCCACGGAAAAGCAGTGAGGCTCTAAAGAAACAATTTATTCGGGTACGTTTCGTCCCATTCGGCACATTTTTCAATACGGAAAGCTTCTCGATCGCTGTCTGCAAGCAATTGCTGCTTCTAACCTTTGTATCGGCGTTCGGTTACTTTACGGGACACTATGAATTGTGGCTTGGCTTCCTGGCCGCCGGAACCGTAGTGGCTGCAGTCAATATGAAACTGCTTCATCGATGCGGGGAGGTGTTTACAGACTATGTTTCTTCTTTTTTCCGATGATGAACAGATGAATTTTCAGATCAACCGCGCGCTGATGTCCGTCCTATCTGAACCTGCACTGCCGTCACAGACAGACGAAAACGCCCGGACACTGGCCGATCAAAATGCCCGGACACTGGCCGAGATAACGGCAGCGGCTTCCAAAATCACCGATATGGAAAGTTGGTCGGCCACCTGGTGGGCCGCAGCTGAAAAAGCCCGCACGGAGCAGCGTTTCAAACATGCAGCCGCTTATTACCGCATGGCAGAATTTTACCTCCCCGATACATCAGTCCGAAAAGAAGAGTGCCTGCAATCCGCTTAAAAGCCAGACCGGGAAGTGCCCCTCATCTCTGTTCGTCAGACATTGTAAGCCCTCCTAACCGATCTTCGGCAAAAAATGAGCGGGGTGTTATCCTGATTCACGGCGGCTACGATTCCTTTACGGAAGTATTCTATCCGCTCCTAAAAGAATATCCGGATAAAGGCTATACCATCTTATTATTTGAAGGGCCGGGGCAGGGACAAGCGAGAAAAAATGGCCTCGTCTTTACTTACGAGTGGGAAAAACCGGTAAAGGCCATTCACCGTCTCTCACCGTTAAAAGGAACTGTTCTCCGGCTGCTTTTATTAACCGGGAGGAGAGAGCTTATCAATTCCCTGATACGGCGGAAAATGGAGTCTGACCTGGACCTAAACTGGAAAATAACGCATGACTCCTCTGTCACTAGCCGGATATTTACTGCGCTGGAAGGCGGAGAACAGTACTGTCAGGTCGGCGGCTTTGAACTGGCTCAGGCAGAAATAGAAAAGTTTCTTTCTTTAATGATCACTTGACACTCTGAGCAGCAAAATACGAGAATGGCAATACAACCGACGCGAATACTCATCAAATACAAACTGGAAGCCAGCCTCTGTAAAGCGTCTAAATGACGGATCCCAGTCAATAAAATCAGTGGATTTTTATCCATTTCCGACAATCAATATTTTTTTACTGGTAAAACGCACAATTTTATCTTTGAAATTTCCTGAAGTTTGTGAACACTTTTGTAGGGATTATGGTGTATATTAATAATTGTAACCCCCCCCCCAATACATTATATAGTTTTTGCTACACCCCATAAGAAACGAAATACCTTCTCCGAAAAAAGGACCAGCTCCCCCGGCTGATCCTTTTTCATTGTCTTAATATATTATTTTGCCCTGTGAGAAAGGGGCGGCAGACTCGCGTCCGCCGCCCCTTTCCCTATTTTACCAGATAGCCCTTCTCCGCGAGCGCTTCCGCCGCCCGCAGGAAATCTTCTTTCTTCGTCAGAACGTAATCGGTGTTATACGTGGAAACAACGAAAATACCGATCGAATGCTTCGCCAGGACTGCCGATATATCCGCCAGGATTCCAATCAGGGAAAAATCCAGCACTCCCTCGATCCGAAATGCCTTCCAGCCATCCTCTCTGTCCGTCGTCTCCTCCGGAACATGCTCCGTTCTGCACACCAGTGATAATTCCTCATCCGTTTTCCCGATAAAATAAAACGAATCCGTCAGATTGACTCCTGACAGGTCCCGGATTTTACAAACCGAGAAATCGTCGTTTAAAAGCTTTATTTCCATGTAACTTCCTCCTGTCACCTTATTTCATCATATTATCACGTTTGAGCTGAAAGGCAGCCACTATACTGTCTAGTCTTCTCGCTTCGGCGGAGAGCGTCTGGCTGGCCGCCGCTTCCTCCTCGGCGGTTGCCGAATTGGACTGCACGATCTCGGCAATCTGTTCCATGCCGCCGCGTAAGAGCCTGATGTGCTCCGCCTGCTGGGCCGACGCGGCCGATATCTCACGCACCAGTCCCATCGCCTGATTGGAAGCAGACACGCCCTGCTCCATAGCTTCGGCTGTGGCAGCGGCGATCTCTCTGCCCTTTCTGACCGCCGTGTTGGCATTCTCGATCAGCTTCGCCGTATCCCTGGAAGCCGCGGAGCTCTTCCCCGCCAGACTCCTCACTTCCTCCGCAACCACGGAAAAGCCTCTGCCCGCCTCCCCGGCCCGCGCGGCTTCGACGGCAGCGTTCAGCGCCAGCAGATTCGTCTGCAGGGCAATATCCTCGATCACCTTTGTGATTCGCTCAATCTCTTCGGAAGCGTGTGTGATATCATTCATGGCGGCCGTCAGCTGTTCCATCTGAGCCTTTCCCGCCTCCAGCACCCGGACCGCGTCCTGGGAGACGAGACTGGCCTCGCCCGCGTTGCGAGCCGTACTGTCAACCTCATCCGAGGCGGCTTCCAGCGTCGCCGCCAGTTCCTCCACCGAAGCGGCCTGTTCCTGGGCCCCCTCACTCAGCGTCATGGCGCCGTCTGCCACCATACCGGCACCATCTGCCACCTGGGCGGACGACCGGACGATCTCTTCCAGCGTATGATTTAACCGCAGCGTAATATGAACCAGAGATTCCCGGATGGAGCTGAAATCCCCGACGTAATCCAGTGTGGGACTCACCGTCAGGTCATTGGCCGAAATCCGTTCCAGCACGTATGCCAGCTCTCCAATATACTCTCTCAGCCGCTTTACGGTAAGTTCAAAGGTTCCTGCCAGCTCTCCGATCTCATCTCCCGACGTAATTCCAGATACCACAGGAGTATTAGAGGCAATTCCAAAATCTCCATGTTCCACCGTGCGGGCAAACTTCCTGAGGCTGGCGAAGGGAAGCGATATGGCCCTCTTCGTAAAAAACAGAATCAGTCCAACGCCCACCGCCGCGCAGATCAGCCCCGCAAGCCCCATGGCCCACAGCGCCCGATACATCGTGGACTTCGCCTCATAACTCGAGACTCCCGAAAAAATGAGCCCTTCAATCGTCCCCTCCACTCCATACAGCGGTACATAGGAGCAGACATGGGGTACACCCAGGATCGGGGTCTCTCCTACAAATGATTTCCCCTCTGAAAGGACTATCTTCGCAACAGCCGGATCCAGCGTCGTTCCGGTGACGCGCTCTCCAGCCTTTATGATCGTGGTGGCTGTCCGCTTATCTCCCTGAAAGATCGTATACTCGTAACCGGTCTGAGCCTTCAGTTCATCGAGAAGCTGCGTCCTGTCCCGATCCCCGTTTTCCGCCTTCGAAAGCTCATAAATCAGCAGATTCGTTCCCTGCACACATTCCGCCTTCAGCATGTCCATGAACTGCCTGTGGAAAATGATTCCACAGAGAGTAATAACAATAGCTGTGCTCGCACACAGCAGGGCACCAGCCAGAATACTGAATCTGGCGCCTAGTTTCAGTGACTTTTTATGGCGCTCCATACGTGGCCCTCCTGGAATTAATTTCCTCTTCCTTTCTGTTAATAAGAAATATTCTGCTTAAACATATCACGAGGGCTTATGTCTGTCAAGAACTTTGAAAGGGCTTTCAATTCCAGGAAGAACGGCCTGTTTTTACAGTTTTTTCACCGGAAGCAGTTCAATATATCCTCTTGTACCGACCGGTTCCAGCTGAATCCGGGGATTTTCGCTGTCCCACCGGTATCCCGCGGCCGACGGTTCGTATCTCTTTATCGCTGTCTGAACCGCCTCGATCGCTGCGCAGTAGTCTTCTTCCTCAAAGGTTTCCCCCTGGAACATGAGGTATTTGGCCGCAGGGAGTTCGATCACATCGAAGCCCTCCGGAACCGGACCGTCGTAATCCATGGTGACCTCCACGCCCTGTACATAGACTGAGGTCCCAGGCTTACGCAAGGCCTCCGGAAGCCAGAGGCATACAGGTTCCCCGCAGAGGGATTTCATGCTGGTTAAGAGTCCCCAGACATCGCAGCCCACCTCTTCACAGTAGGGGAAGTAGTCCTCCGCCTTCACCCCTCTCTTGATAATCACTTTGCGCTCTGGTTTGTCAATTGCCTGAATAAACACATTTTTCACATTTTCCATTGCATTCCATTCCTTTCTGATCTCTCTGTATTTGACGCCATACGGGGTAAACAGATACAATGGAATCGGATTCCCGGCGTATTCACGCGGATTGCAGCCAAACTCCCGGAAGAACGCCCTCTGGTATCCATCCACGCTGCCGAACCCATACTCAAACGCCACGTCTGCGATTCTGCACTGCTCGTCTCTCAATTTCAGTGCGGATTCGGAGAGGCGCAGCCGCCTGATATAGTCGGCCGGAGTCTGGTTCGTCCACTGCCGGAACAAACGGTAGGAATGCCATGGCGAGAACAGCGATACCCTGGATAAATCAGCCAGCGTAACCGTCTCCCTTAAATGCTCCTGAATATAGTCCTGCATCCTCTGAACCGCTTCCACCTGTTCCTTCATAACTGTCTCCTCCTGTTCTGTGCACCCAGCGGGCGTCTTGAAACCGCTTGCGTGCTATTTTGTCATCTTCACCTAAAAAGTTTCTTCACGAACTTTCTGATGTATCTGACACGCTTATCATACAAAAAATCAGAAAAATACTCTCGACCTTTTTTGCTGAACGGAATTCTGATACAGCCGCCCTCTGCACTGAATTACCGGGCGTATTTCAAAACAGCCCGGTGTGCCATTTCAGCACATCGGGCCGTTTCGTTGAATTCCATGGCGGCGCTCAGCAGTCGCCCACATAATAATTCACAATGTTCAGGTAATCCGCTGGTGTGGGAACCTCCAGGCACAGACTCAGAATCTTCCTGTTCCTCTGATATTCCGCCTGAAGCTTCGCCTGGATTCCGTATTCATTGTTTATATTTTCTTTTCTTCCATCAGAGTCCACCATATAAACGGGCCCCGTACATTCATTGACAGCTTTCAAAAATTCCTTCATATCTAAAATCCTGAGTTTCATCATATCTATCCCTCCTGAATAAAACCGTCCGGCACGCCGGACACCTGCACTGTCTGATCTGTTGTCTTCTCTTTACAATATCATTATAGTGCAGTTTATTTCAGGAAAATATCATCTTACTGTCAATCTATATCATAATTCCGCCATTTGCTTCGGTACTCCATGGGACTGCATCCGATGCGTTCCCGGAATACCTTTCCGAAATAGCTGCTGCTTCCCAGTCCGCAGGACTGACATATCCTGGTGACGGAGTCATCCCCTTCCGCCAGCATGTGGCACGCCTTCTGTAAGCGGTAATCTGTCATATATTCCACTGGCGTCATCTTCAGGCAGTCATGAAACGTGCGGAAGCACTCCCTCTCGCTGATATAGGCGGCTGCCGCAAGCTCTGCCACCGAAATCTTATCCGCGCAGTGTTCATGGATATACACCATCATCATCTTAATCTTTTCACTCGGCCTGCTGCCCTGGGCGCCATCACCGAAAAGTGGCTCTGCGATCGCAAGCAGACGGCACCACAGCTCCGAGAGAAGGGCCCGCAGGCGGATCTCGTAACCATACTCATCCTCCGAAAGTTCAAACGATTCCCGGAGAATCCCAAGGAACTCCGCGTGCTCCGGCCGGTCCGGATAAAGCCCGATCATCTCGATACCAGGGGCTGTGACCAGCGGCCGCACGTATTTCTGGTCAATCCGGCTTCCCGTCTGCCCGCTCACCAGCAGCGGATCGAAAATATGAATCATGGAAACCGACGTCTTCTCCCCCTCCTTCACCCGCGACATGTGGAGTACATTGGAGTTGACGAAGCCGGCGGAGCCCTGTGGGAGGATGATCTTCCCCTGGGGTGTGACATACTCCACCGCCCCCTCTTTCATATAAAACAGTTCGACTTCCTTATGCCAATGCCACGGCGACTGCTTCCCCAGATGCTTCTCCAGTTCCACATAGGAAGCGATATAAGGAAAATCCGGCGAAAAATCAGGCAGCTGCTCTTCATAGCTTCCCGGCTTTAATTCTACAGTATGGATAACTTTCATGGTGACCTCCTGTCTCTGGTCTTTATTATACCAGAACGAGAGGCCGCTGTAAAAAGGAACTGCTGACCAGTTCCGTTCTTTTTCCAGAGTAAAGCAGCGTCAGTTCATGCATGGCCCTCGTACAGGCAATGTAAAGCAGGCTGCGGTCATACTCTGTCCTGTAGTTTTCATGGTCTGCATCCGCAAGGATTACCTCGTCGAACTCCAACCCTTTTGCCATCTGAATGGAGGTAACTGTTACCCCATTCTGAAAACTTGAACTTTCCGGAGTAATTAAACTTACGTTACAGTCCGCAGAAAGAATCTCATACATCTGTGCAGCCGATCGATTTGTCTTTAAAATAACTCCCAGGGAAACGTTTCCCCCATTTTCAAAATTACGGATTTTCCGCTTAATCTCACGGATCTTTTCCTGCTCATCAGCACAGGAGATTATGACCGGCGCTCTCCCATGCCGTTCTACCGGCTCTAAGGACACAACATTCTGAACGCTTTTGGCAAATGTCATAATTTCATATGTAGACCGGTAGCTCCTACTCAGCGTGACAAACTCTGCTTCCGGATAAATTGTTCTTAAATCCTCCAGAGAATAACGGTAATGGGGATTGATGGACTGACCAAAATCTCCCAAAATTGTTTTGGGACACGGAAACATCTGATTCAACACCGCGTACTGAACCGGCGTATAATCCTGCATCTCATCGACCACCAGATGTTTCGTAACTCCGCTTTTCTTTATCCCGTCAAAAGCCGCCCGCAGGTACATAAACGGATAGACATCCGCCCACTCCAGTGTCTTTTTAGATGGCATGACAAACAATTCCGGCCGTCCAAGCCACTTATAAAACGCCCGATAGAGAGCAAACGAATTCTTAATCGTGAGCATGGAGTTTAAACTCTTCAAAATCGTTCCCCGCCGCGGAATATCTTCTTCCATAATATTCTCGCTCCGGAACCGTTCATAAATATCATCCGCTGTCATGGAAAGCCTCTGCTTTACCGGATAACCGCTGTAGGCGCGGAATCTGGTCCTGATCCACTCCCTGTCCGCCTTAAATCTCCCAAAAATATAATCGGTTGGAACAAACAGGAGGTCCGGCAGCTGTCTGATGTATTCATCCATCTCTGAGACGAATTTCATTGAAGACTTGTACCGTGCTCTTTGTATCCACGCTTCCTCCCTCGCTTCAAGCGGGTCGTGTTCCTTCTCAAAACCAATGATGCCTTCCAGCTGTATATCAGCAAGTTCAGCAAATCCCAGTTCATAGATTGGTTCCTCTCCAAGCTCCGGTATAACATTAGAAATATAATCTCCAAACACTTTATTCGGAGACAGTATTGTCACATTTCTGGCACTCAGCTGCCGTTTATGCCGATAGAGCAGAAATGCGATCCGGTGCAGTGCAATAGAGGTCTTCCCCGAACCCGCGACCCCCTGTATCACCAGGGTTTCCGCCTTTTCGTTTCTAATGATCCGGTTCTGTTCCTTTTGAATGGTGGAGATGATAGATTTCATCTTCTCATCGGAGGTATGGCTCAGCTCCCTCTGCAGAATCTCGTCCTGTACGTTAGCGGAGCTTTCCAAAGCGTATTCCATCACCCCGTCCTTTATTTTAAACTGGCGTTTCCTTGTCAGTCTCCCTTCGATCCTTCCGGATGGCGAGTCATAGAAGGCCGGCCCGGTTTCAAAATCATAAAACAGACCGGAAACCGGGGCACGCCAGTCATAGATCAAGAGGTCATTTTCATATTTAAAGGTAAATTTGCCAATATAAAAGGGGTCCTCTTCCGTTTCGTCTTCCCCACAAAAATCAACTCTGGCAAAGTACGGAGATTCCTTCAGTTTCATGAGCCGGTTACGCACCTCCACGGAAAATGCCCCCGTCCGATCCGTCTGTTTTAAAAGAAGCTCATTCTGAAACATTTCATGGGGATCGATTTCGCCCCTGTTCTCCGCCATATACCGCTTGGAAGCCTTATACTCCCGGTCCAGCTTCTCTACATCTTTTTCCGCCCTCTCAAGAGCATACTCCAGCTTCTTATTCATATCCTCCAGATGAGCCGCCTCATCCGGAAACGGAATACTGCTATTGTCCATTATTATTTTCCTCCTGCGGCAGAATAAACCGCTGAGTCGGATATCCATACTCCACCAGAAGTTCTGCCTCCGCAAATCCAAGTCCCTGAATCTGCTTTCGCTGCCCTGTATCCGCCCGATCTCCTTCTCTGTATGTGGTAATACTTATTTCCTTCCCTTTCATCAGTTCTCCCATCACCTTATGCAGAAATGCTCTGGGGATCCCCTTTTTACGATACAGCGGATGACTTCCCATGAAATCAATACTCCCAGTCTCACTGGAGAATAAAAGAATTCCTACTGCAGTATTCCCATCCTTCAATATCAGGGCTTCTTTTGCCTCTATTTTCTGCTTAAGCACACCAATATACTCGTCCTCACACAAATATGGAAATCCGTCCACCACCAGTCTTACCAATTCCATCCAGCATGAGATATCCTCTTCATCTGCAAATGTGATATCCCAGGGTATCTCTTTCCTTTCACTCAACATAGCATAACTCCCTTCAAACCTAAATCTCATCTGCAACGGATAGAACCTCTCATTTTCCCGATACTTATTCGGCGGCATCTTATACATATCCGTAAAAATAGTGGTAAAGGCCTGTTGGCTCTTATAGCCGGCCATCAGCGCGATATCAATAATAGGCCTGTCTGAAAAAACCAGAAGTTTTGCTGCTTCTGTCAACTGCCTCCGTTTAATATAATCATGGATCGTAAGGCCCACTGTATCCGAAAATACACGGTGCAAATGGTATTTGGAATAATGAACCTCTTCTGCGATCTCGTCCAGTTCCAGCTTTTCAGTCAGATTATCCTCGATAAACCCAATTACCTTCCTTACTTTATCGATGCGTTTCACGGGCTGCCTCCTTTCTGTCAGGTACCCATTATAAACGATAAATAGCTTACTGTTTTTATCAATCTTGCTCATTTTATAACATTAACAGTTTACATAATCTTAATACAAAAAGTGATTAAAAACCAATTGCTGATTTTTAATCACTCCCGAATAAAACAGTATCCTGTATATTATCTGATTTTCCTATGGCATATATCCCCGCCGATATCTTTGGCAGCTTGAACATACACTTAATATCATATGATTCAATTATACTTCCCTATCATAGCACAAAGTTCCGTTCTGTTCCACCTGCTTAATCATTGCCGCAGACTACTGTTCCATGTCGAGGAGATACACATCCGCGTCTTTCCACACCGTGGTATGAGGCAGGGAACCGCAGTATAAATGTCGTTCCCTCACCGGCCGTGCTCTTCACCGCGACCTCTCCCCCGTGCTTCTCCACGATGTCCTTTACGAGGGGAAGTCCCAGACCGGCTCCGCCCACGGTGCGGGACCGGGACTGATCCACCCGGTAAAACGGTTCAAAAATATGAGGAAGCGCTTCTTCCGGGATTCCAATTCCCGTGTCTTCGATCTTCACAGTCACATCATTATCTTCTCTGCCTGTGACAATTGAGATGGACCCATGCTCCCTGTTGTATTTTGCCGCGTTCTCCAGCAGATTGCTTATAACGCGGTAAAGCATGATGCGGTTGCCGGTCAGGCTGATATCCGGCGTATTCTCGATGGAGACGGTCAAGTCCTTTTTCCGGATCAGCGGTGAAAGCTCATAAAGCGTTATGGCAAACACTTCGCCCAGTTCCACTTCCTCCTCCATCTCGTGGTCCTCATCTGACGTCAGACGCATCAGGTCCTCCACCAGACGGATCATCCGCTCCGTATTCGCTTTTACGATGGTCAGCACCTTTTCCATGCGGTCCGGCGAAGTCTTCCCGTCCAGCTCCAGGACCTCCAGATTCACCAGAATCGTGGCAAGCGGCGTCTTCAGCTCATGGGCGGCACTGGCGGAAAAACGTTTCTGCCGTTCAAATGAAGCGCTGACTTTGTCCATCATATGATTAAAAGACCGGGCCAGCCGGCCGATCTCATCCTGTCCGCCCTGTATCTCCACGCGGTTCGACAAATCATTGCCGCTGATTTCCTCAATCGCGGACGACAGCTCCTTCAGCGGCTTCAGCACATGGCCCGCCATCAGCCACGTCGCCCCGGTTCCCAGAATAAGGACCAGAAAAAGGGCCGCCATCCCCCATAGATTAAACTGCGTGCCCGCCTTTTTCAAGGAAACGGTAATCTCCTGCAAGTCCATATTTTCGTTAGGGACTCCCTCTTTCTTAACACTGGTGATGATAATATCCTGGGGCTGAAACGTCATCTTCTGCTCTAAGTCTCGTACGAAAATGCGGTCTGCCCCAAATAAAAACATGCTGGTCAGTATGACTGCCACACTGGCCATCACCAGGGCCGAGAGCAGGGTCAGCCGCATGCGAAGTGACAATTTCCTCATCATAGAGGTTCCTCCTTATCGATCAGATATCCGGCGCCGCGGATACTGCGGATGATTTCCTCATCCGTAACCGCCAGCAGCTTGCGCCGTATGACGCTGATATAGACCTTCACCTGATTGGAAAAGGGATCGGCCTCCCTGTCCCACACATGCTCCAGCAGTTCCTCTGCACTGACCGGCCTGCCCATATGAATCATCAGATATTCCAGAATTGCGAATTCACGCATGGAGAATTCCAGCTGCTTTCCCTGAAAAGCAGCTGTCTTTAAATTGGAATCCAGACAGAGACCTCCCCTCGTCAGGGCGGCCTCTGTCTGGATAAATGATCTTCTCAGCAGCATACGAATGCGTGCCTCTAATTCCTCAAAATGAAACGGCTTGGTGAGATAGTCGCTGGCTCCGCTGTCCAGCCCGCTGATCTTGTCTGCAAGCTCCGAGCGGGCAGAGAGAATCAGCACCTTCGCCGGGTTCTCCATGGACCGAATGTGCTTCAGCACTTCCATGCCATCCAGACCGGGGAGATTTAAGTCGAGCACCACCAGATCATACTCATTGATCCCGCACTGTTCGACCGCGTCGGTGCCGTCACCTGCAGCGTCCACCGCATACCCGCGTCTGCGCAGGCCGTAGCACAGCGCCTCCCGCATATCTTCCTCATCTTCCACAATCAAAAGTCTCATGGTAAATCAAATCCTCTCATCCTTTTTGGTATCCCGATAAAAATCCTTCTACTCAGCCGCGACGACGCTGTATATGACACTGCCGTCATTGCCGATTCCTTTTTCCGTCCAGCTGATATAAATCTTCGATCCATCATCCGCGATAATATACGATTCTCCATTTTCATCGGTTCTGATCTCAGACTTATATTGTCTATTCCCGTCCGCATGGTCCATAACGTTGGAAGTGCATACGGCGGATTTGCTGGTATCCGCCTGTACATCCTTTACAGCTGCAGATGCAGTAAAGGCTAATGTCGTGGTTGCTACGGCTGCTGCTGCCAAAATGGCTGTTGTTCTGTGTTTTAACATCATAAATGCCTCCTGTTATTCGTTCTTTTATTTTCTGTGTTATGCGATCACAGGCTTATTATACAGAAGCCATGGTTAAAGTACGGTTAGAAATTCACGATTCCTTCCGGAAAAATCCTCCGTCCGGCGCCCGGTTGTGAATATCCGCAAAGATGTCCATGGCTGTCCACCAATTATACACAGTAAACTTATTGAGTATCAATTATAACATTACGGCGATTCATAATGCCACAGAATGTAAAAAACTTAAGTTTAATGTAAAAACTCTGCCGGATCACCGGGAGACGCTCCCTGCAATAAAAATACCTCACAACTGCAAAGATACAAGTTCTCTGCGGCTGTGAGGCATTCGTGCTGAATTCACCGGTATTTGTGCATGCAGTACCAATAATATGTAAAACACCGTCCGCCAGTTTACAGACGGCCTCCGTTTCTTCGTCAATCCGGATCAGGTCCCCACTACGTTAGACACCTCTGCCGGTGATCTCCTCGATCGCCACTTTATAATTTCCACGTGTCACAGGAATGAAACGGAAACTGTTTCTCCACCTCATGGTCCGGCGCGGCAAACGGCACCAGCGTACAGATAAACTGGGCCTCCTCCCTGCTTACAATCACAGAAAACAGCTTGTCCCTGGAAACCTCTATCACCGTATCCGGGCCAAATTCCTCTTTTATCGCCCCTGTCAGCCCAGCCTCCGAAAGCTCAGCCCTATTAAGAAGGGCGAACCTCCCCCCGTTTTGACAGCAGATTGTATAAGTCTCTATGGTTCTGTCAAAAACTCCTGAAAAGTTACAAGCATTAAAAAATGCCCCAAACCTTTAGGAATATTGATTTCCTTAGGTTATAGGGCATTTATCTTTCACTCCGAACAATTACTTCGCGTAATCTGTAACTTGCTCGTTTTGCCCTTATTATAAGCACCTTCCCGGCCTCAAAAAATTTTTTACGCCAATTTTACGCCAATTTCTTCAACATTGCCCAATTTCCTGATTTCCTTGTGTTTTTCCTCATGTGTTTCATGTACATATAAATCCATTGTTACAGTGATAGAAGCATGTCCTAATATTTTTTGCAGAACATTTGGTTTCATTCCATCTTCAATACATCTGGTTGCAAATGTATGGCGAAGCGTATGGGGATGTGCCGGTTCAAATTCCACATAAGTAGTATTGTTAATTTCTGCTTCTGCTCTGCGGTCATTATTAATTCTGGTAATCACCCGGAGCATCATCATACGAAATGTCGATTGACCTACTGGATTTCCATTTATAGTGCAAAATATCAAATTATCAAACTCTTTGTTTTTCTGCCAGTTATCACTTCTCTGTCGGAGTTTGAAATTACATATCCGCTGATCTTTTAATAGTTGGATTGCCGTATCAGTTAACGGGACAGTCCTGATACTTTTTTTGTTTTTGGGACTTCCAAAGTAAAAACCACCTTTTGCCTTATCCTGCAGCAAGGTTCTTGTTATATGCAGCTCTCTTTTATCAAAATCAATGTCTTCCCATTTCAAACCGCCCACCTCACCTGGTCTGAGACCCGTCTGCAATAAAAGCGCATATGCATTATAGTACATTGTTCCCCTGCTATATTCAAGGAAAACTTTTTGTTCTTCTCTGGTAAGAACCCTGGAGTCTTTCACATCCCGTTGCTTACATTTTAACCCATTCGCCGGATTCTTCGCTAATATTTCACTCTGTACCGCCCCAGCAAACAATGCGTGTATTGTAATCTGAGCCAATACCATAGTTCCAAAAGCGTATCCTTCTTCGTACATGTTATTTAAAATGGTCTGCAACTGAATCTTTTTCACCTTGTTTAATTGCAAATTGCCTATCGCCGGTTTGATATTGTTCTCAAAGCGGCTTTTATAATTTTTTACAGTGTTGTCTTTTACAACCCCTTCCTTATAAAGCTTTATCCACTTTTCAAACCATTCGGTGACAGTTACCTTCTCCCCTGTACCAGAAAGGCCATGTTCATCTTCATAACGGGCATCATTAAGCCACTTTTTCACTACGGATAGTTTGAAATCATAAAACTCCATACGCTTTCCATATTGATTGGTATATCGGGCTGAATACCTTTTGTCTTTCCTTTGATATAAGCCACCCCCCAATTCCTTGCCACGTAAATCTTTGCCCATGTAATCCACCTTTCTGATTACACTACCTCTTAATTATAATCCTATCAAATTCGATTTCTCTGTTTGAACCGTATTTATAAAGAAATTTTCTTTTTTTCATCAAGCCACCCCTCAAACTTTTTCCGCTTTATCAGGGTCCGGTTTCCATTGTCTATCGTAAACTCCCGCTTCATATCCAATGCTGCCAGTTCCCGCAGCCGGTTCTCTCCTATCCCGAAATAGACGGCTGCCTCTTCTATCGTCAGCAGATACTTCTCCCAAAGCGGGACAGTCAAGTCTTTCTCCATTTTTTCACCTGCCTTCACACATAATGAGCGCAAGATTACAAGCCTGCCAACCGGCTGATGCCAACAGCCACATATATACGTCACCGCATATCCCGCACTTTACCGTCCAGGCCCACCCGATGGGTTTCACATCTTAGAGGGAAGTATCATTATCGTTTTCTCTACATATCATCGCAGATGATTGGCTAAATCAATTTCCAGTATATCTTCGCTCGCTTTCACAAGGTCATGGCAAATTGCTGTATTGCTCCACATAGAGGATTCTTGACAGTCTTGCTTTCTCTGATTTTCAATACATCTAAAACAAATCCCCATTCGGCGGTAAATTGTAAAACAGCATAAAAAAACGGCAGGGGAACTACTGGATTCCACCAATAGTCCCTTGCCGCTAACACGTTATGATAAACTCACTTTATTCTTTCGTTTTTTATCCGACCACTTCAATCCGGTCACGCTCCCTGCTATAAAAATACACTTTTTCCGAAAGAAATTCCTCACTGCCACAATTATGGTTCTGGAACCTTAAAGCGTCTTGGATTACCCCCGGAGATACCAGGTTACTTTTGTGGATCACCGCAGCCTCCGTATTAAGGAATCCAAAATAAATATCACTTTCAAGCAATTCGCTCAGCCTTTCCATTACACCAGGCATAAAAACAGCAATAGCTCCATTCACATAATTCACCGTGGTTACGAATATCCCGTCTCCCTGGTTGTTTTTTACTGTTTCCGGAACTGTATGCATAAATTCCTGTTCTTCTGACAGCCCAAAGCACAATGAATATACATCAACTGTCCTGGGAGGAAATAAACGGTATGTATTTCTTATTGCAGTTTCAATCACCTCTTTCTTTGTCTTTTCCCAGATAGAAAGCACGTTAGAGCTGACCATACTGCTGACATACTTATCTTTCATACTTCCTATATTTATGTATAATACCAGCGCCACATCACCAATTTGATAAAATATTCCTTTATCCAGTTTTTCCGCATTGGCATCATAATTGAGTGGACGTAAAATTAAAGAGTCTCTGATTTCATCGTAACGGTCCACCTTATCAAGCACCCCCATTTCTGACACCTGGCGCGCCATCTTCAGCGCATCTCTGACTTCTTCCACAATCTCTTCCATCGTCCCCCTTTTATCTCTTAAATCCTGATAAATCTCCTCCATAAGAAAACGCTGCATTCCCATTCCCTCATCGGTTGGTATTTTTACAATCAGGCAATCTTCTGTCTCCGGGCTGCCAGCTGGCACAAACACAGCCTCTGCTCCCCAATCCTTGATTATATCCTGTACTTCCTTTTTAATATCTTCAACAAACTTACAATAATCTCTGTTCTTATTCATTGATTTCTCCATCCTTTTCCTCCAGCAGTGCTGGTAATATTAATATCATGATCTTACATGGTTACTTGCGCACAGCCTATATCGCTGCTACTCCTATCAGGTCTCTGAATTTTAATCAACGAGCTCCGGGTTGCACCCAATCACAAACTTCTTTTTAATCCAATCATACTGATATACGCTGTTCGACAGGACACCGCCTTCCAGAAGCATCGTACTGTTCATGAATGATACCGTTTCCTGCCAATCCTTTAATTCCATTCTTTTTTTTACTGAAGGGTATCAATAAAGACTCATGTACACTGGAGGGTAATAAAATAATATCCTCTTACCACAACTCCGCAATCCGCTCCAGCAACAGTTCATTTAAAATACTGCCGCCCCCGTATTGGCCCGTGGCATTCGTCAGCATGTACATTGGATCTTCCACATTATCAATATCGGCCATATGCTCCAAAATAGCCTCCATGTTATCCCCATCTCTATCTGCCGGATTCCTGACGGAATCTGGACAACCTGGTAGACCATGGGCGGGATTAATACCGGAGTGTTCCGTTCTGCCGCTTCCTTGAGCGTCTCCAGCTTTACACCCCATTTTTCCAAATCGTCCCAGGTGATATTAAAATCATTCTCTCCATCGCACTGGTATACCCGGAATGTTTTCACCATATCCAGATAGGCTTCGTGGAATCTGGCTTTTACCTCTGCTGCCTCAGTGTTTTCCAATACATAAATAATTCTGTCTTTTATTTCCGCAAATGTCTCCTGCTTCATTCTTTTTCTTCCCTTCTTAAATAAAATAAAGCACCGGATATTTTCCGACGCCTTGTATTTTGGCAGTCTCCTGCCGTTATTCCTTTCTTATGCCCAGTACTCGCAGGGGAAGTAATCCTTTAAATGGTACTGCATGTCTTCCCACTCCTTATCCTTTTCAAACCACACTGCCAGTTCAGTAAGGCTGCAGTCCTTAAAGACTGTATAGCCGTACCGTTCTTCGTACTCTGCCGCTTTCCAGTATCGCTCCGGGTACTGCTCCCAATAAACTCTCCAGCTCGTCTTTCCCGCTTTGTAGCAAGGAATACAGTTATTGTGGTTTAAGCCATTTTTATAGGTTTGGGGGAGCGGTATCTTCCATTCCTGCTCAATCATCCGTTTTATCTCACAGTCCGGTATCTTCTTTTCGTATATGGAGAACCGGATGGTCCTCCCGGTCTGCCCGGCTCTGTTAAGCGCATTGTGAACCCGCTTTCCCTCCTCCAGGCCAAACCCAACATACTCAATAAAATCCTGGTTTTGGCTTTTTAAGTATTTAAAATATTCCTCCTTCATTTTCTGTTTTAATTCTACTGTACAAAACGGGAGAAACTGCCCCGGTATCGCTTTCTGGTCTTCTAAAAGCTCATCTAAATCCCGTCCGTCTCCCCATTCTGTAATCGGCACGCCAAGACGTCTTGCCACACGGCAGCGAAATGTATCTGCGTCGTGGTTCTCCGTAAAGGTTGGCGTATGCAGAAGGACGACCTCCTCTTTCTTTTGCTCCTGGAGCACCAGATACGCCATATATGCACTGCTGGCGCCTCCGGAATATAACACCACATGTTTCATACTCAGCCACTCACGATCAGTTCGTGGCAAGCAATATACCTTCCTAAGCTCGCAGTCTGACAGCCGGTTTCAGGGAAGCCGGTTTCTCAGCCGTATCATTCTTCGCTTTTCCCTAATCACGGCATCTGCTCACGCAACTACTATTGCTTTTACATTGTGTTTAACAGTCTCACAATAACCGGTTCACCGGATCAGTATGTCTCCTTTCCCTTTAGGCCGCTACACAAAGTTTATCTTCTCCTTCCTGTACAGATTCCACCAGCAGGCTGTCCGCCTTAGCGCAGCGCCCGGCTTCCATCAAATCCGCTTCCAGAACATCCGCGAGAGGCTTCCCCGCCAGATGTCCGTGTCTGATTTTCACATTCTTTTCCCTCATCTCGGCAAGTTCCTTCACACGCAGCAGAGCGCTTCTCTCTGCCAATTCCCAATCTTCCTTTGTCAGTCGCCGGCTGATTGCTTTCTGCCACTTCCTTATAAAGTTTTTCGCTTCCTCATAATCAGCGTTCTGTTTGTCTCCAACTGTCCGCTTCTGACGCGCAGTCCCTCCCGGTTCCACTTCCAACGTATAATATGGCTGATCCGGTTCGCTGGCTTTGCGCAAAAAGAGAATATAGCTCTCCCTCGTTTGAATCCGGTCAAAATAGATTTCACTCCGATGCAGGCAATGCCCAAGTATGTATCCCTCATTTATGATGTCCTCAATTCGGTCCGGAGCAATGACCATGTAATCTTTATCTCCATATTCGTACTTCTCTTTGATTTGCTGGCAGATTTCATCAACGTCAGGATACTTTTCCAATATTTCTGCCGCCTGCATAGCAATCTCCTTACTTCCTAACAATGCAAGTAAATCATCATGGGCTTTGATTAATTCCTTTGGCTTAAATATCTGTTCCTGCCCTAAATCCATTTTCAACCGGCTTGCCATTGCAGTATAATCCTGCCATGTTGAAACCAGTTCCTTTGGAGGCCGTCCAGTTTCACGGTACTGCCGTTTTAAGTAATTGCAGACTCTGGCCGGAGTCATTTTTTCAATGATAAAGTCCAAGTCACCGGGGCTTAAATTATTCCGCTCAAAATACTCAATGATTGAATCACGTATGTTGTTTTTCCGCAGCTTCTCAAACCTCAGCCATTCTAAATACACAAAACCTCCGTTATGCTCTCTAAGCCGTTTCATACGGTTCTTATCAATCCCCAGGGATTTTGCAAAATCATTGCTATCGCTTAATTCAAGCTCTCTGTGGTCATAGATAACGCTCCAGGCGAGCTGAAAGAGATCTGATTTTACAATTTGCTCCAGATACGGTTTTCTGCTCAGTGTCTCAAGATATTCCATTGGATTTATCCTGTCTACTTTCCTGGCTAACTGCGGCAATCCGGTTTTTCTTAAAGCTCCGGCAGACAAAGCCGGCAGTGTCCGCTTATAAACAGCACCCAGCTTTTCCTCTCTGGATTTGTAATATTGATAATATCCAAAACCGGCATCTGGTTTTTCCCCTTTTATCCATCTATATTCCCAGAATCGGTATCTGCCATAATAGTAAGGGGTTTCTTCTAAATCCGCACTATAAACATATCTGCGTTCCTCCCGGCAAAATATATCAGGGGTTTCATAATTCCCTGCTGAATAAGCCCGCGTTGCACAATACTGCCGGACGACAGTCCCCTCTCCACATTTTTGCACAAGGTATATCATTTCCTCTTTCGTGAAAAAACGCCCTGCGCGTCCTCTTGATTTAAACTGAATTTTGTTTCCACAGCATCTACACCTACCCAGCGCATTATGCTTTGGTTTGATAATCGGCACCTTCTTCTCACAATAGGTGCAGTAACCTGTTTTGGCGCCATTCCTCACATAATCATAAAAGACATAATTTTGATGTATACCATGCTTATTAACCCAGTGGTTCCAGTCTTTCGGTTCCGCCGGAACCTGCGCCATCACTTTATCCCATGACTCCGTTTTCCTCCTGTGTTTTCTCGCTAACGCTTCTTCGCGTAATTGCTCCTGATAATCCAGTATTCCGCTATATCCATCTGCCGCTACCCCAAGATACTTTTTCATTTCCTCATTTTCTTCGGCAGTAATATAGGAATTGGAATCATCAATATATCTGGGCCATTCAAGGTTTATCAACATGGAACTTCTCCATTTTGTATGAATCACATCCCAGGTAAGAAATGTTCTGGTTTTCCCATCTATGAATACCTCATATACCGGCTTGACAGCCCCGATTTTCAAATCCCTTGTAAGATAAAATGCAGTTTTCAAAATCCCATCCATAACCTGGCATCTTATATAAATCTCATACCGGTATGTATCCGGGCCAAACTCTGCCCTTTTCTTCAGAATATCCTGTCCAGCGAGCCGAAACATCTCACTGGTAGGAGCCAGTCCGCCAAGCGCCATCAATTTTTTTCTTTCCATAGTTTATGCTGCTTTCCTTTCTGTGATAGATCCGTCCGTCAAATACCAGGTATCCGGCAGGATTTCTTTTCCATCCACAACAAAAAGCCCGATTTCTGAAACGTCTCTGCTGCCTGCGTCTTCTTTCACAAATCCCAGGACATCTCCTGTTTTTCCTTTTGCAGCCGGATTCTTGCCTCTGACTACAACAAAACCATTCCTTGCTTCTCCCTCATTGTCAGCCACCCTTGCATGATTGCTTCTCATGGGATGTTCGCATATATACCTGAGACTGTGTGCAATAAATTCAGCAAGGTTCAACTGCTTTACCAGCTTTAACCTGGTTGCAGAAATTTTACTGTCATGGGCGTCCTCATCAATGTCTCCATCTGCCAAAACCATGTAATAGACCGCGTTGCTCCAATCTGAATAATATGTCAGGCAGTCCAATGGGTTTTCAGCACAGTGAAAGCCATTGTGGGAGCAATTTGCCACATCTTCCTCATTCCATATTCCTAATCTGTACTGAAACCGATTCCCGCCGGAGGTACAGGACAGGTCTTTATCAAACGCTTTATATGCAACTATCACTTGTGGACTCCTCCTATTTGTAAAATTTAAAATAAAGAAACCTGGCCTTCAATTTGGTCTTTATCCTCTTTTAATACTCTCTTTTCAGTCACAGCCTTGATAGAGTCTTCCTTCTGGGATACCGGTTCCGACGGAGCTGATTTTTTCTTACCAGTACGTTTCGCCGACGAGCTTTTCTTTCCTAATTTACTAACCGGTGGCTTTGGCGCATTGCGCTCCAGGAATTTCTTCTCTTCTTCCTGAACTGCTCTGGCAGCCTCCTCTGCGTCATCCAGTTCATAGTACTCACTTGCCCACTGGTATACCATATCCTCTCCAACTGCAACACAGGTTTTTTGCGGTCTCTTGCTTTCCTCATCGGTCACCATTTCCCGCGCTTTTTTCATCAAGTGCTCGATACACCGCTGCAATGTCTTATGGTTTTGAAGGACTCGCCTTGAAAATTCAGAATCCCCACAGTTTTCCAGAAGATACTGTCCTATCACATCGCCAAATTGAGGATCATTTAAAAATCCCATCTCATCCAACAGCTTGCTTCTGACGGTTTCATAGGTTTTTGCATTTCCTCCGTCCACCAGAAAATACCGTTTCCCTTTCAGATAGTCTTCTATATCGCCTGTGGGAATTTTATTTTTCTCTGCCAGAATCTTGATTTCTTCCCGAAGGCCAATTCGCCTTAAATCCGCAGCAATCCCATTGATTTCCTGAACGCTTCCTATTTTGTCATAAATTTTTTCTACCATTTCCTATCCTCCTGACATAAAAACAGCCGGAGCAACCTGCACCCCCGGCCATAATAGGATTAAGCAGCTGTATCCATTTCCTGCTGTCCTTCTTCGATTTCACCTTCTTTGGTTCCACCTTCTTCTGTTTCTCCTTCCTCTGGATGTTTTTCAGTTGGCGTCTTTCCCTTCCTGTCTTTATCCTCTTTTTCCAAAATTGACAGCAGCGCCAAGATCAGTCCCCTGCACCATGTATTCTGCCATTTTTGATTATAAATCTGAACGCCGTCAACAATGTCCCGCCATTCCTCTTCGGACAGTTCTCTTCCGTTATACTTTTTATAAAACGCATAGCACTGCTTCATAACATCGTTGTACGGGACGCTTAATGCCTGATCCAGACCGCTTATAAATGCCCGTAACAGCGGTTCATCCGGATAAGTCTCCGCCAGCGTTTTGAGATCCATTGTCTGCTTGCCGTTAAAAAATGCGAACATGTCATTGAATAAATTTTTCACAAGAACTTGATAAACCATCCCTTACCTCCATCAACATTTCAGGCCACCTGTTTTGATTTCCGTTCTTTTTCCTGCGCTTCCAATATCCCTAAGAGTTCCAGCATATGCTCTTTGCACCACTGGTTATCCCAGGCGTTGTTTATACGCTTGAAATCTTCCACTGCCGCGTCCCAATCTTCATCACTCAATTCCCGGTCTGCATAACGTTTATAAAAAGCATATGTCTCTTTCATAATCATATTTGCATCCGATTCCACAGCCAGATCCAGATTTCCAATCAGCGCCATAAAAAGATTGCTGTCCTTGTATTTATCATACAAAGCCAGTACTCCCTTATTCGCATTGAAAAGCACATAGAAATCATTGAATATTGATTTTACCTGAACACTTTCGTCCATTTACCTCCCTCCTCTCTATTTTTAAAAAATAAAAAAGACACTCAGATTTATAAAATCCAGTGTCATTCCTGCGCGGTCTCTTACCGCTTTTTTATCTTGTCTCTGTAGCGTTTTACATCGTGAATTAGAACCTCCTCTCTGAATTTTTATAATAAAAAGGCACAGAAATCCTGTTTATTCCTGTACCCAATTATTCCTGGTATAAAAATTGACTTCCGGATATCTTCCGAAACAAAACGTAATGTGTTTTTCAATCACACAAAATCAATCTCATCATAAGTCTATAACATTATACAGCATAAGTCAATCTTTTTTATACCACATATAGTTGATATTGTGCTTTTTAAACTGTCAAATCGGCTTCTTTGTCTCCCTCATCAAACCGATATCCAATTCCCCATACTGTTTGAATGTTCTTACCTGCCTCCAGTCCTATTTTCTTGCGCAGCCGTCCAATATAGCTCATGATGTTACTACCATCTTTTACAAATTTACCGTTCCATATTGCGGCGTATATCTGCTCTTTAGAAAAGACCACACCGGGATTACTCGCCAAAAGGAGAAGAATGTCAAATTCTCGTTTTGTAAGAACAATTTCCCTGCTTTTTATTTCTACCGTCCGTTTGCAGGGATTAATAAGTAATCCGATGTTTTTATGAAACACAGGTTTTAAATCTAATCTTTCTACGCCTCTTTTCATGCAGGCTTCCATCCTTACAATCAGCTCATCTGTATCCGCAGGCCAGACTAGACAGTCATCTGCTCCCAAATTTAATATTTTGATTCTGTCTTGAATTTTAAGCTGTTTTGTCAAAACCAATAAAGGCGCACGACTCAGCTTACGGATGATTTGCAACAACACACTCCCATCCATGTCTTGTATTAAAACATCAAGTATAATCAAACTATATGTTTCCTGCATAATCATTTCCATTGCATGAGTTGATGTTCGGACACTTAATACTGTAGTTAAGGAGTCCATAAAGTTATCTTCAAGCATATGTCCAATACAATTTTCTCTGCTAATTACTAATATGTTCCTCTTCATGTACTGTCCTTTTTTCGTCCGTAATATGTATGCAATTAATAGATCCCTTTTGAGAATATATGCCATTATTATAGCGGATTGCTCGTTATCCAACGTCAGTATAACCGTCCTCCCGGACTCAAGCTTACCGACTTAGCTAAAGTCCCATTGCTTATGCGAGATAACAGGGGGCTGCCACAAAATTACAGGGACATACGGGTTCGGATTATTTCGGAACAATAAACCAGGTGCATCAGAACTACACCCCCCATCGTGTATGTAAGAATTGAAATAAACGGGAATATATAGAGAACTACCTAATCTGATTCACAATCACAGGCAACGCTTCTGACGGTTTGCAATTTATGAGAGTTGGTTTAGGAGCATTTTTACGCAATACTACCAGTGGCTCTATTAGTGATTCTTCTAGTTCTTTTGTATAATTCGCATCTTTCATATCACTTTTTGCATTTACAATCCTCAACAACATCCTCTGCTGAGACATCCGCCTGATTTTCATCCTCTTTAGTAGTTGCAACATACATTACTTCCACAGAGTCCGCTTCCCTGCTCATCTTTTCAATCGGGACACCGCTAAATGCCATCTGGACTGAACCATCCCAGATTTCATTGTCCAGTTTGTTTTTACCCAGCATCAGGTCGATATTATAGGAAAAAGATGCCACTAATTCTTTCTGTTATCCGCCTCAACGTTCTCCTTAACCGAATCCTCTGTCCCCGTAACGATGCGGTCTCACACAGTCCTCCATCTTGGAAGCACGCCCTCGTCAGCACCGATATAAATGATAACGCCGTCTTCCATATGGATAGGTTCCAACACGACTGCGGGCTGTATGTTTGTCTCTGTTATATAGCCCCCTACTTCCTGCTCCTCATAAACCTCCGGAACAGAATACCAGGCAGTATGGGGGCCATCATCATTATCTGTCACGTAATCAGCTTCAAAAGGGGGCTCCATTCACATAGATACTATCAGCCACATATCCTATCTGATTCTCAACACCAAATATCAGGGGATGGCCTTCCTCACCCCCATGTAGTCCTTCCACAATACGACCACCGAATTCAGGATGGAACTCATAAGATACCTCGTGTCCGTCAAAATCAGCCAATACCCTTAACACCAGGTGTTTATTTTTACTTTACGAAATGAAGTTAAAATAACTTTCTACACAAATCAAATACCCCATTCCCTATTTAGAATTGCGAATAAACTCCGCAAGCCTTTTATCTTCTAACCTGATATGGGAAATCAATACCGCTATCTCTTGGTTCAGTTGAGTTATCGCTCGCATATCCGCCCCCTCTTGGGAAATCTTCCTAATCAGCAAGGAAAGCCCGTTTTTATATCTCTCATGGAATTGGCGGTGCCCTTCATACCCAGGATAATGATATCGTACCTGAAGGCTCTCTTCATCGTTAAAATGCTTCCTGACGTAATTCTCCAGAAAGTTTACCGTGGAAACCACCCGTTCCCTCCCTTTTCCTTGGGAACAAGCATCTAAAAGATTATTAACTGCATCAAACAATTGGCCGTGCTGGGTGTCTATTAACTGGTTTCCCGTCTCCAAATCTTTAGTTATCTTATATTTAGCCTGCATCTTCCTATTATCTCCTTTTCTCTTATGTGTAATAAAAAGAATCTTTCCCAGCTGTTTTCAGACTGAGCTTGCGATCCATTTCAATGACATGTCTAACGATTTCATAAACCTTATAACTTTTCTCCCTAAGTAATTCTTCCTGCGCATTTCCTGGAATATCATCATCCGCTTTACTCAGAAGGCCTTTTATATGCCCTCTCTGTTCAACAGGTATACTGTCTATCAGAATAATAACCCCCCTCCGACAAGCCTCCATTTCATGAATCGCCTGCTGGCGCATTTCTAAAACCAATTGAATAGAAACACGGTCATTGGCTTGAATGGCGGATTCCAGTTCCCCAGTAAGATGTCCAAGCTCCGTCATAATTCTATACTGTTTCTGATACTGTTTAATAATTTCATCAATGTATTCCCCAGTCACTAAATCCCCGCTTTCTTGTTTGCCTCATAAAATGCAGTCCGCAGCTCTTTTACAAGTTCTATAAGCTCAATGATTTTTTCATCATCCCTCCCTGCTTCAATCCTGGCAAGGTAAAATTTAAAAAAATCATACATTCTGCTTAATTGTCCACTAATCTGGTATCGATTATCCAGAGTGGAGTTAAGATAATCTACAATTTCCGCGCTTCTTCCGATAGAATGTTCAAAAATCCCATAATCCTGATTTTTCAGAGCCAAATCAGCCTGAAGCAATCGCTTTACCAACTCATCATATAGGAGCAATAGAAGTTCTCCCTGTGTCATAGTAAATATAGACTGGTTTTTATACGCTTGATAACCTGACGCATTCATAATTCTTTTCTCTCCTATTCCGGCACCACCTATTCATTAGCCCCCAAAAGAACTAAACATATTGCTTTGACTATTCATTTGGGCGATAAGCTGTTCCATACGAGTAAACTGCGAACTATAGCGGTCAATTTCATTCTGGAGTTTTTCAGCCAGGCTATCAATTCGTTTATCTATCTCGTCCATCTGTTTCTGAATTTCATTATTTAGCAGAGAGGTTGCAGCGGAGGTGCTTCCTGCCCTGGAAATCAGACTTCCTTTGGTGAGTCCATCAGTCTTGGCATATATGTTAAATACCCCGGACATCCTTGCCATAAAGCCATCCTGTCCCTTTCCATCCACTGTGCCTGTAAACAGGCGCTGTACCTGCTCAGGATTCCGTTCCAGGGCTTCCTTAAACTTCGTCTCGTCAAATGAAATTTTACCATTTTCTGAATAGCTACCTGATATCATCAGCCCCATATTCTCCAGGGTCTGCCCATTAGCCACACCACTGAACACAAAGCGCAGTTTATCGGACAGTCCCCGCAGAAGGGTATCTCCAAACAGCAATCCTTCCTTAGCCTTATCCTCATAATTTTTAATTTCGAGTTCCGACATTTTTGCCTTGGCTTCATCTGTGAGCGGCTGATATTTCCTGTTTGGTCTGGAACCGACCTGCTTGGCAATCTCATCCACCATTTTATTATAATCCTCTACCATCTCGGAAACCTTCTTGGATATACCCTCAGAATCCACTTTACAAGAAAATGTGACCGGTTCAGACTTAGAAGCAGGATCCACATTGAATACATCATTAAGGGTAAATGACGCCCCCTCAAACACAAAGGAATTGCCTGGTCTTATCACCGTCACCTCCTCATCCGAGCCGCCATACCTGACCGTAAACTCCGCATCTTGCCCTGTCTGGGCTGTGCCATCGCAGCCAGCAAACAAAACATTCGCAAAGTTCTGGACTTTCTTTTTCCCCGGAATCATCACACTAGGGCTGGATGTATCTGGTATCTTTGCCTCCACCTCTGCCTCTTTCTCAAAACCAACCGCACCTCCACTGCCGCTTGTTGTGGCAGTAATGGTGAACCTGTCTGCAATTGACAAGTATGTGACTTTGACACCGGCATCGGAATCATTTACAGCCTGGACTATATCCCGGATACTGCTCTTCGATGTCAGCCCTTTAATAACCGTTCCATTAATCTCCAGATATAATTCTTCATCATGGCCGCCTGTTAGAGGTGAAAACGTATATTTATCCAGGCTGTCCCTTGTTCCATTTTTAAGAATCCCACTCTCCTCAATTCCCAGATTCAGATTCAAACGGTTAGAATCCCCTGCCGTCATCTTCATGGCGCCGCTGGAACCTAACATCCCCCTCGTACCGCCCGTCACACTGAAGACGGAGGATGCATGTGTTGTTTCAAAGGTCAGGCTTCCCTTTTTGGAATTCATCCCCTCAACCGTTACTTTCCCCCTGCCAAAATTCTTATCCATCGCCGCTTGCATATAGACAGCCAAATCTTTCATAGTCATGTTCCGAAGCTCCACTGCATCAGGCAGCTTTATGGTCTTAGATACACCGTCTAAAGAGAAATACATCTCCTTTCCACCCATAAAATCAGTGATAGTAATCTCTGAAACCAAATCCGTTGCTGTTCTTTCCTTGCCCTCCAGCACACCAGTAGAGCCGATGTTGTTATCGTCTGTCAAATCGGCATCATTGAAACCAAGTGCTTCCATAACTCCATCACTGCCGCCAGTAAGGCTCACCATATTGTCATGATTGGCCTGTTTGTCCTTAAATTTGAATTTACCATCTTCATAAGACAACTCCACCTTATCTCCCAGCTTCCCATTATCTGATGTCTCCACCTGGTCCAAAGCCGCATTAATAAGTCTTGCTGTTTCTATTGGATTCGTATAGTCAGCTGATGCGCTTAAAAATACGGAATAAGACTGTTTGCCATAAGAAAAATATAATGAAGAATCTGCCAGCTTCTGGAGCTGGACTTTACCCTCCAAATCAATTTCCCCGCTAGCCAACTTACCAACGCTGGCATTCTCCTTTGCCGTCAGTCCAGCTGTAGTTGCCAGTTTTTTCACACTGGTTACCTTAAGTCCATCTAGTAAAGCAGAGGAACCGGATACCTTTACCTTGGAGGCATTACTCCCTTGGGAGGTAACGATGCTCCGGTCAAAGGTGCTTGCACGGTACAGACTATTCTGTGCTGTAAGCCGTAAATACTTGCTGTTAAAGTCTATCAGCTGGGAACTAATATTCCTATAAGCATCCATCTTCCATTGAAGTTTCTGGCGTTCCTGAAACTGCTGTGATATTTTATTTCTTGTTCCCGTGGTCATCTGCTCAATCATGGTATCTGTATCTATCCCACTAGCGAGCCCTGATACACCTCGGATGGTCGCACCATATAAGTTTGCACTGGTTGCAGATGATAAGCTTCCTATTGATGCCATAGTACCTCTCCTCCTACATCTTTCCATCCATATGACGAAGTTTCTTTCCTCATAGTTACTGAAATAGATTGTTTTTTGTCAAATTTTATCTTATACTTAATATCAAGGATAACGTTTCTATATTTTATATCGGCATACATGCTATAATGATTAAGAAGATTGATTGGAGAAAATTGTTTTGACCAAAATTATATCTATTTCTAACCAAAAGGGAGGGGTTGGAAAAACCACTACAGCTGCCAGTTTGTCTGCCGGACTCTTTGCATTGGGACAAAAGGTCTTAAGCATTGACTTAGATCCTCAGGGAGATTTAGGTTTCTGCTTGGGTCTTGAAAGCGATTCACCAGTAACACTTTATGATGTACTTACAAAAAAGTGTCCCGCTCAGTCTGCAATCCAGAGTACAGAGTACGGAGATGTGATTCCATCGGATATATCTTTAGAGAGTGTGGTAGTGGAATTCGCCAAGGGTGGCTGTGAAGCTTATTTAAAGGATGTCCTTGGGTCAGTTATCGATTCCTATGATTACATCATCATTGATACCCCTCCAGCCCTTAACATCCTAACAGTAAACTGCTATGTGGCCTCTGATTATATCATCATACCCATGCTCACTGAAATATTAAGCCTTTCCGGGGTTATAAAGATCCGTGAGACCATACAGGCTGTTCAGGAATCCTTCAATCCCAGGTTAAAAGTACTGGGAATTCTGATGACAAGAAACATAACACGATTGAATTTGTCAAAAGAGGTAGAGGAAATGGCCTCTGATTTATCTGCCCTATTTAATACCAGGATATTTACAACCAGAATTCGGAATGGCGTAGCTACAGCTGAATGCCCTGCTCATGGAAAGCCTGTGCAGTTTTATGCCCCTCGCTCCAATCCAGGCAAGGACTATACCGCTTTTGTCCAGGAAGTTTTCACTATACTTAAATAACAATGAGGAGACACGACATGCCCAAAAAAACGAATAAAACCAATCATGTCTTAAACCTTCTGGTAAACGGTAATCAAGTGAAATCCGATGCCTCACCATCCGAAGTCCTGCAGTCTGCCCCCCAGCCAATAACGGGTTCACAAATGACCGTTCCACAGGCATCAGCTTCACCAGCGGCAATACGTATCGTTGAGTCTGATCAGGGCATCAATCATCCAATCGCCGATGCGATTAAGGTTTCCCTAGAACAAGAGGTTGCCCTGATGGGAATCCAGCCCAAATCACCAGCTCCTCCCCAGGAGGAAGAGAGTTCCGAAAAGATTGTGCCCGATAAAGAATTAGATTATCAATTTGTGAATGTCATGGAGATTACTGTAAAGGAGAATCTACTGGATTATATGGAGCGCTTTGGGTTGTGTACCTGCCTGCGTTGTCAGGCCGATGTGATGGCGCTGGCTCTTACCCGATTACCTGCCAAATATATTGTTGTACCTCAAAATGCAGTATCCCCTCTTCTCAATTTTTTTTCAGGTAAATATAAGGTTTCTATCATGACCGAGCTGACGAAGGCCTGCTTTCAAATTCTTGACAATCCTCGTCATTAGGAAAGGAAACCAGGCAAGACAAAAACAGGTTCTATACTGAATGTCGGGGGGCTGTAAAATAAGTTCCTAATTATGAAACGCCAGTTCCGGCAATTGTCGGTTCTGGCGTTTCTTTGGTAAGCGCCAAATATTCCACCGGATTTCATAACCCTCCAGTTTAACTTATAATAGTAGTCGAAAGATCTTTAGATTATTTCACTACATTTATGGAGGATAGGTTATGTCAATTACTCGCAAAACCCGTGTTCTAATGCCGGAACAGATCAGGCTGATTAATGAATGCCGCCAGAGCGGCATGACAGATGCTGACTGGTGCCGTGAAAACGGCATTGCAGTGAGTACCTTTTACAACTGGGTCAGCCGCTGTCGAAAAGCTGCAGCGGATCAGATCCTGCCACCGAATTACGGTTATCTTGGGGACCGCGTCCGAAGTCAGACATAACCCAGTTCCAGCCTTACGCAGCAGATTTCCATCTTTATCCCAGTATCCGCTGAACCTGTGTTCTTTTACCTTGTGCCTGTTTCCGTCATAGGAAAATGTAATCTTTTGATAAAGGTTCTCACAATGTTTTTCTTTGGACGGAACCAGGTTCTGTATTAGATTCCTGGTCAGATCATAATTAAGTCTTGGAGTCTATATTATAAAAGAGCTGGAACACCTTCATAGTGTAATTGAGGAAGAGTTATAGAGTTATATTAATACGTTTTCTCCATTTGAATTTCTGTGTTTCAAAAACAATCCTTCCTGTGTAGCTAATCTCTGTAATACTTGAAGCACTTCAGTCGTTAATTGGTAAAAAGAAACTGAAAATCCTCCGTCAATACTCATTAGAAATTGAGGATTAGAAAAAAGTATTTGTATCGAAGAAAAATCCCTTGATATTACATTCTTTATTACATATGCTAATTTGTCAGGCGAGCTATCTCTGATATTTATATCAAAAAAAAGTTCACATTTCACATCAGCAGGTATTGAAGATTCAGTCATAAAAATCTCACAAGGGTAAAAATAAATCAACTTTAATGCAATACAAGATACCTTCTCTGCATATATAGGAAGATAAGTTTTTTCAAAGTAATTCTCTAATTCCAGAAAACGTACATCTGATGTTTCATATGGAATATAGTCAATATAGTAATAGTCATCTGATTTTTGAAGAAATTCTATTATTTCATACATAATAACTAACCCTCATCACTTTGCAAGAACTTCTCCATTTTCTCCTAATGAAGCAACTCAATTCCCTGCTTTGTCTTTTAATTTCCACTTTCGACCTCCATGTCCCGCTGTATCTTTATCAATTGTCCAACCGCCTTTTTCCTTATAAGAATTTTTTCCACCTACTTTTTCATTAAATTTTCCTAAATCTACATCTCCATTTTCTTTTCTTAATCTGGAGGGAATTTTAGCTCTTATCTTAGCTATTGTACGAGCTTGAGAAGTTTTATACAGCCATGTACCTGCCACTACCGCTACACCAGCGACTACAATGGCTCCAGTTGCCGCAATTGCAACCTCTCCAATGCCTGGGATAAAATATACTCCTGCCGCAATTGGACCTCGTGTTTGGATGCCATTATCTTCTGAATTACTAACTTCAACAGCCTGATTGAGTAAATTTGTAAATTCCGCCTTGCTATAGTATACACCATTAATAGTAACACCGTTTTCTGTTATTATAACACTTCCAGAAGGTACATTTTCACTTTGGATAGCAGTACTATCGTAATTATTTTGAGCAAATGCAGAGATATTTGTGTTTATAAACATTAATGCAATGTTTAACTCTCATGCCATACATAAACACCATATACAGATTTTGTTTTAATAAATTTTCCGATCGGAACAGTTAAGTATTTCGGGTTATATGTTACAACATTTGTACTCTTTACCACAATTTCATCTTTTGATAAACCGCCACGTGGTATATAATATTTTTGCACCTTACCCTTTGATTCGTCCATGATTGGAATGAAAGTTACCCATACAGTTTTCCTAGGCTTTACGTTTATAGTAAAAGAATCTGTTTTACTATAACTTTTTCCCCAAGAACCACCTAATTTAGCTTTAATAGCATCTTTATATTTTCCTTCAACAGAAGGAGAAACAGACCAACTTTGAGAAACACTTAAACTTAATTGATAGGATTGTTGAGAAGATGAATCATTTCTTAATTTTATTTGTCACTGTTTTTTCCAATTCAGTACGCTCAACATTTTTCCTATTGCTAGACTCACGATAACGATACTTATAATGAAAAGGGCCACGTGTCTCTGCCTCTGATTTTACCCCTTCGCCAGAATACTCTGACTCAAGCATAGATTCTCGCTGCTTCCCCTCACGAACAGCCCTATCATACCATTCTTGTGCCTCTTTGCCTTCAAGTGTCGTAAATGTACCATCTTCATTTGGAATACTAATATATGTCACTGTTCCGCTACGATCAACTGGTTCGCCACCAATATTTTCCGCTGCAAAAGTAGGCAACGCAAGTAAACATACTAAAAATATCGTCCAAAATAAGCTAGCTATATTTTTTTTAATTGAGATTCCAAGACAATTAATTTTTCCCATAAAATCTTCCTCCTAAAGGCAAGTGTAACACCACATCTTCCTTTTTCTCACAAACATGTTAAATCGAAATTATTAAATACATTAGATTCATTATAAACTTATCTAAAAAATTGGAAATTGCGTATATCAATATCTTGTGTTCGATACTTAATCAGAAATACTTTTTCATTCTCTCCCAACTCAATTTGTTCTAATGGTGTCGGGATTGGCAATTTATCAGGTACAAGACTACTTCCGTCATCATTAATAAGAGATAATTGTAACACTTCTCGAGCCATTTCTATTCCTTCTTTATCATTTCTGGCACAAGTATTAGCCTCTGGGATATCTGGAAATGTAATTGCTATCCCATACTTCTCTTCGTGGTTGTCATATTCATCGTAATTAAATACTGCATAATACTCAATATCCATATATATCCTCCTAATTAATCCAACCTGCCTGCCTCCAAATATTTCTTAAGGTGCCAATAGGAATTTCAGTATTGAGACCATGATTAGGAACAGTTACAGTCCTGTCACCCTTTTTCCATTTTTCATGACTTCCTGATTGACCTGTCTTTTTAAATCCTTCTTTCTTTAGTCGTTTGTGAACGTCTTTAACTTTATTGCCAGTTGGTTTTTTTTCACCTTTCTCAGCTTCTTTTTTTGCCTCTCTTTTAATTTTAGCAAAGGCCGATGAAACATTTGATTTCGATGATGCAAAGGCAGTCTGAAATGCTTTGGTAATTTGATTCATCTTGGGTGAGACAACCTTCCAATTAGCAGCTATAACCACTACGGTACTAGCAGTTGCTGCAGCAAGTAGAATATCACCAACTGGAAGAGGGCCATCAGCAATTGCTGCAACCATTGAGGCTCCCATTGCCTTAAGTGAATAGAGCACAGCAGAAGGTAAACCCAATCCACCAAGTTGGGTCATTAAAACCCGCATAGGATCTGTCGAAGCTGCCATGGTATTTACCCGTATTTTAGGTGTTGTAGGTGGCGTAAAGTTTTTATCAACGTAAGTTAGATGGAATTCCAACATCTCAGAATCATATGCTAAAGATGCATCGAATATCGCCTTGGCTTCTGGTGTTAATGAATTATATACTTCACGGGCATCTTCAATTATTTCTTCAGTACTAATTGAATCTGTTTCATCATTGAAATTTTCAGTAGCATAAGTAGGAACTGCTAAACTAAATATCATTGATAATGTTAATATAGAACTTAATATTTTATTAGTCAATTTCTTCATACTGAATTCCCCTCTTTCATTTTTTACATTCTTAGTTTTTCTACGTGCAATTATCACAAAAATTAATTAATAAGCGAAAATTTCCTTGCCTATCAACTATTAACAATGCATTGGATTCACCCTCCATTCTTTTTCATTATTTTAAATAGGCATTCGCTAATGATTAGTCCTTAATTCATCCATTAGCCCAAATATTTTTTTATGAACATATCCAAAGGGATAGGTTTTGAATAGTAATACCCTTGTCCAATGTCACAACCATACTCTGCCAGAATCCGTTCCTGCCCGATCGTTTCCACGCCCTCAGCGACTATCTCAAAGCCCATTTTATGGCACATGTCAAGAAGTGATTGCACTAAGATGCGGTTATTTTCATTCTCTTCCAGCTTTGCCACCAACCCTTTATCTATTTTCACCTGATCAAAGGGAATATCCACCAACATAGATAAATTATTATAAGATGCCCCAAAATCGTCTAATGAGATACGTAATCCCAACGCTTTTAACTGTCTTACCATATACTGAACAGTCCCATTCTCCAAACACCCGCTACTTTCAGTAATCTCTACCTCAATACGGTCCGGCTGTACCCCATAGCGCTCTAATATATTCTTTAAATCATCCTCTAAATATAACTCCTGCAGGGTCTGCCTGGAAAAATTGACAGCAATCGTAACCTTCTCCGGCCATAACTTTATAAACTGACATACCTTTTCAAATACGTAAAGATCCAGGCTGGCAATCAAATTGTTATCTTCCAATGCAGGTATAAACTTATCAGGGGTGAGCATTCCTTCCAGGTCATCGTTGTACCTCACCAGTGCCTCTGCCCCAATAAGTTCATGAGTCCGTAGCGATACTTTGGCCTGAAAAAAAATTTCATAGGCATTCTTTTCAATGTTATTCAACATTTTCCCCAGAACCCCCATCCTTGATACTCCCCCTGACCTCTCCGCAGCTATTTTCTGGTAATAAGACTTTTTTTGGTTTTCCACCAAATATTCCGCATCAACAACACACTTTTTTATGCTCTTGCTTTTATCATCAAATACCTGACCAATGGATGCAGAGAGTTCTAAGTGCTGATTCAGCCTTTCATGCAGGAGCGACACCCCAGACATAAATTCTTCCTCATTCTGATTCAAAAGGATAACATAAAACACATCTCCACTAACTCTATAAATGGACTCTTCAGGGAAACATTCCTTCAGCACAAGTGCCATTTCCCTGAGAAGTTTGTCTCCGTACTTCAATCCCAAAAGCTCGTTGATACGCCTCATCTCATTCATACTGACAACCACTACCCCGATACTTTTTACAAAATCACCATCGAACTTGGTACGGAAGTCAAAATAACTATCATAATTTTTCACGCCAGTTTTTTCATCATGCCCACTTAAATAGTGAAAGCGGTCAGCCAGTTCTCGTTTCTTCTTCTCCTCCTGTATAACAAAAAATAATTTTCTAATAATTTTTTTATCATTATCTGACTTCTTCCTGTTGATTATGACTAAAAATTCCGCTTTATTCCCGTTTACCAAAACCGTAAGCACATCGAGGACTTTCATACCTTCCTCCATCATAATACGATAAAGTGCAACTGAACCAGAGGCTGCTTCTTCCAGAGAAAAAATACTCAACATTTCTTCCCAGCCTCTATTTTTTGAGTACTGTAACACAGCAAGTGAAAAATCGGTCTCATCGGTCACCAGACTGTTATTTCTCCGCCAAATATAGAAGTGCTCCATTTCCCAGTTATTAATATCTATCGAAAAAACAGCTGCGGCATCAGACTGATAAAATGAGACTGCTCCCTGAAGTGCCGTATTTATGAATGAAGACAGGTTCGGCTGCTGGACCATTTCATAGACACTCTCGATTACATTTTTTCCATCGTCCGCCTCTTTCATGGACTCATCTATATTATTCTGTAGATTTCTGGCAAATGCCACCATATATTCCTTCCCACCATGACATATAAGTATGTTTTTAATCAGAAACTCTTGCTTAAGCCATTCATTGTATTGCCTCCATTGAAAGAATTCATCCCTACTCCATTTTAGTACTGTACAACTGGTACACGGTAAACTCCTATGGTGCAACAGCTCATAACATTTCCTCCCTACACAGTCATCGCCCAGGATTCCCAGCCTCCTGGTGACAGCTCCGTTGACAGCCATCACTATGTAATTTCGGGGATCCACAATATAAGCCATCTCACTCCTATCAAAACAGAACTCCTGCAGCACTGCCGTCAACCCATTGTCCACCTTCCAGGGCCGAGACCATGCATTCTTTATTCCGCTAATGTCCTGAAGATAAAGGAATGCACATACGTGTCCATTATAAATATTTACATATAACCGCCCTCTAAGTGCCATCCAAGATACGTCATTCCGCTCCACCGTGCGTCTAAATTCAATGCCAACTTCTTTCTCTCCCTGTTCAAAGGCTCTCATTAAGTAATCTCTGTTCATCGCTCTCAGATATTTAGGAATATCCTCCGGGTAAGTCACATTTTTAATTCCCTGCTCCGCAATATCAGAAAAGGTCATGGTTTCCTTCTGACTAAAATAGACAGACCACAACCCCCCTATCCAGAGAACCTTGTTATCAGTCAAATCCACCTCTCCATATGCAGCATATTCCTTAAGAAAAACAGTGAACAACAGCATATCCTTAACATAGGATGTCTCTAACAGTTTCATATTGTCAATATTCTTTAGGACACCCTTACTTCTTTTCTCCCTACCACTGCCAGCAGGGGACGAAAGTGTTAGACGGTACCATTGCTCCTTGCCATTTTCTTTCCTAAGCTTGATGTCTGAATTTCTGTTGGTGTTCCCCACCTCAGCTACTTTAAAAGTGTCCTTAAAAACATCCTGACTGTCCGGAATGATACATCCAGAGTCAATACACTTCTCGACAAAATTTGTCACAATCCGTTCCTTCCCTGGAAGCCAGGAAAACCCAGATACTAATACCGCCGTACCCGTAATATAACTATATTCAAAAATATCATGTTCCAACCCCAGAACTTCATAGGGGAATTCCTGAAGTCCCTTCACTCTTCGGTAACTGCCGTATAGCACAGCAACTTCCGAATCTTCATAGTCAAACTCTCCTTCACAGAGTACAGGTACATAGCCTTCCTTAGGAAAATTCCAAGTAAACTGAATTTCTATCCTATTTTTACTTCTAATAGCGTTGTCAATGGCGGAATCCACATATCCATAATAACCTTTATGAATTCTTTTATACAAAAAATCATAAAGCGCTTCTGCAGATAAGGCACTAATCTCTAGTAATCCACAGAGTCTTTCATCAATCCACGCATACCTTTTCCCACTTCTTTTCTCCAATACCATTTTCCAGAGGCCAATATTGCCCTTCGTTATGGCCTTTTTTATCCATTTAGAATTTATAACACAATTGTTTTCGTTTTCCAGTCCTATCATGCTAGCGCCTTCACTCTCCTCTGACAAACCACCGAATTAGTATTTATCTCTTCCATCAGAAACTACTGAAGGCGCAATTTCCCTGCCAGATAAGTCCGTCTTATAAGTACTTCCACTCTTTGCTATCTGCTTTGATACCCTTCCACTGCTTTCCAATTCCTGACGATATTCCTTGGAAGTGACTGGATTATCTGTTAGTTTAAATCTATCAACTACGTTCTTTAAGACCTGAGCCTGATCAAATAATTCCTGGCTAGCTGCAGCACTTTCCTGCGAAGCTGCAGAAGTCGTATGTACCACGTTAGATATCAAATCAATACCTGTAGTAATCTGAGCAGCCGATTTAGATTGCTCTTCCGTAGCCTTAGAGATGCAGTCAATAGTCTCCACCACATCGTCTGCACCTTTTGTCACTTCCTGCATCCTTTCTGCCGTTTCACTGGCAAGTTGTTTTCCATATTCAACAGCCCGCACTGAATTATCAATCAGCGCCGCCGTATTCTGGGAAGCCTCCTTGCTTTTTGCTGCCAGATTGCGTACCTCATCAGCCACAACGGCAAATCCTTTTCCCGCCGCTCCGGCTCTGGCCGCCTCTATAGCGGCATTTAATGCCAGTATATTCGTCTGGAAAGCAATATCTTCGATATCCTTCATAATTTTACTGATTCTCTTTGAGCTTTCGTTAATATCCAGCATAGCATTCAGCATATCCTGCATCTTCTTATTGCTTTCCCGTATTTGTCCTCCTACAAACTTCACCCGTTCACTCGCCTGAGAAGAATTATCAGCATTCTCTTTAATCCGGCCCGAAATACTTCCGATAGTAGTTGCCAATTCTTCAATGGAACTAGCCTGGGATACTGCTCCCCGAGACAAATCCTGGGAACTGGCCGATAACTGCTCTGCGCCCATTGAAACCCGGCTAGAGGCCACCTTAATTTGGGAAAGTATAGACTGGAACGAGGCAACTATGGCCATAATACTGTCTCTAAGTTCCGTAAAATCACCAACAAATTCTACATTTGGTTTTACCGTCAAATCCCCTTCTCCAAGTGCTTTCATGCCACATTTTATATCTGTTATATAGGTGTTCAATACCCGCGATGTATCATTCAGGGCTACATACAAGCTCTTAAGTTCCATCAAATCCGATTTATCGTCAACCGCGGTATGCAGGTCCCCCTGAGCCAAATCCTCCAATCGTTGCGTATAGTAATCCAACGGCCTGCAAATCCAATTCGATATATTTGCAGCCGCATACAACGTCAAGGCCAGAAAAGAGACACTAATCAATATTTGAAATAAACTTGTCACACCTCCATGTGTTAGTACCGGCACAATCCCAGTTAATATCCCAAAAAGCAGATTCAAACCCCCAAATATTGCTATCATTTTATTTTTAATACTATTCATTTTTTATCCTCTTTCATCATCATTCTGGACCTACCACCTCGTGTCAAAACGGAATTACAATCAAGGTTTCCATACCCCTGAAGAATCCACATAGTAACCATCTATCCATGCATCATGTAACATTTGTCTTGTAGAGGTATCAAAGTAATGCCATTTCCCATCTAACAACCACCACCCAGAAAGTGCAGCATACCGGTCATTCATATAGTAAATTTTCCCATCAATGTTGTTCCAGCCTGTTACCGCTGCCCCATCATTGCCAAAATAATACCAGTTACGGTTATCCCAAACCCATCCTGTCCTCATGGCTCCATCCTCGCTCAGGACATACTGATGGCCTTGCCATTTTTGCCATCCAGTAAGCATATATCCCGCCGGATCAAACAGATACCATTTGCCATCAATCTCCTTCCATGTGTTGCTTGGATATGTGCCATCCTCCTCCTGGAACCACCAGCCACCATCACTCTTCTGCCAGCCATGAATTGGCCGTTTTCCTCCATTTGAAGCTGCATACCATCCATACCTTCTGTCTGGAGTTTCCCTTGATTTAAGACGCAGACCATCGGATTTGGTCCAGGCTGTAGGCCAAATATAAGACGCCTCCTCCGAATCCTTAGGTATACCTCTAACATGGAACACATATGTACCCTCCTGTACCATGTAAGGATAGAAATCATAAGAAGTCCCTATCACCTTCTCCAACTCACAAATCTTATTTCCATCCCGGTACAGTACAAGCTCATAAGCACTGATTCCCTTTATAGCCTCCCATCTAGCATTGCCATTAGAATAATCATCATCCCACCATGCATCATCAGGTTTATCATATTTGCCTGCCACAGTGGGTAAGGTAACCGTGATAATCAGTGTCTCCTTATTATCTGCAATCCTGGCGGAATTATAATCAGCCCCATAAACCGTCACCTTTCCCTTGCCATTGGTTTTATTAAAATAATAGCCAGCCCTGGCATGCAGGGAAATTTTCACCTTCGGCTTGTCCCCAATCTGCCACCCCTCCTCATTCTTCATGCCGCTCCACTCATAATTTCCTACAGAGTAGGAATCGCTGTCCTTAGTAATCATAATATATCCCGACATATCCCCTTCCCTAACCGCAGACTCCACGTTGATGGTTACTGTTTCAACAGGAACCCTGGTCTCCTGTTTTCGGGCTGCTGCTTCGGCAGTCATAGGAAAACAGGTGGTAAATACCAGCACCCCTGCCATAAAGACCATCCATCTTTTGTTTTTAAACATATATCCACCTCTTTATCTTCTATCGATAATCATCTAAATGTATAATTCAGGAAATACACATAAATATCAACTACCAGTTGATATAATCCAGGAGGGATCTCACTGCCAACCTCCATCTGGCTCAACACATTAGCTAATGAATTATCCTCATAGACGGGTACTCCATTCTCAACCGCCAATTCCACAATCCTTTCCGCCAGGAAACCAGAACCCGAGGCCACAACAGCTGGCGCCAGTCCACGTTCTTCGTCATAACTAAGTGCCACTGCTTTCTGATTAAAAATCCTGCTAAATTCTGACATCGACAATCTCCTTTTCCCTTGTAAGTCTGCCAAAAACATCAATCGGTCTCAGCGGTTCCTTCATTGCCTTAAGTGTAACTGCATGCGGAGACATGCTGTTCTTTGCTATCATTGCATTCAAAGCGTTTTCCATCTCCCGCTCCTCGCCCGACAATTTTCCAGGATAGTAAAGCTGGATTCCCACTTCACCACTCTCCTTGTAATCCAGAATTATATCAAACATCCCTAGCCTCTTCACTTCCATTTTAATCAGCATTCGGATTGTCTTTTCGTCCTCTCTATCCTTCTCTTTCCTGCCATCATTTTGCTCCACCCAGATTTCCGAAAACAAGGACTGACTCCCCATGTTTACCGGAATCATAAAATGCAATAGGGGCATATATACACTCTCATTCCCCAATATAGTCTTTAACATCTGTGAAAAGACATCCTTAGAGGCGGCAGATTCTAGACCAGCCTTTAACATGGCGCAAAGTTTATCATTGAATTTTTCTTCTGGTCTGTCCATCCTTTTTTTCAGAAGTCCCGAGACCAGCATAGCTGCCCCCTGTTCCCCCACTGGTATGTCTGCCATTCCCAAAGAGAAGGCCAGACCAGTAAAAGCCTCCAGGACCTTATCCGGATTGCCGTTGATATAGGCAGCAGTCTGATGGGTAACCAGAGACATCAGACTGCGAACCAGCCCCATGTCATGGGTTCGGTGGATATAGTTTGAAAAAAATGGAATCAATTCCCGCAAAAGCACCTTCCTGTTATTCTGATAATTCTCCTTCATATAAGCAAGGGGATCCTGACCCATCAGCTGGTCTGTCTGCGGCAGAATCAGTCTGGATAATATCCCCTGCAAAATCTGCGCGTCCGCCGGGAACAGATGCTCAGACATGGCATTTCCTTCCCCAATAATCATCTGAAGCTTATGGCCGCCAGCAACCATATCACCATATCTTCCCGCTGCCTGCAGTATCTGACTTTTAAACGTCATCTGGGATGTAGAATCGAAAGCATTCTTCAAAAACCGGAAGAAATCCTCCGAATATTCAGAGCCTCCCCTGGCTTGGGCCTTCATAAATTCCAATATTCCATTCTCATCCAAGTCCGCGATGCCTGTCAGTTCAGTATACAGTTCCATCAGTGCAGGATTCCCTCCAAAGGCCGCATATGCCTGTGCCTTGTCAAAGAAGAGGCCGGAAAACTCCTCCACAAAACTAGAAGATTCCTTCATCTGGCGAATAAAGCTATCATAATTAGACTGTGATAATAAATTGGAAGCTTTATCCTCCCTCTCGCTGCGATTATCCGGCCTGATAATTTTAGACGGGTCTACCACATTCTCAACCCCTCTGTCACCAGGCCTGATTGGATTATCCCGCAATGTATTACTTTCAAAGCCGGGATTCACCGGCTGCGTTGCTCTTAATATATCTGCCATATTTCACCAGTCTTTCTAAATGTTTTTGTACCCGTTGACCTTATTTTTTTTCCCAATTTACCGATTAAACTAATATACACTAATAAGAGAAGGCGGTGCATTATTATGGATAATGGCATGGAAAATATGCTGGACACATATCTTTTTGAAACAAACTCTCTTCTGGCGCAATTAGATGAACTTTTAATCAACGCTGAGAAATCAAAAGATTTTACAGCGGATAATGTAAATGAAATTTTCAGAATTATGCATACAATCAAAGGTTCCTCCGCCATGATGGAATTCACTTCCCTTATGACAATTGCCCATAATATTGAGGACTTATTCTACTTTATCCGCGAAAATGGAATCGAACAACTGGCCCCAGTCTTTAAACAGGATTTGTTTGACCTTATGTTCAGTTCCACGGACTGGTTAAGGGCGGAAGTCGAAAAGGTTGAAAACAATCAACCCCTTACTGCTAATATCGGCAATTTCACATGCCAAATTAAGGCATTTCTCGACAAAATAAGTAAAAACTTTACTGATACGGATAGGGATACCCTGCACCTTCAGCAGTCGCCCTCGAAACAGCTGGCAGAATCAATGGATTTTCACAATCTGGTAGAGCCGTACATAATAAGAGTATTTTTTGAAGAAGGAATCGGCATGGAAAGCTTAAGGGCATACATGCTCATGGATAGCTTAAAGGGTGGACCGTTTTCCTTCTCCTGCTATCCTCCGGACGTAGAGACAAATTCCGATACAAGTGAATTCATCATAGAACAGGGGTTTTATCTGGGTTTTCGCTCCCAGGAAGAGCAGGATGCCGCTGTACACATCCTGGTCAATTTGCCGAACATATCATCTTACGAAACACTAGTAAATCTCCCTGAAACAGCGGATGAAAAGGCACCTGAACTAGACGCCATCAGCACCGTACCGGAAAAGACATTCTCCTTGCCCGCTGCCGCCCCAAATATTAATGACTCTGGGGCCAAATCAACCCACAGTGCTTCCAAACAGAGTTTAATCAGCGTCAACTTATCGAAACTGGACAGCCTTATGGCTGTGGTTGGAGAAATCGTCATCACAGAGTCCATGGTTACCTCTTCTCCTGATTTGAAAGGGCTTAAGTTGGATTCCTTCTTAAAATCCAGCCGTCAGTTGCGAAAGCTTACGGATGAACTTCAGGATATTGCCATGTCCCTGCGGATGGTCTCCATATCCGGTATCTTCCAAAAGATGAACCGTATCGTGAGGGACATGAATAGAGAATTAAACAAAGATGTGGCATTAATCATGGTCGGAGAAAATACGGAGGTAGATAAAACCATCGTAGATTCAATCAGCGATCCAATTATGCATATTGTCCGCAATGCCATGGACCATGGGATTGAGACCGACCAGGAGACCCGTCTGGCAGCGGGGAAGCCTGCCCAGGGCACCATAACCCTTTCCGCAGAACATACGGGCAGCGAAGTGCTTATCTCAATCAGAGATGACGGTAGGGGGATGAGTTCGAAAGCCATACTGGATAAAGCTGCGAAAAATGGGCTTCTCACGAAAGCGGAAGGTGATTACAGCCGGCAGGAGATCTTAAATCTTCTAATGCTTCCCGGCTTTTCCACCAATGAAACCGTAACGGAGTATTCCGGTAGGGGAGTTGGTATGGATGTGGTCAAAAAAAATGTAAAGGCCGTAGGCGGAACCGTCCTGCTATCCAGCGAAGAAGGAGAGGGTTCCTGCGTGACATTAAAGATTCCTTTGACCTTAGCCATCATGGACGGCATGGAGGTTTCAGTAGGGGATTCTATTTTCACCATCCCCACCTCCAATATCCACCAGGCTTTTAAAGTCACCCGTGAAAAAATAATCCATGATGCAGATGGTAAGGAAATGATTGAATGTATGGGTAGCTATTACCCAATAGTGCGTCTCCACCAACTTTATAATATAGAAACAAAAAGTGATGATATTGAGAGTGGAATCCTTATTTGGGTGGAATCCAGCGATAAGTCCTATTGCCTCTTTCTAGACGAACTTCTAGGCGAACAGCAGGTTGTGGTAAAACCCCTCCCTGCCTATCTGGATAATTTCGATATCAAGCACTCCGGCATCACCGGCTGCACCATCATGGGGGATGGAAATATCAGTCTTATACTGGATATATCCTCCCTGTTTGATGTAGCCCTCAGACAATATTAAGGAGGAATACCATGTCAACCACCTGGTCAGATAACACAAATTATGATGGGGAATCCTATTTTGAGGAATCCTCGGAAACAGAAAACGCAGAAAGCCTAAGCCGCTATGTGGCATTCATTTCCAATGGCCTGACTTATGTCATAAATGCTTCCTGTGTGACAGAGATTATAACCAACCATTCAATCAGAAAACTTCCTATGGTACCTAGCTATATACCTGGTATCATTAATCTGCGGGGGCAAATCATTCCCATCGTAGATGTCCGCCGAAGAATGGGAAATTATTATCCTTCGGATGAAAGTTCAAAAAAACAGAACTGTATTATCGTCATCAGTATACATGCGATGGAAATTGGGATCATCGTGGATACAGTCACTAAGACTCTGGATATCTCTGAAGCTGCAATTGCCCCCATGCCGGCCAATAACAGGCAGGAATTAGTAAACGGTATCCAGACAACACCTGATGGAGAGACTGTCCTCTTCTTTGACCATGAGATGCTGGTCAATACCTTATAGGAAGTCGGTGCGTATATGTTTGAAATTTCACAAAAGGACTTTGCCATCCTGTCCCAATTCGTACAGAAGAATTATGGTATCAATCTATCCCATAAAAAGGGCCTGATTGAAAACCGCTTAACCTCTACATTGGTCCATGATGGCTACCAAAATTTCTCCGATTATGTCCGTCATATAACCGAAGAACGTCCATCCCAGGATATTGATATCATGCTAAACAAACTGACTACAAATTATACCTATTTTATGCGGGAATCAGAACATTTTGAATTTTTCAAATCCACCATCCTTCCTTGGATTGTCGAAACAAGGAGGGATAAAATCATGTGTATCTGGAGCGCTGGATGCTCCAGTGGGGAAGAGCCCTATACACTCTCTATGATTATCCAGGATTTTCTGGGTAATCAGGCATCCCTTTGGGACACCCGGCTTCTGGCTACCGATATCTCCCAGGAGGTTCTTTCAAAGGCAAAGACGGCCCAATACCCGTCAGAAGCGTTAAAGGGGGTCAGCGAAGATTGGAAAAAAAAATACTTTGTAAAGCAGTCCGGACACGACAGTTATACCGTAGCCCCTCGGGTCCGTTCCGATGTAATATTCCGTACATTTAACTTAATGTCACCCATCCGTTTCCGCAGTAACTTTGATGTTATATTCTGCAGGAATGTAATGATATACTTTGACGGCTCAACCAGAGATTCTCTGGTCAACCGTTTTTATAATGCCACTAATCCGGGAGGATACCTGCTGATAGGTCATTCGGAATCAGTCAACAAATCCGCCTCCTCCTATCACTATATTAAACCCGCAACCTATCGGAAGCTGTAAGGAGGAGCACATGAATATTAAAGTCATCGCCATTGGCGCCTCTACCGGAGGGACAGAGGCTATTTTGGATATCTTAAAGAAACTGCCGGATGGGCTCCCCCCCATAGTGATTACCCAGCATATGCCAGCCGGTTTTACCGCCATGTATGCTCAACGTCTGGACAGAGCCTGTGCCATGAAGGTGAAAGAGGCCAAAGATGGAGACCATCTGGAACGCGGTTTGGCTCTGGTCGCTCCAGGAGGGATGCAACTAAAATTGACCGGTAATTCTTCCGGACTGTCCGTCCGTGTCTGGCCCGGCAAACGGCTCCATGGTGTGGCCCCGGCAGTGGATAAGCTTTTCCATTCCGCTGCAAAGCTTGCCGGTTCAAGCGCTGTGGGAATCATACTGACAGGAATGGGCCAGGACGGTGCGTCAGGCCTTCTGGAAATGCGCCGCCGGGGCGCTTACACCATTGGTCAGGATAAAGCCTCCTGCATCGTATATGGCATGCCTATGGCTGCTTATGAAATGGGAGCTGTGTGTATCCAGGCTCCGCTTTCCGGAATTCCCGCCATATTGATGAATTATCTGACCCGTTCATCTTAATTTAACTGCCATTCTGGCCGATATATACGATAGGAGGTAGGGAATCGGATGTGTATACTTAAAAGGAAGGAGGGCTCCCATGAAAATTAATCCCATCGGTTCATATTGCCTTCATCCGGCAAAAAATGAAATGCCTCCCCATTCGCAGGGGAACAGCAGAGGCACCACGACAAACTATGACACGATAACAATACAGAAGGAGGGAGAGGATGTATGTTTCCGAAAATCCTTGGTTTCCCATATATGGACCGATGTCCGCCGGGGAGCCTCCGCCGATAAGCTGGCGGACTTAGCTGACAGAATCCGCAACGGAAACTACCATCCTGATGTAGATGCCATCGCCGATAAAATCATGATGTCAGAAATCATTTCAAACGAGTAAATGGAGAATAACCATGAATGATAATGTTTCAGAATTTCATACACAGCTCAAGGATCTGCTCATCAAGTATTCGGACCTTTTTAAGGAACTTGGAGCAGTGGAGCAGCTAAAGTACCAGGGGGCAAAAGCATTTGACCTTCATGCTTTAAATACTGCCATGAAAGAAGAACAGGTACTCATCATGACGCTGAGGGGATATGAGCAGAAACGCATTTTGCTGTTTAAAGCCTTAAATCTTCCTGAAAGAACACCCTTGAGCCAATTAGAGCAGATTCTTTCCCCTGCCGTAAGGAGAGAGTTTAGCGATTACACAAAACAGCTTTTAAGTTCCTATTGTTTTTTTCTTTCCATTTATGAAAAAACCCACAATATACTGGAAATGAATGCCCGTCTTCTAGACAGGCATATCCAGGATTTAGATAAGAGGACTACCTTGGGCAGGCCCTACAAGCAGGACGGTTCCTCTGAGATTCAATCCTTTCATCGCATGAAAAATATACAGATATAGGAGGTACCGTTCCATGATACGCTCATCCTTTACAGGATTTAATACGGCACGGCTTGGCCTCATGGCCAGCCAGAACGCCATGGAGGTGACGGGACAGAACATCACCAATGTAAAGACCACTGGATATAGCCGCCAGCGTCTCGAGCAAAGCAGCTTATTCGGTTCCACCAATATTTACAATAAAGTTTCTGATGCCCATATAGGCTATGGCGTGATTGTTAACACAGTTTCTCAAATCCGCGATCCCTTTGTCGATACCCGGTACCGTCTCCAAATGGCTAATCTGGGAGAATTTGATAAGAAGCTGTCCATCTTAAATGATTTGGAAAGCCACCTGGATGAAATTGGAGGAGGCAAGGATGCACTGGCTGCTCAGCTGTCCGATTTCCACAGCAGTCTCCAGGCGCTGCAGAATTCCCCCGGTGATGTGACGATGGACAATGCTGTCAGAGGTGCAGCCAAATCCATTACCGAATACTTAAATCTTTACAGCAATCAACTGAAGGAACTGAGGTCCCAGATGGAAGGAGGGCTATCAAGAGATACGGATGATATCAATAAACTGCTGTCCCAGATTCAGGAACTGAACATCTCCATAATGAACAGCCAGGCCAATGGACTCCCCGCCTTGGAACTCCAGGATCAGAGGAACCTGCTGCTGGATTCCCTGTCAACCTATGGCAAAATCAGCGTAAACTATACCAGTACCATAGCCCCTTCCGGTGCTTCCATTGATACCATGACGCTGAATATGACCATGTCGGATGGCTCTTCTGTGAATCTGCTGAAGGGAACCGGCACCCCGGCCGTATTCCAGCTCCAAACCAGTGCAGACGGCTCACTCCGCGTGGATATAACTCCCGGCGATGGTTCCGCCAAGATAGAGGGCGCAGCTTTTTCCGCGGGTTCCTTCAAAAGTACCCTGTCCATGCTGAATGATGATGGTAGTTTTGATGGCACTGCCACTCACGGGATAGGTTATTATCAGAAGAGCCTCGATGAATTTGCCAGAGTATTTGCTAAAACCTTCAACACGTTGAACAATCTAAACGGGAAGCTTGCTGGAAAGGATTTGTTCACCTCCTCCGATGGCCAAGCCATCAATGCAGGCAACATCCGGATTACTGAGGAGTGGATGAAAGGGACCATCCGTATCACCGGCGGTGCGGCTGCCGATTCCCCTGCCGGAGACAACAGCAACATCCTGAACATGATATCTGCCCTCACCGGCAGTCAGACATTTACCGATGGAAAAGGCGGTACAGTATTCAAGGGCAGCTTTCAGGAATGCCTGGAAGATTTCCGGAATATTCTTGCAACAGATACCAAGACCACAGAATCCACGATGAAAAATTACCTGAGCATCGTCCAGGACATTGCTTCCGTCAGGGAGGGTATATCCGGTGTGAATTTGGACGAAGAGACGGCCAATATGATGCAGCTCAATAAAGCATTTACTGCTGCTGCCCGGTTGATGACTACTCTGGATGACATGTTAAACTCAGTAATGGGTATGGGTATTACAAAATAAGGAGGGATTTGAATGAGGATTACCACTAATTCCGTCATGAACAACTATATATATAATCTGAATACAATTATGGGCAACAGGGATAGCGCGGGGAATCAAACCATGACCCATCGCAAATTCACCAAAGCCTCCCAGGACCCCCGCTCTGCCCAGACTGCATCTCTGCTCCACCGCAGATATCTGCAGAATAAAGACTATATTTCTACGGTCAAGGCCCATCAGGAACGGCTGGACATGGTCAGTTCTGCCCTGGAGGATATCCAGGGCCAAGGCTCAAAGGTCCTGAAAGATTCCGCTCTCAAGGCTATTAACGGTACCACTTCTGCCAGCGAGAGAAGCGCTTTTGCTGAAACCTTCAGACAGATTCAGGAATCCATGCTTCAATATGCCAATACAACCTATCAGGGAAAATACATATTCGGCGGATGCCACAATGACAGCGCTCCCTTTTCCGGGAGCGGCAGCCGCATCACCTATGTAGGAACGGATGTCACCAGTGGCCAGATTGCTGCCTTGGATACCCTGAGCCAGGAAAAAGCCTACGTAGACATCGGCCTGGGATTAAATAATGGTCCCGTATCGGACAGCAATACCTTAAATACCTCCATTCCCGGTATTGCTGTCCTGGGTTATGGAGTCACCCCTGATGGAATCAGCAAGAATCTGATTGCCCTCACCGGCCAGATGTCTGAGCTTCTTAAAAGCAGCGAGGGAGACTGGGTTAACGGAGGGGCCCAGCGCTTCAAGGACATGATGTCCCAGTATGAGGACAGTCTCAATCAGGTGATTGACACACAATCCGCAATTGGTGTTCAGAGCCAGTCATTAGAGATCACAGCCAGCCGTCTAAACGATTTAGACCTCACTTACAACACCCAGATCGTAGACGTGGAGTATGTCAATGATGCCGAGGCAATCTCTGAATATTACTACGCGCAGTATACTTATAATGCAGCCCTGAGGGTAGGAAGCTCCATTCTTGGACCCTCCCTGCTGGATTTCCTGAAATAGCGGCCTGATTGAATGATACATGGAAGGAAAGGAGATTTAATATGCAGCAGTTGATTAACATCCAAATGATTCCACTAAAATATGAAATGTCCATTACCCCCTCCCGTATCCAGAGGAATTCCAAGGTTTCTCAGCTTCAGATAGAGCATACGCCCGGCAGCCTAACCATACAGGCAAGACCCGCCAGGCTTCAGCTCAATAGTCAGGAGGCCAGGAATTCCGTGTGTCCTTCCCTCAGCCTGTCAATACGCCAGAACGCGGCTAAAGGAGCGGAATGCGTTGGTCAAAGTGTACAAAAGAGCGCAAAGGAGGGAACCATGATGGCAAACGCAACGCCGTCTCAGAACATCTTAAAAACCATCATTGACAGTTGTGTTTCCTTTCCTGTAGGAGACTTTAATCTGGATTTTATTCCTAAAACCGGACCAGACATCCAATATCAGGAACCCAGTCTGGATATCCAGTATCAGATGGATCGGATGAATTTCGATGTCCGCGTGTCTGGCGGTGATATAGAATATATTCCCAGTTCCGTGGATTTCACCATCACCCAATGGCCTGATGTATTAATTGAATATATTGGCCAGCCCATGTATGTTCCCCCCAGGGATGATCAGTTTTCAGCAAGAGCGTGACCCGCTCTTGCTTTTTAAAAGCCTGCTAATCAGTCAAGTCTCAATTGAAGATTCTTCAAAGAAATTCATGGAGGTAAGTTATTGTACTACAATAAGACCGCCATTGGTGCCGGCAGTCATCTATACAAGATATAGGGCTCGCCACCAGAACACTTTTTGTCAAGAAACTGATAAACTCGGTCATCGGCGGGAGCTGTTTGAGGCAGCGATGTCACGATCAAACACAACGTTTTTCGCAGCCGTGATGGTCCGCAATTTGACGCAGGTTTGCTTTTATCCTCAAATAACTCCTGTGGTTCGCTTGGCTGAAAATTATATCCATGCCTTTTGAAAACGCCTGATAACGCCCCGTAAATGCTTTAAAACCGATTTTATGGACCAAGGACTCCACATGGAGGCATCGCCACACCAACGCCATTGCATTCTATAACTTAAACAACGCAACGGTTAGTCCTAACTAGCTGTCAGGTATCTAACCACCACAAAATCTATTATAGGAGGAGGTAATTTCATGCATTTTAACACACCCTGCTTTGGAACTGTCGAATACGAACAAAAGGACATCATCCGCTTCCAGGATGGTCTGCTCGGCTTTGAAAATATGATTGACTACCTGTTAATTCACATCTCACCCATTGAAGATTCTTTTATGTATCTTCAGAGCCTTCAGGATGAAAATCTGTCCTTTATCCTAGCCAACCCCTTCACTCTTTATCCAGGCTACTCTCCCTCTCTGAGCAAGGAGGATTTAATACAATTGGATCTGCAGGACGACACCCCCGTTATCTTCTACTCCATCTGTGTCCTGAAAAAAAACATTGCTCATAGTACCTGTAACCTGAAGGCTCCCCTGGTAATACGTACAGATACCAGGAAAGGCTTCCAGGTGGTACTTCAGGACCCGCAGTATGGTTTTCACCACCCTTTTCCAGACTTATCCTTAGATGAAAGGGGGGAACTGCGATGCTGATACTGCAGCGAAAAACCGGGGAATCCATATGTATTGGAGATGATATACGGATTACGGTGACAGATACCTCCGGTGATAAGGTCAAGCTGGCTATAGAGGCACCTAAATGCATTCCCATTGCAAGGGAGGAGCTAGTGGAAGCCGCAAAAAATAACAAGGAGGCCGCCGCATTTTCTGCCGACGCCCTCACCAATCTCACACGTGTTTTAAAAACGGTTAATATTGAATAATTTTATTCGCGGGCAACAGGCCTCCCTTCTTTGCTGCAGAGTTGCCGCCGCTGCTGTTCAAAGATATATGCACACAGCTTATCCTCAATTCCTGGAGGGTAAGCTGTAAATGAACAGCCCACCCTCCAAACATCCCCTACCTTCTCCCGTCTGCATATCCTACAGTCCATCCTGACCTTCATTTTTGACAAAAAATCAAACCTCAGTTCAAAGCTTTCCCCGATATCTCCCAAATCCTCCCTTGTCTCGATAAGGCAGCCGCCCAGACTCAGATCCCGCAAAACCACCTCCATCAATACACTACGTTTTCCCTTTCTTTTTAGTATTTCAGCCCTTTCCGATATTTCCACGCGGAACGCTTGTCTGCGTTCACCATTTAATATATTTTCTATGTCATTAACGGTAATCATGTCCACTAAAATCCTTTTTACAGTACCTGTCACCATGCAGAAACCTTCGGAAAAATTGAAGATATTGACCTTTACCTCCATATCCTCTTTCAATCCCGGAATGTTTCCATTTCTTCTGAAAATGACAAATTCTTGCTCACTTATCTCCTGTATGGAGCCTGCCGCGACTAACTTGTTCTCCTTGTTTCTGACCTCACAAAAGCAATTCAGATACTTTATGTTCAAATAGTTCATATCCAACCTCCTGATCTGCTCTCATTACTCCCTTTTCCATCTTCTCCCGCCCGCCCGCGCTTTTCCTCCTTTGCTGCCCGTCCACGTCTTTCCCAACGAGACAAGATTCTTTCCAAATAGGGGGAAATTAGGAAAAAGAAACTTTGTACAGCCCTCTCCACTCTTTGGCGTAATCTCCTGAAGGGTATATGAATGAGGCGGCGAATCCAACAAAACCATAAGAGCCATGGATGGTGTTCCAATACGGGATAAAGCCCAATCATATACTTCCTCTGGGGAAACAACCAATGCAGAACGGCCAAGACTCTGACCTTCCTCTCCTCCTTAATCTTCCAGATTTCCAACCTGGCCATCAGGGGAAGCAATTTCATACAGGCCTCCTTCGCATACATTCCCTTGGACAGAATATATTCCTCCATATCAAGATAGCCATTGTTCTTCATCTCTCTGGGAAATTTCGCGAACCACAGCCACGCCAAAGCCCTTAAGCCCCTGGAAAAATCAAGGACATCACATTCGGCTAGCCGTTGATCAATATAGGCCCAGTTAAGACCTTGCCCATACGACTGCAGGTAGAGATAGATGTCTACGGCATCACGGATATCTACCTGTGAAAAGGAAAACCTGACGGCACTCCAACAAACCATCAGCAGATACCGGTCCTCCGGATCCATACAATATAGTTCATTCTCTCCCCCAGCCTTATGGATTCGTTCCCATAGATTGGCAAACAGTCGCTCCATCTTTCGGTCGCACCGGAACAGGTGGACATACGCGGTAATATGCCAGCCATCAGATGCAACGAACCGGTGTCCCCCCTGCAGGCTTTCCCCCTCATAGCGAAAGCCGCCTGCATACATAGTCTGAAACAATCTCCCCTCCCTGTCTTCCCGGACCAGAAAGGACAGCCCGTCCACCTCTCTCATATCTGACTGGGGATACAGCCCCTTAACATCCTGCGGAGGCAACAGAACACTTGGGATATCATCCTTTTCAAGCATCCCAAGGATTCCATGAACCATCTTCCTGTAGGCAGCATCCTTTGTCACCAGTTCACGGAACCTGGCACCGTACCGTTCCCTCCATTCCGGAGGCATGGATTCATTAAACAGAAGGGCATAGCAGACCATTGTCTGTACCCTATGATATGCAGACATATTGAAGATAAGCCCCCAGTCATGCCTGTTGCCCGTATCCCCTGCTGCCTCGTTATTCAAAACTGCTTTCAGAAGAGAAAGCAGATAATCCATTTCCATCGAATTGTAGACCATGACATACTCCTTTTTATATTTAACTTCGGCAAATCCTGATAAAAATTAAGTATTACTTTCAACAAAAAAAATATAGTATTTTTGTGTAAAAATATCCCTCTCTCTTCCTTAATTCCATCTTAGCCGAAACCGATATAATATATGTAAGATAAAATTAATCCGTGACGCGTAACGGATTAAACATGCAGAAGAAAGGATTCTTCTGTATACACTCAAGGAGGAAAAATATGAGAATCCAACACAACATTGCAGCACTGAATTCCTACAGACAGTTAGGAAACAACAACAATTCTGTATCCAAGAACTTAGAGAAGCTTTCCAGCGGTTTCCGCATCAACAGGGCCGGTGATGATGCCGCAGGTCTGGCTATTTCTGAGAAGATGAGGGCTCAGATTACCGGTCTGAACACCGCGCAGAAGAACGCTCAGGACGGTATCTCCCTGGTACAGACTGCTGAGGGCGCGTTAACTGAAGTTCACTCCATGTTGAACCGTATGGTCGAGTTAGCGAACCAATCTTCCAACGGTATTTATGACAACGCAGTAGACCGTACCAACATGCAGAAGGAAATCACTTCCTTAAAGGATGAGATTGATCGTATCGCAGAAGGTACCAATTTCAACGGCATCAAGCTGTTGGATGGGTCCCTTGACGGTGCAGGAAGCGCTGGTGCAAATGGACTGGTTGGTGGAAAAATTGCCAACTGGAAGGCAGCTGTCTTTACGGGTACAGGTAAGGATGCCAGTGCCGCTTCAGCTATTGATTTTACTAAAAAAGATGTTATTTTAGTTGATGGTTCCCGCGTAGAGGTAGACTGGAGCACCTTGAGTGCAGATGAGCAGACTCTCCTCACTAAGAATTGGACAACCAATAACAATGCTACAGTATCCAAGGATGCAGCCGCACTGATGGAAAAGACCATTAATGCAGCTATTGATAAGGCAAATAAGGATCGGGGAACCAGTATTGATTATGTCAGCGTAACTAGCACCGCTAATAATCAAGGATTTACCATTACCAGTGGTATGAAAGGTACTGGTGCTTCTTCTATAGGCTTTGATCAGTCTGCAAAACCTACAACTAACAAAACTGTATTGGGTATTGTAACCGGTGTTACGGATACGCAAGCAACTGCGGCAGCCACTTCCACCCTGATTATTGATCCCACCAGTGCTAATGGTTCATTTAATATGTTAATAAATGGAGAAGAGCTCAATATCACCACTTCTACTTTAACCAACACAAGCACTGCAACGGATATCGTTAACCAGCTTCAGACCGCAATCGATGCTGCCCTCACCAATTATGATACTGCAAAAGGCACAACAGGTACTCCCGATGCCATGCAGGGTAAGGTAACCGTATCCTTTAATAATCAGGGTGCATTGGAGTTTACAAACACCAGTGGCAATAAAATCGGCTTCTCCGACAAAGAAGGTGGTGAGGTCGCCAAGACTCTGGGCATCTCCGCAGAAGGCAAAGCGATTGCAGGCGGTGGTCTGACCCTTCAAATTGGTGATACCGCAGAAGATTTCAACCAGTTGAATGTCTCTGTTTCCGACATGAGCACAAAATCTCTAGGCATTGACAGTATCAGTGTAGCAACCCAGGCAGGTGCCAATGCTGCTGTAGATAAGATTAAGGCGGCTATCAATACCGTATCCTCTACCCGCGGTACTTTGGGCGCTGTCCAGAACCGTCTGGAGCATACCATCAACAGCCTGAGTGTAAGCGCTGAGAATATGACAGCCGCTGAGAGCCGTATCCGTGACGTTGATATGGCCTCCGAAATGATGGACTACACCAAGAACAATATTCTGGTTCAGGCTTCCCAGGCCATGCTTGCACAGGCCAATCAGATTCCGCAGGGAGTTCTTCAGTTATTACAGTAATGTTTCATAGGAATTCAGAAGAAACAGCTTTCGGGCTGTTTCTTCGTATTAATGCAACATAATATGGATTCAGAAAAGTGAGGAGGAAAATATGCGCTCCATGCAGATTACCAGCTTAGGCAACACCAATCTCAAGGAAATGAACATACGGCAGAGGCAGTCCATATCCCCAGAGGGAACTGAATTTGCCCAGACGATCTCATCCAGACTTTCTGCCCCCAGTGGGATGGAGAGAATATTTCAGGAGGCTTCTTCCGCCTATGGCATTCCAGCCATTGTCATTAAGGCGGTTGCCAAGGCCGAGTCGGATTTTAATCCCAGGGCCCTCTCTCACTGTGGCGCCCAGGGTGTAATGCAGCTTATGCCCGCCACGGCCCGTGGACTTGGAGTGACTGACCCATGGGACCTTCGGCAGAATATCATGGGCGGAACCAGGTATCTCCGTTCCATGCTGGATAAGTATGACGGGAACCTGAAGCTGGCCCTTGCCGCCTATAATGCCGGCAGTAACAACGTGGATAAATACGGTGGAATTCCTCCCTTCAAGGAGACCCAGAACTATGTGGCAAAAATCATGGGGATGTTAAGGGAGTCCGGCGTGACGGAATATCCTTCGCTTTCTCCAGGCATGTGCGGACAGACTACAGGCCAGGCAGTCCGGAATGCGCTATCTAGCGACAGCTATAGTCAGTTATTGACACAGGTTCTGGGATTCGACGGTTTTACCGAAGATGATTATATCCTTCTGCTGGAGATGATGCGGCTTTCAATGTCTTCTTCCCTTAACAGTGTATTTGCAGGAACGCCGAATCTCGGGCAGTCTCCATCATTTGGTAGCGTTGGTTTTCCGAATCTGCTATGGGAGGCAACATAGTTTGAAATTTTATAGGGCAAACAAATATGTATTATGTCACATAAGTCTTACAATAATATTATTTCTAATTTCAGTCTGTTTTCTAATCGGTTGTTCGCATCGTTCCGAAGCACAACCGATTGATACAAATTTCGGGACGGAAGATGACATGCCAATCTCCATTTCAACCGTTCTCCCGAATCAGAGCGATGTTCCGGATATCCCGTCTCCTGCTGAAGAGTCCATGCAACACCCAGGATATCCGGATTATCTGGAATCTGTGTCTGGGCTTTTTACCTACTATAATCAGGAAGACAGCCGTTGGGGCAATTCCCTCTTTGGCCCTAAAGATCCCATCCGAACTCACGGCTGTGGTCCTACGGTACTGGCTATGCTGGTATCCAGCTATACAGGTCTCACCCTAACACCAGACATAGCGGCTTCATGGGCGGCAGATAATGGGCTTTGCGTTCCGGGAGACGGCTCATCACATGATATTGTTGAAACGGGCTGCTCCGCTTTTGGGCTGAAGCCCCGTCCTCTCCCGGATCCTACCGTGCAGAATGTTTTAGATGAACTATATTCGGGTAATTCCCTGGTGGCTCTTGTTGGAAAAGGATACTTTTCCGATAACGGCCATTTTCTCATACTGATTAAACCAGGAGCAGACGAAAACACGGTCCGCATTGCCGATTCTGCCAACTTAGAAAACTGTTATCATGATTGGCCTATTTCTTTTATATTGGAACAGCTGAAGAGTAATTCTTCTGGTGGGAAACTGCTGTGGTCCATAAACCTTCCATTAGAGTGCGGTTTTCAGCCCTCCGGCGTACCGGAACGGGATTTCTTGAAGACGGTGTTTGAAACCGCTTCATAGGATTTTGGGTAAATGCGGTTGGGTTTTCCACAGCCCTGCTTTTTAATGTCAATCAACTCCGCATACTGCAATTCCTGCAGGGTGTTGACCGCTTTCTGCCGCCCACAGTGGAGCAAAGCGACCACCTCGCAGATGGGATAATACAGATAAATGCGCCCGTATTCGTCCACCCAGCCGTTCTTGCGGGATAACTCCGCCCGCCGCAGAATAAAGGCGTACAGTATCTTTGCTTCGTTGGACAAGGGCATGAATGAGGGGGCTTCAAAGAGAAAATTGGGGAGCCGGGTAAAGCTGAACGCCTTTTCCGGCTGATGGATATAAATGGTGTTTGTCATATCGTATTTTGTGGACGGTTAGAAGCCCGTTTCCGAGGGCGGACGATAGTCTCTATTGCCTGCCCCTGTTCTGTGCTTGCAAAGCCATGTAAATCAAGGGATATTTCCCTTGCTTCTTTCCGCTTCAAATCCCGCCATGCGTTGATTGCTTCGTGGCGTAATACAATCTTGCAGAACGCATTGAAAGCGTATTCGATATGCTCCATGAACTGTTCAGAATATCTCATTTTCTCTCACCCCTTTTCTGCCCAGTAGGGGGTTATTACAGCAAATACCCATACAGCAGAAAGCGCATGGGTATTTGAGTAATGCGAGTTATTAAGACATGTTAAATGATATGTGTGTTCATACTCATAGGCAGAAAATCCCATTCCACAAGACAGGATTTTTTTGATAATTCACCATAGCCAAAACTACCCATGAAATAAAAAACAGACATAGCAGTACCTCGCACCGCCATATCCATGAAAGCTGTCCTGCCACATAAAAACGACGGCTTTGATTGTTATTTCAAAACCGCCGTTTAGCCGCTTGTATTCTGTTTTGGCGCATGATGATTTTGCCGCCACACAACGGTTTTTTATTAACCGCCGGACGGCATGAAAATCTTTTTATGCGTAGTGATACTTTTCTCTGTTCTGATGAAGAAAAACCAGTGCTAGAATCATAGTGATTAACTCTGCTATCGGTACTGCAAGCCATACACCCGTTACGCCCAAAAAATAAGGCAATGTAAGCAACAGCACTGTAATCAATCCGAAAGTCCGCAGGAACGACAAAATTGCTGACAGCTTCCCGTTTGATAATGCTGTAAATGTGGCAGAGGTAAAAATATTCAGCCCGCAAAACAGAAAACTAAAGGAAAAAATCAAAAATCCGTTTCGTGCGATTTCGTAAACAGGAGTTCCCGTTTCCGCAAAAATTCCAACCAATGGCGAACCAAAAATAAAAGCTATTGCAAAAACAGAGATAGAAATAAAGACAATGAACCGCATACAAATACAAAATACATTTTTTAGCTGTTTTTCGTCCTGCTTCCCATAGTTATAACTGATAACAGGGGCTACTCCCATAGAAAAGCCTATGTAAAGGGCACTCAACAAAAACTGTGTATAGATAATGATTGTGATTGCCGCAACTCCGTTTTCTCCAAGCAGTTTCATCATAATGCGGTTAAAAAGGAATGTTGTAACCGCTGTTGCCGCCTGACTTACCATTTCGGAAAAACCATTGGTACAGCTTTCAGCCAATACGGAAAAATCTATGACTGGCTTCCTAAAATGCAGGCTGTTTTTCTTTGTGGAAAAGAACCACAATCCAATCACCGCCGGTATCATATAGCCAATGCCCGTACCAAACGCAGCACCCTTAATGCCCATGTGAAGCGGCACCATAAAAATATAGTCCAGTAAAATATTAGCGATTCCCGCGCTTACACCAAGCAACATACCAATTCCGGGGCATCCTGCTGTTACAATCAGATTTTGAAAAAGCACTTGCAGGATACTTGCAGGCGTGAATAACAGCAGAATGAAAAGGTATTCTTTGCAATAGGAAAATAAAATACTGCTCGCTCCAAGCCCCCAAACAATCCTGTCAATAAAAGCTGTTCCCATGACTGCAATCAGTACACCTAACAAAATGCCTGCCGAGATAATCAGCGTAAAATACTGTGCCGCTCTTCTTTGTTCTCCTGCTCCCATTTTGCGGGCTACAATCGCGCTTCCTCCTGTTGCAAGCATAGTTCCAAGACCGACAATCAGATTGATAACAGGGCAGACAATATTCAATGCCGAAAGCGCATTTGTATCTACAAATCGTGCCACAAAAATTGTGTCAACGACTGTATACAGCCCCATGAATATCATCATTAAAATTGTCGGAAATGCAAATTTCAGCAATGATTTTATTGTGAAGTTCTGTGATAGTGGATTTAGGTCACTCATTGTCCCCGCCCTCCGTTTTTTCTCTGTGAAGTATAAACCGCTGTGTCGGATAGCCAAATTCAATTAACAGTTCCGCTTCAGCGAAGCCAAGGCTTCCCCATATCTCCCGATAGCCTGTATCTGCCTTGTCACCCTTCCGAAAAGTCGTCACGCTAATCTGCGCGGAACGTACAAGTTCATACAATGCCTTTTTACAAAATGCTTTCGCTATCCCTCTTTTCCGATACTGCGGGTGTACCCCAAAGAAATCAATGCTCCCCGTCACCTCATGAAATGCCATAATCCCGATTGCCGTATCAGCGTCTTTCAAAATCAATGCACGCTTATTTTTGATATACTCCTGTAACTGTTCAAAATATTGTTTCTCGTCTAAGTGCGGGAAACCGTCAATGACAAGGTGAACCAGTTCTATCCATGACGGTATATCTTCCTGTGTTGCAAAGACGATTTTATCCTGCCAATTTTCCTCGGCCGAATTTGTAGGGTTTTCGTTCAAAACAAATTTAAGCTGCAATGGATAAAATTTTTCTTCCTCCCTGTACCTGTTAGGGGATTTTTTATACATGGCTTTAAAAATATCCGTAAAGGACTGCTGGCTCTCATATCCGGCAGAAAGCGCAATTTCAAGGATTGGCCTGTCGGAAAGTACAAGCAGTTTTGCGGCTTCGGTCAACTGGCGGCGTTGTACATAGTCGTGGATTGTCAACCCTACCGTACTGGTGAACATTCGGTGCAAATGATATTTTGAATAATGTACCGCCCCCGCAACTGTTTCCAAGTCCAGTTTTTCGTGCAGATGGCTTTCGATATAGTCGATTGCCGCCATTACATTTTTGATATTTCCCGGCATTGCAGCTTCCTCCTTTCTCTCTGCATTATAGCAGGATATTTCATTCCATTTTTCATATATCTTGCGGTTTTAAGGGCAAATATTTACCAGTATACAACAGTCTGCTCCGATAGGAAAGATTTTCAACTATTTTCTTTTGATATTTTGGCATTTTTCAAATTTCCCCGTAGTAGGACATAAGGAAAACTTTTTTGAAGAATTTCTCAAAACTTCGTCAAAACCGTCCTGTGCGGTGTTGTAGGTAATGAGAGAACTTCAAGAGGGTTACAAGGAAGCCCTACTGATAAAAAGCAATGGATTGTAGACGAGGAAGCCGCCGCTGTGGTGAAATGGATTTTTGATTTATGTATCGCCGGAAAAGGACCTATGCAGATAGGAAGGACATTAAAAACGGAAAATGTACTGTGCATAAGAGCCTACCATGCAAAGCAGAAAGGAAATCCGCTTCCTGAAAATCCGTATCAATAGCATGAAAGCACGATTGCAGCAATGTTGGAACGCATGGACTACTGCGGACATACGGTAAACTTCAAAAGCTATTCAAAATCCCACAAGTTGAAAAAGCGTATTCCGACAACAAAGGAACAGCAGGCTATTTTTTACAATACCCATGAAGCGATTGTAGAGGACACTGTTTTTGAAAGGGTGCAGGAGTTAAGGGCAAACAAACGCCGCCCTCCCAAACGGGCAGACCGACAGGGATTATTTTCTGGTTTGGTCTATTGTGCAGACTGCGAAAGCAAGCTACATTTTTCTACTTGTAAGAGTTTCCGGCAAGGGCAAGACCATTACCGTTGTGCAAAATACAAAAGCAATATGGGAAGCTGTACGGCGCACTTTATCCGAGAGGAAGCTTTAAAGCAGATTGTGTGGAGCAGAATATTTGATGTGACCGCCCTTTTCTTTGATGACATCATGACTTTTAAGGAAATGATGTATGCACAACGCTCTGCCGAAACGGAAAAGGAAATGAAGCGCAGGAAGCGGGAAGTCGGACAGGCACAAAAACGGATTGCAGAACTTGACCGTATCTTCAAACGGATTTATGAGGACGACATAAGCGGCGCCATCAGCCACGACAGGTTTTTGAAGCTGTCCGCAGAATATGAAGCGGAACAGCGTGAACTGGAAGAAAAGGTCAAATCTGAACAACAGGAAGTTGATACCTATGAACAGAATAAAAGTGATTTTGACAACTTTTCTGCGATTATCCGCAAGTATGTGTGGATAAAAGAACTCACCCCCGCAATCGTCAATGAATTTATCAAAAAAATCATAGTCCATGCGCCAGAAAAAGTGAACGGGAAACGGGTACAGAAAGTGGATATTGTTTTCAACTTTGTAGGGGAAATCAATTTCCTTTCTGACGCGCAGCCGAAACATCAAGGCGCATAAGAACTCAAAAAGACGGTATAACCCTTGTAATTGGGCTATATCGTCCAAATCGAAAATACTTCCCTATAACGAAAAACATAAGGACTTATTAGTCCCTAACTGTCCACAGTAGACCTCCTTTTCCGTTCACTTTCTGTTTTCTGCCGCCTGTAAACGCTGGCGGCGCAGTCGGGACAGTCTTTTCCCCGGTTGGATTTTGGGACGAACACCCTGCCGCAGACCGCACAGCGTTTCAAGTCCTTATCCCGGAAAATCTCCGCTTCCAGCGTTCCGGCTTGTGGTAAGACCGACCAGCGGAACCACTTGCAGCAGACCGAGAAAGAAATGGTCTGTGGGCAGGTGTGGGCGTCCCCATCGTCAAGGGCGATACAATTCCCCTCCTCATGGTAGCAGCACTCCCGGCGGATCAGGGCGTTTGCCTGTTTCCTCTGTGCCGGGGTCATACGGTAAAAGGATCCGTCTGGCTTGCGCTCTAAGGGCGGAAGTCGTTTATATGGGTTATCTTTCATGTGTTCCCTCCGTTTTTGCTTTCCTTTTGCCGTTCTCCCCGAAAAGTTTTCCACCCCCATTCCTGCGGCGTATTTCTCCTTTGGCACGCAAATGCGCTGCTTCTCCGGGAGAGATATTCCTTTTCGGACGGTCATTCTGTTTTCAAGGTGCGGCTCATCGATGTACTAAGACAAGTCTACACCTAAATGACCGCCCGTCCCATATATCCATAAGGTAGGAAATCAGCCCAGAAAACTCACTATTTCCACGCTCTCGGAATTGTGGTAGAATGGAAGAAACAGAACGGTAAATCGAGATTGGTGGTGGTAGTCATATGGACGGAACGAGGTTTCGTCTGGTGGTACATAACCTCAAAAAGCTGAATGGATTTTGCACTGCCGTAGAGGGCGTGGTGGAGGGCAGCAGCATATCGGTGAACGATTATCTGTGCCTGAACCGCACCGATGGCAAGCGTATCAAGCTGCGCGTGGAGAGCATCCTGGTTACACCGAAGCTGGAGGTTCGCACCGCCGAGCCCGGCAAGGCTGTGTGTCTGGTACTCCGCGGACGCAGGGCGAAGCAGATTCGCAGGGGCGATATTCTGGAACCTCCTGCAACAGGGCGGCGCAGGCATTCCACAACGGCCGAGGTCCTTTCTGTGATCCTTAGTTTTCTGCTGATCGCCAATCTCATCAACATTGCCATCTGCCTGCCCATGGGGTGGCAGGACAATATATCCGAGATCCTGCGCTATTCCCTGGTTTTGGGGGCGGTGAATATCCCCATGCTTTTGGCGGTCGAGCTGTGGGATTTTCTCTCCCGGCGACGCTGGCGGCAAAAGCAGCAGCGCGACGATTGGGAGACCGATTTCCGGGTGCTGAAATGCTCGCCCATCGCCTATCTGCTGCTCCTGCTCCCGGCGGCGATCACGGTGATGGCCGGTCTGTTTTTCTACCTGTGGGCTATGGACGAACCCCAGACGCTGCAAACCCTCTGGGCTAGAGGTGAGCTGAACCAGGAGCTCTTGACCCTCTTTGGGCTTGACCTGCTGTGCATCGGCTCTTTTCTCCACTCGACCTGGCGCAAGGTCTTTTATTCCCGGCGTTTGCTGCGGGTGGTCAGCTTTGGGATAGCCCACGACATCCCGTGGACACAGCTGCGCTCCATCCTCCTGCTGTGGGATAAAAAGAACGCCCGGATGATCCTGCGGACAGCGGAGAAAACGATCAGCCTCCGCTCGGATGTACTGTCCGATGGATGGGGAGATTTTCTGGACTTTGCGCTGACGATGGCGGGAGAACACGGTATTCCATACGAACTGCAGAATGTGAAGCATATAGGGCGATTCAAGAGAAGATAGGGCGCTTTTCGGATGCTCCCGAAGCGGGAGCGCATGGGTGACTGTATCGCTTGCAAGGAATGTAGTATCTTTAAATATCTTGACCATGCTTTGATTTTGGTTTTACGAGGGATTTGAAAGGAATAGGGACATTTTATGTGTTTTGAAGCCAAACGTTTAATGTGTAAGTGTAGATAGCTACCACCGTATGGTGATTTCACTGTCGGTTCAAGTTATTCATTCGATTATTTAATTGATGCTGAATGAGTAATAGATGACTTGGAAAATGAAATTACTTTTGCTGAAAAACTTTTTAAAATATGTTTTGAAAAAATTCGGAATTGGAGTGGTCAACATGAGATTCCTCAATAAAATCTTGAAGAAAGATAATGGTAACAAGAAAAAAAGCAACAATACACTCGAAGAAGATATTCCGTTGGCTTCCGACTGGGTGACAAAAGCACTCAATTCGTCCGGCTATAAAGCGGATTATTCTTTAGAAAGCATGAAAGAAATTGACAGATTTTTTGATGAACAGAATTCCGAAACAGGTTTGCTTTCAAAAAATGGCGGTATGATTTTATTTAGTTTAGGTTCATATATTGGCGAAACGGCGATTAAACTATACGGTGGAAAATGGATCACGGATGATAGCGACCCACAAGGAGAAATAAATATTGCCGTTAAGTTAAGTAATGGGACTGTTATCTGGCCTGTCCTTAGATGTTTGAAAAGATGCAAACAGGGATGTGAAGAAAGCATCTATGCCTATCTTTTTGCGCTCAAGAATTGATTTCATAGAGCGATGCATTCCAGTTTATCGAGCAGACAAGGAGCGAGAGCATGGAACTATCCATACAAGAACGATTGAAAGACCTGCGTGTGGAGCGAGGGCTGACGCCGGAGCAGCTTGCGGAACAGACCCACTTCTCCAAATCTGCGCTGGGTAGTTACGAAGCGGAGGACTTCAAGGACATCAGCCACTATGCCCTAATCAAGCTGACGAAGTTTTATGGCGTAACCGCCGACTATCTGCTGGGAGTGGCAGAAACAAAAAGCCACCCAAACGCGCTTTCAGCGCCGCCGTTGACAGCCTCGCCCGCCTTTGCTAATGGGTAATCAAGACGGGAAAGCCTTAAAATGGCTTCCCGCCCATTTCAATTTTGGGAGAAAAATCCACCTGCCTTTTCGTGAATGTGGCTATACGTTTGGGACACTTTGTCCCATAGTCCGGCGTGGGACAAGGGACGAAGGTTTTCATATACGCCCCGTCTGCTGATGAAAACAGGGCTGTGCTTGCGGCTCAACGTCACGCAATCATAGCCCTGTTTTCCTGCCGCTTCAAACGCCCTTGCCCTATCCGGCGGCAACGGCATTTTTACGGCAACGCCGACAGAGCGTATAACACACTACACTTTACATGCAAAGTCGTGTGCCAAGGGGCAAGCCCCTTTGGAAACCCCGGACAACAAAACAGGCTGCATATCCCGCACTTTTCGGTGCTTGATACTCAGCCTTTATTTGTTGTCAGCAGCCCCCGTTTCGTGGTCTGTGTGTAGTTCCTTGTAAACTGACCTAAATATCATAATAAAAAGCAGCGAAAAGAAATAGCAGCTTAAAAGCTAAGAGTTACCCTCATAGGCTTATTAAGCGAACCCTCTTTTAACGAGTGAAATCAAGAAGTGGATAAAAAGTAAGGATAAAAACAAGGAATCGCCAGAACCGTTAAATGCCGGTTCTAGCGATTCCTAATTAGGGACTTATTTTACATCCCCTTATGCTCTCCCTCGTCCTTATCCTCCCCAGAAAAAGTTATCCCTTTCCATATTTCATTCACTTCCTCCACACAATCAAAATAGAACTGTGCCACCATATTAGAAGGGATTCCCAGTTTTTTTACCATCTGGTTGATACTATTCCAGTCGGCCCTCTCGTAATCCAGCACTAGGGTATACAAGTCCCCACATATCCCTGTCCTGCTAATCAAGGCCTCCTTGATTTCCTCCCGGATAGGAAGTTCCTTTAGAATATCCTCCAGCGGGCTATCCACCATATATTCCAGGGTAGAAAACATACCCATCATATAAACTTCCCCAGGAGAGACCGGTAGTCCATCAATATAACGGGCCAACCTGGAACAAAACGTTCCGCGCATGAAGGATCTCTTTAAAACCTGCTCTGTGATACCGCCATCATCCTTATTATCACTCTGCATGCTCAGCAGGTAAACCCAGTGCTTCAGTTGACGGATTCCCAAAATGACCAGTGCCTGTCGTATAGAAGAAATCTTTTTACTCAAAGCAAAATACCTGGAATTAATCAGCTTAAATAATGCATAGGTCAAATAGGCATCCCTACTGATAATCTCCTCAATCTCTGTCATATCAGGCGTATCTTTTGTAACCGCTACCACCAGTTGGAAGAAATTACCTTGGAGGAAATCCAATTTTGCCGTTTTAATCAATGTAGCTTCTGATATGTATGTCCCCTGCAGATAATCCACCCCAAGAGTCTTTGCAAACTTATAATCCTCCCTGCTGTCAACTCCATAGGCAATGCACTGCTTGTTGAATCCTCTGGCCATCCTGACAATGTTCTCCATCGAACTCTCCCCTGACCGTTCCGTCCTCCCCTTTACATTAATTTTGAGGAAATCCACGTATTCCAGTATACTGAAAAAACGGGCTGAGAATTGAAAGTCATTTATGGCAAATCTATATCCCTGATTCCTGTACTTCTGTACAATCATCAAAGATAATGGATTTACCAACACATTATCCTCAATCTGTATAATCAGCTTACTGCTCTCAAATATCTTGGGTGTATTGCGAAAAAGCAGGCTTGGGGTAAACGTGGCAAAGATAAGTTTTCCATCGTATATCTTTTCATTATTCTGCATGAAGAAATTAGCTATGGTACCGGCCGCCATATGGTCCTCAGAACTATTATACAGGGCATCATCCCCAAGCTGGAACATGACCTCATTGCCGATTAGCTGATCATCCCTATCCTTAACAGGCTGTCTTACTACATAATTATTCATGCCTAATCCCTCTTTTCCAGTAAATAGTCTAATATCTCGACCAAATGGCCTATTTCCGGCTTAGAAAGTTGTTCATCAGCCCCCACCGCCTTCCCCTTCCGCCGCATCTCTTCATCGATGAGGGAAGAAAAAATAACTATGGGAATATGCTTAAGTTCCTCATCTTCCTTTACCAGTTTTGTGAGCCGATGTCCATCCATCTTAGGCATCTCAATATCCGTGATTATCAGGTCCACCTTTCCATTCTCCCTCCCCTCAATTCGCAAATAATCCCATGCTTCCTGTCCATTGTTAAAAAGCTCCAGGTTATGGTAACCGGCCTTAATTAATGCCTGCTGAATCATCTTAATAAGAAGAATAGAATCCTCCACTACCACAATGTTGGATGACCTCTCCTCCCGTTTCCCCAATTTCTCAATCTCTTCCATCTGTATACTGGTAGCCGGTGATATATCCGCTGTTATTTTTTCAAAATCCAGTATAGACACAAGACGTCCGCCACACTGAGTGATTCCGGTAGTTACTCCATCTTCCCCGCCGTTAATGCTTTTATCTGGCTTCTGGATATCCGCCCATGAAATACGGCTGATTCCCTCCACGGTGTTTACTCGAAAGGCTGTATACATCTTGTTGAACCCGGTTACAATAAATAAATCCCTGGAATTTTTTTCTGTCTCCCTCCCAGTCAGGTATAACGGCAAATCCACTACCGTCATAAGTGTCCCTCTTGGCTTGAATATCCCTTCAATGGAGGGATGTGCATGAGGTATGGGCTTCACCTCATTCGACATCATAATCTCTTTAACCTTTGCCACATTGATACCGTACAACTCTCCATAAATGGTAAAAACCATGATCTCAAGTTCATTTGTACCTGTCTCCAGCAGAATTTTACTGCGATTATAAGTTTCTTCCATACTCCATTAACCTCCTCTTCCACCGTTAGAGTATAAGTTCCCTCCTGCCATAGGCCTTCACTTTTACGATTCCATTTGATACATCCATCATCATGGTTCTGGCATAGTCAGAACCTGTGTCCTCTCCCAGAATGCGGACGCCGCTCTGATACAAGATGCTTTTTACCGCCTGAATGTTGCGCTGTCCTATATTCCCCAGCACCGAAAACTGCTGCCCTGAAAACATACTGGCACCACCAGCAATCCTGGCCGTAAGCCTGGACTTCATCCCGCCAAATACATGAAGTTTCCGTAAAGTCTCAGCGATTCCCGTATCCGCATATTTATAAATACTCACCGGACTGTCCAGCTCTGCCTTGGGAAGCATAATGTGAAGGAGACCGCCCAGTTGAATGGAGGGGTCGTAAAAACAAATCCCAATACATGATCCCAGTGCATAGGTAATCAGCTCCCCCTCTGTTCTTATAATTTTCATATCGGCAATCCCCACCGTGACTGTCCCGTTAATTTCCTACTCCCATCCTGTCGAGCAGGCAGCTCAATCCTTCAACCTCCGGGACCATAAAAAGGTTGCTTTCCAGTTTCATGCCTCCATAAATCAAATTCCCTTCTATGGTCATCAGCTTGTTTGTCTGATAGGCTAATTCCACCATAGGCACAGATAGGATTCCCCCCAACATGTTAACCGATAGGACTGGGACGGAAAGCTCAATTGTAATTCCTGATAAATCTGATATTGCATTAATATAAGAAGATATCATAATGTTACCTATCTCAAGTAAGGCTGAACGCTGTATTTCCTCTAGACGCGGGATTTCTACCTCCGCTTCACCGAACATCCGCTCCAGTACTGCGTTAATCAACGCCTTTCTTTGAATGCATAGCATCATCCCTTTCAGTTCACCTGACATATGAACCATAATCCCCGCTACGGTTTCTTCTGGATTCCCCATCCTTCTAATGATTTCATTGTAGCCCAATATATGAATATCAGGAACTCCCATTGTAACGGTCTCACCCAAAAGCTGAGACAGCGCCGTGACTGCATGAGCTGTTCCTATATTTCCCACTTCTCTTACTGCATCCCTCTGTAGTAAATTCATATCATCATAATGTTTCAGTCCCACCAGGTTTCTTCCTTTCCTACTCTAAAATAATGCGCCTTAACGTCTCAATTCGCATTCCAACTGCTCTATCTCATCTGAAGTCTGGAGCATCTTAAGTGAAAGCTGGTACGCCTTTTGGCTTTCTATCAACTGGGACAGTTCCTTTGCCAATTCCACATTTGACATTTCCAGCATCCCCTGCAGTAATTTCCCCCTGGGTTCCTCATTATCCATATTTGCCTGTGAATATACTTCACCATTTTTGTCTGATACGGCATAAACATTGTAGCCCAGGACATCCAACCCATCCTGTATTGGGATTTTAAAGATACCGATGCTCCCAGCCACATCAATCCCTTCGCCTTCATTTCCATCCTCACCATTAACCGAGAGCAGGACAGGTTCCCCATCCGCATCCAGAACCTGGCGTCCCATGGAATCACAGAGATAAAATTCACCATCTATATTCACCGGTTCGAAGCTTCCGTCTCTTGTATAAATCGTATTGTCCGTATCCGGATCCAACAGACCGAAAAATCCTGGCCCTTCTATCGCGAAATCATAATCTCGTCCAGTCTGGTTTAAGGCCCCCGGCTGATACGTAAGGCTATCCGTCTTATCCATACGGATTCCATGCCCTTTCTCTATATTTTCATTCTGTGCTGCCAGTGCTGTGTAGATAAGGTCTGAAAACACACTGTTTTTGCTTTTGTAGCCGGCGGTATTAACATTGGCCATATTATTCGATATCACACTAATCCGCAGCAAATTGCCGGCTGCACCGGCAGCCGCAGTATAAAATGAACTTCTCATACTTTTCCAATCTCCGTCACTGCTTTTCCCATTATAGTATCGTACATCTTAAGTATTTGGGCCGCCCCCTGAATGGAACGCTGGCTGGCAATCATGTCCGTAGTTTCTTTTAAGACATCCACGTTAGATTGCTCCAAGTAGCCCTTCATAACTTTAGGATTCTCCACCAGAAGTTCCTGCTGATTCGTGGTAAAGGTAGAATCCTCTCCCTTCAAAAGCTGAGCATAATCGTCAAAATCCACTATCTCAATACCATCTATCTCTTCACCGAACGGATCATACAGGATACCGGCGGCATCCATATCTATCGCATCCGAATCCAAATAGATATCTCCCCCCTGGCCCTGAACCCGACCCACGCCATTTAATGCCAGCATTCCCTCCTGATCCACGGAAAATGAACCATTTCTTGTATAACAAAATCCCCCTCCCGGCACGGCAATTTTAAAAAAGCCACTTCCATTTATGGCAAAATCGAGATTCCCATCTGTTTGTTCCGGTGCCCCTTCCTCAAAACTGACATTCGCACTGTCCCCAACTTTTGCCATGCTCACAGCGCCTAACTGCCGGGACCCGCCCTTATCTACATTACCTGTTCTGAGAATCATTTCCTCCCTAAAATTCCGCCCCAAATACGTATCCGCTTTATAGCCAGGAGTTTTTACATTTGCCATATTATTGCTGATTACATTCAGTTTCTGACTTTGCACCATCATGCCAGAAGTTAGATTATAAAATCCCTGAAACATAAGATTCCCCTTTCGTATCACCAATTTTCTTCCATATAGGTTTTCAGTTTCTTAAGTGCATTTATATGTATTTGGGATATCCTGGGTTTACTCACCCCCAGCACCCCGGCAATCTCCTTTATACTTAGCTCCTGTTCATAATAGAGAGAAATTACTAGACGTTCATTTTCTCCAAGTGCTTCAATTCCTCTTCTTAAACAGTCCTTTTTTTCATTCCTCAAAGACTGAAGCTCCGGATCTGATTCTTCTCCTACTACTGGGACAGAATCCTTCCACTTTTTATCTGCAGTTTCATCCATAATCAAATCCAAGGATATCATATTAAACAGGGCAATCCTTTGCTGCTGCTCATAATAGTGTTTTAAAGTAATACCAAGCTCCCCTGCAACCTCTTCATCTGTCGGAGGACGTTCCAGACACTCATACAGCCTGTCCCTCACATTCTCCATATTTTTTGCTATTTTCCGCTCGCCCCGTGTCAGCCAATCCTGTTTCCTGGCTATATCAATTATCATCCCCCGGAGTCTTTTCACTACATAACTTTCAAACTTTACATTTTTATCAACTTCGTACCGATCTAAGGCCGTCATGATAACAAAAACCCCCTCATTAATGATATCATCAATCTGAGAAAAATTTGAATATACATTCCACATCTGTTTCGCTATCTGTCTCACCAATGGAATATAGCGCAATGTCAGCTCCTCTTTTATTTCCCGGCTTCTGTTGTGCATATATTCATCCAGAAGTTCTTCATTTGTCATATGAGATAAATCCTGTGTGATTTCCATTATCATCACCCCCCTAGACCGTAATTGTTCCTATTGCTTGTATTTGTATGGTATTCGTAATCTCGCTGAAGGAAAGAACGTGAATATTCGGATAAAAAGGTTCCAACAAACGATATATGTAAACTCTTATCACCTGGCTGGTAAGTATGATCGGTTCCTGGCCAAAATCATCAAATTTTTTCTTTTCCTCTTCCAAACAGGAAACCATACGTTGCATAAGTTCCGGACTTAAGGCCAGATATACCCCCTGGCTGTTTTTCGCCATGCTGGAGATAATCTTCCGCTCTAATTCTCCGTCCAGAACAATAACCCGCATTTGCCCCTCGACACAGAATTTCCTGGTAACCGTCCTTTTTAAATTCACACGCATATCTTCCAGGATTCCATCCAAATCCTTGCCTGAGCCAAAATCCTCTGCCACCGTTTCCATCAAGAGTTCCAAATCCCGTATGGGAATTCCTTCTTTTAAAAGATTTCCCAGTAACTTCTGAAAGTTTCCATAGGAAATCATATTGGGAAATACATCGTTCACCAAATCCGGTGTTTTTTCTTTGAACCTGTTAATCAGCTTCATTGTCTCACGCCTATCCAGCAACTGGTGTGTATTTCTCTTTATCGTTTCCGTCAGATGTGTTATCATGACTGACAATGGGTCGATTACCGTATACCCGTATATCTCCGCCAATTCCCTCTGATCCGGAGTAATCCATCGGCTTGGGATTCCATAAGCCGGCTCAATTGCTTCTATCCCCTCAATCTCACCCGTAGGATTGGACGGCTCCAGAGCCAAATAGTAATCCACCAACAGCTCCCCCCTGGCAGCCTCCTCCCCGCGAATCTTAATCACATACTGGTTCGTTCCCAAACCGGAATTATCCTGAAGCTTAATGGAGGGAATTACAAATCCCATTTCCTGTGCGTACTGTCGGCGAAAGATGACCACACGATTAATCATCCGTCCCCCGTTTTTTTCATCCGCCAAAGGGATTAAACTGTATCCAAATTCCATGGATATGGCTTCCACTTCCAGCATGTCATATACGTTGTCAATATTCCGGTAATACTCTTCCTGGCGTTTTTGCACCTCGGCTTCCTCCAGCATATCGCTATCTTCAGACGCCGCCTCCATTTCCTTCAATTCCTTCACTTTAATACTCTGTAAAATTCTATTACCGCCGAAAAGCAGAATTGCCGCAAGCAGGTACATCTGAAGCTTTGGCATACCCGGTATGAAGGATATGACCACCATAATGGCACCAGCTGCCATAATCGCCTTAGGCTGCGCTGAAAACTGACGTGATACATCCTGATTTAAACTTCCTTCCGCCACAGCCCGGGTGACAATCAGACCGGTTGAAGTAGAAATGAGCAATGCCGGTATCTGGGATACAAGACCGTCTCCTACCGTAGCTAAGGAATAGACGGAAAGTACGCCTCCGAAGGACATGTTGGACTGAACTACGCCTATGATTACCCCCGCTGTGAAATTAATAGCGGTGATGATAATGGACATGATGGCATCACCCTTGACAATCTTTGTGGCACCATCCATCGCCCCGTAGAAATCCGCCTCTCTCTGTATATTGTTTCTGCGGATTTTAGCCTGCTCTTCCGTAATCAGTCCGGAACTTAAGTCGGCATCTATAGCCATCTGCTTTCCTGGCATCGCATCCAGGGTAAACCTGGCCGCCACCTCCGACACCCGCTCTGCTCCCTTGGTGATAACGATAAACTGAACCAGTACAATAATCAGGAAGATAATGAAGCCTACAACAACATTCCCCTGAAGTACGAAACTACCAAAGGCATGAATCACTTTACCAGCATCCCCATTTTTTGTAAGGATGCTCCTTGTAGATGAAATATTCAAACCCAAACGAATCAGGGTGGTCACCAAAAGCAATGACGGAAAAATGGCAAATTCCAATGGATTCCGTATGTTCATCGTGATCAACAAAATTACCAGGGATATTGATAAATTAAATATGAGCATCATATCCAGAGCAAAAGGAGGAAGCGGGATAAGCAATAGCAATACGATTGCCACTACAAAAAAAGAAATCGCATTGTTTAATAATCGTTTCATATTCGTCTATCCTTTCTTCCCTTTTAACTGATAAATATAAATCATTAGATCCGCCACGATGCCATAAAGTTCCGGTGGTATCTCCTGATTGAGTTCGGTAGATGAATATACAGCCCTTGCCACCGATACATTCTCTATAATCTCCACATGGTTGTCCATGGCAATTTCCACAATTTTAAACGCTGTGTGATCCACTCCCTTTGCCACCAGAATTGGGGCCCTGTCACTGCTGATATCATATTTTAAAGCTACTGCCACATGGGTTGGGTTCCTAATGACCACATCTGCAGTGGGAACCGCCTGCATCATCCTCTGTTTTGCCCGCATCCTCTGCAGATTGCGAATCCTGCCCTTAATCTGAGGATCTCCCTCTTGTTGTTTATATTCTTCCTTTACTTCCTGCTTCGACATCATAAGCTGACGCTCATAATCCCACCACTGATACAGGAAATCAAAGGCGGCAATAACACCAAACCACATGATCACCTTAAGTATCATGGAATATATATATTGAAGCAGATAAGATGCTGCTCCCAGAGACGAAATATTCAAACTTGCCGTAACAAATGGCAAACATCTTTTTAAAAACTGATACAGAACCGATAAAAGAACAATAATCTTAATCAGACTTTTAGACAGCTCCACCACGCTTTTCAAGGAAATGATTTTCCTTATCCCTCCAATGGGATTTAACCGACTGAACTTAGGCGTAGCATTCTTCATAGTAAACAAAAATTTTGTCTGACTCCCGACTCCTAATGCAGCCATAAACACCGCCACCAGAAGTAATGGCAAGCTGCTTTTTATAAATTGAAGCAACAGATCTCTTAGATAGTAGCCTCCTCCCAGAGCCTGGAAATCCTTTAACTCTCCCACTCCCACGATGCATTTCTTTGCGTAGGATACTGTACTCTCGTAAATCACCGGAAACAAAAACCTAAGACTGCAGAAACTTCCTAAAAGAGAAACTACAGTCACAATATCCTGGCTTTTAAATACATTTCCCTTTTTCCGCTCATCACGACGCTTTTTGGGTGACGCTTTTTCAGTCTTATCGCCTGCCAATCGGATCACCTCCTGTTATTTAAAATAGTAGAGAGCCATAGCCGCTCCTTCCAACATATTCTCCAGAAGCATCTGAATGTACTCCCCCAAGGGAGAAACCAAAAGCAACAGCAGGAACATTCCTACACAAATCTTTGTCTGTATATTAATCACAAATATATCAATCTGGGGAACCATCTTCATCAATATTCCCACGGCAGCCTCTGTCAAAAGCTGAACTGCCATCATAGGGAAAGCCATGCGCAACGCCATCTCCATACAGTCCTGAAACATCCTTAAGCAGGTCCAGATAAGAGCAGGCATAACAATAAAGTTTCCATAGGGAATCTCTCTTCCTGCCAGCAGAACAATTCGTAGGAACACCAGATGACTGTCAGTAATAAAAAATAGCGCCAACATAAATAAATAATATAGGTTGGCGTTGATAGACATCGATACATTCGACTGCGGATCATAAGCGGTTGCCATGGAAAGCCCCATTCCAAAGTCCATCACTGCACCCGCATACTGAACCACTGCGAAGAACATCTCAAAGATAAATCCAAGTACAGCTCCCACCAGCAGTTCCTTTAAAAGAAGTACTCCATAAACTAACGGGGTTACTATCAGGACTTCCTGCTCCATAGAATGGCTTATCTCAGGAAACAGGTATGCAAATATACTCAAAGCCAGTACCAGAGCGCTTTTTGCCATAGCCGGATAATTCTTCCTTCCCAAAGCTGGATTTAGGAATACAAGACCGCTGAATCGCACGATTATAAAAGAGAGCAACTGCATATCCGTAATAGCCACAGCATCCTCCATTCCTCTTATATCATGGAAAACAGCTTTTTAGTAAAATCCTGAAGGGTCTCCAGCATGTTCCCCCCCTGAAACAGCAGGAACAATGAAATTGCTGCCAGCTTTGGGACAAACGTCACCGTCTGCTCATGGATTTGTGTCGCTGCCTGAAAGATGGCGATTACCACTCCCAGAAGCATACTTCCCAATAAAATAGGACCGCCAATGCGGACTGCCAAAAGAAAAAATTCCCGAAATATGTCTAGTAATTGCCCTGTTATCATGATAGAGACTCCTTTCTGTTAGTAAAAACTTTTTACAATTGATGAAAACAGCAGTTCCCATCCATCCACTGCAATAAACAATAACAGTTTAAACGGGAGGGATATCATAGCCGGTGGAAGCATCACCATCCCCATGGACATTAGGATGCTGGCCGTCACCATATCAATCAGCAAAAAGGGAAGATAAATTAAAAATCCCGCCAAAAACGCATGTTTCAGTTCGCTAGTCATAAAAGATGGCACGATTACCGTCAACGATAAGTCCTCCACCTTGTCCGTAAGCTCCTGACCTGCCATATCTAAATACATATTTAATGTACCTTTCTCTGTCTGCCGCAACATAAACTCCTTAAGTGGCACAGTCGTACGCTTCAGGGCTTCCTCCTGGGTAATTTGTTCCTGCCGGTAGGGTAAGTACGCCTGAACATTAATCTGGTTTAAGGTTGGGCCCATAATAAAGATGGTAAGAAACAGCGACAAACCAGCCAATACCACGTTGGGGGGAACCTGCTGAATCCCCATCGCATTCCGCAAAAAGGAGAGGATAATAATAATCCTGGTGAAACTAGTCACCATAACCACAATACTCGGCAGCAAGGCAATAATCGTCAACAATAAAATAATATCAAGAGTTGGAATATTATTTCCATCTAAAAGGTTCATAACCTGTCCTCCCATATCGACTCCTCTCTTAAGGTAATTCTTCCTTCTTTTCAGCCATCTTTTCTAGAAGAGTTACAAAAGAATTGTGTCCGGGCTGCCGCTTTTCCAACTCAATCATGTCATTATCCTCTAACATTGCCAGCAAATGGATGCCTGACTGGGAGACTCCCAGAAGAAGAATCCTCTCTCCAATCCTAACAATCTCCAGATACTTATCCTGGCCAATCACAAAACGATCCTGGGATTCCATATAACGTGAGCACCGGGCCCGGCCCATTCTTCTCCCCAGTCTCTTGCTAAGCAAACACGTCAAACCAGCAATAAGGAAAAATATGAACATACCTTGAAGCATTGCCATGACTATTTCTATGTCTCCCATGTCTTATTCTCCTTCCGGATTTCTTAGTATTTCCGATATCCGGATTCCAAAATTATCATCAATCACTACTACATCCCCCCGGGCGATACACCGCCCATTCACATATAAATCCACCGGATCTCCTGCCAGCTTATCCAACACTACCAATGTCCCTTTTGTATATTCCAGAATATCTTTTACCATCCCCTGTGTTCTTCCTATTTCTACAGAGATTTCCAGAGATACTCCCATCAAAAGGTCCAAATTTTCTTCCTGCGCTTCCTTCCCTGTCCCAGCTTCCTCCAAAGGATTATAATTCACAGGTCTCGTGTTAATTATTTTATTGGCCGGTGGCTGGACGATCTGCTGCATATTCTGCATCATCATCATAAGCTGCTGCATCTGTTGCTCCAAAGCTGCAGGAGCAGGCTGAGGCGCGGAGGCTGTTGGCGGTATTCCCTCAACTTGGGACGTATTTGCTACCGAATGTCCTCCCATTGAAGGCTGTACATCTGTTACCTGCGGCATTGCAGCAGTTGCCTGTGGAGTGGACACGGGTGGCGTTATGTCTATGGCCTGTGACGGAGCTACACTTGCCTGGGACATTTCCACCGCTGGCGATTCTTTTGGGGAATTCTCCTCTATGTTCATATCCACGTCCTCCCTATACTCTGAAGGAAGGAATACATTTAAGAGTTTCTTGGCTAAATCAACCGACATCACATTGACGAACTCACTTTTCAGTTTATTGTCAATACTTAAAACAAAATTAACAACTACCATCGGCTGAGCCTGAACAAAATATTTCTTTTTAAATTCTTCTTCTGAATGCAGCTCGAATGAAACTGGGGTGGAGATATTCACCGTTTTATTTAGGAACTCCGATAAAGCAGTAGCAGAAGCCCCCATCATCTGGTTCATCACCTCGCAGACAGCGCTTAGATTCATCTCATCCAGTTCAAATTCATCATCAGCAATCTCTACGCCCATGAGGAGTTCAACGATCAGTTTTACGTCCCCACGCTTTAAAAGCATGATGTTTTTACCTTCCAGACCCGAAATATATGTAATTTCAACGCCTATTACCGGTTTTAACTCTTCGAACGAAAACTCTTCGTCTGTAACAATCCTTACCCTGGGAGTGGTAATATCCACTCTGGTATTTAGCATAGTAGATATAGCGGTCGCCGAGGCTCCCAAACTGATGTTTAGTATTTCTCCAATAGCATCAATCTCTATTGGCGTAAAAATATTATTACAATCCATGTCCTATCCCTTTCCCGGCTCTACCCTTCCGGTTTTATATTCTATCTACCGATTTCCAGCGCTTTAGAAGCCATCTGCTTTATGGTATTCAAAGCTGTCAGATTCGCTTCATAGGACCGGGAAGCCGACATGGCATCAATCGTCTCCGCCAATAAGTCTACGTTTGGCATCTCCACATAGCCATCCGGACGGGCATCTGGATGATCAGGATTGTAAACCAAGTCCATGGGACTTTGGTCCAGTACAATGGCTTCCACTTCCACCCCGCCCTTTCTGCCGTTTACTGCCCTTCCCAGGACTTCTTGAAAGGATGTAGAAGGGATTTCACGGAATACTACGGATTTCTTCCGATATGGTCCTCCCCCTTCTGTCCTGGTAGTATCTCTGTTCGTTATATTTTCGGCAGCTATATCCAATCGCAGTCGCTGGGCTGTCATGCCGGACGCACATATATCCATAGAACTTAAGAATGCCATAGCATCATCCTCCTCATCATCCCAATATGCTGGATACCGTTTTGATAATCCGGTCCGGCTTAAACGGCTTTACAATAAAATCTTTCGCTCCCGATTTAATTGCATCAATAACCATAGACTCCTGCCCCATAGCAGAGCACATAACTACCTTAGCCTCAGAATCATAGCTTTTAATGGCCTTTAATGCCTCAAGGCCATCCATATTAGGCATGGTAATATCCATCAGCACCAAATCCGGCTTAATCTCCTGGTATAACTTTAACGCTTCCGCTCCGTCTGGAGCCTCGCAAAAATCCGTATATCCATTCTTCTTCAAAGTATCCTTCACCATCATCCTCATGAATGCCGCATCATCTACAATTAATATCTTCGCCATTTTTATTCACCTCTTTTATTATTATTGCTCTCTTTGCTCTCCCCTTTGGAATCATCTGACTGCATCCAGTTTACCTGCTCCTTAGAAAGGAAATCTACCCCTTTAACATGGTTCACTTCTTCTATCAACACCGCCAGATTATTCTTATACCGCCCGATATGCCCTTCAAACCATGGGCGTTTCGCCACATCTACGGCAACTAGCGAATCCTTAGGTTCATTCAAATTAATAATATCGCCTTCCCTAAGCTCGCGGAGATCCTTCATCGTAATAACGACACTTCCCAGTTTTACAGATATATCCACCGGGGACTGGTTTAAACTGTCCATAATATGTTCAGACATATCCACAAAATTCGTGTTCTTCTCTCTGTATGTCCTTCTGTCATAAATGGCAAAAATATCAGTCAGCAAATCACCCGAGAGACAAATACTGATTCTGCCCCCATTGCCATCTTCACCTTTCACTTCCAAAATAACGATGACTACAGTCTCATCTACGCCGATTACCTGAAGCATTGTGGGATTGTCTTCAATATGCCGATAGCAAAATTCCATATTCACATAGTTATTCCAGGCATCCCCCAATCCCTCTGACAAGTAAGACATGATATTACTGTAAAGGGCGCGTTCAATCTCTGTATAAACGTAATCACTGCTGACTTCCGTATCATCCCCCTCTCCTCCCATCATCCGGTCCATAAAATCCAGCATGATAGGCAGCGTGATATGCATCAGAACTGGCTTGTTCACCCCTTCTCCCTGGAGCATCAAATCCAGAGAAGCCAGGATGTCAGTATCCTTAAGGGCATTGGAGAACTCATAGTAACGCTGCTCCTCTATAGTAGAAACCTGAATTTCACAGCCAAACCGAAACATACTATTCACCTGAGAGACAACAATCCTTGCATATTTTTCGAAGACATCCTGAAGCAACCTTAATTTATCCTTGGTAAATTTCTTGGGGCTGTAAAAATCATACTTCCGGTATCTCATTTCCGGCGAGTTCTCTTTGCTTTTTGTTTTCTCCGTATCATCCCCACTGTTCATAGCCGCCAGCAGCATGTCTATCTGATTCTGTGACAGAACCTCAGCCATATTCTATTCCTGCCCTTCGTCTGTATCTGTACCATATTGTATTTCCTTATATAACTCCCCCAAATTCTTATACTGTGCTCCAGTTTTAGTAATCAATACCTCAACCCTTCTATTGGCAGACCGCCCCTCTGTGGTATCATTATCGGCCACAGGCCAATTATCACCATATCCTACACTGGTCAGCTTGGAAGGATCTATGAAATGTTTCTCCTGTATATAGACCAAAACGGCTGTCGCTCTATTGGATGCAAGGAATCTGTCATTTGCAACAGAATACTGCTGACCGTCCACCCTGGCAGTATGTCCCAGGATTTCAATTTGCTTAATATCACCTGCATATGGGGCCAGGATATTACAAAAATCCTCCAGAACTTCTTCCCCACTCTTCTTTATCACATAGCTGTAACCATCAAAAAAAATCTTGTCCTTGAATGCGATAAACGTAAAGCCCTTGCCTGCCTTAACTTCTATTTCCGTGTTTAGGTTCTTTTCCTCCACCTCTGCCTTTAAATTCTCATAAAGCGTCTGAAAATCCTCTGGTACCTTCTGGACAATTGACTGACTGTCTTCCGGAGGATTTTGCGTTGCCGCTTCAAGCTGGGTGACTGAATTCGGGTTTAAGCTCCTTACCAGGTTAGCCCATTTCGTTTGATCGATAGCGGATATTGCATATAAAAGAACAAAGAAACAAAGAAGCAGGGTTACCATATCCCCATAAGTATCCATCCAGTTGCCACAATGGTCCTGATGTTTTCTCTTGCGCATATTTTATTCCTTCTTCCCCTTTCCTTTTTTCTTCTTTCCGCCTCCGTCCCCTTCCTCCTTGAGGTTTTCATTCAGCCGCTCCTTTAAGTAGCAGTACAGCTTCTCTTTTAAAAATTTAGGATTATCTCCAGCCTGGATGGATAAGACTCCCTCAATAATCAGCTGTTTATACAAATATTCTTCGTCATTGCGGATTGTCAGCTTTTTGGCAATGGGTGCAAAAAACAGATTTGCCAGGAGACAGCCATAAAAAGTGGTAATCAGCGCTACCGACATGCTGGCCCCTAAAGAATCACTGGCCCCATCCGCCAAATTTAATCCCATCAACATATTAATTAAGCCAATCAGAGTACCTGTCATGCCGAAAGCCGGAGCCAGAACCGTTCCCTTTTCATATATACCTATCTCTGTCTCATGGCGGGTAGTCATATAATCCAGTTCATCATTTAACAAGGTTCTTACATCCTGGGGATCGTGAGAATCCACAATCATCATAATCGCATATTTAAAAAATGGCTCCTTTAGCTCCTCCGCCTTCTGTTCAAGCGCCAACAGACCGTTCTTCCTGGCCTCCATAGCGAATTCCACCAGCGTTTCAATGCAAGACATATTGTGAAACCGCTTTCCCTGGAACAGAATCCTCATATGGGATGGAATATTTTTCAGTATTGAGAAAGGATAACTGGCTACAATCGCCATAATCGTACCACCCACAACAATAAATAAACTGGGCATATTTATGAAATTATTAATTGCTTTTATGTCATCCATTGTGATACTCACTACGATGATAACAAAGCCCAATACAATCCCTATGAGCGTAGATAAATCCATCCTATTCCCTCCGCAGCAGCTCCTCTTTACCCTCCGGGTATTTTTCTCCTACTGGCCGCATGATTTTCCGTTTGAATTCTATAATTTTTTCAACTACCTGTTCCCCGCTGTCCTGAACAATATAAAATTCCTTATTCATCATGACAATCTTCGTTTCGGGGATAAACTTTACCATTTCTATCTGATCCTCATTCAAATAAAACGGCTCACCACTTAACTTATGAAGTTCTATCATTTTTTCTCCCGTTTAACCGCTGCAATGATTCCATCGGCCCTCTCAACAGATTTTCCAACTACCGTTTCATATTGACAAGCTGCTCCAGCATCTCATCGGTCACCGTGATAATCTTCGTATTGGCCTGGAAACCTCTCTGTGTTGTGATCATTTCAGAAAATTCCTGGGCAATATCAACATTCGATCCTTCCAGGTAACCAGACATCAAAGAACCGGCTGTCTTACCCGCTCGAATAATGCTGGCTGTTCCGGCAGCCCCGGAATTATCGGAGGCGCCCATCTCGAAATAGTAACCATCTTTTTTTATCATGCCCCCTGGGTTATTCACATTAACAAGGGCGATATAACCCATTTCATAGTTTTTGCCTTCCGAGTCAGTAGCTGTAATCTTGCCGTTTCCATCAATGGAGTATTCCGTAAAGGGTTTCCCCCCTATCGATTTCTCCCCAATCTTAATGGGCTCCAGGTCGGTGGTGGCATCATCAAAATCCCAGGAACCATTTGCCTTGGTCATGCCGGTAATTGCAGTAGCAGTTCCGTCAGCATTATGAGCGGTGGCGGTAGCTCCATAGACGTAATTGCCCATGCTGTCCATCAGGTATCCGTTCTTTACCGTAAACTGACCACTTCTAGACAAATAGGAGTTGTATGGACTGGCATTTTGTTCAAAAGGGCCTACCATAAAGAACCCCGGGCCATCGCAATATACATCCGAGTTGTATCCTGTATAGCTGGGATAACTCGGAGTAAAATTCGTTCTCACGGCTCCTAATACCGATCCATACCCCAGCTGGGAAGCATTGAGTCCACCGGTACCTCCCGCTACGGCTGAGGCGCCTGATGGCTTCGTTAAGCTGGAATAAATGGAATCCTTGAAGGTGGCTGACTGGCTCTTATACCCTGTGGTATTGGCATTGGCTATATTATTACTGATTACATCCATCTTAGACTGATGTGCTTTTAATCCGGCTATAGCGGCAAACATTGATCTTACCATTTTACTTTTTCTCCTTTGTCATCATCAAAATAAGGCTTCACTGGAACATCTGACTGATTGCTTTCTCTCCCAGGCCCATTATCCTTACCTTCCTCATCCGTTACGGTACTGCGCTGTCCGACTGCCATAACAGAACTTATGGGGTATTCCTCGCTTTGACCATCCAGATAGATGACCGGAGGAGAAAACGCTAAGTTTACACCGGTCACTGTCCCCTTAACCGTCTTCTGTTGCCCATCCTTAAATATGACAACCTCAGCTTGCTGTCCCAGCAGTCCTGATGCGTATTGATTCGTGGACATCTGTGTCATCTGGGACATGGATTCGATTGTTGCCATCTGGACTAATTGATTAAGCATCTCCGAATTATCCATGGGACTGGTCATATCCTGATTCTGAAGTTGGACCGCCATCAGTGTATAGAAATCCTCCAGAGTCAGGGAATTCTTTGCCACCCTGGATGATTGATTCCTATTTCCCGAAGAGGAAACAGTAGTACGCGCAGCGGAGCTGTCCATCATACCGATATCTGTCATAACAATTACCTCCTGTCCATTATAGTTCCTCCAAGCCAAGTCTCAGCTTCTCAATAAAATCAGCTGCTTCATTGTTTCTGCCCCCGCCATCCTGCTTCTTTTTCCCATTTCCATTTTCAGGATTCCGTCCCCCGGAATGCCCCTGATCTCGGTTCCAGGAAAGCAATGATGCCTCCTCCTGTCTGATATCTATGGAAACAGGAGTCTCCGTGTAGTATTTGATAAGCCTTCCAATCTCCGATACATTCTTTTCCAGCAACAAGGCCGTTTTTTCACTGGCACAGCACAATTCAACGCGGGTCCCTTCCTTGCCTGTCCGAAACTTAATAAGGATATTTCCCAAGGTCTCCGGTTCCAATTGAATCTCCAGAGTCCTCCCACTATTCGACAGCCCATTCGCAATGTGGTTCGACAGCGCTCTCGAAAACTCTGGTTTGTATTCATGATATGGCTGGGCTACCCTGATTTTTACTGGCTCATTAGAAGTCGGTATATGATAGGCTTCTCTTGATGAGGAGAGCATCAGCCCGCCTTCCTCCTCTCCTGCCTTTTTTCCTTCCGGCGCATGGTCACTCATATAGTCCCCTGACTTTTGTCCTGCTTTGGAGGATGTTTCTTGTCCCTGAATGTTTCCTGCGGGAGCCAGTGCCGTCCATCCATCCACCTTACCGATTGAAGGATCCAGGCCAAATCCAGCATTCATCGTTACTCCACTCTCTCCCCGGAAACGGATGCTGAATTCTTCCCCCATTCCTTGGCCCGGACCATTTCCCCCTCTCTCCCTAATAACAGTTTCCCTTTCCGATGAAGATTGAGCCAAAAATCCAGCCTTTCCGCTACTTTTCTCCCTGATTGAACGGGAAATCCATTCTTCTCCTCCCCAAACAGGAGGCCCTTTTTTTCCTGAATATTCAAACGTTTCTCCGTCTATACTGGTAAGGACAGCGGAAAGACCTGTCCTCCCTCCCATGTCTGCCGCATCCTGTTGTCCATCCACTAAGAAGGGGTTCATACAAGCCCCTAGTTCTAAAAGTTCATAGAATACGCTCCCTTCATCTTCCTTTTTTCTTTTATCAGTAACTGCTATTTTTCTTGTCGGCTGCATGACAGCCGCATTCACTCCCGCATTCATCTTCCTGCCTCCTGTCCATGCTATATACGAACCAAAGCCTTACGATTATTAGAGATGTACTCCTCAATTTCCTTTTCCATCTGCTTCTGGAAGCCAATCTGGTATTCCTCCAGTCTGCGCCCCTTCAATTTTTCCAGGGATGTGCTTTCTTTTTTTACCTCCAGCAGCTGTTGCCGTTTTATCTCTTCCTGTCGCTGAAGCAGTTCTAAGTCCTGCCTGGCATTTCGGATTCGGAATCCTAACGTATCTAAATAATTCTCATAGATATGCATGCTCATGGCATCCATTCCGTTCTTCTGCTTCTCATTGAGAATTTTGCAACAATCCTCGTATTCCTTATCTAATCCGGCTAATATCTCTTCTTTTTCCCTGATTTTTGCCATGATGGCCGCTTCTTCCCCCACCAGGTTGTCCAGAATCTGGCTCTTATAGTCCAAAACCTTTTCTAATTGAAAATGAAATCTCCGCATAACCACTTCTCTCCTATCAGTCACTCAAGATTTTTTCCATCTCTGACACAACCTCATCATGTGTAAAGCTTTCATTCACGCCCTGCATCAGGAACGCGTTTACTCTATCTATCCTGCTTATTGCCTGATCAACTTTCTGACTCGTCCCCATTTTATATGCCCCTATGGAGATTAAATCCTCATTTTTAGAATATGTGCTTAAAATATCCCGGATCCCCGAAGCCAGTTCCTTCTGCCGTTCAGAAGCCACACTGGACATCAGCCTGGATATACTGGCATTGATATCAATTGCCGGGAAATGGTTCTCATTTGCCAATTTCCTGGTTAAGACAATATGACCGTCCAAAATCCCCCTAACCGTATCAGCAATAGGTTCATTTGTGTCATCACCTTCCACCAGAACAGTATATACACCAGTGATAGAACCTTCTTTAAACCGCCCGCTCCGTTCCAATAGTTTTGGGAATTCTGTATATATAGAAGGGGTATATCCTCTTGCCACAGGCGGCTCTCCCAGGGAAAGTCCGATTTCACGTTTAGCCATGGCAAAACGTGTTAAGGAATCCATCATGAGAAGCACATCCTTTCCCTGATTCCGAAAGTACTCAGCAATGGTTGTTGCCACCATCGGGCATTTCATTCGCATCATGGAGGATTCATCCGAAGTAGCAACTACAACAACTGAGCGTTGTCTTCCCTCTTCCCCCAAATCCCTCTCTATGAACTCCCTAACTTCCCTTCCACGTTCCCCCACTAAGGCTATGACATTAATATCCGCCGTAGAGTTCTTAGCAATCATACCCAAAAGAGTACTCTTTCCCACTCCACTACCGGCAAATATTCCAATTCGCTGCCCTTTACCTATGGTAAGCAACCCATCAATAGCCTTCACCCCAAAGTCAAGACGTTCCGTAATAGGCGGACGTTTCAAAGGATTCGTGTAAGTATTTTCCACATAACAAAATTGGGAATCCGAGAACCTCTCCCCAAAAATAGGTCTCCCCATGGCATCAATGACACGGCCTTTCAGGAAATCACCAACCGGGATTTTTAACCGCTTCTTTGTGCTCCTCACAATACTTCCTGAGGATATACCATTAGTATCTTCATACGACATCATCTGGATTTTATTCTGTTTAAATCCTATTACCTCCGCAGGAATATGGCGATTTTCCCTCTCATCATATATCATGTATATCTCACCGATACTAGTCCTTCCGCCTGATGCCTCCAGCAGCATCCCTTCCACATTCTCTATTTTACCAATCCTGCTGATAGTCTCTGATTTACGAATCAATCCTGGCAAATCTCTAAACTGCATAAACACATCTCCTCTATGCATTATCAAGAAGCTCCCTGATGTTAGCCATCTGAGTATTCACGCTTAAATCGACTATTTCATCTGGAAGTTCCAGGATACAGGTTCCCTGCTCCTCATTTTCCATTTTTATAATTTTCACATTGGAGGAAAGATCAGAAAGTGTATTTAAGAATTCCACATCACCCTCTATCATCACATCCATGTCATATTTTGATACATATACCTTAGCCCATTCCTTCTTCTCAAGTTCTCCTGCAGCTGATGCAATCATATGTTTCATCGTCTCGCCACTCGTGCGCAGGCTGACCCTAATGACCTTTTCCGCTATCGCAACCGCTATATTCTTAAGTTCATCCAGATACTTTTCCAGTAATTCTTTTTTTTTCTGCTCCATCCCTTCAATACAGCTTTCCAGGAGTTTTCTTGCTTCTTCCCTGTCCTTTTCAAAAAGTTCCAAGTGTTCCTTCTTAGCCTGGTCAAATCCATCCTCTTTTCCCTCTAGATACCCTTGAGCATATCCCTTTCTCTGGTACTCCTCTTTTAAAAGCTGCCCTTCTTTCCTGGCAGTATTAAGAATCTTCTCTGACTGCTCTACTGCCTGGACAATACATTCCTCCGCATATGTATCTTCAATCTTTTCCGATTCTTCCAGTCTGTCTGCCTTCTTCCACCCAACAAGCTGTTTATCCCTCGGATATATATATGGACTTGCTTCCCGCTCCCCGTATTTAATAACCTTAGACAATGATCTCGTCCTTTCCACTCTTGCTGATTACAAGTTCTCCCTGCTCCTCTAAGTTTCTGACTATATTGACAACACGCTGTTGGGCCTCTTCCACATCCCTTACACGCACATTGGTAGTAATCTCCAAGTCGGAAAGCACTCCTTCCGCCATACGCTTTGACATATTAGACAAGATTAAATTAAATAGATTCTTATCACTGATTCCCTTAAGCGCGTATACAAGATCCTTGTTATCGCAATTTCTGATTACCTTCTGCAAGGAACGATTATCCAGAGTTGCCAAATCCTCAAATACAAACATCTTCCTACGAATCATATCGGCCAGCTCTGCATCATGCTTATTTAATTCTGCAAAAATAAGTTTTTCACTGCTTCGCTCCACATTATTCATCAGCTCAGCAGCATAATCAATACCACCAATCGTAGTAAAGTCAGCAGTATATAGACTTGAAAACATCTTTTTTATTTCCTCTTCCACAATTTTCACAGCTTCCGGAGAGATGCGATCCATCTTGGCAATCTTCTCAAAAACTGACATTTTCTTCTTTTCAGGCAAAACATCAATGATTGCAGCTGCCAAATCCGGCTCCATATAAGAAAGCACCAATGCTATTGTTTGAGGACGTTCTCTGGAAAGTACAGGTACCAGACTCTTGATGTCATTTTTCCTTAAAAAACTAAATGCACGGTTTTGCAAAGATTTGGAAACCTTGGACAAAAGGCTTGCTGCGGTTGCCTCGCCAAATGCCTTTTCCAAAACCGTTCTGGCATATTCTAACCCACCGTCTGTTACCACTTTTTGAGTCAGGCACAGCTTGTAAAACTCATCTAGTACCCCCTCCGCCTCCTCAGATTCCATATGCCCCAGCTTCGCCACCTCTATGGTCAACTTTTCTATATCTGACTGTTCTAGATATTTGTAAATCATCGAAGCGCGTTCCGCTCCTAGGCAAACAATAACTGCAGCAGCTTTTTGCAAAGGAGTTAATTTACCGTCACTCATCAATTACCCTCCTCCGATCTCACCCAACTACGCAGCAGTGCAGCGGATATCTCCGGATTATCCTCTGCAAAACCTTGAATTTGACTTTTAATTCGGCTTCCTTTATCTATTGTTAAGATTTCCTCTTCCGGTGCCTCTTCCTCCGCCGGAGATCCCAGCGGAATTTCTGCCTCTAACTCTGCTAAAAGCTTCTTTTTATTCCGTTTCTTGATGCCCATTACACTGAAAAAAATCAGAAGAAGCAACAACAGCAGGATTCCTCCCAGAACAAACGGCAGATACCTCATCCTATCCGCCTCAACCTCCGTTGGCGAAACTGATACCGCAACCTCAAGGGTATTTGCATTATTATAAAAATCCGCCATAACAATAGATATTTTCTCATTCTGCAATTCTGGGGCAATTCCTGCCGCTCTGGCCACCAACGCTACCAGTTGGGCAGTACCTGGCCCTCCTCCGATAACTGCTTTCTGATTAATACTTATTGCGACGCTAACATCAGAGATTGCACCACTGTCATTCTGTCCCTGAACCTTTTTCTGATTCAGTTCATATGTTGTCTCTGAATTACTGCTATAGAAATCGGCAGTAGTACCTTGTCCAGCATTATATTGGGTCACATTGGTATTAGACTGTGTACCAGGTATGCCAGCAGCACCTGCTTGCTGGCCATTCCCCTCGGAGCTTAAGGTCTGCCGGCTGATGTAACCTGAATTATTCTGTGTATCCGGGGCGCTATAACTCAGTTCCTCAGAAAGGATCCTCTGCATATCTGCTGTGCACTTAACAGAAACATTAACATTACCACGGCCATAAATCCCTTCCAAGACATTCAGTATATTATTCCGGAGTTTTGCCTCTTCCCGGCTTTCATACTCCAACTTCTTATTCCCATCAACAGTTTCCGAATCACTATCCTTCACGGCGGATACATCCACGCCGTTTCCATCCAAGACTGCGACATCCCCCAATTCCATATCTGGAACCGCTTTTGCTACCAGTCTCTGTATCGCCTCCGCCTGTTCTCGAGAAGGGGAACCGCCATCATACATATGTACTACAACATAGGCCGATGCTCTCTTTGTATTGTCCGTGTTCAATATGTACTTACTATCCTTGGCCTGACTTATGGTAACAACAGCACTTTTTACACCGTCAAGCGTACGGATGGTAGAGCCAATCCGTTCCTGAAGCTGATAAAGCTTGTAGGTCTCCTTCTCCGATTCTGTAGACATCATGCCCGCATGCTCTGTAAACACGTCATAGGAAAAACCACTTTTGGGATAGCCATCAACTGCCAGCATTCCTCTTGTCTTATCCACCGAATCCTTCGGAACAAGAACACTCCCCTGTTGATTATAATGATAAGGCACTTCCATATCCTGAAGTTTAGCCATAACTTCCTTGGCCTCCTCTTCATTCACGCCAGAAAACAGTACCGCATAATCAGTATTATTAAGCGCCATTGCCAGGGCCGCCGAAAGAATCAGCAGCCCCGACACCGTTATAGCAATAATTTTTTTTGTTCTTCCTGATAGATTTTTAAAGAAATCTTTCATTCTGTCCAGTTGCTTCATCTGTCCAAATCCTCTGACCTTTCTACGGGCAGCATGTTAAAACCCTATCTTTATAAGCTGGTCATACGATTCCAGCGCTTTATTTCGCAGCTGAACCAATAGTTCCACCGATAGTTCTGCCTTATTAGCGGCAATCATAAGGTTATGCGGGTCATCCGTTTCCCCCACAGATAAGGCGTACTGTTCCCCCGCATAATCGCTTCTTGCCTCCCCGGCATTATTCCATGCATTTCGAAAAATATCAATGAATCTCGCTTCCTTCGATTGATTCGGTTCCCGTTTATCTAGTTCAAAATCCTCAAGTCGATTCAGCGGCCTCATCCATTGAATAAATCCATTATTTAATCCTTCCATTCCTGTTCAATCCTTCCCGGTTATCCTTTAATTGCCATCCTAAGCTGGGACAATTCACTATTCAGCAGCTTCAGCTGATATTCGTACTGAAGCTGGACGCGGGCCTGCTCTAGATACTCAGCTTCAATCTGGACGTTATTGCCATCAAGCCTGACACTTTCCTGCTCTGTAGTATGTATGACCCCTCTCGTATTTTCTATTGCCTTCCTTATGTCTGAAGACCTACCGCCTCTCACCTGCTCGAGATTTCTTTTTAAGACATCCTCAAATGTCATATAGCGGCTTTTATAACCCGGAGTGTCGTTATTAGCTATATTAGCAGCAATCATTCCATTTTTCTGCCAAAGATAATCCAGCACGCGGCCAGACAACGATATAGAATTCCCAAAAAAGTCCAATTTATTGTCCCCCATCTCTTCAACCTATTTACACTACTATTCATTGCGACAGACAGAATGTTAACGGAACTATCCCCACTCCACTGCTGGCACGCAAACCATATCATCGGCCATGGCTCTTTGAATGCTTTTTGGTGTTTTTCAAAGCATACATCTTTTTATCAGCCCACATCAAAATAGTTTCCGGCGAAATATTCATCCCCGCTTCAATGTGGAGGACTCCATAACTAATTGACATCGAAAATCCTTCGGATAGGCTTTCTATACTTAGGTTTGCCTGCTTCATTTTTTTTAGGGCTATATCCGATGCACAATTAAGAAATAGTATCGCAAACTCGTCACCGCCAATTCTGCAAACAATATCCGTTGTACGCGATATTTTCAGCATCTCATTAGCTACCGTTTTAAGATACCGATCTCCAGAAGCATGCCCATAGTTATCATTGGCATATTTAAGTCCATCTAAATCTATCATACAAAACGAAAATTCATTCTTTTGCGACAATTGTCGTTCTAGTTGCTTCATGCAATATCTTCTGTTATATAGCCCTGTAAGCTCATCCGTATATGCCATTTCTTCCACTTGCTCATGATATTTACACTCATCAGTTACATCTTGGATATAATGTACACAAGCCGCTTTGTTATTCCATTTAATGCCAAAAGACTTTACACGCAGTATTTTCATGCTCCTGGGACAAGTATATTCAAAAATTGAAACCTTACAGTCTTGACTTTGTTTCCTTAATTGCTCAATCAGTTCACATTTGTTTCCACAAGTATATTTTTCTATCTCCATATCATAAAACAACTGATTTGCGGATTGGTTGGTATAAATAACCTCCTTGCTTTCACTATCAATCACAACAATCCAATCTTTCAGTCCATCCATTATAGATTTTATTAACTCAACCATATCCGAAAGTTCAACGGACTGATGCTTTAATTTTGCCTCCCGCTCCGCAAGCTGATGTATCATAGAGTTAAATGATGCCGAAAAATCTCCTAAAAAATCGACCTTTTGGCTGTAATCGCCATTAGCAATTTGATTCGCCTGCCACGTTAAATGTTTGAGCGCAGAATGAAGTTCCTTTAGATTAGCAGCCATAAAATTATGTCGACCAGGCGGTTTCACATCAAGTTCTCCTGCCTGCAAATGTCTTAAAAATTCATTTGATTCAGATAACAAACCCGATAGATAAAGTACGGCTTCCTGTAATTCAGCCAATTCTTCAGATTCACTCTTTAACTCTTCCTTTATCGGTTTATTCAATATGATTTGCCTGACTTGTTCCACAAGCAAATTAATATCTTCTTTATTCAATGCTTAATTCACCTAGATTCTTTACACTCGCTTCAAAGCGGCACACGCGAGACCCCGTAGCCCAGCAATCCACTTCAGTAACCACATATTCCTTTTTTGTATAAACCTTTAAAATCCCTGCCAAAAAGCCCTCATCATAATTGCAAACCGTCTCCCCTGTAATAGGCAAACCGGAGCAATCCAAATCCTCTCCAACAGTCAGAACGGCTTCACCAGTATCCATATCAAATTTCTCAATACGCAAAATGCCAATTTTACTTTCTTCCAGAACCCCTTGCAAGTGGGCAATAAATTCATTAAACGACAACTCTAAGTTAAGAAGATGGTTTGCAAATTCTCTTCCCGCCAGTTCACCTGCATTTCTGAAAATGTCAATGGTAACCTCTTTCCCAAAGCGTTTGACCAGTTCATCTTTAATCGTAAATTGAAATAGTCGGTATACATATACGGGCATTTCTTCTCCTAGATTTTTTCTGCCATCAATAACATCACCTATGGATTCCCACGTGAATTTATTTTCATCTTCTGCATCAAACAATCTGAACATTTTTTTCTCCTTTTATTACTGACAATCAGGGATTCCTAGGCCAAATGCCGCCAGAATACCCTGATTTTTGACATCTAATTTTTTTCCAGATATAGTGGTATCACAACAAAATCATTATTTCATGATATATTTCTCGAGCATATAATACAAAATGATTTTACTATTAATTTCCCATTCATATATCAGAACCAGAAATAGGTTTTGTGACACGGGATAATTTAAACTGCTCAATCAACGATTTCATCACACTGGCCTGCCCGCTAAGTTCTTCACTAGCCGCAGCACTTTCCTCCGATGTTGCAGAATTCATCTGCACCACTGAAGATATCTGATCCACGCCTTGAGAAATTTGAGAAATGGATAATGACTGTTCACTTGATGCCTGCGCAATTTTGGAAACCATTCCCAAAATATCCTCTGCATGCTTTGCCACTTCTTCAAAAGCTGCATTTGTACTCGATGCCAACTGCTCTCCATATGATACATACTGCAAGGAGTTTTCAATTAGTTCCGTGGTATCTTTAGCAGCTTCCGCAGATTTTTGCGCGAGATTCCGCACTTCGTCTGCCACTACCGCAAACCCCTTGCCAGCATTTCCCGCGCGAGCAGCTTCTACCGCTGCATTTAATGCAAGAATATTTGTTTGAAAAGCAATATCATCAATTGCCTTAATGATTTTTTGTATACTTTCAGAAGCTGAAGCGATATCTTTGATTGCTGTCATCATCTGCTTCATTTCCACTTGGCTTTTTTGAACAACCGTTCCCGCCTGTTTTCCTAACACATTGGCTTTTTCTGAATATTCAGCGGTCTGAGAAATCTGATGAGATATATCTGCAATTGTTGCAGATAGTTCCTCAACACTGCTTGCCTGCTCTGTTGCACCTTGAGCCAGGGCCTGAGCGCCATCAGCCACCTGGCTAGCCCCTACACTCACTTGAGCAGAAGCGGTATTCAATTCCAATAATGTGTTATTCATTTTAGCCTGAAAATGTCCGATTGATTTTTGGATATTGGCAAAATCTCCAAGAAAATCCATCGGGCATTCACAAGTAAAATTCCCCTTGGAGAACTCGCTCATGCCATAGTCTATGGCATCAACATATTTTGCTAGTTCTTGAAAAGAAAAGTTCATGCGTTCAGCTAATTCACCAAACTCGTTCCTTGCTTCATATTCAATTCTGGCCTTCAAGTCACCTTTAGACAGTCCAAGCACAGCTTCCTTAACTTTATTAGTTACTCCAGTTATATTTTTAGTCACCTTCATTTGACAATATAAGCCAATAAAGAGCAGTAAAATAAGTAAAACGACACAACTCGCAATAAAGCTCATGATTAGTTTTTGTACATAATTTTCTGATGCTGCCCGTTCCTTACCTATTCGCACCTCAATCTCCTTAGCTATTTCAGCCAAACCGCTTAAAGCCGGTGAGCATTCATTTAGAATAACATCTTTGGCAGCCTCTTTATCCCTTTTTTCCACTTCATCAATAACCTTCACCGCAACATTAAACCAATTCTGGAAAGCATCTTCGTATTTTTTTGCCAAACCGTCTGTTTCCCCATGTGCTTCCTTTAATATAGAAATCTGCTCGTGTATTGTCTCAATACTTTCCTCAATACGTTCTTTTAATCCTTCATAATCCTTTGGGTTATCAGTAATAACCATTTCGCGCAAATCGCGTGCTGCAATATTGGATTCTATTCTGCAGGTTTTAACAGCCAATTCTGTATCTAATGTTTTATCCATGAATACTTGCATACTATCCTTTGTTTTTAGGAGTCCAACAGTACCCACCAATGTAATAACTGCAGCTAAAACAATAATCACAGAAAACACAGTAATCAAATATGGCTTCAACTTCATTCTTTCAAACATATCTTTTGTCTCCTTTTATATTTAGATATTTAGGCATTTGTTACACTATGGCGACAATTTGTTCGATACCTTGTTGCCAATTACTACCATGTGTGTGTCTAATTCTATTAAGACATTTGCAATGTAAAAACAACATCTACAAGACTAAGACCGGCAAGTCGACACATACATTATTATTAAAACTTTCATAATGCAGAATTCCTTCAGGTTTGTCACGTTTTATAACCTTGAACCGTTTGTTCTCAAACATCTTGGGTATTTTGCCAGAAAACCGTGAAGCAGCGTACCTGTTTAAAAATACAACTGCCTTCTTACCTTGACCAAATTTTTCCCTAAACTGCGGTACTTTTTCAAGTCCACTCTGCATCAGAAATCTGTCTATGTACTCCTAAAAGAAGCGCTTACACTGAAAGGAATTTCTTCCATGCACATGACTCATCTACTCAAGGTGAACTCTCATAGGTACTTTACCAAAAAGCAGACGAAAGAATTAGAAGTTCTCGCACAGAAGTCTTTCGGTGTTAACGATAGTACTCTATCTATTCTGATAACTCACTCCATTGTCCAGATTGAGTGGCCTGACACTCTGGTAAGCTGCTTGTATTTGTTGGCTTAGCTCCGCCTGTGTACCATCAGACTACACGCACCTACATGTCTAAACGCAGATCCAAAGTACTGCATTATGCACTTATGAATGCAACTTCATAATATTGTAAAAAACAACACTGCTTTCAAGGCCTATTGTGATACCATGATGGCAGCTTGCCGGAGTCATCTGGATGATACTGACTGACGATAAGGAATTTAACCTCGAATAAGAGGTCTTTATACCAATATTGATAAATTTTGAAAATGCCCCCCATGTTGCAATTGCTCAAACACTTAGCCCCCTCTCAATCTAAACAACATAATATTGATTATGTTATAACTTTGTGATTTCTGTCGTGTTTTATAGTTATATAATTTCCTTATATGGAGTATTAAACAATAACGTTGTAATAGATGCTACCTCTAAACCATCTCAAAAGTAACAGAAAAAAGGCCGGTAAGTCTTGTTATTTACCGGCCTAGGTGGCGTTTCTCGCCATTTTTTGCCAGTTATAGTTGTAATTTATCGAATGCAATGATATAATCACAAAATAAGAAGGCTTATGTAACATAATCAATATTATGTGGTTTTTTTAGATTCTGCTTTTCTTGTGTTTCTCTGTATCAGTATATCTGTCTCTGTGTTGCTGTTTCCAGGTTTGCATTTTCCTTCTTTGCAGTTTAGATTACCAGTTTCAATCCTTCCAGCATCCGGATATGGTTCGCGCCGGCTGTTCTGGTGTAGATTCTGGTGGTATTCACACTGGCGTGTCCCAGGATATCTGCCAGGTAAAAGATATCCTTATGCTTCTTATAATAAGTGCGCGCAAACAGGTGGCGCAGATTGTGCGGAAACACCTTGCCCGGATCTACTCCGGCTTCTTTGCTGAGCTTCTTCATCATGCTCCAGATATTGCTGCGGTCTAACGGATTTTTATGCCTGGAACAAAATACCGGCCCAGCTTTGATTTCTTTCTGTCTGCAGTATTTCATCAGGCGTTTCCGCAGTTCCTTGGTCAGATAGATCTGGCGCCATTTTCCCTTACAGGAGACTTCTGCTCTTCCCTGAGTGACGGCCTCCGCGGTGATATACACCAGTTCACTGATCCTTATGCCAGTTCCGGTGATGGTTTCTATGATTAGGGCCAGCTGCTCTTTCTTTTTCCGCCGGGCAGTTTCAATCAGTTTTTCATATTCATGCTGCTTTAGCTCGCGAGATTCGGACGTGAACATCTGCTGCTGGGATTTTAGGCCTTTCACGCAGCATTCGTTCCAGCCCAAGTATTGGAAGAAGCGATTAATCGCAACCAGCATGCTGTTGATACTGGAGACTTTGTATTTCGTCTTTAAGTATTCTTTATATTGAATCACCCGGTCCTTGGTGATATCTTTGTCATCTCCCAGCCAGTGCATGAAAGTTTTGATGTCCCGGATATATTTTTCGATAGTGGCAAGGCTCTTTTCGGCCTCGGTCAGTTCTTGTCGGTATCGTTGTAAGTCTACTATATTAATGTGCCGCATAGTCATGACTCCTTTCTACTACAATATATTTATTAGGCGTTTGCGAAACGTCAAAACCCGCATAATTGCGGTGTTTTTTCTTTGCAATAATAAAACAACTCCTCACTGGTTTATGGTAAAATTGAATTGTCCAGAAACAATCAACCATCCACCTGAAAGGAGTTGCTACATTAATGATACCATACAAACAGCTTTCTTTGGCAGATATTTTTAACGATTGCCAAAATAAATTCGACAACGATAAATATGGGTTTCTTGAGCTTCTCTCACAGACCATTAACCCTGATGAAATTGTCCCGGTGTCCTTTATTTCTCATTTCCACGCTTCCACCGGCAGACCACGCAAGCATTAGCTCTATCTCATGCTCTGGGCTCTGTTATTACAGCGCATCTTTTCATTTCCCACCGTTTCTCTTTTGATTATATTTCTTAAATACTCTCAGGAACTCCGTGAGTCCTGTGGCTTTGATGTAGTCCCTGATGCTTCTAAATTCAACCGCTTCAAGCAGGATTTTTTATTGGACTTACAATTGATGCCGATCATCTCGTTGATCGGACCGAACCAATCCGCCAAAACATAGATACCTCCAAAGCTTCTATGCTCCTCTTTGAACCTCCGGAATCGAAGCCCGGGTCAAGGAAAATAATCCCAAGTCCGCTCACCAAACAGCTCAAAGCTTTAAAAAAAGCAAAAGGTCTGGATAATTCTTATGACCCTTATAAAGCCGCCTACAGTTCTGTGCCTTCCCATGCTGCTGCGAATCCTGCGATTCAATAGATGTACATCAATGGACATTTCTATTATGCCTATAAGTTTGGTATCGTAACCAACGGGCTTGGCATTGTACGTGATATCAGCTTTTACAGTAAAGACTTGCTCACCGCACACCCGGATATCGTGATAGCGAAAAAGTTGGATTATCCGGATGAGGATAAAAGCCTTGCAGGTTCAAAAGCTTTAATTCCTGTCCTGAAAGATTTCTTTGAAAAGCATCCCATCATTCACCCAAAAGCCTTTCTGGGCGATGCCGCTTTTGATTCCATTGAAATCTATAAATACCTTTTGCAGGTAGCGCCTTTTAATCAGGCATATATTCCCTTGAAAAACAAGCTCAAAATCGAAGGGATTGATTACTCCGTAAATGAAGAAGGGATCCCTTTCTGTCCAAACAACTCTTCCCCGCTGATGCGCAGGGAAGGCGGCAAAACGCATTTGCGCTGTGGATTGCCTACGATAAAGTACGTATGTCCCAAAATGAAATGGGAATACAACAAAGAAACCAAAACCAAACGCCGGGGCTGCCACTGTGGTAATCCCTACACCTCTTCTTCCTACGGCCGCATAATCTATGTGTATCCCGAGAAGAACCTCCGCGCCTATCCCGGAACCGTCAGAGATACCGCAGATTGAGACAGCACTTACAAGATCAGGGTGTATGTTAAAAATCTATCAACTATTTCTAAGACAGTTTTGTGTTGCGGGACGTAAAATACAAAATGTGAAAACGCTTCATGCAGACTTGCTGCTTTCAGGTATTGCACAGCTTGTAACGGTAATAGTAGCAGACAAAATTCGTAAACATGAGTACCTTCGTAGTCTGAGACCGCTGATTGCCTGAGTGTACCAATTTTATATTCGCTGATTGACGGGTATTTCCAGCCGTCTCATTGTTGTACGCAAAATTCTGCCATTGCATAAAGTTTATGCGTGCCATTCGTGCTGCTCTGGCGGAATGGATGGTTCACCACGTTTCACAATTACCTAACAATATATTTATGGTTAATATCCCCTACAGCCAGTAAGGACTTATCCATCATGTTGCTTAAGCTGTGATAATGATGGAGCAATCGGTATATCAGGCTTTGTTAGTCATTCACGATTGGCTTTATTTTACTCTTTCTATAAATTGGAAGAAATAGTTGGTTTATGGAAGAGGTGGTATAGATTTCCAGATAAATGAAACCTAAACTTAAAAATAGCACCTTGCCATGGTATGTCCCTTGTCAAGTAGACAAGTAAAATATCTAAAATCAGGTGCTAATGAATGGCCAAACAATTTTCTGTCCTCAAACTCTGCCGATGCGTGCTTTGGAAGCAGTACCTCTTTATACAAAACTTGGTGTAGTCATGGGTAACTCCGTCCCACTCATTTTTAACCCCCGCATAAATACAGTATATGTGGAGTTTTACTCATGGCTAAAATTTCAGAGAGGCATTGGGAGAAATGTATGTAGAAACCTCTTCCATGTATGGCTATGAAAATTTCTTATGTGGTTTTAAGCTGGGTGCTTCGCTCATGCTGGAAATTCTGAAAGGCGAGGACGGGCCGGAAGTTTGACACACTGCCTCCGCTTCACCTATCCAGGCAGTCAAGGGCCGGGTAGTATTTTCTACGCTATGCTCCGAAAATCTCCACCCTTAAACCCTTGACTGCCTGGATTTTTGCCATACATTGGCCGCGCCGACAACGGGGAACAGGATAAAAACTGTTTCCTGTTTGTCGTCCCGTCCATTATACGGCAAAACCGGTTCCGCTGGTTTCTTTCTGCCGATTGGTTCCTATGGTGGCTCTGCCCCCATCCCCCCGGCCTTATCCAAAGAACAGAATACTATATCATAGTTAAAATTGTAGCTTCGGGCCAAGTTCGAGGTGTTGACAAAGCCTATAGAAAACTGTCCGAGTGTGATAAAATAGGGATAAGAAAGGCTGGTGGTTTAGCGTATGATAACGAGAATGGAAAACAAGTAAATCAAGTTTCACATGGTAACAATTGAAAATCTGGTACCGGAAAAACACTTCTTACGCAGGCTGGACCAGCTGGTTGACTTTACATTTATTTATGAGGAAACCAAGAACGGCTACTGCCCAAACAATGGACGGCCGAGTGTGGATCCTGTGGTTCTGGTGAAATATTTGCTTATTGGATTTCTCTATGGCATCCCCTCGGAACGCCGAATCGAGCAGGAAATCCAGGTGAATATGGCCTACCGCTGGTTTTTGGGGCTGGATATGGATGAGCGTGTCCCGGATCATTCCACCATCTCTCAAAACAGAAGACGGCGATTTCGGGGAGAAGCCCTATTCCGTCGGTTGTTTGAGCGGATTTTGGAGCAATGCATTGAAAATGGCTTGGTGAAGCACATCGAGTATATGCGCAATCACTTGGGACTGAACATCAAGAAAACCGGCGGGGACAGCGCGTATGGCGCCAGTTTGATTTGCCAGACGCTGGAGGATCTGGGCATTGAGTTATACACGCCAAAGGCATTTTCCAACTTTCTTATCCCCCCATTTCACCCTTAGATCGAATTTCTTGGGGCTTTGTCAACACCTCGATTTTGTCCCGAAGTGGCTCGTTGCGGTGCTTCCCATGCCAGGATATTCCTTTTCGGACGGTCATTTGATTTTCAAGGTGCTGTTCACCGATGAACTAAGATAAGTCTACACCTAAATGACCGCCAGCCCCGTATATCCATAAAGTCGGAAATCAGCCCGGAAAACTCACTATTTCCACGCTCTCGGAATTGTGGTAGAATACAAAAAGGAGGAGATTGTATGGACATATATGTCGAACGGATAGGGAAAGTGATAACTTTAGAGGAATGGAAAAAATATGTGCAATCAGACAAAGAATTGTCATTATCAGAACAAGGAAAGGGGATAAATCCCTTAACCCGTACAACAATGTA